>CAZIDM010000001.1:0-201948 GCA_964537915.1 uncultured Dehalococcoidia bacterium
GTCGAAGGGCCGCCCGTTCATGGTTCGACAAGCTCACCACGAACGAGCTACTCCAATGAGACTCAATTATGAAATGGCCCGCCCCACGACCGGGACTCCGGCCTTTCCCGGCGCCCCGGCATCTTCAGGGCTGCAGGTTAGGCTATAATTGAACGCTGTGGAATACTTACGTCACACTTTGCTACTGACACTTCTGATGTTGATGGCCGCTGTCTCAACGGCGTGTCTGACCATCAGCGAGAGCGGTGTGTCCGACGTGGAGCAGCGGGCTACAGCCCTGAACAAGAGCATCATGTGTCCCGTTTGCCCGGGCGAGTCGATAGACCAGAGCCAGAACTCGCTGTCAATCCAGATGCGGGCGATTGTACGAGAGAAGCTGGACGAGGGATGGACGGACCAGCAAATCAAGGACTTCCTCGTGGAGCGCTACGGCCCCAGCGTCCTGATGGAGCCTCCGACATCCGGATTCGGCCTCGCAGCCTGGATAGTCCCCCCTGTGGCATTTGCACTGGCAATTGCGGCGCTGCTGCTGACACTCAAGTGGATGCGCATGAGCGCGGAGGCCGAGCGTGAAGCTGCTGAGGAAGACGCCAGGGAGGGTGGGGACTACGTATCCAGAATTGAAGACGCTCTGAGCCCTGAGGACTCGGAAGAGGCGACGCCAGATCGTGGAGAAGATGGTCTGGCAGGAAGGAGTACGCAGCCGTGATCGTTGAGGCCGGCCAGATAGCCCTTGTTCTTGCGTTGATGGCATCAGTGTATGCTGCTGCGGCATCGATCCTCGGCGTGTCGAGGCGCTCTTCTGAATTGCTCGTCAGCGGACGGTATGCTTTCTACAGCGTCCTCCCTCTGCTCCTCGTGTCCACGGCGGCGCTCGTATACGCTTTCGTCACCAACGACTTCTCGGTCAAGTACGTCGCCGAAAACAGCAGTCTTGCGATGCCGCAGGCGTACACGTGGGTCGCATTCTACGCCGGGAATTCGGGGTCGATGCTGTACATCGCAGTCGTGTTCTCTCTGATGGCGCTCATCGCAGTCGCCGGAATTAGAAAGGCGCTGCCGTACACGTCGCCATACGCCACCGGGATCATGGCGCTGGTGCTGGCGTTCCTGCTCGGGGTCATGGTGTTTCTCGCAAACCCGCTCGCGCGGCTCGCGATCGTTCCGATTGACGGACAGGGTATCAATCCGCTGCTGGTCCACTTCGGGATGTTCATTCACCCGCCGTTGCAGATGGCGGGCCTCGTCTCCGTAGCGATCCCGTTTTCGATAGCCATTGGGGCATTGCTCGCCAACAGGGGAGGAAACGACGAGTGGGTTGACCAGGGCCGTCTGTGGGGGATGATCTCATGGGTGATTCTCACGGTCGGACTCATGCTGGGTTCCTGGTGGGCTTACACCATCCTGGGCTGGGGAGGATACTGGGCGTGGGACCCGGTCGAAAACTCCGCGTTGATGCCGTGGCTGGCCATGACCGCGTTCGTTCACTCGATCATGGTCCAGAAACGCAGGGGCATGTTCCGAATGTGGAACATGATAATCATCATCGTCGGCTTCACCATGGCCCAGATGGGAATGTTCATAAACCGTGGCGGACCCGTGCCGTCGGTGCACTCGTTCGCGCAATCGACGATGGGCTGGGTGTTCCTGGCGTTCATGATCGTCACCCTGGTCGTTTCCGTGGCGGTGTTCATCTGGAAGTCAGACACCCTCAGGAGCCGGGGCCATCTTGAGTCGGCGCTGTCTCGCGAGAGCGTGTTCCTCGCTCAAAACGTGCTCTTTCTCACCGTGGCGTTTGTCACCCTCTGGGGGACGATATTCCCCATATTCTCTGAGGCCGCCAACGACACTGTGGTCACGGTGGGCCAGCCGTTCTTCAATCGCGTGAACGGGCCGATGCTGCTGGTTATCGTGCTGATGATGGGACTGGGGCCTCTCCTTCCGTGGCGGAGGGCGACCGTATCTCACACGCTGAGGCTTGTTCGAATACCCCTCGCGGGCGGATTGTTGACCGGCGCCGTGCTGTTGGCGATGGGCGTAACTCGGCCTGTGGCGCTAATCGCCTTCATGACGTGCGGGCTTGTGGTGACCGGGATACTCTACGAGTGGCTCAGAGGCACGCTGGCACGTCACCGGGGCGGCGAGGAATACCCTGTCGCATTTGTGCGCCTGCTTGCCGCAAACAGACCGAGGTACGGTGGGTACGTAGTTCACCTGGCCATCATCATGCTGGCAGCCGGTGCGATTGCGTCGTCGTTCTACAGCGTGCAGCGGGACTTCGCAATGACGACAGGCGATTCAGCCACCGTGGGCGACTATAATTTCACGTTTATTGGCACGAGGCACGCGACGTTCCCGGACCGTCAGGAGGACTACGCCCGGTTCGAGGTCTTCAAGGGCGACAGCTACCTGGGAATCATGGAGGCTCTGCGGGCCGAGTACCCGGCTTTCAGGATCGCATCGACACAGGGCGCTATCCATAGCACGCCCATCGAGGACTTCTACATAGTGCCGTCCGAGTTCGACCGTGAAGGTCCGGCCATATTCCGAGTTCTGATCAACCCGATGGTGTGGTGGATGTGGGCCTCTGGGCCTCTCCTGGTGCTGGGAACCTTATTCGCGCTGTCACCCCGGCGCAGGACCGTTCACGCCGTCGCACCGGCAAGGACTGGCGCCAGTGTCGTGAGGGCCTGAAGTCTTTGCTGGTACTGATTGGCATTTTGCTGGCAATTATCCCTGCCGCATTTATTCTATGGCCGTTCGTGATGGGACTCCGCAGGGACGAGTTCGACTACGACGAGGGCGCTCCCCAGGCTGATCTCATGAGGCGCTGGGACGCTGCGGTCTCAGGCCTCGCGAACGCCGAGCTCGATCACGGTCTTGGCAATATGACAGACGCCGACCATTCGACGGTGCGGCAGCAGCTTATGACCGAGGCCGCTTCCATCATGCGGGAGATGGAACTCACGTCCGACGAAGAAGAGCGGATGCTGACTGCCCTCAGGGAAGAGGTACGGGGAGTCCGGTCCAAGGTCGACCCCCAACAGGGCGATACTGAATCCTGAGTCGGTCTCCGGACTGCTCAGCAGACTTCAGTCAGAGCTATCCATACCTCTGACCAGGTCCATCGTCAGGCCTAACGTGTTCAGCTTCTGGTCCATGTCCTCCCCGGCGAGGCCCAGTCGCAGGGTGGTTATACCGGAGTCACGGTAGACTCTCAGGCGTTCGGCAACCATTTCCGGCGTGCCGATCAGATTTGCCTTCATGGCGAGCTCGACAGGGACCCGTTCGCGGGCAGCTTCACGCTCGCGCGCGATCCAGAGTCGCTGGACCTCGTTCACGTCCTCTTCGTAACCCTGTCTCGCGAAGGCATTCTTGTAGAAGTTGTTCCGGAGCGAGCCCATCGCGCCGAAGGTGAATCCATAGCCTCGCGCGTGTCTCTTGCCGGCCTCTTCAACGTCATCGGTGAACTCCACAGACAGCGGAATCTGGAGGTCCAGGTCGTCGAGTGTCCGGCCGGAACGTTCCGCGCCCTTCCTGATGTGCTGGAGGAAGACCTCAGCAGTCTCAGGGATGAATGAACCGCCGACCCAGCCGTCGGCGAGTTCGCCAGTGAGTTCCAGGTTGCGAGGTCCGAGAGCGGCGATGTACACCGGCACGTGAACAGGCTCTGAACTCGAACGGATGGAGCGGCCCTCTCCGTCGGGGAGTGGAAGCTGGTACACCTCGCCGTCATACGCAACCCGCTCGCCTGCGGTCACCATCCTGACTATCTCGATGATCTCCCTCGTGCGCTGGATGGGGCGGGAGAACGAGATGCCGTGCCAGCCCTCGATCACCTGCGGGCCGCTGGTCCCGAGTCCGAGCCGGAACCTGCCGTTTGAGAGGGACTGCATCGACATGGCCGTCATGGCGAGGTTCGCGGGCGACCTGCTGCCTAGCTGGACTATTCCCGTGCCCAGACCTATTCGGGTCGTCCTTGCGGACAGGTAGGCCAGGGGAGTAATAGCGTCGAAACCCCATGACTCGCCGGTCCAGATCGACTCGGCGCCGAGTCGTTCGGCTTCAATTGCGAATGAGGCGGCACTCTCCCAGTCGCCCGCAGAATCGGTCGTTACGTTTACCGCGATCTTCATGACTGCGTTTCAGCCGTCGGATAGCCCTCTGCCTGCTTGTTCTTCTCGATCTGTCCCGCATGGTCGAGATCGTGTACACGCTGGAACAGGTACCATGCGCGGGCGTGCAGTTCACCGAACATCGAGTGTGGAGCCGTCGGCTCATTCGGCGGAGCATCTGGGAGATTCTGGGTAAGCGCCGACCAGGCTATCGAGTCTTCTCGCAACCGCCTCGTGAGTTCGCCGATGGGCTCAGTGGTCTCCTCTCGTGGCGGGTCTATTCGTCCTGGATTGATCGACTCGCCGCGTGACAGCGCTTCGACGGTCTCCGCCACCCTCTCAGAGCTGGTCAGCAGGTGATGAAGGACCTCCGAGATGCTCCACTCGTCTGGGTCGAACCTGAACTCGGCCTGCTCCTGGGTTACGCCCTCGACCGCATCCATCACAGTGATACGTGCTCTTATGAGCCGTGACCAGAGTTCGGAGAACGTGTACCGCTCGCCCTGCCCCTGTAGGTATGAGTGTATTCGCTGGAACTCTTCGGCCTGGGTGGTCATCGCGTGTACCTTCCTGTTGATTCAGCGGTTCGAGGAATGTAACCGAGGGGTCAAACCTGCGTCAAACCCGCAGTGTCCTCACTAGTCACCACATGCCGTACGTTGCTATCCTCTGCGCCAGACTTCAGTGGGCGGTGGAAATCGATGGCAAATCAGATGGCGTTGGATGGCGTCAACGTCCTGGATCTGAGCGACTCAATCGGCGGCGCGTATTGCACGAAGATACTCGCCGATCTTGGGGCGGAGGTCGTGCTTGTAGAGCGCCCCGGTTCCGGACATCCCCTACGACACGTCGGGCCATATTCCGGCGAACCCGACCTCGAATCCAGCGGAATGTTCCTGTACTACGGCGCGAACAAGAGAAGCGTCGTGTGTGACCTTGAGACCGAAGCCGGACGTGAGAGGGTACTCGGACTCGCAAGGGCGGCGCACGTTGTCGTTGAGAGCTTCGAGCCGGGCTACCTGGACTCAGTGGGACTCGGCTACCAAGTGCTGTCGAATGCCAACCGGGCGCTGGTGCTGGCTTCTGTTACGCACTTCGGCCAGACTGGGCCAAATAGCCACTGGAAGTCTGACGAGATCACTGACTATGCGATGGCCGGGTACATGTACTTCGGTGGCCACACTGATCGTGAGCCGCTGATGATGAACAACAACCAGCCCATGCTACATGGCGGAGCACAGGCCGCAATTGCGACACTGGCGGCGCTCAGGCGGGCTCGCATGACCGGGCAGGGTCAGCAGGTGGATGTATCGTCGGTGGAGGCGATGCTGTCGGCCCACGCATGGACGTCGACCTCGTGGACCCACGAGGGCGTCGTGCTACGTCGGACCGGGCCGGACTGCATCCCATGTCGTGACGGCTGGGTGTGGTTCTTCCCATTCAGATGGGACCCGACTTTTCTTGTCCTGATAGATCGACCTGAGCTGATCGACCACGAGGACTTCGCAGACCGTCAGAGCTGGGCAGATAACCGGGAAAAGCTGGTTGCGCTGTTGACCGAGTGGTGCTCCGACAAGACCAAAGACGAGATCTTCAGGGCCGGACAGGAGCTGCGTGTGCCTGTAACCCCCGTAAATGACGCCGCCGACCTGCTCGGCTCGTCCCAGCTTCAATCCAGGGAGTGGTTCCAGCAGGTCGATCATCCAAAGGCTGGCAGAACGACCATGCCGGGGTTCCCCTATATGTACTCTGAGACCCCGGCGGGCATAAGGCGACCCGCACCGACGCTAGACGAGGCCTCTGGCTTCAGCTTCGCCCCCAGCTATCGACCCTTTCGCGCAATTGCACGGGATGAGATTGCTCCGCTCAGTCGGGACAGTAGACGCGGACCTCTGGCCGGCGTTCGCGTGCTGGAACTGACGGCTAACTGGGCCGGGCCGCTCGCTGCGAGGCACCTGGCAGACTTGGGTGCGGAGGTCATCAAGATTGAGGCGCCGGATCGACCCGCCACACGAGGAGGGCGGTACCCAGGAGGCGACCCCTTCAGGCACCACTACAATCGCGCTGCTTACTTCAACAAGATGAACCGGAACAAGCTGGGAATCACGCTCAACCTCGATGACGATGCGGGCAGGGAACTCTTCCTGAAACTGGTTGACGAGTCGGACGTCGTTCTGGAAAACAACAGTCCCAGGGTGATGCGCAACTTCAATCTCCAGTATCCCGTGCTGCATGGAGTGAACCCGCAGATCATCATGGTGTCGATCTCGGGGTTCGGTCAGACAGGTCCGGACCGCGATTACGTGGCCTACGGGGCAAATGTCGAAGCAAGCTGCGGACTTGCGGCGGCGACTGGATATGCTGACGACGATCGCCCGTATCGGAGCACGCTGTTCTACGCTGACCCGGTTACAGGGGCCCACGCAGCCATCGCCATACTCGGAGCGCTGCACCATCGCGAGACTACTGGCGAGGGCCAGTACATCGACATGTCTCTCCACGAGAACGGCATCACGTTCTTCCCTGAGGCGATCATGGAGTATACGGTAACGGGCAACCTCGCAAAACGCAGGGGAAATCGACATCCGCTACACGCGCCACAGGGCTGCTATCCATCGTTCGGCGAGGACAGCTGGCTTGCGCTCTGCGTCAGAACTCTTGATGAGTGGAGGGCGTTGGCCGCGGCCATCGGTCGCGCAGACCTGGGGGAAGATACCGATCTGATAACTGAAACGGGCCGTCAGGCGCGCCACGACGAGATCGACGCTGCAATCTCTGAGTGGACTAGCCGGTACGACCACAACGAGGCCACTGCGATTCTCCAGGACGCGGGAGTCCCAGCGGCTCCTGTGCTGGCGAACTGGGAGATGGTCAGCAACCGGCACTTCCACGCGCGCGGCTTCTACGAACCAATGGAGCATCCCGAAATGGGAGTATTTCCCTACCCTGGAATGCCCTGGAAGCTGTCGGAAACGCCTGGGATCATCAGGAAGGCCTCGCCGCTGTATGGCGAACACAACTCCGACGTGTTCCGTGGGCTCCTTGGACTTGGAGACGACGAGCTCGCCCCGCTATACGCGCGCAGGACCATCGCCGACGAGCCGTCGCACGATCTGCCAGCGCCCGTCAGGCGGGTCATATAGTCACCTGGATCTCATCGCCGACTGTCACCGTTCCGGGAGACTCGACGATCCCGTACACACCGAAGTACGCGGCACGGACGCTGGGACGGTAGCTCAGGATCAGCCTTAGTGTATCGAAGTCGCGTTCGCCGGTTGACGGGTCCAGAGTGGTGATCGCGCATCGCGGGTCGCGAGCGACTAGTCGCAGCCTCAGTCGTTCGCCGATGCGGACTCCCTTGCCGAGCCACGAATCTTCTTCGTGCGGATCGCAGCCGTCGAGCAATATCGTGGGTCTGAATCTCTCTGCCTCGAATGTCTTTGATCCACCTGTCAGGCCGGTCAGGTAGTCGATCGATGCCTGGGAAATTATCGAGACCGGGTACTCGTCGAAGGACACTCCAGGGTTGTTCGACTCGAACAGGCTCAACTCAGTTCCGCAGAACTCGGATAGGGTCGCTGCCCAGGGGCCTCCGACCTGCTTGCCCTCCACAACCCGGCCCCAGAGCACGGTTGCCGTGGACTCGGCCGGAATGGGCTGATCCTCGATGACGCGGCCATCGGGGAACGTCATCTTCAGCCGGTTCTGGTCCGTGTCGTACTCGGCGATGACCTGCGTGAGTTGGCCTAGCTGGCGTTGAGTCACTACCTTGCCAGTCTCATCGAGAACGATAAAGCGCCTGTCCCCGTCAATGCCTCGCGAGGTTATCTCGGCCTTATCGGTGCCGAGCAGACCCAGAGACTTCACGGGCGCGAGGTTTATGGCACTGACGGTTGGCATGTTCCAGTATTTCTCCCCGTGACCATGTTCGGCAATCGTCGCGCGTCATGGTATCAGTCTCCTGGGCAATCTGCCTGTGAATCGGTCACTAACCAACTCTACGTGTCTCGTGATACATTACGGCCTGCAGGACAACCAAAATACTTGCCACGGAGGCGACTCATGGCGACTCAGACTTATGAACCGAACCTCGTGCTATCCAACGAGGAGTTTGAAACTGTTGGCTCAAGGCCGGTACGTCCGGATGGGCTGGATAAAGTGACGGGACGTGCCCGGTATAGTGCGGACATACATCTGCCTGGAATGCTCCACGGCAAGTGTCTGAGGAGTCCCCATGCCCACGCCCGGATCCGGTCGATAGACGCGTCACGCGCCCTCGCGCTTCCCGGGGTCAAGGCTGTCGTGACGGCTGGGGACATGCCGGAGGTTTCTGCCGAGTTCACCGACCAGTCGGAAGGTGCAGCAGTCAACTACGGCTTCTACAGTCGAAACGTGATAGCAAGAGAGAAGGCCCTGTACAGAGGGCACGTCGTCGCAGCGGTCGCCGCGACAGACCTCGCCACTGCAGAGCAGGCGCTGGACATGATCGACGTGGACTACGAGGTGCTTCCTCATGTCCTGGACGCCGAAAGCGCACTGGCGCCCGACGCACCGATTCTCCACGAGCGTCTTCTCACCGTGCACAGTCCGACGCTGCGTGCAGGCGGTTGGGGCGACTCAGACCAGCAAACGAACCTCGCAAACCGGTTTGAGTTCAGCATTGGCGACCTCGATGAGGGATTCGAGCAGGCTGACGTTGTCGTAGAAGAGGAGTACACGACACAGGCCGTACACCAGGGGTACATCGAGCCTCACGCGGCAACCGCCCACTGGGGCAGCGACGGCTACGTGACCGTCTGGTGCAGCAGCCAGGGTCACTTTGCGGTCCGCGATCACACATCCACGATACTCGACATCCCCGTGTCCCGCGTGAAGGTGGTGCCGATGGAGATCGGCGGCGGGTTTGGAGGTAAAGGTCAGGGCGGCGTGTACCTGGAGCCGCTGGCGGCAAAGCTCTCAGAGAAGACCGGCCAGCCTGTGAAGATTGTCATGACTCGTGAAGAGGTGTTCGTGGGCAGCGGCCCGACTTCCGGCACTCACATAACGGTCAAACTCGGTGCAAAGGCGACAGGTGAGATCACCGCTGCCGAGGCACATCTGACCTATGAAGCCGGCGCATTCCCCGGGTCGCCAGTGGCCTCCGGCTGCAGGACGATGTTTGGGCCGTACAACATCCCCAACGCCCTTGTCGAAGGCGTGGACGTACTGGTCAACAAGCAGAAGTCGGCGGCCTACCGCGCACCAGGGTCGCCAGCGGCTGCGTTCGCAGCAGAGCAGGCGCTCGATGAACTGGCGCGGAAGCTCGATATGGACCCTGTTGAACTCCGACTGATTAACACGTCCGAAGAAGGCACCCGACAGGTTGCCGGGCCGAGATATCCGAGAATTGGGAACAGGGAGGTCCTGGAAGCAACTCGCGACCATCCACACCTTCAGTCCAAGCTCGAAGGAAAACTACAGGGTAGAGGAGTTGCCGGGGGCGCCTGGTTCAATGGTTCCGGGCCTGCCTCTGCGGTAGCCTCGATCAATCCGGATGGCACTGTCAGCCTGGTCGAGGGATCCCCGGATATCGGCGGAAGCCGGGCAGCCATGGCCATGCATGTCGCCGAAGTGCTCCAGATTCCTGTCGACGACGTGCGTCCGGCAATCGTCGATACCGACTCCATTGGCTACAGCTCCGGCGCAGGTGGAAGTGGAGTCACGTTCAAGATGGGACGTGCCTGCTACGAGGCTGCGCAGGACGCAAAGACACAGCTCATACAGCGTGCCGCACGGATCTGGGAGGTCGAACCCGACGACATTGAATACGAGAACGCCACCCTCAGGCACCGGCAGGATACCGAGCTGAGCATCAGCTTCAAGGACATTGCCACGCAGCTAAATGGCACAGGAGGCCCCATTGTGGGCAGGGCGACCGTGAACCCAGGCGGTGTTGGGAGTGCATTCGCTATCAACGTTGTGGACGTAGAGGTTGACCCCGAGACTGGCAAAGTCGAAATATTGCGTTTCACCGCAATTCAGGACGCAGGCAAGGCTATCCATCCCAGTTACGTCGAAGGACAGATCCAGGGAGGAGCGGTGCAGGGTATTGGCTGGGCGCTCAACGAGGAGTACTACTTCGGGGACGACGGCACGATGCAGAACTCGACGTTCCTCGACTACAGGATGCCCACCAGCCTGGACCTGCCCATGATCGACACTGTGATTGTGGAAGTTGCCAACCCCGGACATCCATACGGAGTCAGGGGAGTTGGCGAAGTCTCAATCGTGCCGCCTATGGCCGCGATAGCCAACGCCATCTACGACGCAACCGGAGTGAGGCTTACAGATCTGCCCATGTCACCCGCAGTGGTCACGAAGGCCCTGAAGGAGGCTGGTGTCAGCTAACGCCTGAACTGGATCTTCTTGAAAGTCTCGGAGTAGAGCATTCCGGTGCCCTCCGATCCTTGCCGGCGCCACTCCTGCATTCGGGGGAGGAGTTCCTGATATGGACGCCCGCCAGTCTGCGAGTGGTGCTCGGCTAGGGCTTTCACGGCCGTCTCCATGTGGTCGGTCACGTCAATACGAACGTCCGGGTCCGGGTGGCCCATGATCCAGACCTCGGCCACTTTGTGGGGCTCGAAGCCATCCTCCAACAGCTCCGGGAAAGTCATGTGGTCTCTGGCGGTCGGGAAAACGGCCGCGAGTGCCGCTTCGCCGGCTGCAAGGTGATCGGGATGGCCAACTCCCCAGCCGCCATCCAGGACGCGCAGGGGGTACTGGCAGATCAGGACATCGGGCTTGTATCTGCGAATCTCGCGAGCAATGTCCCGGCGGACCTCAAGCGTAGGCTGGAGGTAGCCGTCTGGATATCCCAGGAATGCCACGTCCTTCAGGCCGAGTACCTTGCCCGCATTGACCTGCTCCTCCCGTCGCATGGCTGAAAGCTCTTCTTCGGTGATCTCGCGATCTGAACTGCCCTTGCTGCCATCTGTGCACAGGACGTAGGTCATCTCCCAGCCCTCCGCGCATAGCTTCGCTACTGTGCCAGAGCAGCCGTACTCGGCATCGTCAGCATGGGCGATGACCACCATCGCGCTGGAGTATCCGTTTTCGCTTACCATCGATTCTCCTCTGCCATTCAGTGTCCTTCTCTTACCTGCGACGTTCAGCCAATGGATGCAAATAGGGCCTCGCTGGCGTGTTGAATCACATCCATGAGGGGTGCGGGGTACACTCCGACCAGAACCATGCCGACCAGCAGCACTCCCAACAGCCCGACCGTCACCTTTGGAACACGGATCGCGCCTGACACCCTCGGCTCCTCAATGTACATCTGACGCATGACCTGAAGATAGTAGTAGAGCGAGAGGAGGCTTGTGAAGATCGCAAGTCCGGCGAGCCACAGCAGATCCTGCGCCGCCACGGCACTGAACAGGTAGAACTTGCTCACGAATCCCGCGAAGAACGGCAGGCCGGCCAGGGAGAACAGCGCTGCCGCCATGACCAGCGAGAGGAACGGCGCGCGGCGGGCAGAGCCAGCGAGGTCGGCTATGTCGTCCCGTTTCGTTTCGTTGTAGAAGGCGGCGAGGCACAGGAAGGCCGCAGAGTTGGTGATGCCGTATGCGACAAGGTGGAGCATAAGGCCGTTAGTGGCAAGATGCGAAACGTTGCGCTGAACGTCGCCGTCTGACTCGACAGCGGCAAGCGCGACAAGTCCCATCAACAGGTATCCGACGTGGGCGATGCTGGAGTAGGCAAGCAGTCGCTTGAGATTGGTCTGGGCCAGCGCCACGAGGTTGCCAATGGTCATCGTTAGTGCTGCCAGGATCGCGAGAATAATCTGCCATTCGTCGATTATCGGGAGCATTGATTCAGCGAAGAACCTGAGAGCCAACGCGAACGCAGCGGCCTTCGATGCGACTGCCAGGAACGCAGTAATTGGAATCGGCGCGCCCTCGTATGCGTCAGGAGCCCACATGTGGAATGGGACGGCGGCTACCTTGAAGCCGAGGCCCGCGATGATCATTACGAGGCCTACCAGGACTCCCGGGCTGATCTCACGTGCGGCATTCAGAGCGCTGCCGATCTCGTCGAACCTGGTCGTGCCGGTTAGTCCGAAGATCTGGCTGATGCCGAAGAGCAGCAGTGCCGAGGACACGGCCCCCAGCAGAATGTACTTCGTGCCGCCCTCGTTTGACTTCGGGTTGTAACGATCGAACGAGACCAGCACGTAGAGGCTGAAGCTAAGCAGCTCAAGCGAGATGTACGCGGTCAAGAGTTCGCGTGAAGCGGACATCAGCATCATGCCGACGACGGCGAAGACCAGGAGGGCGTAGTACTCACCTGGATATTCGAGGTTCTTGCGTACGTACTCGATTGAGGACAGCACGATGACAATAGCCATCACAAGGAATACGGCTCTGAAGAACAGGGAGTAGCCATCTATGGAGATTAGGCCGTCGTAGAGGCTGTCCGTAGTGTTCCACTGGTACACCAGCATCACTACGAGCGTGACTGCAAGCCCGGCGGCGGCGACATACCCGAGCCAGTGTTTCCTGTCTCTGCCGATGAAAAAGTCGAGCGTCAGGATGGCGAACGCGAGTCCGGTCACCATGAACTCTGGAGTGAGAAGCAGGAAGTTGTTGCTCATCCTGCGTCTCCGAATCTGGCGAGCACTTCGAACACGCCGGTCTCAATGACCCTGATGAACGGGAACGGGAACAGGCCGACCAGCAGGATGAATCCGGCGAGCACAAGAGTCGAGACCCTTTCCAGGCCGCTCGCATCGGTCTGGTCTTCCCAGCGTTCCCCCAGGGGGCCAAAGAAGACGCGCGCCAGCAGCCTGAGGATGTAGACCGCGGTTATGGCCGCGCCGATGATCCCGAGAACTCCAAGCAGCGGGTAGGTCTGGAAGAGCCCCAGGAACACCAGCAGTTCAGCAACGAAGCCGCTTAATCCGGGCAGGCCGAGTGAGGCTAGCCCCGCGATAGCAAACATCGTGGCGGTGAACCCCATTCGCTTGGCGAGGCCGTCGAGCGTGTAGATGTCTCGTGTGTGCGTCCTGTCGTAGACAGCGCCAACGACGGCGAAGAAGAGCGCTGTCATGATTCCGTGGCTGAACATCTGCAGTACCGCTCCGCTCAGTCCCAGTGGGTTGAGTGTCGCTATGCCCATCAGCACGTAGCCCATGTGGCTGACGCTGGAGTAGCCGATGACGTACTTGAGGTCGTTCTGCCCAATGGCAGACCACGCCCCGTAGATGACATTGACCGTGCCAAGTCCGATCAGAACGGGCATCCACGCCTGGGCGCCCTCGGGCATAAGCATCATGCCGATTCTGATGATTCCGAACGCTCCCAACTTCATGAGAACCCCGGCGTGGACCATGCTGACCGCGGTGGGAGCCGCGACGTGCCCGTCCGGCGACCACGTATGGAAAGGCCAGAGACCAGCCAGCACACCGAAGCCGACCATCAGGAGTGGGAAGAAGACCTTCTGGAAGTTGTCTGAGAACGTCACCTGTTCGAGGGACACGAGGTTGAATGTTCCCAGTCCTCCCTCGACGAAGATGGCTAGCATCGCCACCCAGATCAGGACGCTGCCCGCGACCAGGTAGACCATCAGCTTCATCGCACTGTATTCCTTGGTGCGGCTGAAAGTCGGGAACGTGGAGCTGCTTCCCCAGACACCTATCAGGAGGTACATAGGGAGCACCGCGAGTTCATAGAAGAAGAAGAAGAAGAACATGTCCAGCGTCACAAACACGCCGAACACGCCTGACAGCAGCAGCAGGTAGAGGACGAAGTAGGCCTTGGGAGGTTTCGAGCGCTCCTCGCCTTCGCCGATCTTCCATGACACCAGGACACCGGTGAACAGCACAATGCCTGTCAGCAGCACCATCGGCGCCGCAATGCCGTCGATTCCGAGATGCAGGGTGATGGCGTGGTCGCCGAGTGGCCACGGACCGGGCATCGCAAGCCACTGCCAGACCCGCTCGAGCTGCATTCCTCCGGCAGACTGATCGTAGGCCAGGAAGACGTAGACCGAGAGCAACATTGTTACGGTCGCGGCAGCGGCGGCCTCGACGCGTATTGCCCTGACGTTGCCGCCGGGTGTGACCAGAATCGCGCCTGCCCCGACCAGGGGAAGCACAATCAGCATCAGCAGTACGTATGGATCGAAGCCGAACATGCTAGGTCTGGACGATCCACCAGATTAGAGACAGCACCACAACCCCTGCCGCCATAGCCATGCCGTAGTTGTAGATTCGTCCGGTCTGGACGAACTTCATGCGAAAGCCTGAGATCTTGACGCTGTCGGCCGAGCCATCGACCGCCGTGTCGTTGACCACGACCCTGTCGAACGTGGCAACCAGCCTGCCAAAAACCAGGACGATCCGGTCAATCACCCACTGGTATACCTCGTCGACGTAGTACCTTGCGGCCAGCACACGATGGACAGATTGGAATCGGTCGATGATCGACTCTGTCGAGAGTGAACCTCGGATGTATGCGGCCCATCCGATCCAGATTCCGGCACCTGCCAGAATCAGTGATACGACGGTGAGCCAGATGTTCAGGTGGAACTTGCTCTGGCCGTCGATGAAGCCCGCGAATCCCTTGTAGGAGTCCCCCAGGCCGAAGGCGAAGAAACCGACGCCAATCGCGGGAACTGCCAGCAGGAGTAGAGGCACCGTCATGACCCGAGGCGATTCGTGAACTTCAGAGTGGTCGGATTTCGGCTCTCCGAAGAAAGTGGCAAACGTCAGACGCGCCATGTACAGCGCGCTGAGGACGACACCCGCCAGTGCCAGCACTATGAACACTGGATGACGATATTCGAGCACCCGCAGCAGCACCTCGTCCTTGGTGAAGAATCCGGCCAAGGGGATGACGCCAGCAAGGGATGCCGCTCCGATCAGGAATGTCCAGCCGGTGACAGGCATCCTGCGAATCAGGCCGCCCATCTTGCGGATGTCCGTCTCCTCGTGCATGGCGTGCATGACGCTGCCAGCACCGAGGAACAGCATCGCTTTCGCCGCGCCATGGGCCACAAGGTGGAACAGCGCCACTCCGACCCCGCCTGCTCCGAGAGACAGCATCATGAGTCCAAGGTGGCTGACGGTGGAGTAGGCAAGCACACGCTTGATGTCGGTCACAACCAGTGCGATGGTCCCGGCAAACAGGAAGGTCACTACGCCGACCGACGCCACGATCACGAGCACGGTAGGAGTCAACTCGAACAGGGGCATAAGCCTCGCCACGAGATATACCCCGGCCGCGACCATCGTGGCCGCGTGGATCAGGGCGCTAACCGGTGTAGGACCCTCCATCGCGTCTGGGAGCCAAACATGGAATGGCACCTGCGCGGACTTCCCCATCGCTCCAAGGAATATCAGGAACATCGACAGGTTGAGCGTTCCCTGTTCGATGCCGCCATTCTGTGCAATGTGAATGAGCGTGGAGATGTCGAAGGTCCCGGTGGCCCTGAAGAGCAGGACTATCCCAATCAGAAGCCCCACGTCGCCGATTCGCGTCGTGATGAATGCTTTCTTCGCCGCCTCAGCGGCTGAGCGTCGCTCGTACCAGAATCCTATGAGCAGGTATGAGCCCAGTCCCACCAGTTCCCAGGTGATGTACAGGAATATGAGGTTGTCGGCCAGGACCAGCGCCAGCATCGCCGCGACGAAGAGAGAGTGGACCGCGTAGTAGCGTCCCAGCCCGGGGTCGTACTCCCCGTCATGCTTCATGTATCCGAGCGAGTACACCTGCACCAGCAGCGCCACAAACGTGACGAGGCCCAACATCGTGACTGAGATCTGATCTACAGTCGTGCCCCAGGTCAGGGTGGTGTCCCCGACGCTGAGCCATCTGATACTCAGGTCGGCAGCGCCAGTCGAGAGCAGGTCTGCCAGTACCAACCAGAAGAGAATAAATCCGATCAGGATTGCGGCTATGGAGACTGGCGCGCCCTGGATGGGCAGATAGCGACGGAAGGGTAGGACTATGAAGAAGGCTCCCGCGCTCAGAGCGGGTATCACCCAGGCCCAGTTTGTGCCGATGGTTTCAGTCATTCAACAGGTGTGGTCCGTGTAACAGATTTGGTCACCACCTTAGGGCGTCGATCTGGTCCACGTTTACTGAGCTGCGATTCCGGTAGAGTCTGAGTATGATCGCGATTGCCAGCGCCAGCTCAGCGGCGGCAATCGTGATTACGAAGATTATCAACACCTGGCCCAGGGCTCGCTGTGCTTCGCCGAAGTCTACGAATGCGGCATACCCAATCAGATTGATGTTGACGGCATTGAGCATCAGCTCAATCGACATCAGGATGAGCACGGCGCTCCTTCGGGCGAGCACACCGTATAGCCCAATCGAGAAGAGCGCCGCTGCGAGAATCTGGAGGTGCGCGAGTTCAATCAATCGCGGCCACCGGTTGTCCTTACAAGGACGATTGAGCCGATCAACGCGACCAGGAGAACGAGGGAAGCCACCTCGAACGGGACTGCCCAGTCTGTGAACAGGCTCTCCCCGAGTTCGCGGAATCCAAGGCTCTGTCGCTCCACTACGCGCACGCTTGTCGTGAGTGCCGCGGCAACCAGCAGAGCAAAGACGCCTAACGCGAACAGGGCCGCCAGGGGCCACTGTCGATGATCAGTGAGGTTCTCGAAGTCCTGGATGCGAGTCAGCATCAACGAGAACAGGACTACTATCACAACTGCGCCACCGTAGATGAGCACCTGCACCAGCGCCAGGAACTCAGCGAACATGAGCAGGAATACTCCGGCTACTCCCAGCATTGCAGCCAATAAGGCAAAGGCTGCGTAAACGATGTTGCGGGTGAGTACGACACCGAGACCGCCCATAACGACGAGGGCGGCTGAAATGAAGAAGAATACGAGCGACTGTGAGACCATCAGCAGTCGGAATCGGGGTTCTTGGCGGGTGGACCTGTCTCTTCAGGCTCCGCAACAGCCGTTGCGACGCTGGGAGGCGTTTCCGCACTCTCGTCGGCAGCTTCAGCGGCCCTGTTTCGAGAGGGGCGTCGTCTTGGAGGGTCCTCGCCTTCTTCTTTCTTGATCGGCACGCCGCTGTTCTTCGATGGATTTGTCGGACGCCAGCCCGTCTCGACCTGGTAGTTGCGACCCATGTCCAACAGCATGTCCAGATCGACCCGGTTGCCGTTTCGCTGGTACTTGCTCAGCTCGTGCTCGTGGCTCATCTCGATGGCGTCGAAGTTACAGACGTCTACGCAGATGCCGCAGAGGATGCACCTGCCGAGGTTGATTTCAAAGTCCTCGATGATCTTGCGACGGCGGCTCTCCTCAGTTTCGAACTTGGGATTGTCCGTCATCTGGGCGCTCATGCACTGTGTCGGGCAGGCCCGAACGCAGACCATGCACCCGGTGCAGTAAGGCTCCGGGACGTCGCCATCCCACAAGAGGGCAGGGAAGCCCATGTACCGCTGGGCCACCTTGTGCCGCTTGTCAGGCTCTGGATATTGGAGTGTGACCGGCTTTCGCAGCGCTGTCTTCAGCGTTACCAAAAGCCCTTCGAGAAAGCCAACCATTAAGTGATGCTCGAGTTACGACGGCTTCACACTCACGCGTCGGCAGAGTCAGCCGTCGGATTTCGCCTTAAATCCTGTGCAGAGACAACGCGCACTGTTTCGCGCTGCATATCCGTCCCCGGATTCCTGAAGATGATAAAGACGGTGCCGCCCAATAATAGCAGAGAGATGATGCTCAAGCTCCAGAGCGGCCATCCATAGAAGAGGACCACGGCTGTCGCGATGATGTTCAGGAACGACAATGGTACCAGCAGTTTCCAGCCGAAAGACATCAGCTGGTCGATGCGAAGCCTGGGGAATGTGCCTCTTATCCAGAAGATGAGCCAGATCACGAGCGCGGTCTTCACCAGGAACCACGCCAGCGACAGTGTCGAGTGGGCGAGCCCGTCAAATGGCATCGCGGGCCATCTCCATCCTCCGAGGAACAGGAGGACGGTTAGCGCTGCGACTGTGAACGTGTTCAGGTACTCGGCCAGGAAGAACGCTGCCCAGTGTGCGCCGCTGTACTCCACGAAAGGGCCGCCGACGACTTCTGACTCAGCATGGTGGATGTCAAAGGGGGTACGTCCGAGTTCTGCGAGTCCGGCCGTCAGAAACAGGAATATCCCGACCGGTTGTAACAGGGCGTATCCGAAGTTTGCCTGCGCGTCCACGACCTCAGTTAGGTCCAGCGACTGGGCGAGCATCGCTACGCCTACTATCGCCATGATGAAAGGGATCTCGTAGCTGACCAACTGCCCGGCGGCACGCAGCCCGCCGATCATCGCGTACTTGTTCGCAGATCCCCATCCCGCCATCACGAGTCCCATTACTGACAGCACTGAGATGGCAGTTATATAGAAGAGACCCAGGTCGAGGTTTCTCAGCACGAGGTCTCGGGCCATTGGCAGGGTGACCCACAGCAGAAGCGATGGAACAAATACCGCGATGGGAGCAAGCCAGTAGACCCGCCTGTCTGCCCAGGACGGAAGAATGTCCTCTTTGGTAAACAGCTTGATGCCGTCGGCGAAGGGCTGCAGTGTGCCGTGAAAGCCCACTCTCATAGGCCCCATCCGCATCTGGATCCTGGCGAGAGCCTTTCGCTCCGCATAGGTCAGCACGAGAACGATGAACGACAGGAACCCGAGAAGGGCGGCGGCTCCAAGTGTGTAGTAGACGACCTGGAGCAGGGTCATCTGTCGACCTCGCCCAGGATTATGTCGATCGAGCCGAGAACTATCACGGCGTCGGCGATGTAGGCGTCACGCAGCATCGCCTGAAGGGCCTGAAGGTTGCAGAATGAGGGAGCACGCACTTTCACCCTGTACGGCATGTCGCTGCCGTCGCTGACGAGGAAGACTCCGAAGTCGCCTCTCGGCGACTCAGTCCGAAGGTAGACTTCTCCCTTTGGAGGCCGGGCGATTCTCCTGACATTGGCCGCGATATCGCCCTCTGGAAGCTGCTCCATCGCCTGCCTGACGATGCTTAGCGACTGGCGCATCTCCTCGACGCGAACGTAGTAGCGGTCCCAGCAGTCGCCGTAAGTTCCGACGGGGATCCCGAAGTCGAACCGGTCGTAGATCGAGTAGGGCTCTGAAATGCGCACGTCCTCGGCCACACCGCACGCCCTGAGCGCAGGTCCCGTTACTCCAAGATCAATCGCTTCTTCAGCCGATATCGCGCCGATGCCCTTGGTGCGAGCGAGGAACATCTCATTCTGGCTAAGGAGCTCATCACACTCTTCGATGCCCCGCTCAAGCTGGTCCATTAGCTCGGCCATGCGAGGGCAAAAATCGTCGGGAAGATCTTCGTTGACGCCTCCGATGCGGATGTAGTTGTGCATCATGCGCGCCCCTGTTACAGCCTCGAACAGTGCCTGCACGCGCTCTCGCTCTCGGAATCCGTAGAGAATCGGTGTCATCGCGCCGGCGTCGAGTCCGTACACTCCGTAGAAGAGCATGTGGCTTGCGATGCGATTCAGCTCGCACAGGATGACCCGGATATACTCGGCGCGTTCCGGGACCTCGAGTCCCATCAGTTTCTCAGCAGCCATGCAGATTGCCAGCTCGCAGTTCAGGTTTGACACGTAGTCAAGCCTATCGAACAGCGTGATGATCTGGCTGTACTGCTCACCCTCACACAGCTTTTCGGAACCCCTGTGCAGGTAGCCGATGTGCGGCTCCGACCTGACGATCTTCTCCCCATCAACCCAGATCACGAGCCGGAACACCCCGTGCGTCGACGGGTGCTGAGGCCCCATATTGACCATCAGGTCGATGGCGTCAGATTGTTGTGTCGGCTGTTCCTGTAGTTGCATTAGTCTCCGCTAAGCGGGCGTGAACTGCGTGGGTTGGTGGTGGTGGTATGAGTCACCACTCGTCATAGTCGTGGAACGGGAAGCTCTTGCGTCCAGGGAAGCCCTCAAACTCCTCATAGAGCAGCAGGGGGACCAGGTTGGGATGTCCATCAAATTTAACGCCGAACAGATCGTGGCTCTCCCGTTCGTACCAGTTTGCACCGCTCCAGACGTCTGTGACGGTCGGGACAGCCGGGCTGTCTTCCGGCACACGTGTCTTGACTACCATCTTGTGGCGCCTGTCCAGCGAGTACAGGTGGTAGTTGACCTCGAACTCACCGGTTGAATCGACGTAGTCAACGACGGAGAGACAGCGTAAGTAGTTGAACTCCAAACGAGGATCTGACTTGCAGGTCATGCAGACTTCCGGGACCTGATCAGCCGGGACGGTGAGGGTTACTTCATCGACCGCGGCTCCAATTTGGAAATCAGAGTCGGGGCCGAATACCTCAGCCAACGTTGAGGACAAAGCCTCGCCTGCGACATCGAGGGCAACCGGGGCCTCCGGGATGGTAGGCTCGCGCCTAGGACGTCTCGCCACGCTGCCTGGCGTCCATCTGAATCTTTTCCTGGAGCTGCAATATGCCGTGCATCAGCGCCTCTGGTCGGGGAGGGCAGCCCGGTACATACACGTCCACGGGGATGAGGTGGTCGACTCCCATTACAACCGAGTAGGAGCGGTAGTACGGTCCGCCGTTTGTGGCGCAGCTCCCCATGGCGATGACCCACTTGGGATCGGGCATCTGTTCGTAGAGCAACTTGATGGGCTCCGCCATCTTCTTGACGACAGTCCCGGCGACGATCATCACGTCAGCCTGCCTCGGTGATGGCCATGTTACGATCCCGAAGCGATCGAAGTCGTGATGGGACATGTGCGTGCTCATCATTTCGATTGCACAGCATGCCAGTCCGAATGAGAGCGTCCAGAGGGAGTTCTTCCGAGCGAGCGCGAATAGCTCATCCGACTTCGCGGTTAGCGCGTTAGGAAGTGCCCGGTTGAAGATGCTCTCTGCCGGGGAGTTGCCTGATCCGGGCTCATATCCTTGTCCAAGGCTCATCTCCACTGCAATACACCCTTTCGCCAGCCATAGATGACCCCAAAGAACAGGATGCCGATGAAGATCAGCATTTCGTAGAAGACAGCGGGGATGGTCTTCAGAAAGACCAATGCCCACGGGAATAGGAACACTGCTTCAACGTCGAAGATCAGAAACAGGATAGCAAACACATAGTACCTGATCTGTATCTGCGACCACATGAATGGGGCAGGGGGAATTCCGCACTCGTAGGGGATGTCCTTGGCTTCAGATTTCCGCCTCGGCGCGAGGATATAGGATGCGGTGAACAGAGCTGCCATCGCGGCGAAGCCCACTCCCGCCACCAGCAACACAGCCATCCAGTTGATGTCGTAGCCATCGGGCATAATGGACTCCATTTGGCTGATCGAAGGCTCTTGGGAAGTGTAGCAACGGCCCCAAAAAAGTGTCAATCGGGTGGGTTGGGGATACTTTTGTACCTTATGTCAAAGATACGCGCAGACCTTGTTGGCGGTTCCACGTGCCGTACACTGCCTGCAAACCTGCAAGGTCGTCGCCATGAGTGGCTGTACGGCAGATGAAGGTGGAGTTCATGGAACGGTACTGGCTGATTGGCGGTGGGGGGATCCTGGCGATTCTTCTTGCTGCCAGCATCGTCTTATCTATTGCAAGAGGGGAGGCCGAGTTTGACCCCGGCACTCCTGAATCTGCAGTACAGCAGTATGTCAGAGCGCTTGTCGATGGGGACTTCGAGGTCGCTGAGGCACTCTGGTCCCCAGACCTGAGTGAAGACTGCTCTTTCCAGCTATTCGCATTGGAATCCCGACGGGACTTGGACAGCATCTCAGAAGCAAGAATTACCCTGAAGGAAACCAGGCTCGTCGGTGACACGACCGTCGTGACTGTAGGTGTTGTCCGTTCATCAGGAGGCGGCAAATTTGGCCCTTCTGAATACGAGACATCCTACGACTTCGGGCTTCGCCAGTTTGACAGCGAGTGGCTTCTGCTTGGTCACACGTGGCTCGGCAATCGGTGTACCAGGTCGCCACTCGTGTCGGATCCTGCCCCGTCCAGAGGCGGGAACTGATCACACGCGAATCCGGTCTTTCGGCCCAATCCAGAGGCGGTGCAAATAGATGTCACCCTTAATCATCATTCCAGTCCTGATTCAACTGGCGATCATCGGCGCAATCATCTACGGCGTGTTTGCCTGGCGTCGGAGAAGCAAGGTGGATGGCCCTGATGCAGGTATCGGTACTCCTCGTCGATTCTATTTCTATTCGATCTCGTTCATTGCGCTGATGCTGGTTGTCAGTGGGATCACATTGATCGTGATGACACTGCTCGATGAGCTGTTCGGAGAGCCGGTCATCAGGGGCTCAACCACACGGCTCGCAATTGGGCTTGCACTCACGATTGTTGGGCTGCCGCTATGGGGCATTCACTGGAGGTTTGTGCAACGCGCTGTGCAGGGTCAGCCTTCCGAGCGCTGGTCCATTCTCAGGAGACTGTACCTGAACGTCACGATGGGAGTCGCCCTCGGCTTCCTGGCGTTCAACGGTTACAAGGTGATCGAGTGGGCTCTGCTGGTTGGTGATTTCCCAGTCTTCGCCTGGGCTGCGGTGCTGGTGTGGCTACCTGTGTGGGCATATCACTGGCGGCTGGCGGCAGAGGAGAGTGGGGAAGCCACCCTGTTGACCCGCGGGATCGGTCGACTGTATCTCTACCTGGCGTCTGCGCTTGGAATAGCCATGCTGGCCTCCGGCGTCGGATTCCTCGGTTACTTCGTACTGAACGAGGGGTATTCGGCGGCATTTGAGGTTGCTCTATCAGGTGATGAGAGACTCTGGGGAGAAGCAGCCCGGACGGCCTTGTCTGTCTCCCTGTTGGGAGGACTGATCTGGTGGGCCCATTGGTTCAGGTTCGCGTCTTCAGACAGAAGCTCAGTTCTCAGGTGGATCTATCTATTCTCTGCCTCAATAGGGGGAGGTACCATCGCGACCCTCATAGGGGCGGGCATAGTTATCTACACACCGCTTTCATGGCTCCTGGGCGCTTCCAGTCAGTCAGCAGGGAGCCACTTCGAAGTATTCCCGGGCGGCATGGCCACGCTTGCGGTCGGAGTCGCCTTGTGGGTGTATCACCGGCGCAGAATGATCCACGAGGCAGATGACCGCGAAGCATTCCACGTTAGCAGGAGCTACGACCTGCTGATATCGGCCATTGGCCTGTTGGTCGTTGCGTCCGCTGCAGTCACTTTGCTGGACACTTTCTTCAGACTTATCTCTGTTACATCTCCAGTTGTCGTGGACAGCATTGTTCAGTGGAAAGAACGAGTCGCGGTCCTTGCGACTCTCATTGTAGTCGGCGCTCCCGTGTGGTGGGCCCACTGGCGCAGGGTGCAGATTCCGGCACTGGCCGACCCAGAGGTCGAAAGGGCAGCGCTCCCCAGGAAGCTCTATGTCATGGGAGTACTGTGTCTGGGACTGCTCGCCCTCGTCGGTGGCGCCAGTTCTACTCTCTTCATTTTCCTGCGGGACCTGCTCGACGCCGAACTGTCTGCAAACACACTCACCGAACTTTCTATCGGCCTCGCGATAGTCCTGACTGCCCTCATGGTCATGCCTTACCACTGGGTCGTCTATCGGCAGGACAGGGAGTTTGACCCGGACGAGCCGGAGCCGGCCTCGGGAATGGCGCCCAAGTCAGTGATGTTGCTAACCGCAGCGGATGGCGAGGGACTCGCGGACGAAGTCGAGCGTGCCTTGGGGTACAAGGTCACTCTCGTCTCCTGGCAGGACCCTGGAGCGTTCGTCCCGGCGCTTAGTGCCGAGCAGATCGAGTCTTTGCCAAGTCAGGTCGCATCCGCGCCCGGGACCAGTGTGCTGCTGATGCCGGACGCGGATGGACTCAGGGTGATTTCGTACAGCTAAACGCGGGAGTGAACCTGAACCAGGAGTGGCGGGACGCTACCAGTTGGTGAAGGCTCCGTCGTTCCTTCGCAGTTGTGGCGGCCACCCATTGAGCGGAGCAGGGTGAGCTTTGGCGTACTCCTCGTCGAAGTCGACACCCAGTCCAGGTCTGTCTGAAGGAGTCCAGGCATAGCCGTCCGCCCACTCGATCTGGACAGGGAACAGCTGAGTGGCGAAGCTGCCCGGGCGCTGGGGCATCTCCTGCACTCCCACGTTGGTCGACGCCATGCACAGGTTCACGCACGCTGCCGCGCTTACCGGACCAAGCGGATTGTGCGGAACAATGTCGATGTAGTGCGTCTCGGCCCAGTGGGTGATCTTGAGCGCCTCGGTCAGGCCTCCAACTATGCAGAGGTCGATTCGAGCGTAGTTGATAAGCTCCTCTTCGATGACCTCTCTGAAGGACCATTTGGAGGCCCACTGCTCGCCGGCGGCGATCGGAAGCGAGACGTGTCGGGCCAGCGTCCGGTAGCTTGCCGGATTTTCCGACCTGAGCGCGTCTTCAATGAAGAACGGATTGTAAGGCTCAAGCGCACGGCACATGGTAACTACATGCGCGGTATCGAGCCTCGTATGAACATCGAAGCATAGCTGGATGTCCGGGCCAACAGCCTCTCTCACCATAGCCATCTGCTCCTCAGCAAGGCGAATGGACTCCACCGGCTCGAGGATGCTCGTGTTACCCAGTGGGTTGCTGCTGTCGCTGAATTCAAAGGTGCCGCCAGTTTCTGGCAGACCCCAGCGTACGAACTTCCAGCCGTCCTTCACTGCCTGGACAGAGTTCGCGACAAGCTCTTCGTTCGTGTGACCCTGGGTGTGTGGATAGCAGACGACCTTGTCTCGAACAGGGCCGCCGAGCAGTTTGTAAACTGGCATTCCGACAGACTTGCCCTTGATGTCCCAGAGCGCGATGTCGATTGCGCTGATGGCGCAGCAGTACACCTTGTCAGCAGGGAAGAAGCCGCCTCTGTACATCTGCTGCCAGAGCCTCTCGGTGCTCCATGGGTCCTGGCCGATGACGACCTGGGAGAGATGCTCGATCGCCTGGGTGATGGCGCCTCCCCAGTTCCTGATTCCCACCTCGCCGAGGCCGTAGATCCCCTCGTCAGTCTCCACTTTTACTATGTAGTAGCCGCGACCCCCTTCGCCCTGCACCGAGTATGGCTTGATTGCTGTAACTCTCAATGCGTCCGTCCTTTCGCTCTGATCTTCAGGTCTGTTGGTCGGGCACCATACTAAATCAAGGAGCGCCAGGTAGCGACTCGCAGGCTATCCCGTCGGAATTCCGGTCCAGTCTGTGAGGGTCTTCATCGGGGCCTCCGGCGACGAGATAGTACTCCTGCGCCTCAGACCAGTTATCGAAGTCCGAGCAGTTACGGTCTTCGAAGGTTGGAACTGCCGTGATACCAGGCTGGCGGGTCGGCGCCGAAACTGGGGTCTGGGTGGGAGTAACGCCTGTTGCTGTGGGGGACGGCTGAGTGACTGTAGGAGTCTCATTAGGCGAGGACACTGATCCCGCCGGCGCTGAAGTCGGTGCCTCTACAGGAGTGGCGGGCTTGAGCTGACTTTCAGAACCTTCCGGTTGGATGAAGACGTTCGTTTCACAGGTGCCCGTCATTTCCCGGAGCGCATTGAACTCCTTCTCCGTGGCGGTCAGTTCCCAGGCGCGTTTGACCTCGATCCAGTCCAGAGCGTACTGGCACCAGTAATCCTCGTTTGGCGGACGCCACTCATCTGGGCCGTCTGCACCCTTTGCTCGATTTGCCCTCGCGGTAGTGGCGATCAAGTGGCCCGGATAGGCAAGATAATTCGCGTACTCCGACTTCTTCTCGTTCGACCAGCGCCACCCGCCTGACCTATGGGCATTCGCAAGTGGAACCATGTGGTCTACGTCGAGATCGCCTGGGTCAGTTACTTCCATGCCTGTGTAGGGTCCAACCCAGTGTCCGGTGGCCACACGACAGCGCTCGTCCGTCTTGTAGGCGACTTCAATTGTGGACTCCGATATCAGTACCTCCTGCCTGGCGTCCTGGCAGTCACGGTCCTGGTCAGTCCAGTGTCGCCATTCCCCGCGGTCATACTTGGGTATGTCGTCCCTCAAATCAGCGATCCTTATCTTCAGGACTATCGCCGATGCCTCCGGCGCCGCGGGCACTGAAGTGGCTGGAACGGGCGTTGCCGAGGGCAGCGGGGGAGCCGGTACGGGCGTCTGAGTAGGTGCAGTGATCACCTCGGCTACTGGACCACACGCCGAGATCACGAGGGAAACTGCGAACAGGATTAGGATTCTGGTCATGGAGCGAGTACATCCTGCGTATTACTGGAGGACTTGGATTCTAGCAGAGCGTCGGCGACACCCTACAGGCAAATCTGTGGGGCACAAGCCCGTCCTTGTGCAGGGTGTTGAAGTGTCACCTTCCTGTTTTGTTACACTCATAACGCAATGGAGACGCGCAGGTTTGAACAACTCGTAAGGCGAGCCATCCTTGACCTTCCGCCAGTGTTCCTCGAACGCATGGAGAACGTCGACGTGGTCGTCGAGTACTGGGCGTCACGGGAGCAGTTGATAGGTTCGGGGCTTGATGATCAGGAGATGCTTCTTGGCCTCTACGAAGGCATTCCGCTGCCTGACCGATATGACTACAACCTGGTCCTCCCGGACAAGATTACGCTGTTCCAGCGCGCGATCGAGAGCATCTGCAGTACCGACGATGAAGTCGTGGCAGAAGTGAAGACTACGATCATTCATGAGGTCGCGCACCATTTCGGAATCGACGATGAGGCCCTTCACGAGATTGGATTAGACTGACAGGGCTAGAGTCAGAACCGGCAAAGTTATGGCGAGTACGTGGCGGCGCTTCATCGGCGCCCCTGGACCGTACCCGCCCTGTTTGCGTTCCCCGGAAGTTTCCTGAAAGCCTGGTTGGATGGGAGGTTGAGTTTGGTTACGACTACTGCTGATCGGCAGGAGGGCGAGGTCAGAATAGACACCGAAGAGTCGCCGAACCTGAACCTGGACCGCCTGACACCGATTCTGAGGTCAGCCCCGCAGTACACCAGCCTTTTGTCATCACTGGAAGGGTCAGGCTCCCGGTCGAGGGCACAGGTACTGTCAGACTCTGTTCCGTTCCTGGTAAGCGCCCTTCTTGAAGACCTGGACGTACCCGCAGTCATCGTCGTACCCAGACCCGAAGAGGCCAGACGCCTCCACGAGCGACTCAGCGCGTGGGTGCGGCAGCCGGAGAGAGTGCACCAGTTTCCTGAGACCGAGACCCTGCCTTTCGAGCGTCTGTACACCGATATAGACACCGTACAGCAGCGAATGTGCGCCCTCGACGCGCTCCTCGTAAGCTCTGAGCCCCGGACCATTGTGGTCGCCTCGGCAACTTCGGTTGCACAGCGCACGCTGGACCGTCGGGCCTTTGAGAGCAGTTCCCACATGATCAGCGTGGGCGACCTGGTCGACCTCGACGACATACTGGAGGGGTGGCGTCGGATGGGTTACCGCTTCGAGTCTGCGGTTTATGGTCCCGGGTTCGTCAGCAGACGTGGTGGGATCATCGATGTATTCCCGGTGGGGGCAGACTATCCCGTACGAATCGAACTCTGGGGCGATGAGGTCGAGAGCATTCGGAAGTTCGACCCGTCCAGTCAGCGTTCTACCGACATGGTCAGGTCTCTCAGGGTCATTCCTGCTCACGAGACCCTGCCAGCGATGGTGGAGAGGGAAGACCTCGACCGTCAGATGTCCAGGATCGATGTCACGAACTGCACCCCGGCGCACCAGGAACGCATACGAGAAGAGTTCTCGCAGCTTCTTGACGGGCACGAGATCGACGACCTCAACATGTACGCCGGTTTCTTCAACCACGGGTCGCTTGTCGACTACATACCGGATGACGCCCTCGTCATCCAGATCAGGCCGGATGATCTGGCCTCGGCAGCCTGGGACAACGAAGAGCGAATCCACGAGCTTCGCGAGTCTAAGGAGCGGCGAGGGGAGTTGCCGATGCACTTCCCGTCGTTCCACATGGAATGGAACGACGTTCGTCCCGCCCTGTCCCAGCAGGCCACCCAGCTCGAGATTCTGTACTGGGGAGCGGACGATCTTCTGTACGATGACATTCATGCGCTGCCATTTGGGTCGCCGCCCACGTTCATTGGCAGGGTGGAGAGTTTTGTTCAAGATGCTGATGAACTAGCTTCAGACGGCGCTCGTATCGTTGCGATCACCAGTCACTCCAGGCGACTAGAAGAGATTTTGGCCCAGAACTCTGTTGCGTGTGAATTAACAGCTTCTCTGGAGTCTCCGCCCGGTCCGGGAAGTCTCACACTCGTCCAGTCTTCCGGCCCGAACTTCGGAGACGGCTTCGTTCTCAATGTTCCAGATGGAAGGCTAGTCGTACTTGGGGACACGGAGATATTCGGAGTCACAAAGCAGCGACGCACCGTGCGGCGCAACAAGGCCAATTGGGATGCGTTCCTGTCTGAAATCTCTCCTGGGGACTACGTGGTGCACGTGGAGCACGGAGTCGGCAGGTTTACAGGGGTGGGAAGGCCGTCGAGCAGCGGCGATGAAGACCCCGAGTACATGATGCTCGAGTACGCCAATCGTGACCGGCTGTACGTGCCTCTGGAGCACCTCGACAGGGTTGCACCATACGTCGCTCCAAGCGATTCGCCGCCCCATCTCACCAGGCTTGGGACACAGGAGTGGAAGCGGGCCAAGTCCAGGGCCGAGAGGTCCACCCGCCAGATGGCGGCGGAGCTCATATCCCTCTATGCGGCACGTGAGATGGTCAAGGGACTGAGTTACAGTCCAGACTCCACCTGGCAGCAGGAGCTGGAGGAGTCGTTCCCATTCGAGGAGACGCCGGACCAGCTCGCGACGCTTGCAGAGGTCAAGTCGGACATGGAAAGATCGCGTCCCATGGACCGCCTGGTGTGTGGCGACGTCGGGTACGGCAAGACCGAAATCGCGCTGCGGGCCGCGTTCAAGGCGGTCATGGAGGGCAAGCAGGTCGGCGTGCTCGTGCCCACTACGGTGCTCGCACAGCAGCACTACGTGACTTTCGCGCAGAGGCTCAGCCCCTACCCGGTCACAGTCGACGTACTCAGCCGCTTCAGGACCCGTGGTGAGCAGCGAGACATTGTTGAACGACTTGCCTCTGGCAACGTCGACATCTGCATCGGCACTCACCGCCTGATCCAGAAGGACGTCAGGTTCAAAGACCTTGGCCTTGTGATCGTCGACGAGGAGCAGCGGTTCGGAGTCGGTCACAAGGAGCGTCTCAAGCAGATGCGACAGGAGGTCGACGTTCTGACCCTCACCGCGACACCGATTCCGCGTACGCTCCACATGTCACTGGCCGGTGTCCGTGACATGAGCACGATTGAGACGCCACCCGAAGAGCGTCTGCCGATCAAGACGTACGTCTCAGAGTTCAGTGATGAGTTGATTCGAGAAGCGATCCTCCGTGAGTTGGACCGCCAGGGGCAGGTGTACTTCCTGCACAACCGCGTCTACAACATCGCTTACATCGCTGACTACATTCGAAGAATAGTGCCTGAGGCACGGGTCGGCATCGCTCACGGTCAGATGGCTGAGGGTGAACTCGAACAGGCGATGAGTTCGTTCGCCGCCGGCGAGTCTGACGTTCTCGTATGCACGACGATAATCGAGTCGGGTCTGGACATACCCAATGTGAACACTCTGATAGTCAACCGGGCCGACGCATTCGGACTTGCCCAGCTCTACCAGATACGTGGAAGGGTGGGGAGGAGCAGCCGTCGCGCCTATTCCTATCTGCTGATTCCTCGCGCGCAGGCATTGAACGAGACCGCGGAGCGGCGGCTCAAGGCCATGCTTGCCGCCACCGAGCTAGGGGCTGGCTTCAGGATCGCCATGAAAGACCTCGAAATCCGCGGGGCAGGGAATATCCTCGGCGCGGAGCAGAGCGGACACATCCACGCCGTCGGTTTCGAGCTGTACACCCGGATGCTGTCGCAGGCCGTCGAGGACCTGCGAGCCAGACGCGATGCGGGCGAGCTTACAGGTATGGGTCCTGAGGAGATGGCCGAAGTAGTCAGAGATGGGGCGGAGGATACTGTTTCAGAGGCCCTTCAGCCCGACCCCGGAGTTGGCCTGGACATCGGGATACCCGCGAGTCTTCCTTCAGACTATGTGACAGACCTGCGTACACGCATGGGTCTGTACCAGAGAATCATATCTCTGGCCGATCCCGCTGAGATTGACGCAATGGAAGACGAGCTGCGGGACAGGTTCGGCCCGCTGCCGTGGCAGGCGCAGGCGCTATTGTATTCGGCGAAACTGAGATTGGCAGGCAAGAGCGCAGGCGTGGAGTCCATAACGCGGGAGAGCGATCGGATCGTCCTCAGGATGAAGCACGACGTGGGAGGGGCGCGGAACGCCCTCCAGCGCCGGATAACCATGGCTGCCGAAGTCGGCAATACCCAGGTGCGCCTCGATCTTGGAATGCTGGACGGGAGCTGGGAGGAGCCGCTGATGGAACTGGTCAACGAACTCGCGGAGTTCAACCAGGAGATCATGCGGCAGATCCTGAGCCCTGCGGCTTCTTAAAGGGGAAGCTCTAGAGCGTCCCTACCAGTGCTGGAAGCTCCATCAGCGTTTCGATCCTCGGGCACGCGCTGTAATCGACGTGATTGAGGTCACGGTCCAGGAGAACTGGCTGTATTCCTACGTTTCGAGCACCGTCTACGTCTGAGGACAGCTGGTCACCAACGTGGACTGCATCTCCGGCCTCAACATTTGCTCTGCGCAGGGCCTCGTGGAAGATCGGCGGGTGGGGTTTCTCCATGCCGACTTCGCCTGAAGTAACAACCAGGTCGACGTAGGGAGTGAGTCCCATGTCCTCAGCAAGTTGATGTCCGGGGGCGTTCATGTTGGATATGACGCCGAGTGTAAATCCCTGTTGCTTGATGAGGTCCATGGCTGGGAGCACGTCATCGTAGCGCGTCATGCGGTATGGGATCTCTCTAACGGCCTTCCAGATCTGAGCGGCCTCCTCGACGGTCACACTGACACCGCTGCCCTCAATGACCAGTCGTTCGTACTCCGCGAAGAACTCGTCCCTCTCTACCGGACTCAAAGTACGGACCGGTCTTGAGGCGTTCTGGTCGGACATGAAGGCGTCAGCCATCGCATATCCGAGTAGGACTCCTCTTGGAGTAACCTCAATTCCGAACTGTGCGCAAGCCTGCGACTGTATCTGGAAGCGGTCCGGCTGGAAACCGGCTAGAGTTCCGTAGAGGTCAAAGAAGATGGCCTGAATCATGGCCGACGTATAATAGCACAGCGACTTCCCAATTGAGATATGAGGGCGAACGGAAATGCAGGCAGGCAAGCTACCGATAGACGTGCTGGGGCGACTCCTGGCTAGCGTCGAGATTACCGATCCGCGGGTAGTTCTCGGTCCCAGGACCGGTGAAGATGCTGCGCTGATCGACTTCGGCGATCGGTACCTGGTTGCCAAGACCGATCCAATAACTTTCGCGACCGAGCTAATCGGGTGGTACATGGTCAATGTGAACGCCAACGATATAGCTGTCATGGGCGCGACACCCAGGTGGCTGCTGGCGACCCTTCTGCTGCCGGAGGGAACCAATGAGCAGAGGGTCACGGAGATCTTTCAGCAACTGAATCAGGCATGTACAGACATCGGCATAGCCCTGGTTGGAGGGCACACGGAGATAACCTACGGGCTCGACAGGCCAATCGCAGTGGGCGGGATGCTTGGGGAAGTAGGGAAAGACGAGGCGATCTTCAGTTCCGGGGTCAAACCTGGGGACGATCTGCTGCTCACCAAGGGGATCGCAATAGAGGGAGCGTCGATACTCGCGAGGGAAGCATCCAACGCACTTCTTGAGGCCGGCGTAAGCAGGGAGACTATCGAGACTGCGGCGGGAGGTCTCACCGACCCCGGGATTAGCGTAGTTCAAGATGCCCGGGTAGCGCGCGCCGCAGGGGAGGTCCACGCTATGCATGACCCCACAGAAGGGGGGCTGTCTGGTGGACTGTACGAGCTGGCTGCGGCATCCGGGCTGGGGCTGGAGGTCGACTTGGACGCGATTCCCGTAATGCCCGAGAGCTCCGCAATCTGCGAGGCACTCAAACTTGATCCCCTGGGACTGATAGCCTCTGGAGCGCTGCTGGCGGCCGTGTCGCCTGGCGACTCTTCTACCGTGGTTGACGCACTCGGTAATGAGGGAATCCAGGCTGCCATTATCGGCCACGCTACTGACGAGCACAGCGACGTAAAGCTATACAAAACCGGAAAATACACTGAGTTCCCCAGATTCTCGAGGGATGAGATTGCTCGGTATTTCTCGGAACCATAGACTGGGGCTCGCAGTGTTGACTGGGTACAGAGACTGTATTGATTCCAGCCCAAGTAGGATTGTGATAGCTTGAGCGAGAAGAAACCTGTAGGCGTCTCTTGAGCAATTGTGGGCCTGCTGAAACGTGATATTGGGAGAAAGCAATGAAGGTTGTTGTAACTGGTCTCTTCGGCGACGGATTCGAAGAGAGCCTGAAGAGTGAGTTTCCGGGTGTCGAGTTCGTGTTCGCGGTAGCTCAAGAGGACCAGGCGCGTGAGATAAAGGACGCGGATGCTTATATGGGAATGCCGAGTCGGGACGTATTCCTGGCCGCCGACCATCTGCGGTGGCTGCACTGTCCTGGTACCGGCATCGACAAGTTCACAGAGATCCCTGAGATAGTCGACAGCGATGTCGTTCTCACCAATGCAAGGGGCCCTCATGCGGCTCCGATGGCAGACCACGTAATCTCCATGTGTCTGGCATTTGCTCATCGCACCAACGAGATGGTGCTCGATCAGAAGGCGCACGTCTGGGATGGCGCCAAGTACGACCGCTCCTTCATCGAAATGGAGGGCAGCACGATGGGCATTCTGGCGCTTGGCGACATCGGCCTGGCCGTCGCGAGGAGGGCCACGGGGTTCGGAATTGAAGTCTATGCCGTGGACAAGGACCCATTCCCGGCTCCACCGGGAGTAAGTGAGGTATGGGGTCTGGACAGGCTCGATGACCTGCTGAAGATGTCGGACTGGTTTGTAATCACCGCGCCTTACACCATCGACACGAGGGGTATGATCGGTCCCGAAAGTCTTGCCCTGATGAAGTCGACTGCCCACCTGATCATCATCTCCAGGGGTGGAATCGTCGACGAAGACGCCCTGTTCGACACACTGAGCAACAGGCGCATCGCCGGCGCGGGCATCGACGCCTTCGAGGTCGAACCCCTGCCTGAGGACAGCCCGTGGTGGGACCTCGAGAACGTAATAATCTCTCCGCACTCATCCGCGCTGACGGTTGAGATGTGGGAGGGCAGGCGCGAGATATTCAGGGAGAATCTGCGCAGATTCCTGGCAAACGAACCCTTCATCTACGTCTGCGACAAGACCGCGGGGTTCTAAAGGAGAAACAGCATGATCTTCGATGGACACGCATACTGCTTCCCATCCACCGCAGGCGATGGGGGATTCGACGACCCAGAGGACTTCCGGCGTCATCTCCAGCAGGCAATGGCGACTCATCATCAGCCCGTATGGCGGGCAGGCGACCTGGCCCCCGGGGACGCGTCAGCGCTGATCGAAGCCGACAACTGGCCGTCCCTGGATGCGCTGAAGCCCTCGGACTTTCACGCTGCCTCCAATGGCCGATTCGAGTGGACGGCGGGTGGAGAGCGCTACTTCAAGCAGTACTTCCCACCGTCAGTCATCGACATGAGCTACCCTCCGGACCGGCTGGTAGCTGAAATGGACTACGCAGGCGTGTCCAAGGCGCTGCTGCACAGGACTCCATACCTGGGAATCGGCAATAAGTTCATTGCAGACTGCGTTGCCGAGTATCCCGGAAGGCTGCTTGGGCTGGCTCACGCTCCTGAGTGGAAGACTCACACGGATCCGGCAGGATCACTTGCGAGTATCAGGAGTGCCGTAGAGGACGGCGGCCTTGTGGGTCTCCAGTTCCTGCCTCCGCAGCTCGATCTGTATAACTACAGCGGCCCCTGGGACGCCCCGGAGTTCAACCAGTTCTGGGACGGAATAGCGGAGCTGGGCATCCCAGTCTTCTTCTCCCTGAAACCGCGCCGGGATCCGGCTGTCGAGAGCTATGCCGCGGAGCTGGCCACACTCACTCGCTGGTTGAACAGGTATCCAGACGTGCAGGTAGTCATGACCCACGGACTGGAGTGGCGGGCTTTCATGTCCGAGGACTCGCTGGATCTCCCAGATGAGGTCTTCGAGCCATTCGATCATCCCAACCTGCATCTGCAGTTCCTCTTTCCCATCGCGCTCGGCGCGGTATGGGACTATCCGATGCTTCAGGTGATGGATGCGATCAAGAAGTGCGTCACCCGGATCGGTGCGGACCGCATCATGTGGGGAACCGACATGCCGATCGTGATGAGGTTCTGGACGTACAGGCAAATCCTCGATCACATTCGGACCTACTGCGATTTCCTCACGCAGGACGAATTGGACCTGATTCTGGGAGGCACCGTAGCTCGGCTACTCGGGGTACCGGACGAGCAGTAGCTGATTACCGCCCCTTGAAGATTGGTTCCCTGCGTTCCAGGAACGCCTGTACGCCTTCAGCCCTGTCCTCTGTGGAACCCGAGGTCTGGCTGGCAAGGCCCTCATGCCAGAGCTGGTCGTTCAGGTCGCGCGAGTAGGACGAGTAGGCGAGTTTCTTGGTCAGCCCGTGCGCGACGGAAGGTCCGGAGGCCAGCTTCTGTGCGAGGTCCATGGCGCTTTCCAGGAGTTCGTCATCCGGCACAACCGAGCTTACGAGGCCGATGCGCTCTGCCTCCGTAGCGTCGATTATGTCGCCGGAGTACATCAGCTCCAACGCCTTCGACATGCCGACTGCCATGGGAAGCAGCTGCGTGCAGCCGTAGTCCGGTGACAGCGCGCGCTTTGCGAAGATCGCCGAAAACCTGGCGCTTTCGGCAGCGATTCGAATGTCGCAGGCGAGCGCGAGTCCAAATCCCGCACCCACTGAAGCGCCATTCACAGCGGCAATCGTTGGTCTGGGAAACTGCTGAAGCAGGAGGGAGGGAAAGCCAAGCGGCATTCCCCGTTGCGCCAGCGTTTCAGTGCCCGGAATGTGTCCCTGACCCGGCTCAGGGGTCAGGTCTGCTCCGGCACAGAAGCCGCGACCGGAGCCTGTGAGAAGAATGGCCCGAACGCCGTCCTCAAGAGCCTGGTCTACGGCACACTGAAAGTCATCGATCATGCTGCGGTCTATGGCGTTCATCTTGTCGGGCCGGTTGAGTGTCAGGACTCCGACATCACCGACTCGCTCGCTCAGGACACTTGGCTCGGGCATTTCGGTTCCTCCCGAAGTGATCAGAATGGCGTCACCATGATAGCAAGCTGTGCTGGTAGCTGCGGAGAGTCACCAGGACGGACTGGTGTCTTCGGCGTCATTGTCCGTCAGCCGTTGCTGGTTGGACCCGTCCGCGTCCATAACGAAGATGTCAGCGTCACCGTCGAGATAGCTCACAAAGGCAATCTTCTGGCCTGTGGGCGCCCACACTGGCTGGTTGTCGACGACAGTGTTATAGGTCAAACGCGTCATGTCTGATCCGTCGTTCGCGACAGAGTAGATCTCAGGATTACCGTCCTGTTCCGACACGAATAGAATTCGCCGGCCCCTGGGTGACCATGTAATGTCGTACTCGGCGCCCTCAGTGTTGGTGAGTCGCTTCACGTTCGTCCCGTCGGCATCCATTACGTAGAGCTCTGGATTGCCGTCCCTCGTGGAGAGAAAGGCAATCTGCCTTGAAGACGGAGACCAGCGGGGACTGTAGTCAGGCTGATCGGACAGCCTCAGCTCATTGACTCCATCGGGGTTGCGTACGTAGATTCCCTGTCCATCCAACCCTGTAAGGGCAAAGGCCACGTATTCGCCGTTGCGAGCCCAGTCTCCGACCTCATCAGCCTCAATTGAGGTCAGCAGACCGCTGCCTGAGCCGTCAGTGTTGCCCACCATCACACTCTTGCGGTCCCCCTGTCTCCCGAGGAACGCCATTCGCTCGCCAGCCGGACTCCAGCGATGGTCGGACAGAAGCTCGCCGTTTGCGATCCGAGTGCGCTCGGAGCCGTCGTTCCGCATGACTTCCAGCGCCGAACTGTCGCCTGTTCCAGTGAGGAAGGCCACCAGGCTCCGGTTCTGCGAGAGATTTGGGGAATGTTCGTCACTGCTCGACTGGGTGAGATTCTTCTCATCCTCGCCTGATGAGGTTATGGAGTAGATCTCCAGATTGCCATCACGGTCCGACGTGAAGATGATTCGAGATCTCTCCGAAGCACATGCCGACAGGACGAATGCCACTGCCATCAGCAGACAGATCGTCAGTGATACGTGGGCCGTATGCGGCGATGTGGATCGAAAAGACACCAAAGGCCTCCTGCAGGCGAGACGCCTCACAGTTGAGACAGTTGTTTTGTACGAGTATTAGAATTAGTCCAATCGTATCACAGTGATTTGTCGGCCCTCCAAGCTAAGAAAAGACCTGTCTCTAACAGACTGGGAGTGTCCCGGTACCCGTCGGTCGAGTGGGGCAGGGTCCATGCGATGAATTGTAGATTCCCGTTGCGAAAAGGGCGATTACACCACGTGGCTTGAGACTGCGCCCGGCCACTTCGTCTGCTTGTTAGCGAGGGGCTTTGCTGTTATAATGCCCGATGAAATCCATCGTTTAATCTGTTGATTTGTGGAAGTGGGCAACGCCCACTTTCTTTGTTAAATCGGGAATTTCAATTCCGCCAGAAAGTGGAGGTGGCTGAGTAATGAAGAGCGATTTTCTTGTCGCCTTAACCCAGTTGGCCGCCGAGCGAAATCTGCCGCGCGAGATAGTGCTGTCAGCTATCGAGGCAGCCTTGGCTTCAGCGTATCGCAAGGACGCAATTGCCGCCGGGCAGAACATTTCAGTCAAGTTGGATCCCGGTTCCGGGGACGTAACGGTCAACATACTCAAGACGGTGGTCGCAGAAGTTGTCGACCCTGTAACTGAGGTGCCTGTCGAGGAAGCTCGTCAGATAAAGGCGGATGCACAGGTGGGCGAGGTCATCTCCACCGAGCAGATCCCGCATAGTGCCGGACGAATAGCGGCACAGACCGCCAAGCAGGTGGTCGTGCAACGCCTGAGAGAAGCCGAGCGCGACCTGGTCTTCCAGGAATTCACCGACAGGGTGGGAGAGGTTTTCTCGGTCACCGTGCAGAGAATCGAACCAAGGCACGTCGTTGTGGACATGGTCCGGGGCGAGGCGATTCTGCCGCAATCCGAGCAGATGCCGAACGAGCGCTACCGACAGGGCCAGAAGTTCAAGGTCCTGCTCAGGTCTGTTGAACGGACGGCCAGGGGCACCGAACTATTAGTGTCGCGTGCCGACAGGGAGTTCCTCAGACGACTGTTTGAAATGGAAGTGCCGGAGATATACAACGGCGCGGTTGAGATGGTTGCGGTATCGCGCGAGGCGGGGTCACGCAGCAAGGTAGCAGTGCGCGCGCGTCAGGACGGCGTCGATCCCGTTGGATCATGTGTCGGCCTGCGGGGCGTGAGAATCCAGAACATCGTCAACGAACTCCAGGGCGAGAAGATCGACGTTCTCGAGTGGAACAGAGACATTTCGCGATTCATCGCGAATGCACTCAACCCTGCCCAGGTTCTCAGGGTGGAACTCGATGAAGATAACCAGGCGGCAATCGCGGTGGTCCCTGACAGGCAGCTTTCACTTGCGATAGGCAAGGAAGGGCAGAACGCCAGGCTTGCAGCCAAGCTGACCGCTTGGAGCGTAGACATCAAGAGCTCGACCGAGGCCGAGGTGCTCGCACTTGAGCGAGCGCGGATTGCTGCTGAAGAGGCAGCCGCAGCGGCGGCGGCCGAAGCCGCACGGCAGGCCGAGGAGGCTCTCACGGCTGTTGCTGAAGCTCCCGAAGATGCACCGGCCGAGGAGCCGGTACTCGCGGTCGCCACCGCGGAGGAGGCTCTCGCGCCAGAGGCGACAGCGGTTCAGGAGGCCGTAGAGGCTATCGTCGAGGCTGCCCCTGAGGAAGCGCCGGTTGAGGAAGTCGTCGACGAAGAAGCTGAGGCTGCAGCGCAGGCCGAGCGTGAGCGTGAAGAGGCCGAGATACTGGCCGAGCTCGAGCGCGAAGAGGCTGAATTCCTGGCGCAACTCGAAGCCGAGGAGAGTGAACGCGAGGCTCAGGAGGCGCAGGACGCCGAAGCGACGTCACTTCGCGATCTTCCTGAACACGTCTGGGCTATTCCGACTGCCGCGGGGCAGGCCGAGCCCAGCCAGATCAGGTTCGCTGAGGACATAGCAGGCCTGAGAGGTGGCGTTACAGCCAGGCGTTCGAGAAGGGCTGGCAACGCAGATGGAAGCAACGACTCGCCTCCAGCCGCCCGTGGACGCAGCCGAAGACGGGGCCGGCCAGTCAGAAGGCGGAGATAGTACCTGCAGCGAATTACTGCCGTTGCCCTGGAGCGAATTGGATGGGGTTTCGCCCATGGTAAAGCGCAAGCACATTCCTCTGAGGACTTGTGTGTCCTGTGGTCTGAAGACCGCTAAGCGAGACTTGCTGCGAATCGTATCCTCGCCCGAAGGTCAGGTTGCTGTTGACCGGGGCGGTAAGCTCAATGGGCGCGGCGCCTATATCTGCGTTACATGCGGAGCCGTTCCAGGATCACTCAGCCGAGGCAGGCTGGAACACTCGCTGAAGACCAGAATTGGCGAAGACGAATGGGAAAACTTGCTGAATTCAATTGAGCCTGCGACCGTTACGAAAACTATTGACTGAAGGCTCGAGACAGGAGGTGGACGGGGAATTATGACAACTGAACAGGCACAGTCTAACCAGCCGTCATCGGCGGTTAGGGAACATAGTCTAGAAGAGATCTCAACGGCCATCAGGCTCCAGGGACTCGAGCCCTTGGACATACCGGCCGCGGTCACCGTTGCTGATCTGGCCTCTGTTATGGAAGTTGGCGCCGTTGAGGTCATCAAAGAGTTGATGCGCAACGGGTACATGTTCACGATTAATGACGTCATCGAGCACGATGTAGCGTCTCTCGTAGCCCCGGGCTTTGGGTTTGGGGTGCTTCCTCTTGACGCCGAGTCCGCCCAGAACAGCGGCTCGACGTCACTCGTCTTCTCTTCGGACGAGGAAGAGGACCAGGACGCCCTTCGTCCCAGGCCCCCAGTTATCACGATTTTGGGGCACGTCGACCACGGTAAGACTACCCTGCTTGACACGATCCGAAACGCGAATGTGGTCGAGGGAGAGGCTGGGGGCATTACCCAGCACATAGGTGCGTACCAGATCGACCGCAATGGGACTACGGTCACCTTCATAGATACCCCCGGTCACGAGGCATTTACTGCGATGCGCGCCCGAGGGGCACAGGTAACGGACATTGCGGTTCTGATTGTCGCTGCCGATGACGGCATCATGCCTCAGACTGTCGAGGCAATTGACCACGCCAGGGCGGCTGACGTTCCCATCGTCGTGGCCATAAACAAAGTAGACCTTCCTAACGCCGACCAGGAGCGGGTAAAGAGACAGCTTGCAGAACAGAACCTGCTGATCGAGGAGTGGGGAGGCGACATCATCTCAGTGCCGATGTCGGCGCTGAGCGGAGATGGCGTCGACGAACTCGTAGACAACCTCGTTGTTCTGTCAGAGGTCAGCGAACTCCAGGCCAATCCTGAACGGTACGCGCTCGGAGTGGTCGTTGACGCTCGTCGCGACAAGAGCAGGGGAAGCGTAGCTACGCTTCTCGTTCAGACAGGGACGTTGGAAGTGGGAGACAACATTGTTGTCGGTGGTGTCAGGGGCAGGGTCAGGGCGATGTTCGACCACAACGGCGAACGAATCGACTCCGCCGGTCCGTCAACCCCTGTTGAGATTCTGGGACTCAGCGACCTTCCGGAAGCCGGCGAACTCTTCGAAGTCGCGGAGGACGAACGCGAGGCGCGTCAGCTCGTAACCGAGTACGAACGTGACATGAGGAGAGAACGACAGTCAGGCCCGACTCTGGACGATGTCCACACGCGTATTCAGTTGGGCGAAGTCAAGGCGCTCAACCTGATCGTCAAGACTGACGTGCAGGGCACAGTTGAGCCCGTCCGGGGAGCGCTGGAGCGTCTGAATACGGACGAGACCCGCGTCAACATCGTCCACATCGCGAGCGGCGGAATCACTGAGAGCGACATCCTGCTCGCCGTGGCATCACAGGCGATCATAATTGGCTTTAACAGCCCGCCCGAACAGGGCGCACAGGCCCTCGCCAACCAGGAGGGCGTGGAGATACGAAATTACGACGTCATCTACCACCTGACGGAAGACATTGGCCTGGCGCTTACGGGTATGCTCGAGCCAGTGTACAGGGACGTGCTCGAAGGCAGGGCGACGGTCAGGGCCATCTTTACGCTCGGGCGGTCCATCAAGGTCGGCGGCATATATGTCAACGACGGTCGAATAGCCCGCGGCGCCAAGCTGCGTGTTCTACGCAATGGCGACCTGCTTGCCGAAGGTCCGATCGCGAGCCTGCGTCACTTCCAGGACGATGTGCGTGAAATCACAACAGGTTTCGAGGGTGGTGTAACGCTTGACCGGTTCAACGGCTGGGAGATCGACGACGTCATAGAGTCGTATCGCTCCGAGCAGGTGCGGTAAGGGCAGCTGCCTCCATGTCCAGGAGAATCGAGCGTCTCAACTCCCTGATCCGGCGTGATCTCAGCGACCTGATTAGGAACGAGGTCAGGGATCCCAGGGTAGCCGTTGAGATGAGCGTTACGCGCGTGGATACCTCATCCGACGTTCAGCACGCCAAGGTGCATGTGAGCGTCTTTGGGACGCTGCGCGAGAAAGAGGACGCGATCGCCGGCCTGGAGGACGCCTCCGGGTTCATACGACGTCAGCTCCGGGGCAGGCTGGAAACCCGCAACGTTCCGATCCTCAGGTTCGTCCTGGACGATACCCTCGACGAGGGGAACGAAATGCTGCGCCTTCTCGATAGCCTTTCTGACCAGATCCCTCCTGAACCGGACGCTGCCCAATCTCCATGACGGACAGACCGACTTCCGGTATTCTCAACATCGACAAACCCTATGGAATCACCTCTATGGAGGTCGTACGGCGGGTAAAACGCGCGCTGGGAGTCAGGAAGGGAGTCGGGCATGGCGGCACTCTGGACCCAATTGCCACTGGCGTTATACCCGTATGCATTGGACAGTCCACCCGTGTCATGGAGTATCTGCTCGATAGTTCCAAGGAGTACACCTGTCGCATACACATGGGGGTGTCAACGGATACCTATGACGCGATGGGTGAGATAACCGCTGAGCGAGATGCCTCCGAGGTAACACGGGAGCGGATCGAATCAGCACTGCTGGAGTTCCGGGGCCAGATCGAGCAGGTCCCTCCTGCGTATAGCGCACTAAAGAGGCAGGGTAGGCGGCTCTATGATCTTGCCAGGGAGGGAGTGAAAGTCGAGCTTGAACCGAGGGTGGTGCTGGTTCACGAGACCCGCCTTCTCGAATGGGAACCTCCCAGTGCGACCGTGAACATAGTCTGCGGTAAGGGTTTCTACGTCCGATCACTCGCACACGATCTTGGGAACGAGTTGGGTTGTGGAGGACACATGACGTCGCTAGTCCGCCGCAGAACGGGCCCGTTTGGCCTCGACGACGCAATCTCGCTTGATGATGCCGTACAGATTGTAGAGTCTGGCCGCATGGCTGACTTGCTTATCGGCCCGGACAGTGCCCTGGAGTCGATGCCGGCTATGGTACTGGGGCAGCGGCATCTCGATCCGACCCTCCACGGGAGACCGCTTCCTGCAGGTGTTGGGCCGGTTACTGACTCGGACGAAGAGCGAATCAGGGCCTACTCAACTGACGGCACATTCGTCGCCATAATGCGATTTGACGCCGCGCTCCAACAGTGGCGGCCAGATAAAGTGTTCAGCGGCTAGACCCTCGACTCGCTCCGTTGCCTAATCGGCCTTGTTCCTCCCGAAGGCCGCCAGTACACTCTGGGTATGCCGCCACTACTGGAAGCCACTGACCTCACAAAGCGATATGGCTCGACACTTGCCCTCGACAGTGTGAACTTCTCAGTCGAACGTGGAGTCACCGGGCTTCTCGGTCCAAACGGTGCTGGCAAGAGCACGGCCATGAAACTGTTTCTTGGTCTGCTAATTCCCACGTCAGGGTCTGCGACAGTCATGGGAGAGAAGCCTTACGAGAACGTAATGGCGCGCACTCACCTGGGCTACATGCCAGAGCATGACTGTCTACCATCACCCCTGACCGCCACCGAGTTCTTGACACACATGGCGCAGATCAGTGGTCTGCCTCCCGGTGCCGCGCGCAGCAGGACTGCGGACATCCTCAGGCATGTCGGGCTCGACGAAGAGCGTTATCGTTCCATGGGGGAGTACTCCACCGGCATGAAACAGCGGGTCAAGCTGGCCCAGGCCCTCGTCCACGACCCGGAAATGGTGTTTCTCGATGAACCGACAGCCGGGCTGGACCCTGTTGGACGAGAGGAGATGCTGGCCCTGATCCGCAGGACGGGTAGGGAGTTTGGAATCAGCATCATGCTTTCCACGCACCTGATGGGCGATGTTGAGACGACATGCGACCGGATTATCGTCCTCGAGGGAGGCGCAGTAACCGAGTCCGGCGACGTCGCAGGATTCACGGCGGAGTCTGAGACCGTCTACATAGATGTCTATGACAATGCCGAATCCGTGATTGCCGCACTCGCAGACCGCGGACTGGAAGCGTCCCTGGACGGCGTCTCCGTTGCTGTAGAAGGCGTGGGTGATTCTGAGTACGACCTGATTAGAGACTCCCTTGTCGAAGCCGGATCGAGGCTCCGGAGGCTGGGGCCGCGTCGCAGGCGTCTTTCCGACATCTTCAGAGATGGACGTCAATGAGTACGCCTGAGGGCCAGGTATTCGATCTCGGCTATCGTCACTACGACGGTCCGCGGGAGGGTAGGGCACGTGCCCGCCGAGCGCTGTTTGTAAACGGAGTTCGCACCTGTTTCGGACTAGGTCGGGGCGCCTGGGCAAAAGTGCTGCCGGTCCTGTTCCTTGTCTCAGTTATGGCGCCAGCAGCAGTGCTGGCAATCATGGCAGGACTTCTGGGTGAAGTCTTCGTCGACGTGCTGGAACTTCCAGGTCCGCAGGACTACTACGAGATTGTCTCGCCTATTCTTCTCCTTTTCGCCGCCATAATCGCCCCTGAGCTGCTCTGCTCCGACCGGCAGAGCGGCGTAATCAACCTGTACCTGGTGCGTCCCCTGACGTCTAACGACTATGTCGCGAGCAGATGGCTGTCCTTCTTTGCGGTCAGCCTGGTGTTTATCTACGCGGGACAGGTGGTGCTACTGGCCGGACTGGCAATGGGCTCAGATGCGCCGCTCCAATACTTCAGGGAGAACTGGGCTCACATTCCCAGGTTCCTGTTGGCCGGATTGGCCATCGCCGCAGTGACAACGACAATTCCGCTAGCCGCAGCCTCACTTACAACGAGAAGGGCATATGCCTCGCTGGCGGTAATCGGTCTGTTCGTGGTTACTACTGTTGTGGTAGGTGCGCTGAGCGAGATCAACTGCATAACTTCACCGGACGAAGAACAGATCGAGTCACAACGAGTGATTGACTCGGGCCCTACTTCGGGAACCGGATTTGTCGTTACATCAGGTAACGACGGTCAGCTTGGGCCTGAGAATTCCGGGGTTCTTTGTGAACCCGAGCTTGGTGTCGTGGCACGGTGGGCACGCCTGCTCGACTTTGGAGGCATCCCGCTGCAGATCAGCGACCTGATATTTGGTGAGTACAGCGAGGAGTTGACTCCCGAGACGGACTTCATCCCCTTGCCGCCTCCTGTAGCAGTAGTGTGGTGGTTCGTCGTTGTCTCGGTCCCTGCCGTGATTCTGTGGAAACGCTATCGAAGGCTTGTGACGTGATGCAGGAAGGCGCGCAGAACCAGCGCAAGGCCTCAGTCGAAGTATCAGATGTGTCGAAGTGGTACGGCAATGTCGTTGCCGTGAATGACGTCTCACTCGATGTCTTTCCGGGCATCACCGGCCTGCTCGGTCCAAACGGAGCGGGAAAGACCACACTCCTATACATGATCGCCGGACTCAGCGCGTGTTCGCGGGGCACCATTGCTGTGCTGGATGAACCAGTGCGGGCCAATCCCAATCTGTATCGACGCGTGGGGTTCATGCCTGAGCACGAGTCGATCTATCCCTTCCTGACAGGTCGACAGTTCGTTGAGACCTCGGCCAGGCTGCACGAGGTCCTGGACGTCCCAGATGCCGTGGACAGAGTAGTCGAGATGGTGGGCCTCCAGGACGTCCAGAACAGGTCCATGGGAGGATACTCCCGAGGGATGAGGCAGAGAATGAGGCTCGCGGCCGCACTCGTCCACGATCCAGAGGTGATAATCCTGGATGAGCCTCTGAACGGCACCGACCCACGTCAGCGCATTGAGTTCCAGGACTCCATGGAGCGGCTTGCATCGGAAGGCAAGACTATACTGATCTCGTCCCACATACTTGAGGAAGTTGAAACACTGGCTGGGCGAATCCTGCTCATGCTAAGCGGGAAGCTTGCCGCATCGGGCGACTTCCGTGCGATAAGGGCAAGGCTGGATGAGCACGCATATCAGCTCAGAGTGGTGGTTGATCGTCCCAATGAGATGGCCTCCGCAATCATCGGGATGAGTACAGTGGACTCCGTCGCCTTTGCTGACGACCGTTCCCTGATTGTTCACAGCCGAGACGTGGCTGCTCTCCAGACCTCAATTCCGCAGCTCGCACAGCAGGAGGGCATTCGCCTGACGAGGGTTGAGCCTCTGGACGAATCGCTGGAGAGCCTATTCGAGTACATGGTGGAAGGGTAGATGGGACCCGTACTCAGGCTGTCGATCAGGCAGATAACCGGGGTCCGACGTATTCTGATCGTCTTGCTTCTGGCCTTGCTTCCCGTGGCGCTGACCTTGTTGCTGCGCTTCACATCCAGCGATGGGGACGGGGACACGTCAGACTACGTAAACGGCGTCGTAAACGCCCTGATCGTCGGAGTGTTGCTTCCCATCGTAATGATCTCGTTCGCGACAACCGTATTCGGAAACGACCTGGAGGACCGAACGCTCAGTTTCATCGTAATGACGCCCGCAGCGAGGTGGAAGATCGCGCTTTCCAAGTTGGCAGCACCGGTGTTGATCGGAGTGCCGATGCTAGTCGTCAGCGCCGGTGTCACGGTCTTCATCGGTCTTGATGGTGACCTTAACAGCGTGGTCGCAGTATGCACCGGACTTCTGATCGGCGCAGTCGCGTACGCGTCTGTATTCACATGGGCCGGACTCATCACCTCAAGGGCGCTGGCCTTCGCGATTGTTTACGTCTTCCTGTGGGAGGGCCTGATAAGCACGTTCGTGCCGGGTGTGAAGTACCTCAGTGTCAGTGCCTACGCGCTGTCAATCATGCACGGACTGAGTGATGGCCCCCTTGAGGCTTTCGCCGACCAGACCATAGAAGTACCCGCAGCGTTGATCGGGGCCGCAGTCGTGTCGGTCGCCTTCTGGCTGCTGACCGTGTGGCGCCTCCGGACGATGGACGTACCGTAGGTTCGGTCCTGGTGTCGGCTGCTCTACGCCTGAGGTCTAGGCGACCGACTGAGCGGCTAGTTCTCCGCGCCGGGCGGCGGCGGTTAGGCGTGCCCGGGTCTGGAAGGTCGTCTGAGCTTTGAGGACGTTCTTGCCGCTCCCGGCCCACTCTCTCAGCGGGGCCGACTGGAGTCCTCGTGCAAACGAGAAGGTCAGCTCCCACGGAGCGCCTACCTCCCGACCTCTGAGGACGATTGCGTTCAGGTTGCTGGTGGCCTCTTCATCTCCCTGACCGCCGGACAGGAACGCTATCCCAGGCACCGCAGCCGGTACCGACCTCATCAGGGTTTCAACGGTCTTGTTCGCCACCTCTTCGGCGCCGGCCCTGTTCGATGAGTCCTTGCCAGCCACAACCATATTCGGCTTCAGAAGAGTGCCTTCCAGCAGCACGTGCTGAGACTTGAGGTGCTCGTACGTGCGCTGAAGCGCGACTTCTGTCACTTCCTGGCACCTGTCGATGTCGTGGGCGCCGGCCAGCATGACCTCCGGTTCCACAATCGGCACAAGACCTGCCTCCTGTGCCAGGGCAGCATATCTGGCAAGGGCGTGGGCGTTGACTTCGATGCAGTAGTCACTGGGAATTCCAGGCCCGATGTTGATGACGGCCCGCCACTTGGTGAATCTCGCTCCGAGCTCCCTGTACTCGCTGAGCCGGTCACGCAGCCCGTCCAGGCCTTCGGTAACCATCTCACGTGGCGCATTGGCAAGCTGCTGGGCACCGGTGTCGACCTTTATGCCCGGCATGATCCCTCGCCGGGAGAGCATATCCACGATGGTAGTTCCGCTGGACGCGCGTTGTCTCAGGGTCTCGTCATAGAGTATGACACCGCTGATGTAGTCGTCGATGCCCACAGTCGTGAAGAGCATCTCGCGATAGTCGCGCCGGTTGACCTCGGTGTTCTCAACTCCTAGCTCGAGAAACCTGGCGCCTATGGTGCGCGTGCTCTCGTCTGCAGCGAGAATACCCTTCCCTGATTCGACCAGGGTCTTGGCGGTCTGGACAAGCGATTCAGCGGTCATCCCTAAAGTCCTGTAAAACTAGTTGGCGCCGGCCAATTCTACTACTCCGCCATACCTTTGGACGAAGGCGTCAGGCGTCATGCCAGCCTCACCGGCCAGCCTGCGGCACATGTCCGGGTCCGCCAGGTCCGCCTTTTCCAGTCTGATCATGTACTTTCGCGCTACCCGGTAGCCATCCCCATTGATGTCCACGGTCCGCACCTTCGTTCGGCCAGTGGAAGGGTCCCGGAGCTGGCTGAAGGGAAGGACCTCGATGTTGCCATTCACCTGGCAGATCAGTCCTCCGGTAGTGTCTGGGGACTGGTCTGGATTCCCCACCAGGAATCTCGCAGCGCCGTAGCCGAGGCTGCGAGTGTAGTCGATGTCAAATGGAATAGGAGGGTAAGACCTGAGTTCGTATCCGACATTGCCGTCCACGATCTGAATGTCTTCACCACGGTCGGCGAACCGCCTTCGAATCTCCCGTCTGAGCCCCTTTTCCAACTGGATGTCGCCAAGCCTCAGGTGTCCGTGCTGGTCCCGCGACACTTCCACTCCGGGAATGCTGGCCAGCTCTTCCGGGTCGAATCTCTCGGCCACACCCTCAGCAACCACCGCGAGCCCACGGCTCTTTCCCATCACCCGACGCTTGAAGATCGCAGTCTCCAGCACGTCGCACACCTGGCTCAGGCCGATTCTGTCTCCCGGGAACTCCTCCGGGATAATGGTGAGTGTGGCAGCTGCGGCCTTGCCGATGCCCAGCGCGAGATGTCCTGCCGCGCGCCCCATTGCAGTCACGAAGTACCACCGGTTGGTGGTCCTGAAGTCCTCTATCAGGTTACGGACGAGTTCAGTTCCAAGGTGGCGAGCCGTCTCGTAACCGAAAGTGGGCATATTGCCCGGGAGGGGAAGGTCGTTGTCGATTGTCTTTGGAATATGGGCAACCCTGATCCTGTTGCCAGCGTGCCTGGAGACTTCCGAGGCACTGAATGCGGTGTCATCGCCCCCGATCGTAACCAGGTATGAGATACCCAGCTGTTGGAGGGCGACCACGGTGTTCTCGAGGTGCTCGGGCTGTCGGGTAGGGTTGGCGCGGGAAGTGCGGATTATGGAGCCGCCTCGATGATGGATCTGTGCCACATCAGAGATAGCGAGCGGCAGCACCATGTCGGTGCGACCCTCCATGAGGTGGGAAAAGCCGTCGAGTATGCCGACTACCTCGTGACCTTGATTGACCGCCTCGATGGTAGCGGCGCTGATAGCGCTATTGATGCCCGGAGCTGGGCCACCACCCATCAGGATGCCGACGCGGCCGTCATCGCCGTTCAAAAGGATCGTCTCCCCGAGATACTGCACTGGTACCGTCTCTTACGATGCCGGTACCGCCGGACGCAGCGCACGGGCTCACTGAGAGCGGGCGCACTTGCAAGGCTCCGAAGCGGAATTGGTCGGGGCGACTGGACTTGAACCAGCGACCTCCACGTCCCGAACGTGGCGCGCTACCGACTGCGCTACGCCCCGATTTCCGCCAACGCTCCTCATTGTAACGACTAGACAGTTTTGCGGGCAATAAGGGTACGACGCCGCAAGCATCCCGGGACTGCCAGGGGAGCACAGCTTGACATAGGATTGAGCGGACTTTAGCGTTTAGCCCTGTTGGAAGAGCAGGAAGTCAGGAGATGTCTAATGGTCAGCTTGTCCGTAACCCCACCAGCAGGTCGCCCGCCGGCCGTTGGCACGAATGGAATGGCGGCTTCCGCCCATCCTCTGGCGACGCTGGCTGGCGTTCGAATGATGATGGCGGGGGGCAACGCCTTTGATGCTGCGGTCGCGGTCGCATCGACCCTCAACGTATGCGAGCCGTTCATGTCTGGCGCCGCCGGAGTGGGCCTCGCGCTCGCATATGTCGCTTCTGAGGACAGGGTGCGGGCACTGAACTTCTCTGGGAGAATGCCCGCGGCGGCAGACCCCGAAGAGTACTCGGAAATGGACAAGGACGTCGGCATCAAGTCGGCACTCGTTCCCGGCAATGCTGCTGGATGGCTGACTCTCCACGAGACATACGGTCGACTTGAGCGTGAACAGCTCTTCGAGCCTGCCATAGGCTACGCTGCCAATGGGACGCCGATAACGCCATTCAACGCCAGGTCGATAGGGACCTCAGTGCCGAGGCTGTCGATGTTCCCGTCCAAGGACATCTGGGTCAGGAACGGGCATGGACCCCAGGTAGGGGAAAGGGTGAAGCAGCCTCAACTCGCCGAGTCACTCAGGGCAATCGCGCGAGGGGGGAAGGACGAGTTCTACAGGGGAGAGCTGGCCAGCCGGATCGTAAAGGGCGCGCAGGAACTGGGCGGGCAATTCACCGAAGAGGACCTGGCAACATACGATGCCGAGTGGTGCGAACCGATCAGCATCAACTATCGAGACTTCGAGATCTTCTCCGTGCCACCCAACTCAACTGGATTTCAGCTCCTTGAGACTCTGAAGCTGATGGAAGGATTCGAGGGATCCGACCTGATCTTCCAGCATCCTGAAACGCTGCACCTGTACATCGAGAGCGTGAAGCTTGCGGTTGCAGACAGGATCAAGTGGGGCGGCGACCCGGACTACGTCAAGGCTCCGATTGCCGCACTGCTGTCGGACGGCTACGCCAGCCAGCAGCGCGCGCGTATCGACCGCAGCCAGGCCGCTGTTGTGTCCGGAGAGCAGTTCAGCCGCATGATCCCTTCAGGGTCGATTAAGGCTGGCAGTCCAGACGCCTTCGATGGTGGAATGACTACGCACTTCGCGGTCGCGGACCGTGACGGCAACGTCGTCTCGGTTACTCAGACGCTTGGTGGAGGGTTTGGCTCCGCAGTCGCTCCGGGCGGAACGGGTCTCTTCCTGAACAACATGGCCCACTGGTTCGATCTCGAAGAGGGCGCTCCCAACCGTCTCGAAGGCGGCAAGCGAGTGGACTTCTGTCTCGCTCCGACCCAGACGTTCAAGGACGGCAAATTCCACGTGAGCCTGGGCACACCCGGAAGCTGGGGAATCCTGCAGACGACTCCGCAGTTCGTAATGAACGTGCTGGACTTCGGGATGAATGTCCAGGAGGCGATTGAGGCTCCTCGCCTGCGCGTGTTCGAGGAGCGCAGGGTCGTCATGGAGGAGCGGTTCCCGGCTCCTGTGCGAATGGCGCTTGCCGCTAAGGGACACGACATCGATCTTGACGCACCCTTCACCACTGCGGTTGGCGGCGCGCAGGGCATCCAGGTGAACCGGGAAGAAGGCACGTTCCAGGGTGGGGCGGACCCCAGGCGCGATGGCACCGCGATCGGTTACTAGCCGGAGTCGGCCGATGACGAACTCCGAAAGACCCGCTCACTGACCACTGGCAGCTAACGTCCCAAACAGCCCACGGGTCTTTTTCGGCTGGTGGATCGTCGTAGCCGGTGGGGCGGCGATGTCGATCGCGTCGGGCATCAACTTCCACGGCTTCGGCAACTTCATCATTCCGCTGGGTGAAGAGTTCGGCTGGAGCCGTACGACCATTTCCATAGTCTTCAGTGTGGCCCGACTGGAGTCGGGACTGATCGGACCCGTCGAAGGGTGGGCCGTGGACCGATTCGGTCCACGCAGGTTGATCGCCGTTGGCATCCCACTGATGGGGCTTGGCTACATGGCGATGAGCCGCATCGACGGCCTGCTCGCCTTCTTCTTCGTCTATGTGTTCATGATTGCCCTGGGCAACAGCCTCGGGATGAGCACCCCGATTACCGCATCGGTAGCAAACTGGTTCAACCGGAAGCGAGGTCTCGCATTCGGGATCATGTGGTCGGGCGTTGGCGTTGGCGGTCTGTTCGTGCCGGCTCTGGGATGGCTGGTGGAGATGTACGGCTGGCGATCTGCGGCCTTGTTGGTTGGTGTCTTCATCGCAGTCCTGGGCATTCCGGTAGCCGCCGTCATGCGGCACAGGCCTGAGCCGTATGGCTACTACCCTGACGGCATTGTCCCGGAGGAAGTCCGGGCCTCAGGGGCGGCTCGCAGGCCAGTCCTGCCCGACCTCTCGAACGACTTCACGGCACGGGAGGCACTCCGGACATCCAGCTTCTGGTTTCTCACGCTGTCAATAATGGCGCGGTCACTCGTGAGTGGAGGCATAGGGCTCCACCTAGTGCCGTTCTTCGTCGACCTAGGGGCGTCGAGCGTCACGGCAGCGGCGCTGGCAGGCTCCGTAGGACTGATGAGCATACCTGGCAGGTTCGGCCTCAGCGCACTCGGGGACTACGTCAACAAGCGCTACGTGATGGTCGCCTCGCTGGCGCTTATGTCAGTGTCAATCATATTTATGGCCAGGGCGCCGAGCGTGGGGGCCGTCATCCCTATACTGATTGCCTTCTCTGCGTCCCAGGGTGGGATCTCAGTGATTCCGCAGTCCCTGATTGCCGACTACTTTGGCCGACGCTCGTACGCCACGATCCAGGGATTCAGATCGACCATCCAGATGCTTGGCATCATAGTCGGGCCAATCATCAGCGGGTACGTGTTCGACACGACAGGCAGCTACACCCTGGCGTTCCTCGGATTCTCCGGTGCGGCCCTGGTGTCTCTCGTTCTGGTGTTTATGGCGAAGCCGCCAGTCAAGTCACCGCGACCGGATAGAGTGCGCTCCTAGTCATTGGGGACGAAGAACAACCTACCCCGTCCCCAAATCTGTAGTTTGCCCGTCAGGCCGTCCCCACGAGAGCAGTCTTGGGCAGCTCCTTGGTCGGGTCGACAAATGGCACTCGCACCACCTCGGCATCGACGATGCCGTCTATCGGGAGCTGGACCTTCACCTGTGTGCCGCGCCTCCAGTGCGACCGAGGCATCACGGCAAGGGCGATATTCGAACCCTGGTTTGGCGACCAGAATGCGCTCGTGACGTAGCCCACGTCGTCCCCGGAGTCACCGTCTTTCACGAGATAGAAGTCCTCGTTGTACCAGGTAAGAGGTTCACCGCCGACTCTCAGGCCCACAAGCCTCTGCTGCACACCCTCTTCCCTAATCCGTGCCAGCGCCTCTTTGCCGACGTAGTCGCCCTTCTGCAGGTCGACCTGCCACCCGAGGCGGACCTCGAAAGGATTGTTCTCGATGTCCATGTCCTGGCCGTACGAGAGAATTCCGGCTTCCAGCCTCCTGATATGGCTGGGAGCGATGACGCCGAGATTGAACTCTTCACCCTGTTCCATGATGTACGGCCAGATCTCGTCCGAGTAGAGCATCGCATTGTGGAGATAGATCTCGAACCCCACCTCCGCGGAGAAACCCGTGCGGGAAATCGTCACAGGATAGCCGTTCACCTTGTCGTGGATCAGTCCGTAGTACGGAATATCCCTCACGTGAGGGCCGACCATCTTTTCGAGAAGGTCCACTGACTTCGGACCCTGTATCTGCACAGGCGAGACGTCAATCTCGTGTACATCGGCGTTGAACCTGCCCGTCGAGTTGACTCCCTGTGCCCACAGCAGGACGTCGGAGTCCGAGATGCTGAACCAGAACTCGTCATCAGCCACGCGCAGAAGCACAGGATCGTTGATGATGCCACCGTACTGGTTGCACAGGATCACATAGCGAGCCTGCATGGTTGGAACACGCTCGTAGACGTCGCGCGTGATCAGGTAGTCCACAAAGGCGGCCGCGTCAGGTCCCTTGACCTGAATCTGCCGTTCGACCGCGACGTCCCACATGCTCACGTGATTCGTCAATATGTCGTACTCAGCCATCAGACCACCGTCTTCCGGCTTGATGTAAGCACGCGGGTGATACAGGTGGTTGTAGACCGTATATGCTCTACAGCCCGCAGCCTTCGACATATGCCACCACGGAGACTTCCTGACGCGGGTCGAAATGAGCATCTTCGCGTCGCTGTTTCCGCTCTGTCGAAGGTTTACAGGCAAGATCCGCTTCTTGAGACCGTCGATAACCAGAGTTTCCCCCATTTTTTATCCTCCAGTTGTTCAGCCTAAATTCGACAACCTTAAGTGAATCCTCTGTGTGTGTTTTGCAGATTTCCTCCTTTCACTAGGCGGGATGGAACTGAGGGCCAGTGTGCTGGGCGCAACGTCCCCCACACTGTTCTAATTCAGTAAGAGGCAGAGACTCCTCCAGCTGCCCGGGGCGTAGTCAATCAGGCTAGGCCGGATCTCTCCAGAATCTCAGGAATGCGGGACTCCCACCCGATGGCCATGATGTGCGTGCCGTCGCACATTTCACGTATGTCTCGAATGAGACGCGATGTGATTTCGACGCTGGTCTCAGCAGGGACTTCTGCAGACTCCATCTCCTGGATGATGCTGTCCGGGACTGAGACCCCTGGGAGGTTTTCGTCCAAAAACCGCGCCATTCTCGCCGACTTCAGGACGATCATGCCGGCGAGGACGGGCACGCCGAACCCTCGGGCGGTTTCCATGAATGTCTCAAATGTCTCGGCGTCGTAAACGGCTTGCGTCTGGAAGAAGGAGGCCCCCACTCTGACCTTCTCTTCCATGCGTGTCAACTCGGTGTCGAGGTCGTCGGCGCCCGGATTGGCGACGGCGCCCGCGAGCATGGAGGGAGACCCTCTTAGCTCATTGCCATACATGTCAGTGCCGGAGTTCATCGCTGAGACTGCCTCGAGTAACGTCTCGGCCCTCAGGTCGAACACTCCTACGGCATCAGGATGATCGCCGCGACCGGGGGGGTCGCCGCTCATGCACAGGACATTGGTCACACCGAGTGCGGCTGCGGCCAATAGCTCGCCTGCCAGCGCTATGCGATTGCGGTCGCGGCCGGTCACCTGCAGTATGGGCTCGATGCCTCGGTCCCGCATGAGGTGAGCAGCGGCGATTGGCGCCATCGACATATTGGCTCCAGGGGAATCCGTGAGGTTGAATGCGTCCACCATGTCGCTCAGGGCGTCGGCGTCCCTGAACAACCTTCGGAGGTCCGTACCCTTCGGAGGATTCAGTTCGGTGGTAACCACGAACTTGCCGGACTTTAGTGATTCGGAAAAAGTCTGCAATTGAGCCTCCATAGTCCAATGGCTCACTTACGAGATTTCTCAGGCGATGTCGTAGGTTGTTTCGCCCTTATCCAGCACGCCCTTCACGGTGGTCGCGAACTCTAGCAGTTCCGACTCTTCGGGGACACCGTTAGAGCGAAGTTTTTCCTTGAACTGCTCGAAGAGCCAGTCTTCCTCGCGACCATGCGGGATGTCGAAGAATCCCCTGTCGAAGCTGGGTAGTTCGTCGGGACTGAAGTGCCCCTTTCCCTTCAGCGGGTAGCCTTCCAGGTTCTCGGTACCCTTGCCAAGCACTTCGCCAGTCTCCACGTAGTGCTCCATCACCGGCTTCATGCCGTAGCGCTGGACGGGGCAGACTATCATGCAGACCGCACAGCCGTGGTAGGTGACCATGATCGGACGACAGCGTTCGTAGATGAGCTTGTTCTTCTCGACTCCGCGCCACCAGACTTTGTCTCGCGAAATGGCCCTTCCAGGGCAGCGATTTACGCAGACCTGGCACTCCTGGCAGAACTTGTGGATTCCGTAGTCTTCGGGCTTGTCATAGGTGACCGGAGCATCGGTTGTCACGAGCATAAGCCTCGCGCGTGAGCCAAAGTGAGGTGAGAGGAGCTGTCCGTTCGCCCCGAGCTGTCCCAGACCCGCTTCGACGAACATGGGGATGTAGGGTCCGCTGCAATCGTATCCGTCGTGTACCTGGGCTCGATAACCCCTGCTCCTGATGTATTCGGCCAGCTTAAGACAGCCTGCCTGCTCGAACTCGTAGGTCTCGAATCGGGCCTGGTCTGCCTCTGGGCTTGGACCTGACTGGGTCATCCGGTAGTCCTGCTCGTAGGCCAGACAGATGGCGTGCTCGAACTTTGCCCAGCGTTTCTTGCCTGAGTAGGTGTAGTGACGGTCGTGCTTCGCGAATCCTACCTCCCCGAATCCGAGTTCGCGGGCAAAGTGTCTGATTTTCTCCGTAAGGTCCTCGTCCGGGACCGGCGAACCGGTCGGCTCGACGTCAGCGGATACCAGTCCCTCCCTGTACATCGGCTCCATCCGCTCGTCGTGGCCCTTTCTAAACTCGTCAATATCAGTCGACTGGGTGACCACTGCCCACTGGCGGTCCGCGGACTTGTACACAGCCTGGGACTCCAGAGGGTGCTCCCTGCTGTAGAAGGCCACATCTATGGACTTCTTGGGAATTCCGGGCACAGTGGCGAGGTCCTTTGGTACCGGGATGTCAATTGCAGCGTCGCCAGCCCGTCTTCCGGGTCTCCTGACCGTGTGACTTATTGACTTGACCATTGGTACCCCTCCTGCCACTGCATCAAATGCTCCGACCTTACGTCCACGCGCTCAGCTATGCCTTCATCTTGGAGCCGCTCGGGTCATATAGCGGCTCCTGTGTGACTGTACCCTGGAACCTCTCTCCAAAGTACACTACGTCCACACTCGTCCCGACATCGGTGTGGCTCATTGGCAGGTAGCCGTAGACTATGCCCCTGCCGATCGAGTGTCCGTAGTTCGCACTCGTGACGTAGCCAAGCACATCGTCGCCGTCGACGATCGGTTCCTTGCCCGTGACGACGGCTTCGGGATCATCCAGCGTAATGCAGCAGAGCTTGTGCTTCACGCCGTTGGAGCGGACTTCCCTCAGGGCGTCCCTTCCGATGAAGTCTCCCTTTCGCATCCTCACTGCAAATCCGGTTCCTGCCTCGTAGGGGTTGTATTCCGTGTGGATGTCGTTGCCCCATAGCCGGTAGCCCTTTTCCAAACGGAGCGAATCGAATGCGCCCCCACCGGAGGCGATCACGCCCAGCGGCTGTCCGGCTTCCCACAATACGTCCCACAACCTGAGGCCGTGCTCGCTCGGAGCGTAAATCTCCCAGCCGAGTTCTCCGACGTAAGAGATTCGGAGCGCGAGCGCGGGCACCTCAGCGATAGTTATCGGCTTCGCCGTCATATACGGGAATCCATCGTTGGAGATGTCGTCATCGCACACCCGGCTCAGCAGGTCTCTTGCCCTGGGACCCCATAGACCAATGCAGCACGAGCCCGATGAGATGTCGGCAACGCTGACTGAGCCGTCGTCAGGCAAGTGGGACTCGATCCAGTGCAGGTCATGGAGTCCCATGCCTCCGCCTGTTACCACCATGAATCGGTCCTCGGCCAGCCGTGTAATCGTAAGGTCGCACTTCATGCCCCCAGAGGGAGTGAGCATGGGCGTGTAAGTGATCGAGCCGACAGGCTTGTTCATCTGATTGGCAGCTAGGCGCTGCAGACCCTTGAGTGCTCCCGGTCCCACGACCTCGAATTTGGCGAATGGGGTCAGGTCGAACAGCGCGACTCTTTCGCGCGTAGCGACGTGCTCTGCCGCTACTGTCGGCGACCACTCGCGCGCCTCCCAGCCTGTTCTGGCCTCGCCGGAGACCGTTAGCGAGTCGAGCAGGCCCTCATTGGAGTCGTACCACTGTGGCCGTTCCCACCCGGCATTTTCGAAGAAGACGGCGCCCAACTCCTTCTGTCGTGCGTAGAACGGGGTCACCCTTACGTTCCTGGGCTCCTCAATCTGCTGCCGGGGGTGAATGATGTCATACACTTCCCGGTACTGCTGGGCGGACCTTGCTCTGACGTATGGGCGGCTGAACGCGTGTGGATGGAATCGCCGGATGTCGCACTCGCGTAGGTCTGTCGTCGGCTCTCCGTTGACTATCCACTCAGCAACCGCTTTCCCAACTCCGCCTGCGTGCGTGATCCAAACGGCCTGTGCCGACCAGAATCCCCTGAGGCTGGGAGATTCGCCAAGAATCGGAAAGCCGTCAGGAGTAAACGAGAACATCCCGTTGAACTTGCGCGTAAGCCCGGCTCCCCTGAGGGCTGGAAGCAGTTCACCGGCCGCCGTCATCGCCTTTTCGAAGTGCTCCGGGGTGAATTCAGTCTCCGCCGGGGCGATCGGAGCCTCATCGTGCGAGAGAATTTCGCTGTGGTCGACAAGAATTGGTTCGTGATTGTATGAGCCGATGCCGTAGCTCTCGCCGACCTGCCTGACGTACATCGAGTGGTCCTGATGTCTGAGTATCGGTTGGGATACCTCGACTTGCGCTCCGGCCAGATCGGGAAGGGGAGTAGTAACGGCGTAGAGGTGCTCCATCGGCGAAAGCGGAATTGAAACTCCTGCGAGATCGCCGAGCTTCTGCGCCCAGATTCCGGCGGCAGCTACGACCAGGTCGGTCTGGATATCTCCTGCTGTCGTGCATACCGAAGCGACGCGTCCGTTCTCGACGCCAAAGCCAGTGACCTCAACGCGCCCGAAGAAGCAAGCGCCGCTCTGCTCCGCATGTCGGGCCATTGCCTCTGCTGGTCGTGTTGGCCTTGTCTGAATGTCAGAGGGCACATAGAGAGCGCCCTTGATGCGGTCGGACAACTGGGGGATGAAGTCGCGGGCCTCGCTGGGGCTTATGACGTGGGCCTCGACCCCCCAGCTCATCCCATACCCGGCCTTGCGCTTCAGGTCGGTGAGTCGCTCGTCAGTCCAGGCGGCCTCAAGGCTGCCGACAGGATTTGCGCATGGCTCTCCGTCCACTTCCATCCGCTTCCACAGGTCAACGGTGTAGCTCGCGAAGTTAGTCATGGTCTTCGACGCGTTGATCTGGAAGACAAGACCCGGAGCATGAGAGGTGGAGCCGCCGGTCTCGTAGAGTGGTCCCTGGTCGACGACCACAACGTCACGCCATCCAAGCTTGGTCAGGTGGTAGGCGACGCTGGTCCCGGCTATCCCTGCGCCAACGATGACGGCACTGGCCTTTTCCGGCAACTTGATGTCAGCCATCTCAATCGTCCCTCGTATGTATTGAGTAGATACCGGTGTTGGCTTGCTACGGTGGACTGTTGCCAGAATGTTGGCTTGAGAATGAACCTGTCTGTGAACTTGCATTCTAACGCAAATTTCGAAAATGGCAATGAGAATTTTGCTACATTTCTTGACTCAACTTTTGACGCTATGCTAGCGTTTTTGAGATACATAAGGGCTACGAGAGGGAGTAGTAGAGGTCGGTATCGGCCCTAGAGAGCCGGGGTGAGGTGAGAGCCCGGCGCAGTGACCGACTCGAACTCGCCCTTGAGCTTCCGGTCTGAAAGTACCCAAGTAAGGTCGGACGGTTAGCGCCGTTACAGTTAATCGAGCGTCCGTCCGCCTCTGGCGACGGAAACCAGGGTGGTACCGCGGGAATCGAATCTACGGCCCGTCCCTTGCAGGGGACGGGTCTTTTTGTTGGCATGAGTTGGTAATCGGGTAGTTAGTGGGCAGCCTTCAGGCTGCCGACGGCCGGGGAGAGTTTCCAGATGGCTACTACTGCATCGCATAGTTCACGCATGTCCTACGACCACGTCGACATGCAGACGAGGTGGAGCGACCGCTGGGAGGAAGGTGGCATCTACTCCGTAGAGGACGATGACCCGCGTCCGAAGTGGTATGAGCTTCACATGTACCCCTATCCCTCAGGAGACCTCCACGTCGGCCACTGGTTCGCGATGACAGGCGCCGACGTTCATGCCCGTTTCATGCGAATGAAGGGCTTCAACGTGCTGCACCCGATGGGGTTCGACGCATTTGGCCTCAACGCGGAAAACGCCGCGATCAAGAACGGCATCCACCCGCACACGTGGACGATGTCCAACATCGAAAACATGCGGCGCCAGCTCAGGTCGATGGGACCCATGTACGACTGGGACCGCGAAGTCGTCACCTGCACGCCCGACTACTACAGGTGGAACCAGTGGTTCTTCCTGCAGCTCTACAGGAACGGCCTCGCGTACAGGGCCGATGCCCCCGTCAACTGGTGTCCTTCGTGCCAGACCGTCCTGGCCAATGAGCAGGTCATCAATGGCTTGTGCGAGAGATGTGATACGTCCGTGGAACACAGGGACATGGAGCAGTGGTTCTTCAAGATCACTGACTATGCCGACGAACTCCTCGACCACTCGAAGATAGACTGGCCCGACCGCATCAACACGATGCAGACAAACTGGATCGGACGGTCACAGGGAGTAGAGGTCGACTTCGACATATCCGAGTACGGCCTCGAAGAGAAGTCGATTCGTACGTTTACGACGCGGATCGACACTGTGTACGGGGTGACGTTCATCGTCCTCGCGCCGGAACATCCGTTGGTCGACAAGCTGACAACCAGTGAGAAGCGTGGCGAGGTACAGGCGTACGTCGAGCAGGCGCGCCTTCAGACGGAGATCGAACGACTTTCTACTGAAAAGGAGAAGACCGGCGTCTTCACAGGATCATTCGCCGTAAACAAGCTGAACGACGAGCGTGTGCCAATCCTGGTGGCGGACTATGTCCTGCTGAGCTACGGCACCGGCATGGTGATGGGCGTACCGGCGCACGATGAGCGCGACTTCACCTTTGCCAAGAAGTACGACCTGCCGATTCGTACCGTAATTGCGCCGCCGGACTGGGACGGCTCCGACCTGGAAGCGGCCTACATCGAGCCCGGAACGCAGGTTAACTCGGCCCAGTTCGACGGGATGCCCAACTCTGAGGGCATCGAGCGAATTGCCGATTACATAGAGTCGAAGGGATGGGGCGAGAGATCGATTAACTACAGGATGCGTGACTGGCTCATCAGCAGGCAGCGCTATTGGGGTACACCCATTCCGATCGTGTTCTGCGAGAAGTGCGGCGAGACGCCGGTGCCGGACTCTGACCTGCCGGTCCTGCTGCCAGAGGACGCTGAGTTTCTGCCGACAGGCGACTCGCCGCTGGCGCTACACGAAGGCTTCGTCAACACGACGTGCCCAGACTGCGGCAGTCCCGCCAAGAGGGAGACCGACACGATGGACACGTTCGTCGATTCGTCCTGGTACTTCCTGCGATACGTCAGTCCACAGTTCGCAGAGGGTCCGTTTGATCCCAATGCCCTGGGGCAGTGGGGAGCCGTCGACCAGTACACGGGTGGCGTCGAGCACGCGGTCATGCACCTGTTGTATGCGCGCTTCTTCGTGAAGGCCCTGCGAGACCTGGGCCACCTCGACTTCGACGAGCCGTTTGTGCGGCTGGTGAACCAGGGCACCATCGTCTTCAACCACCAGAAGATGAGCAAGTCCAGGGGGAACGTCATTGCCCCCGATGCTTACGTCTCCGACGTTGGCTCTGACGTTGTCCGCACCTACATGATGTTCATGGGGCCGTGGGAAGCAGGCGGAGAGTGGAACGACGACGGCATTAACGGGATGGCCCGATGGACCAACAGGGTCTGGGACCTCGCCACTCGCGACGCTTCCGTGCTGGACGAATCGGATACGAGCCCGGATGCCGTCAGGGATCTGCGCCGTCTGCAGCACCAGACGATTCGCAAGGTCACGGAGGACGTGGAGCGGTTCAAGTTCAACACCGGAATCGCGTCCATGATGGAGTTCTCTAACGCACTGGCGCAGGAGTGGGAGTCAGGCGTGATCGACTCGGACTCCTGGAACGAGGCCATCAAGAGTCTGGCCCTGCTGATGGCGCCGGTAACTCCCTTCCTTGCTGAAGAGATCTGGGAGCGCGCCGGCGAGTCTTTCAGCATTCACCAGCGCCCCTGGCCAGAGTGGGACCCGGAGCTTGCCGCTGAAGAGACGATTACTCTTGTCGTGCAGGTCAACGGGCGTCTGCGGGACCGGATCGAGGTCCCAGCAGATATCTCCGAAGATGACGCCAAGTCAAGTGCGCTGGAGTCCGAAAGGGCGAAGGTTCACACAGAGGGCAAAGAGGTCCGCCGAGTCATCTACGTACCCGGACGGTTGGTGAACATCGTCGCCACTTAACCGGCTGCAGGTTGGATAGAAAGCGTCGCGTGCCGCTTGCCTGTTGGCAGGCGGCACGTGTTTTTCTAGGCGATCACCTTGAAGTCGTACTGGGTGGTGTTAAGGGAGCCGTCTGAGAACCGACCCATCCTGAGCGTAGAGATGTCCACCAGCTTTGACTCGCCCTCGAGTATCAGCTCCGCCATGCACACGCCGACCGCTGGCGCGAGCTTGAATCCGTGTCCACTGAACCCGGTGCAGATGTACAGGCCCTCGATGCCGTCGACGCGGTCCATAACCGGGTGTAGATCGGGAGTAGTGGTGTACAGGCCTGCGTAGCCGTGGGCCAATTGGCCGTCAGCGATTCCGGGAATGCGCAAGGCCAGCCGGCTCCACACGTCCTGGACGTAGTCCGTGCTTGCTCGTTGATTATATGTATCCGGGTCTGCCTCTTCTTCGCGATTCCCGTTGCCCACGAGCGTCAGGTTGTCGGCCTCGGGTCTGAAGTAGATCAGGTTGGCCATGTCCCCGCCGCCCGGATGCTGGCCGACACCGGTCTCCGACCTCCTGATGAGTATCACCTCGTGCCTCGTCGCGAGGAGGGGCAATTCGATGCCGAGGTGTCCCAGGAATCGCGATGACCACGGACCCGTGGCAATCACGGCCGTGTCAGTGGAGTACAGTTCCGTTCCTGTGCGAACGCCAACTACGCGTCCGTCTTCTACCTCAACCGAGGTCGCGGGAGACTCCAGCACGAACCTCGCCCCCAGGTCTCTGGCCCGCATGGTGAACGCCAGCGCGGTGCCAGAGGGATCGCCATGACCAGACTGGTCCTCCCAGGCGAAGTGCTCGTCCTCTCCGAGGTGGAAGTCGGGCGCGAGCTCCTTGGCATCCTGCCAGCTCACCATCCGAGTGTCGATCCCGACCTGCTGCTGCATCTCGATGTTGTGCTGGAAGCCGGCAACCTCGCGGTCCGGCGCGATGACCATATACCCGGTCCTGACGAACCCAGGGTCGCCATCGCCTCCAACCGAATCAGCCCAGTTCTGAAAGACGTGAAGGCTCTCCCACGCAAGCCGGGCGTTGACCTCGGTCGAGTAGTGCATTCGAATGGCCCCGGACGAACGCCCTGTGGACCCCGAGCCGAGCGTGTCCCGTTCGAGAAGCACAGGGCCGTTCACGCCTCGTTTGGTGAGATTGAACAGTATGCTGGCGCCCATGACGCCACCGCCTATGATCACAGCGCTGGCCGTTACTGCCATCGGATAACGCCTCCTGTGAGATTTCGCCTATAATACCCGCGCCGAGCCGCCTACACAACGAGATTCACACGTTGGTGTTTTGGAAGTCGCGTACTGACGGCACCCGAGGCGGCGTGAACTTCAGCCAGGAGAAGAGTATGGATTTCAATGTTGCTGTCCTGCCGGGAGACGGCATTGGCCCCGAGGTCACCGCTGAGGCTGTGAAGGTGATGGACGCTGTCGGCCAGCGTTTCGGCCACACGTTTAACACCGAGCAGGGACGAGTCGGGGGGAACGCAATCGATGACTTCGGCACCCCTCTTCCAGACGACACGGTGGACCTGTGCAAGGATTCCGACGCGATTCTGTTCGGTGCAGTCGGCGGGCCCAAATGGGACGACCCCGAGAACACCGTAAGGCCTGAAGACGGGATTCTCGCTATCAGGAAGAGTCTTGGGCTGTTCGCAAATCTGCGACCGGTGAAGGTGTACCCCGCGCTAATCAATTCGAGCCCAATCAAGCCTGCGCTGCTCGAGGGCGTCGATATGATCGTGCTGCGCGAGCTTACCGGCGGCCTGTATTTCGCGAAGCCAAAGCGCCGCTGGACGACCAAGACAGGTCGAAGGGGAGTGGACACACTTCGGTACACCGAGCACGAGATCGCTCGTATTGTGAGAGTCGCTTTCGAGCTGGCGAGGTCGCGCAGAGGCCACCTTACGAGCGTCGACAAGGCCAACGTGCTGGAGTCGTCCAGGCTCTGGCGCCAGGTCACCGAAGAGGTCCATGGGGACTACCCTGACGTCGAGCTGGAGCACGTGCTGGTGGACGCTGCCGCGATGGCCCTGATTCGAAACCCGGCTCACTACGACGTGATTGTCGCCGAGAACATGTTCGGCGACATACTGACCGACGAGGCCGCGGTGCTGTCGGGCTCGATGGGGATGCAGCCGTCGGCTTCACTGGCAGGGATGCCGGGGTCTTCAACAGGCTCTGTGAGCCTCTACGAGCCGATTCATGGGTCTGCTCCGGACATAGCGGGGCAGGGAATCGCAAATCCTATCGGCATGGTGCTCAGCATGGCGATGATGCTCAGGCTGTCGTTCGGGTTGGACGAAGAGGCGAGCGCCGTTGAGAGCGCCGTCGAAGGAGTTCTGGCCGAGGGCTACCGCACGGCGGACATAGGGGCCGACGGTGGCGACGTCGTAACCACGGAGCGTATGGGATCTGTGCTCGCCGGGCGAGTCTGACCCGAAACTCTGAAGGTGGGCTCCAGCAACGAGACACAGGTTTGACGCCAATTTTCGGCCAAACCTAAAATGAGGCATCTACTTGAAAGCAGGAGGAGAGGCATGGTGAGGGCGGCTTCCACGGGCGAGATGCCGAGGGCTTACGATCCGGGCTCGGTTGAAGGTCCGATCTACAAGTTCTGGAACGAAAGCGGTTTTTTCAGGCCGGAAATCGACCACACGAAGGAACCATTTGTTGTCATCATGCCGCCGCCCAACGTTACCGGCGAGCTTCACATGGGACACGCCCTGACGATTGCTGTCGAGGACCTCATGGTGCGCTGGCACAGGATGCTTGGTGAACCTGCGCTGTACCTTCCTGGTTCCGACCATGCAGGCATCGCCACCCAGGTCGTCGTTGAGCGTCAGCTTGCCTCCGACGGGCTGAGCAGGCACGACCTTGGACGTGATGGCTTCATCGAGAGGGTGTGGTCCTGGGTAGATGACTACGGCGACCGCATCTACCGTCAGACCGAGCGACTTGGCGCATCCTGCGACTGGAGCCGTAAGGCGTTCACGCTGGATGCCGGGCCCGCGCTGGCGGTCAGGACGACATTTGTAAACCTGTACAACAAGGGACTCATCTACAAGGGCACGCGCATCACGAACTGGTGTCCCAGGTGCCGGACTGCGCTGTCAGACCTCGAAGTGAAGCACCAGGATGAGAAGTCGGGCCTGTACCACATCCGCTATCCATTGGAGGACGGCTCCGGGCACCTGACCATCGCGACGACCAGGCCTGAGACGATGCTCGGCGATACAGCGGTAGCCGTCAATCCCGAGGACGAGCGGTACTCCGATTACATTGGAAAGAGTGTGACGTTGCCGATCATGGGACGTCCGATACCGGTCATCGCTGACGAGGCCGTCGAGCTTGGGTTCGGTACGGGGGCGCTCAAGGTTACGCCGGGCCACGATCCCACGGACTACGAGATAGGCGAGCGGCACAACCTCGATACCGTTAGCATCCTGAACTTGGACGGCACGCTGAATGAGAACGCAGGAGAGTTCTCCGGGCTGACCGTCGACGAGGCGCGCACCAGTGTGGTCGCGCGCCTGGAAGAAGAGGGCATTCTCGAAGGAATCGAGGACTTCCGTCATGCCGTTGGTCACTGTGACCGCTGTGACGAGGTCGTCGAGCCTATAGTTACAGACCAGTGGTACGTAAGAATGGCGCCATTGGCTGAGCCGGCGCGAGCAGCGGTCGCGGACGGCGAGATCAGCATCGTTCCCGAACGCTTCACAAAGGTCTATCTCAACTGGATGGACAACATCCGGGACTGGCCGATCAGTCGCCAGCTCTGGTGGGGCCACCGGATACCTGTCTGGTACTGTGAAAAAGGGTGCCAGATCGTCGAGATGGAGGACCCGACTAGCTGCCCGGAGTGCGGCAGCACACAACTTGAGCGTGACCCTGACGTGCTTGACACCTGGTTCAGCTCTGGCCTGTGGACTCACTCCACGCTGGGCTGGCCCGGTGACACTGACGACTTCGACTACTTCTATCCGACGTCCGTGATGGAGACCGGGCATGACATCCTGTTCTTCTGGGTCGCCAGGATGATCTTCATGGCGATTGAGAACACGGGTGAATCGCCGTTCCACACGGTCTACCTGCACGGTCTGGTGCGCGACCCTGAGGGTGTGAAGATGAGCAAGACGAAGGGGAACGTGGTCGATCCCCTTGAGCTCGTCGACATATACGGCGCCGATGCGGTGCGGTTCGCCCTGACGACAGGCACTTCTGCTGGCAACGACATGCGAATGAACGAGCAGAGGCTGGAAGCCAGCAGGAATTTCGTAAACAAGCTGTGGAACGCCGCCCGCTACGTTATTGCCAATCTCGAAGATGCGTCAGGCCTGGATAACTGGCAAGAGATTGGAAACCTCGACCATCGAGAAGACCGCTGGATTGTCAGCAGACTAAATCGTGTGGCCGACCAGGTGGACTCTCACATGAAGGCCTACCAGTTCGGCGAGGCGCAGCGCGTTGTGCACGACTTCCTATGGAACGAGTACTGCGACTGGTACATCGAGATGTCCAAGATCAGGCTGAGGACAGTGGAAGGTCCCTCCCCCTTGCCTGTGTTGGCACACGTACTTGAGCGAACTCTCAGGCTGCTTCACCCGTTCCTGCCTTTTGCCACCGAGGAGATCTGGAACAGGCTGACAGCGGCTCTCCCTGACGTGGAGGATCCGCCCGAGGCGGCGATGGTCGCACCGTACCCGCAGCCTGACCCGGCTCAATTTGATCCTGAGGCAGAGAGCGAGGTCGAATCGGTCATAGAGATTGTCAGGGCGGCCCGCAATCTCAGGGCCGAGTTCAGGATTGAGAATAACCAACAGTTGACCGCCCAGCTCGCCGTCGCCAACGGGATCTCTTCGGTCTTCCAGGAGGCCCTTGGATTCATCCAGTCCCAGGCGAGGATTGAGCTCGAAGTCACTCCGTCGGAGACCTCCAAGCACGCCTCCGCTGACCAGGCGGTGCAGGTGCTCAACGCCGGTATTCTGGCAGTTTCCCTGGAGGGCCTCGTGGACCTCAATGAAGAGACAGAGCGCCTCAGGACCGAGCTCTCAGACCTCCGCAAGTACCAGGCCAGGGTGTCCAAGAACCTGCAGAACGAGAACTTCGTCAATCGCGCGCCGGAGGAGGTCGTCGAGAGAGAGCGGGACAGGCTCGCCAGCACAGAGTCTCGAATCGAACGACTGGTCGAGATCCTTGATCGCCTGTCTGGATAGGCGCGTCCTCTAGACTCGTCGGGATAACCCAAATCCTCCGTTCGGTATTTCCCACCGTTGATCGTGATGGCAAGGTAGTAATTGCCGCCGCGTCGGTGCGATCGCTTGGTTACGGCTTTCTCAGCGTGTTCCTGGGTGTATACCTGGACCTGTTGGAGTTCACTCCGGTACAGGCCGGGCTCGTATTCAGCGCGATCATGGCCGGCGGTACGCTCTCCAACGTTGTGGCAAGCTGGAGAGGCGACGCCATCGGAAGGCGGCGCATGTTGATCGTCATGGCCGCGCTGATGGGCGTCGGCGGCGTGCTGTTCCCACTTACCGAGCAGACAGCCCTGTTGATGGCGATCTCGTTAATTGCGATGACTACCTCAACAGGCGGTGACCGTACGGCCTTTCTGTCAATCGACATGGCGATACTGGCGCAGTCGGGACGGCCCGACCAGCGCACTCTCGTATTCAGCGTGTACAACCTCGCTGGCAGGCTCACAAAGGCATTGGGCTCACTGATGATCGCGATCCCGGCAGGGCTTCAGTTCCTGTTCGGGGTTGATGAAGTGACCTCGTACAAGCTGATGTTCTTCGTGTACGCGGTCTCTGCATTCTGTGGCCTGGCGGTGTACTGGATGCTGGGTCCGCAGGCGGAGCCGCAGCTTTCCAGGAGCGATGGCGACGAGCAGCCCCAGACTATGTCACGGAACTCCAGGACCATCATGATCCAGCTATCCCTCCTGTTCAGTCTCGATTCGCTGGGCGGCGGGTTCATGGTCTACAGCTTCATGTCTTACTTCTTTGCCAACAGGTTTGACATGGGCGCGGAAACGATCGCTGCGATCTTCTTCATTGGCCAACTGCTCAACTCTGTATCGATCCTTCTAGCCGCGCCGACTGCCAGGCGTATCGGTCTGATACTCACGATGGCGGCGTCGCAGGGACTCGCCAACTCGATGATGATCTTCCTCGCACTTACGGGGAACCCGCTGTTGGCTGTCGGGTTCTTCATGGCCCGTGAACTCATCAACGACATGGACATTCCGACACGGCAGTCCTACTCGATGGCGATAGTCCCACCTGAAGCTCGCACGGCAACCGCCGGGATGACCAATCTGGGCAGGACACTTGCCCAGACTATTACGCCAGCCTTTGCGGGATTTGTCGCCAGCACGACAGCGCTTGGCATACCAATCATCGTCGGCAGCGTGATCAAGCTCGGCTACAACGGAGCGCTGTACGCGATGTTCCGGAAGGTCAGGGCGCCGGAGGAGTCGGCCGGCTAGAGAAGATTGTACGTGTAGTGCTGCGGGCCCTCTTCCAGGTCCCAGGCCGAGAACCACCGGTTCACGTGTGGCAGGAGGTCTTTAGACAGTGCCGCGCGTTGAATCTCCCTGTCGGTCAACTCTTTAGCAAGCGACTCCTGAAGTCTCGCACGGACTTCAGACTTGTCCACCTTCAGGAATTCGCCGTTTCTAAGCAGGACCTCACCGTCCACCATTACCGTGTCCACGTCGAGTCCCTTTCCCCTGTACACGAGCGCATCGACGATGTCGGTGTCGGGGTGAAGATAGGGATCTTCAATGCGGTCCAGGTTCAGCACGACAAGGTCTGCGCGTTTGCCAGGCTCGATTGTCCCGACCTCGTCAAAGAATGTCACCCTGGCGCCATTGGCCGTGGCGAGATCGAGGATCTCATGAGACGTGGGGTAGGGGGCATCGACGCCGGGTTCTCTGTGGATCTTCTGCGCTATTCGCATCTCCTGGAGGATGTCGTTGTCGTCGTTCATTCCGGCTTCATCGATTCCCAGGGCCACGAGAACCTCGCTGTCGAGTAGCCGGTTGACCGGCGCAATGCCGCTCTTGAGTCTGAGATTGGAGCTGGGATTGGTGCAGATCGCGGTACCCGTCTCGGCAAGTACATCGATGTCGGACTCTGAGAGCCAGACTCCGTGGGCGCAGGACACCTCTGGCCCGAGAACCCCAAGTTCCGCCAGGTGAGCAAGCGGCGTACCGTTCCAGTGACGACTGCCGTACATCCTCTGGTAGATGGTCTCATGTAGGTGGATGTGAAGCCCGGTGTCGTGCCTCCGCGCGAAGTCACTGATCGCCGTCAGCATCTTGTCCGAACACCAGTGGACGTTGTGTGGGCTTATGAAGATGTTGGTCCTGGGTCCCTGTCTCCGCGCGTGCAGCTCGCCGCACGCGGAGAGGTACTCCTCGAGCTCGACAGGTCGCGCCCTTATCTGTGCCCTCGCTCTGTCCGCAAGCTCTGACGGCAGCGTGGACAGAAACCGCTCATCGTCCTCGTAGACGAGGTGGTTCTGGTCGCGGGTCGAGAGCGAGAAAGCGACCCTCATTCCGCTGTCTTCGTACGCGTTCACGATTTCGGAAGCAGCGTCGTACAGTTCAACACCGGGAGGGAGCCTGGCGGCCATGTGGTTGTGCTGAACGGTAGTAATGCCAGACTCGATCATCTGGATGGCGCACCACAACGTATCGAGGTAGGGATCGACATCGCGGATCGCCCATCTGGCTATGATCCACCTCTCAAGCGGCTCATCGAGTACCCCGAGTTGGAATGGCGTCAGTCCCACATGATGATGGGCGTTGATCAGTCCGGGTATGACTGCGTGTCGATTCGAGCCAATTACTTCAGCGGACGGGAATCTGCCTCGCAGCTCGTCGTAGGGCCCGACCTCGACGACAGCTCCGTCGTCGACCACAACTGCGCCATCGTCCACAGTCTCGGCTGTGCTTCTGCCGGTGACCCGGCAAACCACGTGACGACCTCGCACTAGTTTAACTGCCACGAGTTACCTCACAGAGTGATAGATGGAGTTGAAGAGCAGCTTGTACGTCCCCCTGGCCTGCGCCCTGAAATGCGGTCTGAAGCCGAACAGGATGACCTTCCCGAGGCCTAGAGGGATTGACGTAAGTCCCGACAGGCCGGCGATGCGCTTCTCACCGATCAGCCAGCCACTGAGCAGCGTTGACTCAGAGGAGAACCTTGCCACCACGTCTCCCTTATCGACTCGATAGGCTGGACCGTTCATGTAAAGGGCTGCCGCTCGGTCCGGCATCCCGAAGCCCAGTGGGTGGTCGGTATCTACTTCTATGCTCAGCAGACTTCCGGGCGCGAAGAATTCCGAGTGGGTCAGCCTCGCCAGTGGATTCGAAACCGGGAGGTCCAGGCGGCGTGACAAGAAGCGGGCCGAGTCGTCCCATGCGATGATCGTTCCGCCCCGCTCTGCGAATTGCCTGAGGGCCGCAACCCCGCGATCGCCCAGTCCACCTGAGAACTTCGATGAATAGTGAGCCCTGCTGAATCCGCGATAGAGTTGGCGCACAAGTTGGTGTGGAATGACAATGCAGTCGAACCGGGTATCCAGCCGCTCCTCACGCACATCGTGGTCGACGAGGGACGTGTACTCAAACCCGTACTCGTCGAATACAAAACGCGTCCATCCCTCTTCGATGCAGGGCACGTAGCTGGCGTACAGTCCGATCTTGGGCGGCCTGATCAGTCGCAGGCCCTCGGACGGTCTGTGCCAGAGGGCTTCAACCCCGATGTACCTGGAGCAGTGTCCCAGGGCCTCCTGAAGCGCCTCGGACGAAGGGACGACCCACGTACCGGGCCTCAGGGTAACTCCGTCACACTCGAGGGTGGACATCGCCCTGAATACGGCGCGCTGCCCGAACAGCAGCCTGTTGATGAGTGTGGAGGCGGCGTTGGACTCAGGACCAATTGCGTAAGCGGGGGCCTCGGCGTCGATTGAGTGGCCGTTTCTCCGAGAATGGTCAGGACTTCCCGAGAAGGACCGCGTCTTGAGGACTAGGGGTTGATGGACTTCATGGCACGTTACGCCCATCTTGAGAGGAAGGCTGTGCGCCGTGGCGTCGTAGGGGCGCTTGGGGGGGCCACCTGGGTACTGCCTGATGTCCGGGTAGCGCTGTCGCTCGAGCATAGTCTGGGCGAACGAGCCGTAGGGCTGTCCGAGTATGACCACACGGTCGCCCTGCGCGATGGTCAGTTCGTCACATGTCGCGTTCTCAACTGATTCGACGACGTCCACGTCAGCCACACGCAGTATGTCCGTCAGTTCATCGGCGGCGCTCCCGTCGTGCTGGCTTACGGGGATGACATAGGCGTATGGCTTGCCGTTGTGCTCGGTGGCCCGCTTCAGGACTTCGTACGAGTTTCGGACCCACCACTCCCGGTTTCTGGCCGCATGGTCCAGGCAGGCCATCGAGGCTGACAGGTCGTACTCCACGATGTCACGAAGCGTCCAGCGACCGCCCTCCCACGGCATTGGGTGGTTCCACGACTTCGATCTCGGCTTCTCCCCCCGGTCGTCCTTCAGGGCGGACTTGGGCAGCTCGATTGGTGTTGCAATCCGTACGCTTGCGGCCTCGGACAGCACACGTACTCCACCGTGATAGTGGGGGTATGAGCGGCTGGGACTGTACGAGTCGTACACGACGTTCACTGCGACGCCGGCCTTGCCTTCAGCAGTCATCTGAGCGGCCATGTGAGTTCCGAGCACCGATAGCTCGCTCTGCAGGACCGGGTCGACGTTCGGGCCAACGGGATCGACCAGTGGAGGAAGGATCATGCGCATCCCGTCTGAACGAGTCTGATGAATGTCAAACGTTATGTGCGGTCGCCAAGCGTTGTGAACGTGGTCCACCACGAGTTGGGTCTCGCGCTGAGTGAACATGAACCAGTCTCGATTGTTATCGTGGCCGGCATACTTGTGGTACAGGTACGGCGGAATTGTTCCCTCGAAGTGTGTTCCAAGTGAGGCGTCGTACCAGTCCTTCACTCGTATCAGTCCATCGGGATTCAGGCTCGGGACCAGGAGCAGGATCACGTTGTCCAGAATCTCCTGCACCCGAGGCTCGTCGGAGGACGCCAGGAGGTGTGCCAGCTCCAGCGACATCTGCGTTGCGCCGACCTCGGTCGCGTGAATGCTGCACGTAATCGTGACCACGGCACGAGCTTCTTCGATAGCTTGGGAAGCCTCGCATTCTTCCAGCGAGCGAGGGTCGGACAGGGACTGCTGGTACTGCCGGTATTCCTCCAGCCGCCTGAGGTTCCCGGGAGAACTCACCGTGCATAGAAGAAACGGATGGTCCTCTGTAGTGCGCCCGATTTCGGTGACTCTGACCCGATCAGTCTGACCTTCGATCAGCTCCAGGTAGTCAATGATCTGAGGCCAGCTCGCAAGTGATCGATCAGCACCTGCCTTGAATCCCAGGAACTGTTCTGGTGTGGTAATATCTGCCATTGGGTCTGAGAGTCTGACTTGCCTCAACGGGTTGATTGTCGCTTGACCCCGTGCGTTCTGGGGAGCGGTCCCGTCGCTCGATAGCATACAACACGCCGCACGTCGGCGCAGGAGTCTAGCAGAAACGATGTCTGAAAACCAAGAAACCATTCTCGTAGTGACGCCTCATCCCGACGATGCCGAAGGTGGGGCAGGAGGCACCATCGCAAAGTGGACCTCAGAGGGCAAGAAAGTTGTTCTGGTCGTGTGCACCAACGGCGACAAGGGCACGAGCGACAGGTCTATCGAACCTGCTGCCCTTGCGAAGACTCGGGAGAAGGAGCAGCTAGATTCCGCGAAGCTGCTGAACCTTGCCGAGGTCGCGTTCCTACGCTTTCCTGACCAGAACCTCGAAGATTGCGTCGAGTTCAGGAAGGCGCTGGTCAGGCAGATCAGAAAGCACCGCCCCGACCTGGTCGTCACTATCGATCCCAACAGGCCCTATATCCGCCACCGGGACCACTACATGACTGGCAGAGTCACCCTGGACGCCGTCTTCCCTTACGCCCGCGACCACCTGGCATTCCCGGACTTGCTCGAAGAAGGCCTGGAGCCGTTCAACGTACAGGAAGTGTGGCTCTTCAGGTCAGAAGACCCCGACGTATACATAGACATTACTGATACGTTCGAAATGAAGATGGACTCGCTGTACTGCCATGTCAGCCAGATGTCACGGCCCAAAGAAGAGGCCTCAAAGCGGTCCAGGGAACGCGCGGCGGAGACAGGGAAGGCCATCGGGGGAGGACTCGCGGAGTCCTTCAAGCGGATAAGCCTCTGGCGCTAGTCCGCCTCGATCTCTTCGATCTTCGGCAGCTTCCCGGAGCTTCGAAGTAGGGTAAGCGCCTGCTTTTCCAGCTGGCGCACCCGCTCTCTGGTTACTCCCAGTTCGCGGCCGACCTCTTCCAGCGTACGCGGCCGATCGTCGATGAATCCGAACCTCAGGGCGAGCACCATTCTGAGTCTGGGCGGAATGTCGTCCAGCGCCTCGATGACGTCCTCGCGCGTCAGAAGACGCATCGCAACCTCGTCAGGCGTGCGCCCGCTTGTGTCCTGGATGAAGTCTTCCAGCGTGGACTCTTCCTCGCCAACGGGAGTCCCGAGCGAGATAGTGTGCTGTCGCTGACGCATGAGGGTCTCGACCTGCTCAGGCGTCCACTCAAGCTCAGCGGCAAGCTCCTCTGTCGTGGGGTCTCGATCCCGGTCGCGCATCAGGTGCCGCTCTGCGGTATTGAGCTGCTGGAGTCGTTCGACGACGTGCACCGGCAGCCTTATGGTGCGGCCCTGGTCGGCGAGCGCCCTGGTTACGGCCTGGCGGATCCACCACGTGGCGTACGTGCTGAACTTGAACCCGCGGTGCGGGTCGTACTTCTCCACGGCCCTCATCAGACCGAGATTGCCTTCCTGGACGAGGTCGAGTAGGGGCAGTCCGCGCCGCAGGTAACGCCGCGCTACGCTTACGACCAGCCTCAGATTCGAGTTGGTCAGCCTTTCCGAGGCTGACTGGCCTCGATCGGTAATCAGTGCCCACCACTGTTCGATGCGACGCTCATGCCCATCGATCGCAGTCTCCACTGCGGTAACGTCCAGCAAGTCGGCGTAGAGTTCCGCTCCAAGGGTTCGCTCGACAACCTCGAACACGTCCGGTGGAATCAGGCTCGAAGTGCGCGACAGCGCAGCCAGGCGGGGGGCAGACTCGTCCGGCGTGTCGCCGCTCACCCCTGCCAGGAGTTCCTTAAGGTTGTCCGTCGGGGGCTTGTCGAGGATCGTCCGCACATCCGGGTCACCGAGAAGCACACTTATCGGTGCCTCGCTGGGGAGTTCCAGACCGGTTTCTCCCCCGAGCGTCCTGAGCAGAAGCAACTCCCTGACGGTCGCCGCAATGAGCGTAGCTGCAACCTGAATAGTCGTTGGGTCTTGCTCCAACTCGGCGGTCATCTGTGACCGCGTCTCCTTGAGCAGCATCCAGCGCTCGACGTCGAGACCCAGATCAAGCTCTTCTGGAGCCGTGAGCAGAGCGTGCTGCCCGATCGACCTCAGGTATTCCCTGACCGTGTCGGTAGGCTCATCGCCGAGCTCGCGCTCATAGGCTTTGAGCAGGTCCATGGAACCCTCATTGGACCTCCTGCGTCTATTAGTGCCGAGCAGGGACCACTCTTCGTTGGCGTCGGATTCCGTTCCTATAAGGCTGTCCTGTCGTTCAGTCATGTTCTCACTCTGAGCTGTAGACTGCTTCTCAGCAGACCTTATCAGACCATGATAAGTCGTTCAATGAGTTTCGCGCGTACCTGCGTGGTCAGGAGTTGTGATAGGTCCCGCCAACGTATCGGTACCGGCAGCGCAGAAACACATGCCGCCTGTCTGGGCTTGACATCCGCAGGGACGGCTAGTTAACTGTCGCAAGTCGACTCACTGTTCGAGCGAACTACCAGTATAGCATCTTGCGAGCACGTCCGTATCTTATACGACGATGGTGCACGCGCAGATTGGAGGAAATCAGTGGCCAAGAGAGTGCTTATAACCGGAATGAGCGGGCTGATTGGAGGTCTGCTGAAGGACCACCTGCTGGAGTCAGGAGGCTACGACCTGACTGCCCTGAACCGCCGTCCGGTCGACGGCATCCCAACCGTGCAGGCTGACATTTCAGATCTCGACGCCATACTTCCTGCCTTTGACGGACAGGAAGTGGTCGTCCATCTGGCGGCATATCTGGGGTCCCAGGATTGGGAAGGACAGCACGCCGGCAACGTGCTCGGTACCTACAACGTCTTTGAGGCGTCCCGCAGGGCAGGGGTCAAGAGGGTGATCTTCGCCTCCAGTGGCAATGCGATCAGAGGGTTCGAGTTTGTTCCCCCATATTCCCACATTGCTGCAGGCGAGTACGACAAGGTGCCCGCAGATTTCAGGAAGCTCACCCATCTCGACGTCAGGCCCGAGGCGCTCTACGGGGCGGCGAAGATCTGGGGCGAGGCCCTGGCCCGTCACTTCTCCGATGACTACGGCATGAGCATGATTTGCGTGAGGATAGGCTCGGTCACCCAGGAGAACCGGCCCAGAACAGTCCGTGAGAACGCAATCTACCTGAGCCACAGGGACGTCGCCACGCACCTAAAGGCGTGCATCGATGCGCCGGATGACCTGAGGTGCGACACGTTCTTCGCAGTCTCCAACAACCGGTGGAACTATCGCGACCTGACCCATCCAAAGGAAGTGCTCGGTTGGGAGCCGCACGATACCGCGGACGACAAGATGTACACCGGATAACAAAGCCAGGAGACATTGAACTTGACCCAGTTCATCAGGATAGACAGGACCAAGAGACTCAAGGAGCAGCCCGAGACCGGCCACAATCGCTGGCATCCGGACGTGCCGCCGATCATCGAGGTTGGCGAGAACGAGAACATCGTAATCGACACCCGTGACGCAAGTGACGGCCAGATGACCCGCTCAACCGTCGTAGAGGACCTCGACGCGATGGACCAGAAGGTGAGCCATCCGCTCACCGGGCCAATCTACGTGAGTGGCGCGGAACCCGGCGACCTGCTGGAGATCGAGTACGTGGACATCTTTCCACAGCCGTATGGCTTCACTCGTTTCCGCCCAGGCGCAGGTTTTCTAAGGGACGTATTCACCGAACCATTCATTGCTCACTGGGACATAGAGCACGGCTACGCGACTTCTGAGCAGGTCCCGGGAGTGCGGATACCAGACGGTTCGTTCATGGGGACCGCGGGGCTCGCCCCTTCACACGAGCAGTTGGCGGCGTGGACTGCCAGGGAAGCTGACCTGCTCGAACGTGGGGGCAATGTACCGCCTCCGGACGCTCAGGACGCAGTTCCACAGGGAAGGATAGCGGAGGAGGGACTGAGGACAGGGCCTCCGCGCGAAAACGCGGGCAACATGGACGTCAAGCAGCTCACACGGGGATCCCGACTGTACATACCGGTCGCCGTAGAGGGTGGGCTCTTCTCCGTCGGAGACGGACACTTCGCCCAGGGCGACGGGGAAGTGTGCATTACGGCGATCGAGATGGGGGCGACAGTCTCCGTACGGTTCACGGTCCACAAGGGGGCAGCCGCGAGTCGCGGGATCGTCATGCCGCGCTTCTCTCACCCCGGTTACTTCCTGCCTCCACAGTTCGCCGTTCCGAGAAACTTCACCGCTACCGTTGGCTATCCGATTCGCGAAGACGGCACCCAGGAGGACGAGGACGTCACTCTCGCGGCGAAGAGCGCTCTGCTGAATATGATCGACCTTCTTGGAGAGCGCGGCTACACACCTGAGCAGGCCTACGTTATCTGTTCAGTGGCTGTCGACCTGAAGATAAGCAATATCGTCGATCTTCCGAACGTCACTGTCTCGGCATTCCTGCCAGAGGACATCTTCGTATAGGGGCCGAACGCTGCGAGGGGGTATTCTGCCGGTCACTGATAGTGGGCCAGTTCGGAATCGGCGTCAAAGAGATACCTTGACCAGTAAGGCTCGCGCAGTCGCTCCAGCCCTGACGACCATGCGCAGTTGAGGTCCTCGCTCTGGGGTTCACGTACGGCTTCAGCCAGATACGCTTCGAAGTCGGGGCGGAACTCACCAACAGACCTGTAGCGACGTTCTGCGAGGTTGCTCAGAATAGCCTCGGCACACGACCGCTGCCCGGAGTCTGCCAGGTTCGAGTACTTCTCAGACATCGACATGGCCATTCTCTCCAGTGGACCGACAAGTCTCTGTTCACCAACGTGGGTGTAATCGTCAGGCGACGCTGGGCGTTCGTTTGGCGTCGTGTAGAACAGAAAATACTCGAAGAGTGTGTTGTTGAGGTCGAAGGCAGGGGAGCGTGCGCTCTCAGGTACAGGCCTTCTGAGCGACCCAAGATCGATCGCGGTGGCGCGACCGGTCCCGGGCGAGTAGAACAGGTTTCTGGGACCAAGGTCGCCTGCCAGGAAGCCTGACTCATGGCACCGTTCTATTATGTCGAGTACAGACAATGCCGGGTTGTCGATGTCCCTCTCGATGTGCGCGGCAGAAGGGTGCAGGGCGAACAGGTTGAGCGGCAGCCCAACCGGGTGCCCTCTGACCTGGTCTCCAACACTTCCCAGCAACGGTATTCCAACCGCGCGTTCTTCTACCAGGACGACATAGGGGGCCCCGAGTTCATCCCCGAAGTACCATCTGAAATCGTCTGATTCCGTGACTGTCAGCAGTCCAGGCAGACCGGCACTCACGCCGCCCTCCGACCTCAGTTCGGCCTGAAGGGTCACTCTGCGTTCCACATCGTCGTGGATGTTCCGCGAGATCAGGGATGGGTGGAGACGCTTCACTACGCATTGCAGCTCGGACTCGACGTCGGTCGCTGCAAACACCTGCATATCTGCACCCTCTCCAAGGAGGTTTCCGAGTTGAAATCTCTCCAGGTCATGAGGGGAGTCCCTGTCCTGATCACTCAATTGAACGGATTTCATACCTGGTCCCTGATATGTTCAGTAAACATGACGGGTGATACAATTGTGGCACACACGAAGAAAAGAGTGGACGACTATATGTTCCCGCATGATGCACCAGAGATACTCAACCTGATCCTATCGGCTGTTATCGGGTACATCTTTGGTGCCTTGCCACTCGCAGATCGACTGAGCAAGCGGCGCGGCGTAAATGTCTTCAGCTCGGGCACGGGACTTGCGGGAGCCACGAATGTCCGCCGGAACGTGGGCATGATACCAGCCAGCCTTGTCGTCCTTGGTGATGCGGCAAAGGGAATCCTCGCAATCCTCATCGCTCAGGCCCTGGGCGTAGACGGTTTCTGGATCGTTATTCCTGCCACAGCCGCCATTGTCGGTCACTGGAACTCGATCTTCACTGGCTTCAGGGGCGGAGACGGGCTGGTAACCCTTGGGGGAGTCACACTGGCGGTTTTCCCCATCTATCAAGGGTATTGGGAGAGCGTCATTGCAGTCCTCGTGGCCGTTGCCGTGGCCCTCGGCGGGCAGAAGCTCCCATACTCGTCACTCTTCTGCATAATTGCGGGCTACGCCGTAATCATACTGCTGTTCATGCAAAACCGCGTCGAAGACCTTGATACGGCCCTGGCAATGGGCCTGCTCGCGCTGGTCGTGTTTGGACACGCGCTGTTTGGTCATGCGAAGCGGCGGCGGTCCGAAGAGGATGTCGCCGCTGACTTACTTGACAATCGGGAAACCGGCTAGGGGCAGGTTCGCTGGAGGTCAGCCGCCCTCGCCGTCCTGGACTTCGATCATCTGCCCCAGGCGAAGCAGCAACCCTCCGACCGCCTGGTTGTCTACGATATAGACCGTTCCAGTTGTCGGAATTGACAGGTAGGAAGTCAGGTCGTCGCGTCTCAGGAACCTTAACCTGGTCGACGGGGTAGAGGCGTCCTCGCGTGTAATCACTCGAACCATCGCATCAGGGACGGCGAAGTTCAACTTGTCGCCCTCTTCTTCTTCGGCAAACCCCGAGGCAACTACCAGTTGCAGTGTCCCGATGATGGAGTTCAGTGCAAATGGGTTGATTGGGTCTTCGGAACCGTCTGGCCCGTGAGCGAACCACTCGCCTTCGTCGTCTGGGCGAAGTACGAACTCCTCGTCAGGGTAGGTGAACTGGATCTCCAGGATCTCGTTCGGCGGTATCGCAGCCACGACCGGGTTCTTCCATCTGTCGGGATCGGGTTCGAAGATGTTCCCGCCGGGGCAGGGGACGCCATAGGTCTCCTCGTGACCGGCCCTCCTGACGTAGCAAAGTCGTACGTCTGGCTGCCACTCTCCGACCAGGAACTTCTCCTGCAATGACCTGCCGCCGATAAAGAACGACACTTCAATTGACTGGCCGTCAACCACGCCGAGAGGCGGGTGATTCGCCGGATTTATGGACACCAGCTGGGCATCGTACAGATCGTCCACCGCCTGCCAGAACTGCTCGAGCCGCGGAATGAAGACAGGCTGGTCGTCCACAAACCAGGTAGCCTGCTCGGCGTCCCCCAGCCTGACCATCTCCGTCTGCTTCTCTGCATCATTGATCAGGACACGGTCGCTGGCCTCTCGCGAGACCTGCACCAGGCCCTCAAGCACTATCTCGTCCGATCCGGCGGAGACTATACGGAATATCAGGCCTGCGACGCCTACTGCTATCAGCGCCATCAGGACGAATCCGAGCTGTCTGCTCTTCATTCGTCCTCCTCCTGGCTCTCGTCGCGCCTGCGCCGGCGCCGGAATCCGAAGCCCCCGGACCTTGCCTGACCGTACATGGTGAATCCGAATCTACGCCTGCGTATTGAACGGACCAGTCCTATTACAACGATCAGCAGCGGAACACCTGCAACATTGGCCCACTGGGCGACGTTCTTGTGAGTAGTGGAACTGAAGAGCAGGTCGCGGGAAGTGACTACCTTGGATCGAACGGCGGCCAGGGTATCTTCCTGCGCCAGCCAGTCGACGAGATTCAGTCCGAGGGCGATGTTCTCCTGTGACCTGGGCAGTACATTGTCTGAGAGCCACTCGGAGTCCCCTATGACCACGAGCCTGAAGGCCTCCTGTCCCGCAGGAGGATCCTGTTGGACGACCGCCGCCCCCATCAGCGCCTGGATGAAGTTGCCTCGGGTAACCTCCTCGAAGACGGGAGAGTTCGGTCGGACGTCGCCGTAATTGAAGTCGATTGCCGCGAACTCTGTAGTCTCTAGAAGCGGCACGACCTCGATGCGTCCGCGCTCGGACTCGGCTATTCCTACCGAGCTTGCCCACGGCAGCAGCACTGATCCCACGTTTCCGGCGACCTTCTGATCGATCACCGGCACGCGCATCCAGAACGGGTAGGGCAGGAATACGTTGCCAACGCCGGTGTTGAACGACAGAGTCTCGTTGGACTGAAGATCGAACACGAGGTCGTCCTCGACGATAACGCCGAACTCCTCGGGAAGGTAGGAGAAGCTGTTGCGATTTCTGTTGGCGATCAGGCGGCTCTGGTCGATGACCACGGAGTTCACCATGATCATCGCCTTGCCGCCACCGAGCAGGTACTGCCTGATGGCGTTGGCCGTCTCATCGCGAATGGAACTGGTCGGACCGCCGATGATCAGCACGTCCACGCCCGACAGGTCTATATTCGCGTCCTCCGACGTGTTCAGTTCCCTGACTTTATAGGAATCGAGAAGCAGCCCTGCGAACGTGTTGTAGCCGGCTGACGGGCCGGCCTCTCCGTGACCGGTCAGGAACGCTATGGTCTTCTTGTCTTCCTGGAGCATCCGGTTCGCGATCGACGCGAGTTGGTACTCGAAGCCGTCGAAGCTCGATACATAAGGAATGACCTGCCGCTTGTCGACATATGTCATCGCCAGCCCCAGATAACCCGTCTTGATCTGGAGCTCGCCCTGGCTCTGCACATTGAACTGAATCGGCGGTATGCCCGCCAACTGTGCCTTGCGCAGCTCGTCCTCATCGTCGGCAGGGAACCGCCGGACCAGCTTGACGTCCCCGCCGGAACCTGCCGCAAAGTCCTCCAGGAAGTCGCCAACGTCGCGGGCTGTTATGGCCACCTGCACGGGAGGTTCCCTCGACTCGAATAGCTCCAGCGTCAGGATGTCGTCAAGTCCGTCGAGAATGTCCGCGGTGGCAGGGCTGAGGGTGAACAGCTTGTCTTCAGTCAGGTCAATCCGACCGGCAATCGAGTTCCCGGACCATCCGATCAGGAGGCTCACAACGATAAGCCCCACCGTTCCCAGCTGCAGGTTTCTGTACTGGGCGGATGAGTGGCTCAGAGTACGACCCCTGATGACGAGGAAGGTCGCGCTCAGGAAGGTCGAGATCAGCGCTACGAAGTAGAGAACGTCCCGCAGGTGAATGACGCCCCTCGCTATGCTTGAGAAGTGAGTCACAGGGCTCAGGTCCTGGAGCAGGGACGCCAGTCGCTGCGGCAGGGTCACGGCAACAATGTCCAGCCCCATGACCATCAGCGTCATCGTGAGTGTCAGACCAAGGATGAACGCCACAATCTGGTTTCGGGTGAGGCTGGACGTGAATAGTCCAATCGAGACGAACGCCGCGGCCAGGAAGAGGCTGCTGACATACTGTCCCGCTGCCGCGCCGATGTCGAGGTTCCCCGCCGTGGTAACAGCGATCGGTATACCCACAGTGGCCAGGATGGCGAATGCAACGAATATGAACCCGGCCAGGAACTTCGACAGCAGAACTATCCAGCCGCGAACGGGGTGGGTGAGAAGTAGCTCGAGGGTTCCGTCGCGGTTCTCCTCGGCCAGAAGGCGCATGGTTGCTGCGGGGACGAATATGGCAAGCAGCCAGGGAAGGGAAGGGCTGTCGATCTGGAAGTCGACCGTAAACATCGGCCTGAGTGAAGCCTCGGCCGTGAGCAGCGCGCTGCTGAAGTAGACGTACGCAAGGACTGCGACAAATGGCACGATCAGAATGTACGCGGTAGGCTGGTCGAAGTAGCTCTTGACGTCCTTCTTGACCAGTGCGAACAGAGGTGAACGCATGAGACTAGGACTCGTCTCCAGTCCGTTCGCCCTCAGCGGTCAGGTGATGGAACACGTCCTCCAGCCTGGGGCGCTCCTCGTGCAGTTCCCAAAGCGTCCAGTCCCTGGACTTGGCGAGTTCGAATATGTCGCCCCTCGGGTCTGCCTCAGCAGAGACCGACAGCCGGTACCGTTTCCTTCCGGACTCGTTGCCCATGCTTTCGACGGACGTGATGCCTTCAACTCCTGCGAGTCCTGCCTCGACGTTGTTGCCGTCCACCTCGAGGTGCACGGTCCTGAGCTCAAGCGTCTGCTGGAGAAGGTCCTGAACCGGACTATTGGCAACCAACTTGCCGCGCCTGATCACCAGGACCCGCTCGCAGGTGTTTTCGACCTCCTGCATGACGTGCGTGCTGAGCAGGACGGTGCGCTCACCCCCGAGATGTCTGATCAGGTCACGAATCGTGATTCTCTGGTTTGGGTCGAGCCCTTCAGTCGGCTCGTCGAGCACCAGGATCGAAGGTCTGTGAAGAATTGCCTGGGCGAGCCCCACCCTCTGGTGGTAGCCCTTCGACAGCTCGTGTATGGGGCGGTAGAAGACCTCCTGGATGCCGGTCTCCTCGACTGTCAGGTCCATGTTGGACTTGCGCTCAGCCCCGTTCAGCCCGCGAAGCTCGGCCACGAAGGCCAGGTACTCAGCCACGAGCATGTCTTCGTAGAGAGGGTTGTTCTCCGGGAGGTAACCTATGGACTCGCGAGTGACGATGTCACTTTCCTGGGTATCGGTACCGTTGATGGTAATCGACCCGATGTCCGGAGTGTAGAAGGACGTGAGCATACGCATGGTTGTGGTCTTCCCGGAGCCGTTTGGCCCCAGGAATCCAACGATCTCGCCGCGCTTGACGTCGAATGAGAGGTTGTCAACTGCGACATGGGAACCGAACCGCTTTGTGACACCCTTTACCTGGATGGTAGCGTCCGGGTCCGAAGGCTGTTCGGCAGTCGAGACCTCTTCGATTTGGTCAGTCATTCAGGTGTGCCCTGTTGTGATTCAGAGTAGTCCGCCCTGGGGGCTGGCGATGACTGGGTCCATTCGGCCCCGACATCGCCAGCTCACCGGCACGGAGTTCACTAGATTAGACGGCCGCTTATGACCATCTCTTAATCATCGTACGGGGCGGGCAGTTTCATCGGATTCAATTCGGTGATCAGTGACTCGGTAGTGAGCACCATTCCGGCCACGCTTGCCGAATTCTCCAAGACGGCTCGCGTCACCTTGGCAGGGTCCACGATGCCCATTTCGAACATGCTGCCATACTGCTCGGATTCGGCGTCGAATCCGTAATCGCCCTCCTGGGCCAGGACCCTGTGGAGTACGACTTCGCCGCTGAGGCCAGAGTTCGCAGAGATGACCTTGATTGGCTCTTCTGAGGCTCGAAGCACCAGGTTGACGCCTGACTGCACGTCGCCATCAGCTTCGATCTTGGCAACTGCCCTCTGAACAGCCCTGAGCAGGGCAGTGCCGCCTCCGGGAACTATGCCCTCTTCCATAGCGGCCCGGCTTGCGGACAGAGCGTCCTCCAGCCGCTGCTTCTTCTCGCGAAGCTCGATCTCTGTCGATGCCCCGACCCTGAGGACGGATACCCCGCCGGACAGCTTTGCAGCTCGCTCCTCGAGCTTCTCGCGGTCATAGTCTGAGGTAGAGTCTTCGGCCTGCGAGTGAATCTGGCTGATCCGGGCCTGTATCTCTTCCTGGGAGCCGCCGCCGTTCACGAAAGTGGTGTTGTCCTTGTCCGAGATAACTCGACCGCATCTGCCGAGGTCGGCAACTGTGACGGAGTCGAGCGACCTGCCAACGTCCTCGCTGATGACCTGGCATCCGAACAGGGTCGCCATGTCCTCGAGGATCGCCTTGCGCCTGTCTCCAAAGGCCGGAGCCTTGATTGCCAGGCAGTTGAGCGTTCCTCGCAGCTTGTTGACCACGAGTGTGGCGAGCGCCTCGCCGTCGACGTCTTCCGCGATCAGCACAAAGTCCCTCGACACCTGCGAGACCTGCTCCAGCACCGGGAGCAGCTCGCTCACGGCTGATATCTTTGAGGAGGTCACCAGGATGTAGGGATTCTCGATCTCGACTATCATCCTGTCCTGGTTGGTGGCGAAGTAGGGCGACAGGTAGCCACGATCGACCTGCATTCCCTCGACGAAGTCGACCTCATAGCTAAGTCCCTTGGACTCCTCCACCGTCACGATCCCGTGAGGTCCCACCTTGTCCAGCACGTCGGCAATCAGCAGTCCCATCTCGGAATCGTGGGCCGAAAGGACCGCGATTTGTTCGATCTGCTCCTTGCCGTCCACAGGTCGTGCCATTGCGCGAATCTCGTCCCTGGCGCCGTTGACTGCCAGTTCGATGCCCCGCTTTAGCGCCAGCGGATTCGCGCCGGCTGTCAGCACCCTGAATCCGTTCCTGATCATGGCCTGTGCAACAACCGTCGAAGAAGTGGTGCCGTCGCCAACGTCGTCGTTGGTCTTGCTGGAGGCCTCCTTGACGAGCTGTACTCCCATGTTGGGGAACGGCTCTACGAGCTCGATGTCCTTCGCTATGGTCACGCCGTCGCTGCAGACGTATGGAGGTCCAAACTCCTTGTCCAGCACGACATTCCGCCCGCCTGGTCCAAGAGTCACGCCGACCGCCGCGGCCAGCGTGTCGATGCCCGACATCAGCTGCTGCCGGGCGTCAGAATCGAACTGAAACTGCTTCGCCATCTATCCCTCACCTCTATGTAATTACTTGCAGAGCGGTCATCAACGGGTGCGTTTGCCTGACTTTACTGCGGCGATGCCACCCAGCAATTCCGCCGCTAGTATTTTAGCAGTTTCGAGGAATCGAATACACAGTAATCGTTCGACACGCGAGCCAGACGCACACTATAATTTTCGAGCGTCGCCTGCATGTTTTGGGGAAGTGTCGGAATTGGTAGACGAGCATGATTTAGGATCATGTGCCGAAAGGCGTGGGAGTTCGAGTCTCCCCTTCCCCACCAGATTTCTCCAAGATCTGCGTCAGCGGCCGCAAATCTCCCCAGGCCCATTCCCGGGCTGCCGTGCAATCTCCCCCTCGCCCTCAACGGTGGCGTTACTGGACTGAGGCGTTCTGTAGTATTCTACGCTCCGCCTCAAACTGGTTGGCCCGTGTTCATCGCTGTGGATCGAAAGGACATATGGATTGAGAATCGGCATTGACGTCGGCGGAACCTTCACAGACCTTGTCGCTATGCGCGAAGGGGACCCAGCCCCTGTCGTGTTCAAGACTCCAACAACGCCTGACGACCCGTCGCTCGGGGTGGTCAACGGCATTGAGGGCCTCGCTGCGGCCCTCGGGACGGAGGCCCGGGACATGCTGGGCAGCGCCGAGGTGCTCATCCACGGCACCACGGTCGCCACGAACACCCTCGTTGAGAGAAAGGGAGCCAGGGTAGGTCTGATCACGACCGAGGGTTTTCGCGACCTGCTGGAGATCCGCGAAGGCCTGAAGGAGGACAGGTACAACCTGCGAATGGACCAGGTCGAGCCGCTGGCTCCCAGGTACCTGAGGGTAGGGGTGCCCGAGCGCGTGGACTCCAGCGGCGCCGTGAGACGTGAGCTTGATGCTGGTGAGTTGAAGCGCCAGGTCGAGTACCTGAAATCCGAGGGCGTTGACTCGATCGCCATCTGCTTCCTGTTCTCGTTCCTGAACCCAGACCACGAGATAGAGGCTGAGCGAATTGTCCGTGAAATGATGCCAGACGCCTATGTCTCCTCCTCCCACGTCATACTCCCCCAGATCAAGGAGTTTGACCGGCTATCGACCACGGCACTCAACGCGTACGTCGGCCCGTCTCTGGCCAGCTACCTCCAACGGCTCGAAGGCCGGATAGAAGAAGCCGGTGGATCGGTTCCGGTCTTCGTAATCCAGTCCAACGGCGGAATTGCCCCGGTCCCCGATAGCTCCGAACAGGCGGTGCGCTCCATACTCTCCGGGCCGGCCGGAGGAGCCGCTGGGGCGGCGTACGTAGCTCGTCAACTGGGAGAAGCGCGGGTCATAGCCCTCGACATGGGCGGGACCAGCACAGATATCACGCTCATCGAAGATGGGACGCCCCACGTGACTGGCGAGAAGTTCGAGTCAGGCTGGAAGATAGCAGTCCCCACGGTCGACATTCACACCCTTGGAGCTGGCGGCGGCAGCATCGCCCGTGTAGACGAGGGAGGAGTGCTCCGCGTGGGGCCAACCAGCGCCGGGGCCGACCCTGGCCCTGTGTGTTACGGCAAGGGTGGGACGGCGCCCACGGTGACGGACGCCGCGCTCGTACTGGGGCTTCTGGACACCGATAAGTTCCTCGGTGGAGCCGTTCAGCTTGATGAAGAGCTCGCGAAAGAGGCTATAGGGTCTCAGATTGCGGGGCCGCTTGGCCTGGACGTCGAGTCGGCGGCGGAGGGCATCCTCAGGGTGGTATCCAGCTCAATCGCCGAGGGCATACGACTGGCATCGGTGAGTCGCGGCCTGGACCCCCGAGAATTCGTGCTAATGGGCTTCGGGGGCGCCGCCGGACTCGTCGCAACGAGGGTAGCGAGGCAGATTGGCATCAGCCGCGTCCTGATTCCTCCGGCGGGTCCTGTGCTGTCTGCCTTTGGAATGATGGCGTCCGACCTGAAGTACGACCTCGCCGTATCTCATCCTTCGAGCCTGGCTACGGTCGACCTGGATGCGCTTCGCTCGGCTTACAGTGAATTGGCGGAAGACGGACGAAAGCGGCTGCGCTCAGCAGGGGCCTCGGACTCCGACATCGATGTCAGCCTGGCAGCCGACATGCGCTACCTGGACCAGATATACGAGGTGACTGTCGACGTTCCCGACCTCGAATTGCCTGACGACGAACTGCGGCTGCGCTGGGCGGAGAACATGCACCAGCGATTCCAGCGGTTGTACTCCTACCGGCAGCAGGAGCAGGACATCAGGATCGTTACTCTGAGGGCGAGTGCGGTCGGAAGTCTTCCAGTGGCCGTGCCTGACGGGGCAGCCACGGGTGAGGCGGAGTGCAGCGGTCAGGAGCATGCTCACTCTAAGATGCTGGGTCCCTCTGTAATCAACACCGACTACAACACAGTGGTCCTCGGAGAGGGCTGTTCAGCGAGGCTCGATTCTCAGGGCGTTATGCACATCGATGTAGAAGTTGAGACTCACGCGCCGGACGACTCGGCAGCCGATCCGGTCACCCTATCCGTAGTCGGGAACCGACTGGAGTCCATAGCCATCGAGATGATGGACGTCATGCTCCGCACGGCATTGTCGCAGATACTTAACGCGAGCAGGGACTTTTCGACGGCCATTCTCGACAGCCAGAGCAGAATGGTCGCGCAGGGTGAGGGCATCCCGGTACACATGAGCGCGCTACCCGTGGCGGGACGTGCCGTGCTCGACTACTTCGGAGACGGCATATCACCCGGTGACGTGTTCCTCCTGAATGACCCTTACTTCGGCGGCTCGCACCTGCCGGATCTGACCGTGATCAGGCCGGTCTTCGTGGACGGCGTACTCGCATTCATGACCGTCAACAGGGCGCACCACACCGACGTTGGCGGAGGCACTCACGGAGGCTACAATCCGTCTGCGAGTGAGATCTTCCACGAGGGGCTGCGCATACCGCCTCTGAGGATCCACGATCGCGACGTCCCCCGTGACGACCTGCTCCAGATGATGGCTGCCAACGTCAGGTACCCGAAGAACTTCCTCGGCGACCTGAACGCCCAGATCGGCTCGGTACTCACCGCTGAGCGCCGTATTCGAGAACTCGTCGAGAGCTACGGGGCCGGGCGGCTGAAAGGCATAGTCGACGGAATACTTGATGCGACTGAGGCGCAGGTCAGGAGCTTTATTTCGGACTGGCCTGACGGCGTCTACCACGGTGAATCGCTCGTTGACGACGACGGATTCGACTCGGAGCTCATTCCGATAAGGGCCAAAGTCACCATCGCTGGAGACACGATGACCATCGACCTGAGCGAGTCCGCGCCACAGGTCACCGGCTTCATCAACAGCGCATACGCGAATACCAGGTCCCTTGCTCATGCGGCCATAATGTACGTGGCCCCCTACGACGTACCAAAGAACGAGGGTTCCATGGGTCCGCTTGAGGTCATCGCGCCCACAGGCCTGATCGTCAACGCCGACTCTCCCGCGCCGGTGTGCATGAGCACCAATCACTGCGCTGAGGAGATTGTCGAGGCCATCTTCAAGGCTCTGTCTCAGGCCGTCCCAGAGGCTGTGAACGCCGGCTTCTCCCGGCGGCTGAGATACGCCATTACGGGGATCGATCCGCGGACTGGCGAGTCGTTCCTGTGGCACTTCTTCATGGCCAGGGGCGGCGGCGGGGCTTCGCTGGGACACGACGGCTGGAGCTGCGTTGGAGAGGTGAACGTCGCGGGCGGCATCAGGGCCAACAGCGTCGAGGTCACCGAGGAGCGCTTCCCGCTGTTCGTGGTGAACCATGAGCTTCGACCGGGTTCTGCGGGAAAGGGGAAGTGGAGGGGAGGACTCGGGGCGGTCTGCGAGATCGTCTACGAGGGCGAGGGAGACGCGCTGCTCAACACCGCTGGGGACGGCGCGATAGTGCCTCCGTTTGGCGTGATAGGAGGGAAACCCGGTCTTCCGCACAGGTACTCGATAGTCTCAGGCGGTGTGGAAACGGTCCTGCGCACGAAGCAGACTGGAGTGGTGGTCAAGCCCGGAGACCGCATCGTCGCCCTGTCCTCCGGCGGTGGTGGCTATGGCGATCCTGCGGAGCGGTCTCCTGAGACTGCAGACTGGGACTCGAAGAACGGCTACCTCTGACGCTTCCTGCTGCGGACATCGGATTGACACACCTGGATGCCGTTCATACAATCGCTCCGACTGTCGAGGAGGGGACAATGGCGTATTTCGTCGATCCTAACTACCAGACCAAGGCCCGTAAACCGGACGACTTCGACGAGTTCTGGGCAGACGTGGTCTCGCAGGTTGAAAGGCTGGACCTAGACCCGGAAGCCGTGCCGGACCCGCTGCGGACATCGGATGAGATCGAAGTCTTCCAGACGTACCACACCAGTATCGACGACGTTCGAATTGCGGGGTGGTACTGCCTGCCGAGGGAACGCGAAGGGCCATTGCCTGCGGTGCTAATCGTGCCCGGCTATCAGAGCGACCCCGGAATACCCAAGGAGTGGGCGAGAAGGGGATACGCCGCGCTGGCGGTCGCTCCAAGGGGAAAGCTCAGGTCCAACTCACAGTTCAATCCTGGCTATCCGGGACTGTTGACCTACGGCATCACCGACCGCAACATCTACTCCTACAGGGGCTTCTACGTGGACGCCTGGAGGGCTGTGGACTTCCTGCTGTCGAGAGACGAGGTCGACAGCGCCCGCATAGGCGTGACCGGCAGCAGCCAGGGTGGAGGTCTGACGCTGTGTACGGCTGCGATGCGTGACGAGATCGTTGCGGCAGCCGCCGGATGTCCGTACCTGACCGGGTACATGGACTCCATAGAGCTGACTCACACCTACCCCTACGAGGAGATAAACGACTACCTGAGGCTGCACCCGGACAGCAGGGACCTGGTGGAGGAGACGGTCAGCTACTTCGACTGCATCAACTTTGCTGACAGCATTTCCTGCCCGATTATCGTGAACATCGGCCTCCAGGACAACGTGTGCCCACCAGAGACCGGGTATGCGCTCTACCACCGTATAGCGAGCGAGGACAAGCGTCTCTACGCCTACGACGGTCAGGGTCACAGCGCCGGAAGACACGAACATGACGCGATCATTGCGTCCTTCTTCCACCGTCACCTCAAGGGGGAGGCGTCTCATGACTGACTTGACTCATTTCAGGCCGGCGGACTTCGAGGACTACTGGTCGTCCGTGGTCCAGGATCTGGGCGCAGCTCCCGCTAGCCCGGAGATAGAAGCGGTCCCAATGCGCGAAACCGAATTCGCAACGCTGTACGGGGTGCGCCTGAGCAGCATAGGACCGTACAGGCTGTACGGCTATCTCAGCATCCCGAAAGGGTCGGGGCCGTTTCCCGCGATCTACTGGGCCCCGAAGTACCAGAGCGTCCTCGAGATCATCCCTCAAGGCACGGAGAACGGCACGAGGAGTCGTTTTGTGACGTTTTCTCTCGCCGGGAGGGGACAGCGGAACTCCGACCATCCGTTCGCTGCGATGTTCCCGGGGCTGCTGACGGCGGGAATAGACTCGAAGGACAGCTACGTCTTCAGGGGGATAGTTGCCGACGCAATACGCGGACTGGAGTTCGTGAGCATGGTTGCTGAAGTGGACGCATCTTCGGTCGTCGCCATAGGCAACGACGTCGCGCTGCAGGCAGTCGCCCTTGTCGGGAAGGCATCCCACGTGGTTAGCACGCCAACGCTGTTCTTCGATTCCGTGGGGCTGGCGGCGCACACCGAGTCTTATCCCCTGGCGGAGATCAACGACTACCTGCGCCTTCATCCGTCCCGCAGAGAGCGCGTGGCCGAAACGCTATCGTACTTCGACCTGCGTAACTTCGCACCACGTGTGAACGCCGACACACTTGTCATGGTTGGACCGGTCGGCTCAGCACTTGGACTGGAGGCGCTTGGAAACCTGGCGTCCTCGATTCCGGGCGGAGCGGAGATCTATGCCTCGCAGCAGTCAAGCTACAAGGACGGACTGTACCAGGAACAGTGGATCGCGTCGAAACTGGGCTTTGACGAACCCATAGTGCCCGCTCACTGGAGGTAGAAGTTTGGTTACCTCTGATGCAGGCGCCGCTTCACTGAAGATAGACAACTGCGACTTCATCCTGACGATGGACGATGACCGGCGTATCGTTACCGACGCTTCGATCGTGATTTCCGGGAACACCATCACCACTATTGGGAAGACCGATGAGCTGACGAACGTCGAGGCCGATGAAATCATCGACGCTCGACACTTCGTGGTGACTCCGGGCTTCGTGAGCGGGCACATGCACATAAGCTACGCCCACGCCACGCGCGGAATATTCCCAGACGATCTCGGTCCCGCCTATCTGCCGAACGTCTTTGCCCTCCAGGGTGTGATGACGCCTGAGGAAGAGCGGCTGACTTCGCTCCTGGCAATCACTGAGCTGCTGAAATACGGCACGACCACGTTCGTAGATCCTGGGTCCACGAAATACATCGAGTCATGCCTTGACGCCTACAGGCAGTCCGGGTGCCGCATCGTTACGGGCACTCAGGTTACGGACAGGGAGAACCCTCTCAACGTTCCAGTCTTCGAGACGGCAGAGGCCCTGGAGATCACCCGTGAGGCGATAGGCAGATTCGACGGTGAACTTGAGGGGATGGTCAGCGCGTGGGCGATGCCGTTCTCACCCGACTTCGCCTCGGCCGAACTCCTCACAGGGACCGTGCAGATCGCCCGCGACCGGGGCACGAGAACGACGCTCCACCACAGCTACACCGCCTCTTCACGAAGCAGCTGGCTCGACCTCACAGGACGAACACCCACAGCGTTCCTGGACCAGATTGGAGTCCTGGACGAGGACATGCTGCTTGCGCACGCGCTGGGAATAACCAGGGACGACGTGACGATCATCGCCAGGTCCGGCGCCTCGGTGGCGATGTGCCCAACGGCCGCGGCCAAGGGCGCATCAGGCATGACGAGGACCGCGCTGCTTCCCGAACTTCTGGACGCAGGCGTATCTGTCGGCCTCGGAACGGATGCGGCCAACAACTCGAACCTGATCGAGACGATGCGGTCGATGTACCTCGCGGCCATCCTCTACAAGGACGGCAGGGAGGACGTGTCCATGGTTCCCGCCGAGACTGCAGCCGAACTGGCCACGATAACCGGGGCTAAGGCACTGGGCATGGCTGACGTGATCGGGTCGATCGAGCCCGGCAAGCGCGCCGACCTGGTCCTGTTCGACACTAGACGCCCCGAATGGCGCACGCTCTTCAATCCGGTCAACAATCTCGTCTACTCCGCCGACGGTCGGAGCGTCCACACGGTGATCGTGGACGGCAGGATCGTCGTCCGCGACCACCAGCCGACCTTCGTTGACGAGTGGGAGCTCATCCAGGAAGTGCAGGGCTTCGGTGGCGACATTATGAAGCGGGCAGGTGTCGACTTCGCTCCCCGCTGGCCGGTGGTGTGACACCGGTGGTCTCGGGCCTCTTCAGGAGCGACAGGTGTGTTGCCGAGCGCCAAGCTCGTTACCGCAGCGTGCGCGAAAGCTCTATAGCATCCGAAAAGGCTTTCTCCGACCTGTGGGAGCGTTCACTGGAGCTCAAACCGCTGCTCAGGGGGCGCGATGGGGAGACCTACGAGGTCATCTTTCCAGGGGTGCGAAACCAGGGGGCGGGCCCAGACTTCAAGGGCGCAGTGCTTCGCCGTGACGGAAGCACCATCGGAGGCGACGTCGAGCTTCACCTCGACTCCAGCGGCTGGAGGGCTCACGGACACCAGGGGGACTCTCGCTACAGGGGAGTCGTCTTGCAGGTGGTCCTGAAGGCTCGCCAGGACCGTGGCGGCGCCCCTGCGCCTCCGACTGCTGAGGCGAGGTTTGAGCTGGACGAGAGCGCTCGGTCGGAGCCGCTGCCCTCACGCGAGGTGCCAGATCTGGAGGAACTGGGCTTCGGGCGGTTTATGGCCAAGAGCGCGGGGTTCAGGCTCGAGGCCGAGGAATCGGGCAGCCCGGACCAGGTACTGTACGAGTCGCTTATGGACGCCATGGGATACGCACGTAACCGGAAGCCGTTTCGAGCCCTGGCGAGGCGGGTCCCTTTTGCCACTTTCTCAGGGCTGGCCGAAGAGCCGGTGGCTACTGCGGAGTTCGCCGTGTTTTCGGCGCTGGCCGTGGGCGGCGGGCTGACGTCGGAGCTGGAAGGCTCAGAGCGGATTCAGGCGCGTCGCATCGCCCGCAGGATGGGTGTCGGGGGAAGTGTGAGTCCATCAGAATGGAGCCGGTTCAGGGTCCGGCCTACAAATGCTCCAGTGTCGAGAATGAGAGGCATCGCGCCGTTAATCGCCAGGAGCGTCAGGGGCGGCCTCGCCGACTCGCTGGAGGCCGTATTCGACCAGGAAGGCGTGCCGGGCCTGATCCGCCAGGTGGAGCACAGCCCGTACATTGGGCGTGGACTTGCGGTCACCGTTGTGGCGAATGTAGTGGCGCCCGCTCTTCACGCAAACTCCCTGGCCAGTAGCACGCATAAGCGCCGCAGGTTGGAAAGCGCGTTCAGGGAGATGCCTTCTCCCCCTCAGGACGCCGTTACCAGGGGTGTAAGTTCCGTACTTGGGCTGGACGTTCGTCCCAGGCTCGCGACCCATCACTTTGGGCTGCACGCGCTCGCCAGATCGAGGTCGTGGCCCGGGACCGGGGTGTCAGCCGCCCAGGTCGGCTAGGATCTGCTCCGCCTCTGCAATGTGCTGCCAGTCCCTGATCGGGTTGGCTACCTCGAGCGCCTCCTCCAGATCCTCCCTCGCGTCGTCTCTCTGCTCCCTGTCGAGGTAGAGTTTCGCCCTGGCTATGTACGCCCCCGGATGGTCAGGCTCGAGCCTGATGGAGGTCGCGAAGTCTTCCAGGGCCAGTTCGGGCCGCTCGTCGCCGTAGAAGGCCTTTCCCCTGCCGTAGTAGGCGCGGCCGAAGTCTGGCAGTTTCCTGATCACGAGGTCGAAGGCGGTCACCGCGTCGTCAAACTCCTGCACCTGGAGCAGCCTGACTGCCCGCATGTACTCGAACAGCGCGGCAATTTGTGGCGTGGCCGTGGGGTCCACTTCGGGCGTCGGCGTTGGCGTCGGCTCCGGCGTCGCTGTCGGCTCGGGCGTGGGAGTCGGCTGAGGCGTAGGTGTCGGCTCTGGCGTGGGGGTCGGCTCAGGCGGCGGAGAGCTGCAACTGATCACGAATACGAGCGCCACCAAGAGTGAGACGGTTAACCCGAGTTTTAGCATGAATCCAGCCTGTGAGAACTTGCGAAATTGCGATTACAGAATAGCATAGCCTGTGGTCGCGACCCGACATTCAGCGGTCCGCTCTCTCTATGAAACGTCCAGGCGTACTTGAGGTTGGGAGTTCCATTAGGGAAGGCGATGAAATACAGTATTCGGGCCCGGCACACCGCCGGCAAAAGGAGGTATTGTGATCAGGTCTCTTGATGGGATAACTCCCAGAATTCACCCGACCGCCTTCGTGAGCGAGGCGGCGTACGTAATCGGCGACGTCGTCATTGGAGAGGGCTCCAGCGTGTGGCCCGGCTCCGTAGTTCGCGGCGACATGGGTCGCATCACGATTGGCAAGTACACCTGCGTCCAGGATAATTCAGTCGTTCACTGTGACACTGACGCGACCATCGGCGACTACGTTGTCATAGGTCACAGGGTTGTCTGCCATGCCAGGAGCGTCGGTTCAAGGTCGCTACTTGGCAATGGGTCGGTCGTAAATGACGGCGTGTCCATAGGAGACGAGTGCGTAATCGCATCCGGTGCTGTAGTGCTTGACGACATGCAGGTACCGGAGAGGTCGATAGTCGTCGGGGTACCCGGGCGAGTCCGGGGCGAGGTGCAGGACAGGCATCTTGAGCTTGGGGACTACTTCAGCGGCGTATACGTCCTCAAGACGCAGCGCTACCTCAGAAACGGCGGTCTCGGCTCCTGAGCCGGATGCGCAGCCTGCAGCGCCTCACATCTCGTTTGGCGCGCTGACGCCCATCAGGTCGAGGCACTTCGCGAGCGCGACCCTGGCTGCCTGGCAGAGGCGGAGACGGGCACGTGTAAGCTCCTCCTCACCTTCGACGGTCGAGATGACACGGCACTGCTGGTAGAACCAGTGGAAAGCGGTGGCCAGCTCCTGCGCGAAGTGGGGCAGGTGATGGACAGCCAGGCTGTTCGCCATCAACTCGACCAGTTCCGGGAGCTGCACTATCTTGCGGATCAGGTCGAGCTCCGCGTCGTGGGTCAGCAGCGACACGTTGCCGCCTTCGAGGTCTATACCCCTCTCCTGCGCGTTGGCGATGATCCCGGCAATTCGGGCGTGGGCGTACTGGACGTAGTAGACCGGATTGTCTGACGACTGCCGCGTCGCAAGCTCGAGGTCGAACTCCATCTGCGTCTCGGCCGCTCTCGACAGGAAGAAGAACCTGCACGCGTCTGCGCCGACCTGCTCCACCAGGTCGTCGACGGTGATGATGTCTCCCGAGCGCTTGGACAGCCTGACCAGCTCTTCGCCCTGCTTGAAGGTGACCATCTGGTAGATCATGAGGGTGAGACGGTCGGGGTCGACGTCCATCGCTGAGACGGCTGCCTTCATCCTGCTGACGTGGCCCTGGTGGTCCGCACCCCAGATGTTGATGACCTGGTCGAACCCGCGCTCGATGAACTTGTCATAGTGGTACGCGACGTCAGAGGCGAAGTAGGTGGGGTCTCCGTTCGACCGGATCAGTACCGCGTCTTTTTCTTCTCCGAGCCTGGTGGCGGCAAACCACTCCGCCCCGTCTGCAGAGGTCCTGTAGCCTCGCTGTTCGATCAGGTCCATGACCCGCTCGAACTCGCCCTCCGTGTACAGGCCCCGCTCCCTGAACCAGTTGTCATATGACACGCCAATCCTCTGTAGAGAACGGCGTATCGAGGCGACCATCGTTTCGAGGCCAACCTCGCCGATTGCGGCAATGGCGTCGTCCCTGGTCATATTGAGGAATATGTCGTCGTGGTCCGACCTGATCTGGCTGGCCAGATCGGTCATGTACTCGCCCATGTACCCATCGTCAGGCACCTGGGCATCCCTGCCCCAAGCCTGCAGGTACCGGACGTATGCCGTCTCGTAGAACAGCTCCATCTGGCGACCGGCGTCGTTGACGTAGTACTCGCGCTGCACGTCATACCCGGCAGCCGACAGCACGTTCGCCAGGGCGCTGCCGAGTACAGCCCCTCTCGCGTGTCCTACATGGACCGGCCCGGTCGGATTTACGCTTACGAACTCAACCTGGACGGTGGCCCCCTTGGAGGTTTCGGAATCGCCGTAACTGGTGCCGGACTCGAGGATAGTGTTTACCTGAGACTGCAGCCAGTCGTCATCGAGGTTGATGTTCACGAATCCGGGGCCGGCAAGCCACGCGTTCCCGACAAGTGGAGAGTCGGGCAGTGAGTCGACGATAGCCTGTCCAATCTCTCTGGGGTTCATCCTCATGGGGCGGGCGAGCTTCATGGCCAGGCTGCACGAGAAGTCGCCATTCTCGGCCTTCTGAGGCCGCTCGATGGAGAGGTCGTCGATTTCCGCTTCAGGAAGCGATCCTGAGGCGATGGCGGAGTCGAGCGCGCAGCGGACAAGCTGCGCCACCTCTGAACGAAGAGAAGTAGTCATGGGTTAGTTACCAATCTGACTCGAAGCTGGTACGCGGTACGTCAGGCAGACACGTTGATCGACGGTCCACCATTCACAGGGGCCTCGGATATCGATCCGATTACGGCGTGGGTCTGGACGCCGTGGTCTTTCAGTGCTTCGACGAGCGCGCCAGTGGACGGACCCGGCACTGCGATCAGCAATCCGCCGGATGTCTGGGCGTCGGCCAGGAGCAACTTCTGGATCTCCGTGACAGAGTCATCCCAGGCTACGTCGGGTTCGAGCGATTCGAGGTTCCGGTGAGTCCCGCCCGGGGCAACTCCCTGTTCTGCCAGTTCCTGAGCGCCGGGAATTAGCGGGACGGCGCCAAGTTCGACTGTCGCAGATACGCCACTGGCCCGCGTCATTCCCCGCAGGTGCCCCAGAAGCCCGAAACCGGTTACGTCGACGCACGCGTGCACCCCGACTGAGGTCATGGCGTGGGCGGCATCCCGGTTCAGGGTGCCCATGATTTCGACTGCGGATGCGATGACGTCCTGTCCAGCCACTCCCTGCTTTCCAGCCGTCGTAATCACGCCGGTGCCGATTGGCTTGGTGAGGACGAGGCTGTCTCCGGGCTGCGCCCCTGCGTTGGTGACCTCGTCGCCCGGCCTCACGATTCCTGTAACCGACAGGCCGTACTTGGGCTCCTCATCGTCCACGGTGTGACCGCCGACTATGAGTACCCCGGCCTCCTGCGCCTTGTGGGCGCCGCCGATGAGAATCGAGCCAAGAATGTCCTTGGGCAGGGCTACGGGGAACCCGACGATGTTCAGCGCGGTGAGAGGCTTGCCGCCCATAGCGTAGACGTCACTCAGTGCGTTCGCGACAGCAATCTGCCCGAAGTCGTAGGGGTCGTCAACTATCGGAGGGAAGAAGTCGACCGTCTGGATCAGGGCGGTGTCGTCGCTCATCCGGTAGACCGCGGCGTCGTCGCCGGTGTTCACACCAACAAGCAGGTTCTCGTCCGAGACGGGCGGGAGCTGGCTCAGTATCTGGCCCAGATCCTCTGGGCTGAACTTAGAGGCTCAACCTGCGCAACTGGCAAGGCTGGTCAAACGTACGGGGTCACTGGTCTCAACCACGTGATTTCCTCCCTAATGAGACGTGTCGAAGAAGCCACGTAAGTATAGCATAGCGTCCGTATGTGCCCGATCGCGACCGCTGCCTATGAAACGGCGTAGCCTGTGTCCGCGTAAGCGGTGAGGTCCCTGTTGCCTGGCAGGTACCTCGCTCGGCCCTTGGGACGCTGCATCACGCCGTTTTCGACGAGAATCTCGCCTCGCTGCATCGTCAGAACGGGCTTGCCGGTGACATGCTTGCCTTCGAACATTGTGAAGTCGGCGTTGCAGTGTTGCGACTCCGCGCTGAGAGTGTGCTCGACGGTGGGGTCGAACAGCACGATGTCAGCGTCCGCGCCGGCGTCCAGCGACCCTTTCTGAGGGTACAGGCCGAATATCTTGGCCGGGTTCTCGCACATGACCTGGACCAGCCGTGGAAGTGTGATCCGGCCAGCGTTGACGCCCTCCTGGTAGACGACGCACAGCATCTGCTCCACCCAGTTGCCGCCAAAGGTGGCGTCGAAGATTGAACCCTCGTGTCCTGTGTCCGCCTCTGTGTCGTAGGAGCCTTTCTGGGACTTCTTAAAGCCGCAGAAGTCGCTCGCGATTGTGTCTATGAGGTGCGAGTCCAGTCCGCGCCACATCGCCTCGTTGTCCGCCCGTTCTCTGAGGGGCGGCCCGATCTTGGCGAGTGCGCCATGGTCCAGCATCGACTGGTTGGTAAGGTCCAGGTACTGAGGGCAGGTCTCGCCGAAGAGGTGCATCTCCTCGCCGCGAAACTCTTCGAGGACGCTGAGAATCTCCCTGGCCGACAGATGGACGATGTACAGCGGACAGCCGGTCACCTTTGCGTAGGTCGCTGCGCGATTTGCCGCTTCGATCTCGAGTATCCTGGGCTGCGAGGGCGCATAGTGCTCCCTGCCGACGTGCCCTGCCTCGATCGAGCGCTCGACGAGGTGGTCGATGCAGTAGCCGTTCTCGGCGTGGACCATGGCGATCCCGCCGTCGGCCGCGGCCATCTCCATGGCGCGCAGCATCCGGTCGTCGGGCATCATCATTCCGCGCCTCGGGTAGGTCATGTACATCTTGAATGAGATGACTCCCATGTCCATGAGCTGTGGCACCTGGTCCTCAACGTCGTCGTCGCCCAGGAGTATCGCATGGATGGCGTAGTCGAGGTAGGAGTCGGCCGCCGCCTCGTCCATGAACTCGTGGATCATGTCGACGACGGTGCCCTCGATACCCTGACGGCGCATGTTCTGAATGAACGGCACGACCGTCGTAACGCCGCCGTGAGCGGCGCTCAGCGAGAAGGTCTCTATGCGGTCAGCGTTGACTGGGTGGTTGTGTGCGTCGACGATGCCAGGAAGTACGAACTGCCCCGAGGCGTCGATGATTCTTCCTATGTCGGGATCGGCGTAGGAGCCGTCGTTTTCGACGATCTTCCCATCTGCAACGATGATGTCCTCGCGCGTGATGCCACTGCCACGGACGACGAGGCCGCCCCGGATCATGTAGTCAGCTCCTCTGCCAGCCATGGGTCACATCCTCTCTACTGGGTCTCGCCAGCTATCATATCCGCGCAGGTCGGGGTGTCAAGCGGTCCCCGTTTGCTGGACCCTAAGGTGGCATATAGAATACGCTCGACTTAGGTCCTGGCTTCAGCCGCAATCCACGTTAGGGAGGAGAATCGTGGCAGGTGCGAAGGTCGTTGTAGGTAATATCGAGATTGTGTCGGTATCGGACGGGCAGGGCGACATGGTTCCCACCGACGTCTTTCCGGCGAGCGACATGGACATATGGAGGTCCGAGTATGGCGAACTCCTCGATGACGAGGGTCTTATCCACCCCAGGTTCGGGTCATTCGCGTTCAACTCCGGCGGCAAGCTGATCCTGGTCGATACGGGTCTCGGCGGGCCGGATGGAACGCTTCTCACCCAGCTCAGTGACAGCGGCGTAGACCGGGAGGCGGTTGACCTCGTGGTCCTGACGCACATACACCCCGACCATGTGGGCTGGAACATGTCGGACGGCAGCGCGACTTTCCCGAATGCCAGATACCTTGTCACCAGGGTCGACTGGGACCACTGGACCCAGCCTGAAGTTCGGGAGCAGGCGCCCCATGTGGACGCGCAGATGATCCCGCTGGAGGGCCTGAAGGTGCTCGACCTGATCGAGGACGAGTACGACGTGACCGACGAGGTCAAGACTATTCCGACGCCCGGACACACGCCGGGTCACATCTCACTCGTAATCTCATCCGCCGGTGAGCGCGCGTTCATACTGGGAGACGTAGCGCACAGTCCGGCTCAGGCCCAGTACACGGACTGGAGTCCAGGATTCGATACCGACCCCGACCTGGCCCGAGAGACCCGTCACTCAGTGCTCGACAGGCTGGAAGGCGACGGCACGCTCGTCGCATCGGGACACTTCCCTCACCCCGGATATGGGAGATTCGTACGCACGGGCGACAGGCGCATCTGGCAGCCGGAATAGTGCGACTTGCCACGTTTGGTCCGCCGAACTCCTGTTGGCGCGTACTCACGTGGACAGTGTCACTCCTGCTTCTTTGCCTTTCATGCGGCGAGGGGCTTGACGGTGCCGGCGGCGATCCGGACCTGGCACGTGGCATCGAACTACAGGAAGACGGGCACATCGAGCAGGCGTTCCAGGCGTACACCTCCGCGATCGAGAGCGACCCCAGGAACGCCGAGGCCTACGCCAGGCGTGCCTTCATCTACCTTGTGATGGACGATCTGACGGGCGCGGCGGCGGATCTGCGTCTCGCAGAAAAGCTCAAACCCGACCTGCCCCTGACTTCACTCCACCGTGGGATGATCTACGACGAGATCGACAATCACGACCAGGCCATACTGGAATACACGAGGGCCATTGAACTTGCGCCGGACATGTCTGACGCGCACATCAGCCGAGCCAGTGTGTATCTGGAGATCGGGGACGCCGAGTCCGCACTGGATGACCTTACCGCAGCGGGTCGACTTGAACCCGACAACGCAGAGCTGTTCCTGGTTCGCGGCCAGGTCTACCTGATGACCGGCGACCTGGGAAGGGCCGAGTCAGATCTGTTGCAGGTGGTGGAGCTTTCTGACGATCCCAGACTTGTCTCGACGGCAAGGCAGATTCTGGCTGCAATTCCCTGAGGGGAGCCGCTGGACGCGTTATCAGGGCGAATTTCTGCTGATCCCTGTATCCTGACTCCCATTCATGTCGTCTTCAGATACAGTAGGCCTCGCGTCGGATGGCAGGTCCCCTCTATCGAGGTTCGCCTGGCTTCTGGCGATGAGCCTAACTCTCCTCATTGCCCTGTCTACGTTTTCCAGCTACGTTGGGGCGATTCCGTTCATCAAGTCGGAATGGGGCATCAGCAACACGACGGCCGGACTGATATTCTCCTGCTACCTGGCTGGCTATGCGATTGCAGCTCTGCTTGTCCTTCCTCTGACCGACAGGCTTCCCACCAGGACGGTCTTTCTCATCTCCGCTGTCGTTTCCGTGGTTGGCAACCTGCTATTTCCACTCGTCGCCTACGACCTGTTAATGGCCTGCATTCTCAGACTGGCCGCGGGCGCAGGCCTCGTGGGGATATACATGCCAGGACTTCGCCTGGTTTCTGCGACATTCTCGGCAGAGAAGCGCGGCGTAGCGATGGGACTCTACGTTACTGCCTTCTACAGCGCCAACGCCGTTTCGCTGGCCCTCACCGGAATCCTGATGAACACCATGGACTGGCGCGGGGCGTACCTGGTGCTGGCCGTCTTATCCTCGGTCAGCGTTCCACTTGCATTTTTCCTGGTTCGCGACCTTCCACAGTCCCGATCAACAGAGGGTTCGGGCCGATTAAGGCTCGGTGTGTTGCGCAACCGGGCAACGACTGCTTACATAGTTGGATACTCCCTTCATGCGATGGAACTCTACGCCGTCCGCGTGTGGCTTCCCGCGCTGCTTGTGGCAGTGCTGGTGGCCAGGGGCAATGACGTAGCAGGCGCTGCAGCCACGGCTGCTACAGTGGGTGGGGTAGCCCTCATTGTAGGAGGCTTGGGCCCGGTGGCTGGAGGCGCCCTTTCCGATCGCTTCGGCCGGGTCAACAGCGCCATCGGTATCTTCATGCTGAGCGGCCTGCTCTGTCTCGCAATCGGCTGGATGCTTGAGGCCCCACTGCCCCTGATCGTCGCGGTAACCGTCGTCCTGGGGTGGGCAGTTGGCGCGGACTCTTCAATCTACACGACGGCAATTGCGGAATCGGCCGCTGCCGGACAGCTTGGCTCGACAATGGCAGTCCAGGCATTCCTGGGGTTCATGGGAGGTGTCTTGGGTCCAATATTCATCGGGGCCGTGCTCGACTTTGTGCCGGAGGGCATTCAGTGGCAGGTCGGATTCACCGCGGTCGCTTTACTCGCTATTCCGGCCGTGATTACTCTTTACGGCGTGCGCCATCATTCCAGTCCACGCCAACAGTGAAAGGTCAGCAGCGAAATTGGGAACCACCCAGCTCTACAAGGCAGTCCTGTTCGATTTAGATGACACGCTTGTCGACACCATGGAAGCACTCACAAGGGTGAGTGAACACTGGTATGGCGCCCTCGCGACGGAAGGCCGGCCTCCAACTGCGCGGGAGTTCATTGCCGGGCTGCAGGTTACTAACTCCGAGGCACTGAGTCTGAGGGACTTCTACACCCGGATGCTGGAGATATGGCCCGGATGCTTCGAGAGTGTCGAGGCGGCCCTGGACGCGCATAGCAAGGTGGTACCGGACTGCGTCTCCGTCGATGTGAGAACTGACGCTTTGCTGCGCGACCTGAAGGAAGCCAGTGTCCCGGTCGGAGTCGTGACGAATGGGCCGACTGAAATGCAGTGGGCGAAGGTACGCAACACTGGTGTGGCCGACCTCGTCGATGCAGTCGTCGTATCCGAGGAGTTCGGAGTGAACAAGCCTGACCCTGCCATCTTCAATCAAGCCCTGTGCCTGATAGGAGCGGACGCTTCGGAGACACTGTTCGTCGGAGACAACACGGTAGCGGACATAGGCGGCGCCTGCGGGGTAGGGATGCGGACAGCCTGGATGAGCCACGGAAGGTCGTGGGAGATCGACTCCTACAGTCCCGATCACGTCATCGAGAACGTATGGGAGGTTCGCCCGCTGCTGGGAATCTAGTCCCTGTGACGGCGCCAGTCGGCGATGATCTCGGGGTCATTTGGAAATGGCAGCGGAGGCAACTCGTCCGCCGGGAAAAGCTCAACCGCCTGTGCTTCGTCACCGGCGCTCGGATTTCCACCGACTATACTCGCGGCGTACGCAACCAGAACAACCGGCGCTCCCTCTCGGGAGTACACGCCCAGTAGCCTGTCGAGGGAGACTTCGACGTTTGTCTCCTCTCGCACCTCTCGGACTGCGGCGTCTTCCACGACCTCGCCCCTGTCGACATACCCGGATGGAAAGCTCCAGCGCCCCATCATTGGCTCGATGTCCCGCTTCACCATGAGTATGCGCGATCCGCGAGAAGCGATTACGACCACTGCGAGCTTCGGGTCGAGAAAGACCACTGCCCCGCATGAGCCGCACTTCGGCCTGATCGCGCCTGCGACACGCTCCTCACCCAGGGTCTCGCCGCAGCGATGGCAGTACGTGTTATCTGACGGCATAGTGGAGTCCGACCTGCTGTAGCCTCATTCGGCCTGAATTATACCCCAGGCCATTCGTTTGACCGCGAAATAACCCAAACCTATAATGGCGCTGCCTCGGTGCGGCCGAAGGCGCCAGAATAGTCAGGAAGAGGGGTGTCCAATTGGCGTCCATGCGTGAGAACAGAGTCAAGGCCAGGTTGAACAGCGGTGAAGTGTCCGTCGTGCTGTCAGGGCACATGACGCCTGACATAGTGGACTCGTTGGGGCCGCTTGGGTTCGACGGAGTCTGGATTGAGACTGAGCACGGGCCAATCGACTACAAGGACATTCCCGATCTCACAAGGGCAGCCGACCTCTGGGGCATGACCTCTGTGGTGCGCGTGAACCAGAATGTCCCCGGTGTCATATATCGCACTCTCGACGTGGGGGCACAGGGAATCGTTGTCCCTCACGTCAACACAAAGGCGGAGGCGGAAGCGGTCGTCCAGGCCGGAAAGTTCGCGCCGCTTGGAGAGCGCGGGATGTTCGGCAGCCGCCAGAGCTACGGCGTGGACAACTACTTCTCGGAGGCGAACGACCAGAGCCTGCTTATCGTATTGATAGAGGACATTGTCGCCGTCAACAACCTCGATGAAATCCTCACGGTGGACAACATCGACGTATTCTTCGTCGCACCGAGCGATCTCGCTCAGTCCATGGGACTTATCGGTCAACTCAGTCACCCCGAGGTGACTGGCACAATCGCCGGTGCAATCGAGAAGATCGCCTCGGCAGGCCGCAATCCCGGGTCTCTGGCTTCGGACGACAATGTCGAGGCCTATGTCGAGATGGGCGTCAAGTTCATGATGACCGGCTGGCCGGCATGGGTCGCCTCCGGGGCACGAGCATTCCAGGAGAAGGTCGCCAGCGCGGCTTCGTAGTCGGCCGACAGGCCTGGGAGGCTGGGTGGTGGACAATGTCGCCAATTTAATGGCGTCGCGTCTGACGCCGGAGTCCCTCTCGGTGGTCCGCGCCGTTGGAGAAGCGGCCGAGGCCGCCAGCGTATCGCCATTCCTCGTGGGGGGGTCGGTGCGGGATGCACTGTTGGAGCATCAGGCCAACATTGACATCGACATCTCGCTCGTGGGTGCGGATGGTACGACTCTCGACCGAATCGCTGAGATGTCCGGCGGACTGATCGCCAGGCGTTCACAGTTCGGGACAGTAAAGCTCCAGCTGGGTTCTTTCGCAGTCGACCTCGCGATGGCGAGGGCGGAGGAGTACCCATCTCCCGGTGTTCTGCCCGTTGTACGCCCGGGGACGCTGGAGGAAGACATGTCCAGGCGCGACTTCTCGGTGAACGCAATGGCTGTGTCGCTGAGTTCCGAAGCCTGGGGCGACCTTGTGGACATGCACAGCGGCCTCTCTGACCTGCGTGAGGGACGCCTCAGGATCCTGCATCGAGCCAGCTTTCGTGACGATCCCACGCGTATCCTTAGGGCAGCAAGGTACTCATCCAGGCTCGCACTAGTTCCCACCAGTGATACGCTTGACGCTCTTCGGGAGTCCGTCACTTTTCTGGACAGCGTATCGCCGGCCAGGGTGCGTAACGAATTGGAACGCGTCTTTCAGGAAAGGGATACCTGCGGCGCGATGGAGCTTCTGTCCAGCTGGGGCGTACTGGCAGCCATACAGCCATCCCTCAACTTCAGAGAAGAGTCCTGGCGCAGGTTTGGCTCGGAGTCGGTGAGCCTGTCCCCTGAGCTGCGAGTCACGCTTGGGTACGCGGTCCTGTCCTCTGGACTCTCTGATTCAGACGCCAGTGGACTGATAGCGAGGTTGAATCCTGGGGCGTCAGCGCGTGGTTCAATTCAGACGGCGGCCGAGCTGGGCCGAACTGACCCAGCCAGTCTTGCGAGCCGCTCCAACAGCGATCTCGCGAGAGTTCTAGACCCGCTCGCCGAGAGTGCCGTGCTGGGAGTGTCGCTGGTCACAGATGGCGAACTGGGTTGCAGGATTTCCCAGTACCTGAGCTCCCACAGGGACTTCAGGCCCCACCTGACGGGTGACGCCCTGATAGCCATGGGTGCGCCAAGGGGACCCGCCATAGGCCGGATTCTGGAGTGCCTGAGAAACTCATGGCTGGACGGCGAGGTCTCTTCAGCCGGCGAGGAGCGCGCCCTTGCGGAGAGACTTGCCGACCAGCTCGCTGAGAGCTAGCCGAGCGCGACTCCTGAGCCTAACCCAGGTTCAGTCATCCCTGACGGGTCCAGAATCTCGTCCAGTTCGTTCGAGGACAGTTCCGTCCTGACCAGCGCGACCTCCTTGACCGTCTGCCCGCTGGCCTGGGCCTCCTTGGCGATGTCGGCCGCAGCGTCGTACCCGATGTGGGGTACGAGTGTGGTAACGATCGCCAACCCACGGTCCACCATGTCCGGCCCTGCCGACGTGGCCTCGAGCCCACTCACGCACTGGCGCGCTAGGTTGCTGGATGAGGCCGCAAGCAGGTCAATCGACTGGAGCAGGTTGTAAGCTGCTACCGGCATCATGACGTTGATCTCAAAGTTGCCCGACTGACCTGCCACCGCGACGGCAGCGTCATTGCCAATCACGTGAGCAGCGACCTGGCATACGGACTCCGGGATCACAGGATTGACCTTGCCGGGCATGATCGAGCTTCCCGGCTGGACCTCCGGCAGCATGATCTCGCCTAGCCCTGCACGTGGCCCTGATCCCAGCCACCTGATGTCGTTGCTGATCTTCATGAGGCTTACGGCGACCGTCTTAAGCGCGCCGCTGGCGGCGACGATGTTGTCCAGTGTGCTCTGCGCCTGGAAGTGGTTGGACGTCTCGCGTACCGGTACTCCCAGCATGTCCGACAGCTTCTCGCAGACCTTTGCGGCGAATTCGGGGTGAACATTCACTCCGGTACCCACGGCGGTTCCCCCAAGCGCCACTTCGGAAAGCTCGTTCTCCGCACCCCTGAGGCGGGCTATACCCCGCTCGATCTGGCCTGCGTGACCAACGAACTCCTGTCCGAGCCGCACAGGTGTGGCGTCCTGGAGATGCGTCCGACCTGTCTTCAGGATCGGCATGAACTCCTCACCCTTTTGCTCAAGCTCAGCCTGGAGTTCCTCAAGGGCAGGGATGAGGTCGTTGTGGATCGCCTTTAGCGCGGCGATGTGAATTGCCGTGGGGATCACGTCGTTGGATGACTGCCCCATGTTCACGTGGTCATTCGGATGAACGGGGTCCCTGGACCCCTTCACGCCGCCGAGGTTCTCTATCGCGCGGTTCGAGATGACCTCGTTTGCGTTCATGTTCGTGGAAGTCCCTGAACCCGTCTGGAAGATGTCCACCACAAACTGGTCATCGAATCCGCCCTCTGCCACTTCACGCGCGGCAGTCACGATTGCGGATGAAGTGTCGGCCTCAAGCAGCCCGAGTTCGAGGTTGACTTCACTCGCAGCCAGCTTGATGGAAGCTATCGCCTCGATGAAGGAGCGATTGAATCGAAGATCACTGATGGGAAAGTTCAACACGGCGCGCATGGTGTTGGCGCCATAGTATGCATCGATGGGAACATTGAACTCTCCCATCGAGTCTCTTTCCGACCTGAACTGCTGTGACTCTGACACTTTCAACTCCTCAAATGTATGGCTGATGGCTGCTGTTTTCGTTTCATATTGGTGGGTAAATTTACAGATTTCGCTTGAGAAAGTCGGCGGCTATCTCGGCCGCTTCGGCATGTAAACCCCTCATGGAGTGGTCTGCTCCGACGACCTCATGAAACTGCACCGGACCTCTGCAATCGTCGAGTATCCGCTGTATTTCCAGCGATGGCGCGACTCGATCTTCGGAGCCCGCGATCACGAGGCGCGGGCGCTTGTCCCTGTTGAAACGCCTGTTTCGGAGTGCCCCTAGCGTCGGGGCGATGAGAACCAGCGCAGAGGCCCTCTTCAGGTGACGGATTCCATCCAGGATGATCGTTGCACCGGTAGAGTAGCCCACTACGGCGACTCTTCCACGGTGGACGGACGGCCACTGCCGGATCACGTTCAGTGCCGACTTGATGTCGTTGTGTTCCTCTTTGCCGTTGGTGAAGTCTCCCTGGCTCTCGCCAACTCCCCTGAAATTGAACCTGAGAGCGGCCATCCCTTCCCGGACAACAGACTGGCATACTGCTGCAACCACAGGGTCGTTCATGTTCCCGCCGAGCATCGGGTGAGAGTGACAGGCGATGACGGCCGGCATTTCACGCGCTCCCGGGTCCTGCGGGGTCGCGATTATCCCTTCGAGTTCTAGCTTCTTGCTGTAGAAGCCAATGGCGGACTGTCTCATGGCTACCGTTTCAGCCAGGTTGTGAAGAAGCGCGTCACAGCTTCGCCCACCTCTGATTCAGACCCTCTGAAGAAGTGGTCGGCGCCCGTGACTACTTCAGATTCGCATGGGTCGGCATAGCGCCTTGTGAGGAACCTGAACTGGTCGATAGGGAAGTTGTGGTCATGGTCTCCCATGACGAACAGCTTGGGCTGTAGTATCTCAAGGCCGCTGAACGCTCTCATCTGCGCAGCGGGACAGGCGATGGCCGCGATAGCCTGGATGGTTGAGGAACTCATCGCAGCCTGCAGGGTGACCGACGCGCCAAAGCTGTAACCGGCTAGTCCGATGCGACTTGCATCGACGCCTTCCACTAGAGACAGCTCTTCCACGGCGGCCTCGGCGTCGTCCGTCTCGCCCGAGCCCCAGTCGAATGCGCCCTCGCTCTCTCCTACGCCCCGGAAGTTGAACCTCAGTACCGCGATGCCGTTTGCAGTCAGGCGTTCAGAGACACCTATGACCACGTTTGAGTACATGTTCCCACCCTGTCTCGGGTGAGGATGGCAGATCACCACGCCGGGGACCGGGTCTGTGTGACCGCTGGGACGTTCAATGAGGGCTTCCAGTTGAAGGTCGCCGCTGGATATAGTCAGTGGTTCGGCAATCGTCGTCAAAGCAGGATCATGTTAAGGTCACTATGTAGCGTTTGACAAGGCGGGTTGCTAGAATGGGCCGAGCGTGTCGGAGCATCGGCGCGCCAGCTTTCATCCGGAGGAAATTGAGAATGCGTGTTGTCGACCTGAGGAGCGATACAGTCACCATGCCGTCGCCCGAAATGCGAAGGGCCATGTATGAAGCTGAGCTGGGGGACGATGTCTATGGGGAGGACCCGACACTGAACCGGCTCGAGGCCATGGCGGCCGAGAGATTTGGTAAAGAGGCCGCGGTGTTCGTAGCCAGCGGTACGATGGGCAACCTCGTGTCTGTGCTGGCCCACGCGCAGCGGGGTGATGAGATCATCCTCGGCGACCAGGCCCATATATTCCGCAGCGAGGCGGGTGGATCGTCGGTCCTGGGGGGCATTTCGTTCCACACCATCCCCAATGATGAGCGCGGGATGCTGAATCCGGAAGACGTCCGCGCGGCGATTCGACCAAACGACCCTCACATGCCACGCACAGCGTTGGTGTGTCTTGAGAACACCCAGAACGCCTGCGGTGGCGCGACACTTACACAGGACGACATGCACTCGGTGGCGTCCGTCGCTCACGATCATGGCCTCAATGTACACGTTGACGGCGCCCGAATTTTCAACTCGGCAGTCGCTCTTGAGGCGCCGGTCGCTGAACTGACGCGTGAAGCCGACTCTGTCACATTCTGCCTGTCGAAGGGCCTGAGCTGCCCTGTGGGCTCTGTGATCGTTGGTTCTGAGGACTATATCCAGGAGGCGCGCCGCTGGCGCAAGATGGTCGGGGGCAGCATGAGGCAGGCCGGTGTCCTGGCAGCTGCCGGAGTCGTGGCTCTTGAATCGATGGTCGACAGGCTTGCTGAGGATCACGCAAACGCTCGGAAGCTGTCCGAGGGCCTCGCCGAAATCGACGGCATCGACATAGACCCGGATGCCTTGCCAACGAACCTCGTCTTCTTCGAGATCGAACGGGACGATTGGCCGGAGCTTCACAGAAGGCTCGTCGAACGTGGCGTAAAGGGCGGAGGAGGCGGCAGACGCTGGCGCTACGTGACCCACTACGGCATCACAGAGGAAGACATCGACTACACCCTGGAGACCGTCAGGGACGTGTTTGCCGAGGGCTGATTCCGAACCCTAACTGAATCGAGCAGGGCGGGTCGCCGGTTGAATGACCCGCCCGTTTTATTTTGGGGGAGCCTTTACGTGGCACTGAGATGCACCTGATCTTCCGCAACCCGCAGTTCCGCCTGTTCTGGACTGCGGGCATGTTTGGCGACGTGAGCCTGATAACGCACTTCACGGTTCACGGATGGCTTGCTCTGCTCGTGACCGACTCGCCATTCTGGGTAGGCGCAACCGCAGGAGTGGGCGGAATAGCCATGACGCTATTCGCCCCCTGGGGCGGGGTGCTGATAGATCGTTTTCCCAAGATCAACGTGGTTCGCATAGCCTCTCTGATCAGGTGTATTTCTGCGGTGCTGATGGCCGTACTGGTATTCACGGACTCCGTTGAACTCTGGCACGTGCTCGCCTTCGCAGTTGCTACGGCAGCCACCGGCGCGACCCGCATGCCCGGCATGAAGACCCTTGCGATGGACATTGCGGGTTCTGAGAACCTCCTGGCGGCAATGGCTGCCCGCATGGCGTCCATGACCGTCGTAGGAGTTGTAGTGCCGCTGCTGATTGGCCCGGCAGTGGACACTGTGGGAATCGGCTGGGCCTATGTTGTCATCGCCCTCGGAGACCTGACGGGCATTACTTTGCTGAGCCTCCTTCAGCCTCAACAGACGGCCGATGCGTCCGAAAAGAGGTCGCCGATCGAGGAACTCAAGGCGGGCGTACTCTATTCGATCCGGCATCCGCTGGTCCGGATCATCCTCGGAGTCATCCTGGTCAGCGAGCTGTTCGGATGGTCCACCGAGCCCATGCTGCCTGTGGTAGTTAGGGACGTGCTTGGAGGAGGTGCGACCGGCTTGGGGATGCTGTTCGCTGCAGCGAGTTGTGGAGCGGCAATAACCGCATTCACCCTGTCTTCAGTCGGCAACGTGCCGTTCAAGGGGTGGCTGATGGTCGCGGGCATCCTCGGATTCGGGTGTTTCCTGCTGATGTTCTCTCTATCGAGGTCCTTGCCGCTCTCACTGGTACTCTTCGGTTTTGCGGGATCAGCGACGACCCTGTACGAGACCGCAGGCGACACCATTATGCAGTCGGGTGTGGACAGGCGCATGAGGGGTAGGGTGCTGAGCTTCCAGGCGATGATGTGGGGAGTCTCCGGCATGTCGGGCTTCCACACAGGTGCTCTTGCAAGTCGTTTTGGCGCCCCCATGGCCATTGGCGTTGGAGCCACGATAGTAATTATTGCCGGCCTGGTACTGGCACGGTTCGCCCGAAGGCTGGATCGTCCCGTAGAGCAGCGTGCGGCCCAGTCGGCGACGATTACAGACTGCTGATCGGTGGGGGTCGTTGTGCTATTGCTGGCCGTCCCGATCACCCCACCAGGCCTTCAATCGCTCGGAGATCCTGGTCTCATATCCCTGCTCTGAGGGCCGATAGTATCGACGGTCTCTCAGGTTGTCAGGCAGGTTTTCCGTAGGCGTAAAGGCGCCGTCGTGGTTGTGCGCGTACTCGTAGCCCTTGCCGTACCCCAGGTCCTGCATGAGCCCGGTGACAGCGTTTCTCAGGTGGAGGGGAACTGGTTCGTTCGTCGTGCGCTCCGCGTCCCTTATCGCGTCGCCGATTGCGGCATAGGCGCGATTGCTTTTTGGGGCCGTTGCCAGGTAGACCGTTGCCTCTGCCAGCGGGATTCTGCCTTCCGGCATTCCAACGAGACTCACGGCCTGCTGCGCAGCCACGGCTATTGACAGAGCCCCGGGGTCAGCGAGACCGATGTCCTCAGCGGCGAGTATGACAAGTCGCCTGGCTATGAAGACCGGGTCCTCACCGGCTACTACCATCCTTGCCAGCCAGTAGACCGCAGCGTCCGGGTCGGATGCCCTCACGGACTTTATGAACGCTGAGATGGTGTCGTAGTGCTGGTCGCCGGAACGGTCGTATTGGGATGCCCGGCGCTGAATGGCGTCCTCGACGGTTGCCAGGGTCACGACTCGTTTGCCCTTCTCATTGGGTATGGTTGCGTGCGCCGCCAGCTCGAGCGTGTTCAGTGCGGAGCGAGCGTCCCCGTTGCTGAGCGAGAGCAGGGCGTTCCGCGCGTCGGGTTCCAGGGTGGCCCGCAATTGGCCGACGCCTCTCTGACGGTCTTCCAAAGCCCTGTCGAGGATTCCTGAGACCTGCTCTGCGTTGAGCTGATTCAGGACGTATACCCTTGCCCTGGAAAGCAGGGGAGAGATCACCTCAAACGATGGGTTCTCAGTGGTGGCGCCGATCAGGATCACTGATCCGTCCTCTACGTGAGGAAGAATCACATCCTGCTGAGACTTGCTGAACCGGTGAATCTCGTCGATGAACAGAATCGACCTCGCCCCGTTCATCCCAAGCCTGTCGCGCGACTCCGATACTATCCTGCGCAGGTCTGCCACACCCGACGTCACTGCACTGACACGGTCAAAGTGGGCATCAATCTGAGCTGCAATCAGGTGTGCGAGAGTGGTCTTGCCAGATCCAGGCGGACCCCACAGTACCATCGAGGGCACGTGGCCGGAGGCAATCGCCCTTGCCAGTACACTCTCCGGCCCTACGATGTGCTCTTGTCCTACGAATTCAGAGAGAGCACGCGGGCGCATCCGCTCGGCAAGAGGCGCGACACTCTGAAGCTGTTCTCGCCTACTGTGATCGAACAGCGTCATGAATCGGGAGTCAGCCGGCGCGGAGTCTTCGCACGGCTGCCACTACCGCCTCGTCCTGTTCCGGCAGAACCGTCCTCGGGTCGAGCATGACATTGCCATCTTCGATCCTGCCTATGATCGGAGGGTCTCCCTTCCTGAGCTCTCCTAGAACGATGTTCGGATCCATGCCCAGTTCACTGCAATCAACTCTCAGGGCTACGGACTCCAGGGTCTCTCCCGGGAGGCTCCCTCCTCCGATGGCCGACCTTGCACCGACAACTGCTGCCGATGGGCCGGCGGCCGATTTCCACCTCTCAGCGCGCTCAGCCAGTTCGGCGGTGGTTGCCGAGATCATCCTCCAGATAGGCACCTCGGTTTCGGGCTCTCCACTGATGTAGTGCAACAGTGTTGCCGAGAGGGCCGCCATGCTTAGCTTGTCGATCCTGACGGCCCTTGCGAGCGGGTGCCGGGCAACCGTAGCTACGTATTCGCTCTTGCCCGCGATTATCCCTGCCTGGGGTCCTCCCAGCAGCTTGTCGCCTGAGAAGAAGCTGAGGGCGACGCCTGCCGCTATGCTCTCCTGTGGCATCGGCTCGTGAGCAAGTCCGTACTGGCTGGAATCCAGCAGGCATCCGCTGCCGAGGTCGTGCAGCACCGGCACGCCTGAGCTCTCGCCCACGCTGACAAGCTCTGCCGTAGTAGGGGCGTGTGTGAAGCCCATCACCCTGAAGTTCGAGGCATGGACCGACAGGATTGCTCCTGTCTGTTCGGAAATGGCTGAGGCGAAGTCAGCGGCGTAGGTCCGGTTTGTGGTCCCTACTTCGACGAGAGTCGCCCCGCTCTGCCGCAGCACGTCGGGGATTCTGAATCCGCCTCCGATCTCGACCGCCTCTCCTCTCGAAACGATCACCTCTTTACCGGCGGCGATAGCAGCGAGACCCAGCATCACGGCTGACGCATTGTTGTTAACCGCCAGCGCCGCCTCTGCTCCCGTAGCCTGGCAGATCAGGTTCGATACGTGCTGCTGTCTCGACCCGCGCTTCCCCTGAGTGAGATCGAATTCGAGGTCGCTGTAACCGGCCGCCGCGACTTGCATTGCCTCGAAGCTGCTGCTGCTCAGCGGCGCTCTGCCGAGGTTTGTGTGCAGCACGACACCTGTTGCGTTGATCACGCCTCGAGGCCATGGGCGCCAATTTGACTCCGCCTGCGCTGCCACAGACTGGACCAGTGCATCGGTGCCGGGAGGCTCGCCTCCGGAGCGAATCGAACTTCTGGCCCCGTCCAACTCCTCTCGCACTATGTCAACGATTGCCTTGTGCGAGTATTTGTCGACAAGCTCGGCAATCTGGGGATCGCCCAGTACGTCATTGACGGACGGTAGCGCTCGATATCTGGTGACCATTGAAACTCCGCAGCGTTGTGTATGCGTGAATTATATACCGACTGTTAGCGGGTGGGGCATACCCACGTACTTTGCAAAGTTGACCCTATTTCTGCGGCTCTAGTAGAATGTGAAGACTTTCCCAAATGACGGTCTAGTGTATGTTCGTTATCGGCCTCACAGGTGGGATTGCTACGGGCAAGACGCTTGTGTCGGAGACGCTCCGGGATCTCGGGGCTACTATAATCAATGCGGACCTTGTGGGGCACGAGGCCTACCTTCCTCATACCGAGACATGGCAGGCGGTAGTTGACGCCTTTGGTACGGACATTCTCGACGACGAGAATCAGATCGTTCGCCCCAAGCTCGGTGCGATTGTATTCAGTGACCCGTCAAAGCTGGAACAGCTGAATTCCATCGTCCATCCCCGCATCTATGCTATGATCAGCGCTCGAATCGAGGCTCTTAGGCCTGAGGGGATCGATGCTGTAGTCGTAGAGGCTGCGCTGCTGATCGAGGCTGGATGGACGCCCCTGGTCGATGAAATCTGGGTACTGACATCCCCAATTGAGCAGGTATATTCCAGGCTGACGGGAAGAGGCATGTCCCGGGAACAGGCCCAGGCCAGGGTCGAGTCTCAGATGCCTCAGGATGAGCGTGTTACTCACGCCGACATCGTTATCTCAAACGATGGCGGCGAGGCCGAGTTGAAGAGTGCAGTCAAGGAACATTGGGACCAGCGGGTCTCATCGAAAGTACAAGGAGACCGGTAAGCCAGATGACATCACCAACGCGGACCCTGTTTCGGAGTTACATAATCGAGGAGTATCACCTCACCGAGGAACCGTACTACGTTCCCGTTGGAGATGAGATCGAGCTTTTTGAGGCCGCCTACGCCCAGAAGATTCCGGTAATCTTCAAAGGTCCGACGGGCTGCGGCAAGACAAGATTCGTTGAGTACATGTCGTACAGGCTCGGCCAGCCGCTTACGAGGGTGCAGCAGCAGCCTTCGGACGGGGCGTCCGACAACGGCAACGCAGGTGCAGACGACCATGACCTCCTGCCTCTCGTAACGATCGCCTGTCACGAGGACCTCACCGCCAGCGACTTGGTCGGCCGCTACCTGCTGGAAGGCGACCAGACGGTCTGGATTGACGGCCCGCTAACCCGTGCCGTCAAGGCCGGAGGCATCTGCTACCTTGACGAAATCGTTGAGGCTCGCAAAGACACGACGGTGCTGATTCACCCTCTGACCGACCACCGGCGAATTCTCCCGGTAGAAAAGCGCGGAGAACTTCTGGAAGCCGCAGACGGGTTTCTGCTGATCCTCTCCTACAACCCCGGTTACCAGAGCGCGCTGAAGGACCTCAAGCACAGCACGAGGCAGCGGTTCATTTCCATCGAGTTCGACTACCCGCCGCGCGACATCGAGGCGGAGATCATCGCGCACGAGTCCGGTGCGGACGAGGATACGGCGCTCCAGCTCGCGAAGCTCGGTGAGAAGATCAGGAACCTCAAGGAACACGGACTTGCCGAAGGGGCGAGCACGCGCCTCCTGATCTATGCCGGCCAGATGATCGCTCAGGGTATTACCCCGAGGCGCGCCTGCCAGGTCGCTGTCAACTGGGCCGTCACCGACGACTTCAACATACAACGCAGCATCGAAGAGTTGACGACTTCGATTTTCGAGTAACAGAGACCGTCCGCGGGTGGCGGGCGTGGGGTGAGGCCCGGACTTGGGCTCTGAATTCATAGCCGGCGCCAGGCGCGTCCTGGATTGTCGCACGGTAGCCGTGGCCGGGGACCATACAATGGCCCCCGCCGCTGTCCTGCTTACCCTGTACAGCGTGGAAGGCGGCTACCAGGTCGTCCTTCAGAAGCGCTCCCAACAGGTGGAACACCATAAGGGGGAGATCTCTTTCCCTGGAGGCATGGTAGATCCTGCGGACGGGTCGCTCCTTCAGACGGCGCTTCGTGAAGCCCACGAAGAGATGGGCATCGTCCCGGAGGACGTGGACGTCATAGGTAGGCTTGACGACACGCCCACGATAACCGGGTTCATGATCACCGCCTACGTCGGTGTCGTTCAGTCCCCGTACAACTTCGTGCCATCAGCCATTGAGGTCGCCGAAGTGCTTACCGTCCCGCTATCTCACCTGAGGAACCCCGAAGCCTGCAGGGTGGAGACCCACCTGGAGGGCGACACATTTCGCACGATGCCTGTATACGTCCACGATGGACATGTTATATTTGGCGCTACCGCAAGAATTCTGCACCAGTTCCTACGAGTGACCGCAGACCTGCCTGTGTAAGGAGGATTCGTGAGTAACGAACAAACGCCCACATTGGCGCAACTCAGGACCGAGTTCCGCAGGTTCCCCGCTCCCGTCATAGAGGAGTTCGACAAGGCCCGATCAAAGATGCCCAAGACTATGGAGGATGGCAACATCCTGCTCTGGGGTCAGGCGGGTCTGAAAATCGCAGACCAGACTGTCAGGTCCTGGGAGGCTACGGCACAGTACTTTCGGGTGAGCCCGAAGGTCGTTGCCTATATGCCGTTCAGCTACTTCATGAACTGGACGGACTGTGGGTCCAAGCTTTGCACGGAGTCCCCAACCCTGGCGGCTGCCTACTTCGAGGCATCGCCAGCCGCCATGAGCAAGCTACGGTCTCGGCACATTGAGAGTTGGGCCGAACTCGGAGGCAGCCTGTACAAGGGGACGTGGAAGTCGTCGACACTGGCCTGCAAGTTCTTCACTTACAGTCCGGCCCTCATGGAGAGCCTTACGTTCCAGGAACTGGAGCGCTTCGTCGCGTTCCTCGACGCGCTCGCACACAGGTCCTACGACCTCGCGTCCGAGTGCCTTGCCCTGGGCACGCAGATATTCCCTCTCATCGGTGAGGACAAGACTGCGTTCATTACCCTGGCTTCTGCGCTCGTCGACTCCGGCTGGCGCGAAGTGAAGAGTTTCTTCGACGCTGGCGCGAAGGCGCTCCCCAAAATCGATCCTGAGCAGCGGTTCAGGTTCCTTAAGATCGCCGAAGACCTTGTCCACAAGGGTGGGTCAAACATTCCCGGCGTCATGTTGGAGACATCGCAGGCATTCTCCGAGATCGACCCCGAGCTTCACTCCAGGGTCTTGACGCTTTCTGAGCAACTCATTGCAGAGTCGCCGGATGCCGTTCCGAGCTTCATTGAAGCGTCCGCGCAGGTGATGGACAAGCTGACCATGTCTCAGTTCGAGAGGTGGTACGAAGAGGGTGTTAACCTCTTGCGCCAGAACCCGGATGGAGGGTTGGCCTACTTCAAGATCGAGTCCGCTCACTCGGAGACTATGATCGAGGCGCTGTCCTCAGGCGTTGAATTCGATCGTATCAAGACGATCATGGAGATGTACTGCAGGGGTCTCGCGGGTGAAGAAGTCAAGCTCTCATCTTCGCCTGAACTGGTGGAGCGTAACATTGGCTGGGTCTCGGCTGCGTCTCCGACTACTGAAGGCTCCACGGTATTTCTGCCGGATGTCGTGGACAGGTATCACTCCAAGGACGAGAACTTCTCCTGGTTCAAGGTCGTGTCAACTCACCAGGTCGCACGTCTTGAGTTTGGCAGCTTCTTCTTCGAGTTCGACAGTCCGTCGGTCCTGTTTGAGGACCGCAGGCGAGAGGTCGAGATGCAGCGTCAGGAACAGCCAGCCGGCGCGGAGGGAATGGATCACCCTGCCTCAGACGTGGCTGGTGAGGAACTCGAACGACCCTGGATTACTGATATGCAGCGGTTTTTCAACCTGTTTGACGACCGAAAGCTAGCACTGGACATCTTCACGGTCGTGGAGGATGGTCGGCTGGACTTCAGGGTCAAGTACGAGTATCCGGGCATTAGGTCTGCCTATGAGCGCGTACAGATGGACTCATGTGAGGGCCGACCTGAGATCACCTCCCTCCCGGCCAGAGAGGCGGTGGTCGAGTTTCTCGTCCGCCTGAGTCTCCAGCAGTACAGGGAGATACCGGCGCCGACCGATTATGTGGACCAGGCGCTGCAGGTCGCCGCAGTCGCGCGTCAGATACTGGACGCTGAAGCCACTGTTGAAGACACGGCAGAGGCCACACTTCGCATCTATGCCATTATCTCTTCGATACCAAATGAAGAAGTCCCAGAGGATGACTGGGACGACGTGGACGTCGAAGATGAGCAGGAGGAAGAATACTCCGACCCTGACGACATGCAGCAGTTGCTCCAGCAAATGGCCATGGGAATGGACATGGAACTGCGTCCAGATGAAGAGCAGGACTACGAGTCATCTGAAGAAGTGGACTACCGCGGCGACTTCAAGCCTGAACTGGTACAACTTCTCACCCAGCTTCGGATGCAGCAGGACTCGGGGGCGGAAGCCAACGGCGAGCCAATCACCCAGGAGCAGTTGGAAGAGCTTCTGCAAAATAGCGCTGAGCTTGACCTACAGGCTGTCGAAGGCGACCTGCAGGAGACCCAGGGAATGTTTGCTGACAACCTGCTGAAAGAGGCGGGGATGCAGCTTCCCGACAACCCCGACTTCAGCAACGGTCCGTTCGTGCATGTCGACGAGGACGGCGACTCGCTGGAGGCCAGCGAGCCTCAGACCTTCGTTTACGACGAATGGGACTTCAGGGCGGCCGACTACAAGCCCAGGTGGTGCATAGTCAGGCAGAAGACCATGGCAGAAGGCGACCCCAACTTCTACGGGGCAACGCTGCACAGCTATGGTGGACTCGTAACCAGGATTCGCCGCCAGTTCGAGATGATGGTTCCTGAGATGTTCCGTCGCGTACGCAAGCTCGAGGACGGCGAAGAGATCGACATCGACGATCTCATTGAGGCCATAGTCGACATGAAGACCGGCGCCAGCCCGTCCGACAAGTTCTACTGGCGCAGAAACAAGGTGCAGAGGGAGGTCGCAGCGGCGTTCCTTCTGGACACCAGCGCGTCGACTGCTGAAGCTATCGATGAGGGGAAGCGGACCGCGGACGACTGGGACGCTCCAGACGATCCGGTTGAGTACATGGTCTGGCTGCGCACTCGTCGCGGTGAGGCTGCCCGCCGGTCGTACAAGAGGATCATTGACGTCGAGAAAGAGGCCATAGTCCTGATCATGAACGCCCTTGAGGCGATTGGAGACATCTACGGAATCTACGGCTTCTCAGGCTACGGTCGAGAGAACGTCGAGTACTACACGATCAAGGACCTCGATGAGTCATTCTCAGATCGCGTCAAGCGGCGGATCGACCGGGTAGCGCCTCTACATGCCACGAGGATGGGCCCTGCGATTCGCCACACGATCTCCAAGCTGGAGAATGCCGATGCAAGGACCAAGATACTGTTCCTGGTGAGCGACGGTCGCCCGCAGGACAGGGGATATAGCAGGGAGGGTGTCGAGAAAGAGTACGCCGTCCATGACACTCGCATGGCGTTGGAAGAGGCACGTCGCAAGGACATCAATGCGTTCTGCCTGACTGTCGACAAGAACGGCCACGACTACCTCAAGACCATGTGCGCCGACATGGGGTATGAGGTACTGGACAACATCTACGACCTGCCGGAGCGCCTGCTATACCTCTACAGACGCCTGACGATGTAGCCCACTCTCATGCTTGCAGTGGGTCACTGAAATAACGAGGCCGCGACCGTTAAAGAGGTCGCGGCCTTTTCGTTTCCGATGGACTCTCGTTCAGGAAGTTAACCCCAGTTTGACTCCTGCCCGCCCGAGCCAGTTTCCAGTACCTTGGTCAGTTCCAGGAGCGTGTGCGTGACGGCACGGCCTCGTATGCGTAGGCGGCGGGTAGGGTAGGAAGCCGATCTGACGTAGCTTCCGTCTCCAACTACTATTCCGACGTGGGTGGTTCCAACGGGCCCCGACTGCTCAGTGGGCTCTGTGACCAGGTTTGTTACAGCCAGTCCCACGTCTGCACTGAACTTGTCCCTGACGGCGAGAGCGAGGGCAGTGGCCTCGTCAGGAGTTGGACTGCCCCTAAGACTGTCTAACTCTCCAAGCATCTTGGCTCCCGCACCGTTCGGAGAGAATACTACTCCGCCGACTATGGTGTCCTGGGATAGTGGAGACTCCAGCAAGGTGCTGGTCAGGAGTCCGCCGGTGAAACCCTCGGCGACAGCGAGCGTGAGATGATTGCTCGCCAGAGCGTTGAGTGCAGCTGTAACGGCCGTGTCGTCATCTTCTCCCCAGATTGCGTGCCCTGCGATTCTCCGGATCTCGGCTTCCAGCGGTTCGATCAGCTTCCGTGCCTCCCCCTCAGACGCCGCCCGCGCAATAGCTCGGAGATGGATGCCGTCCTGCTTGGAGTAGATCCCCAGCGACGGGTTCTCGCTCTCGAACAGGGGAGAGAGCATCTCGTCCAGTCCACCCTCGGTGATGCCGAAAGTCTTGAGTGTGCGCGTAACAATGAACACGCCTGGGTTGAGGGCAAGAAGACTCGGCCCGACCATAGACTCCCACATCCCCGTAATCTCTCGTGGCGGCCCAGGAAGCGCTGCGATTACGTTGCCTTTGCGTTCGACCCACCATCCTGGGGCCGTTCCCATGGGATTAGGGATTACCTTTGCCGATGGGATTAGCGTCGCCTGCTTGACATTGGTTTCCGGCATAGCCATTCCGCGGCTTTCGAACTGTGACCTGAGGTGGGCGAGAAGGTCGTCCTGTACCGCCATCTCCTCACCCATTACCGTGGCGATGGACTCGCGGGTGAGGTCATCGGACGTGGGTCCAAGACCGCCAGTAGTTATGGTGACGTCAGAGCGTTCCCATGCCCGTCTGATGGCCTCCTGGAGCCTCTCAGGGTGGTCTCCAACCTTGGTGGCCCACGTCAGGTCGATCCCCAACTTTGCCAGTTGCTCACCTATGTACGATGAGTTCGTGTCGACGGTCTCGCCCATCAGGAGTTCGGTCCCAATGGATATGATCTCGGCATTCATGTCGAGCGCTCCGAGTGTAGATTTATTACCGTGGCCGACCGATGCCGGCGTAGTCAATTGGGCGCAAGTATATCCGCACAGAGTGAGGTGAACAATCCATCGGATCAGAGATGCGAATCAGGCCCATGCCCGACATGCAGGCGGAAGACTGCCTATCCGGAGCTGGAAGTCTCTTCCGCGTCGGCGTAGGGGACGTTCTCTACGAGATCGAACAGTGCGTCCGCCCATTCGGCCCTTATCTTGATGAGAGGTGTGGCTGTCTGACTCGAAAGCGGAGTGGCGTAGTAGTGCTCGCCATCCTCTGTGAGGTTGCCGAATGCGAACAGGACGCCATCGATGAACCTGGTGCCACGCTCAGTGGTCCCTGAGAACCTGATTTCGATCGACTTGCCTTCGTACGGCTGGTCAGGGCCGCCCTTGAACTCCATTCCCCAGTCAATGAAGTCGCGGCTCCGCACCCGATATTCCTCGACCACGAACTCCTGGGGACCGCCGAGAATTGGCAGGTACTCTTCCCATTTTTCGGCATCCAGGGGCCGGTTCTCTTCGTCAGTGTCAAAGTGCCTGGCGAACCACTCACCTTCTTCCTGCTGAACCCTGAGGAACGGGCCGTCCGGTTCTCCGACCTCTCCCGTGTAGACATTGACCTCAGTGATGGTCCCAGGGTCCCTGTACACCCACCACTTTGGCACTGGGGGTTCATTGGCCAGTCTCGCCAGCACCTCGCCCCAGATGTCTGCAATCAGGAAAAGCTCATCGAAACCAATGACTTCACCGTAGTGGTGATGCCCGTTGGTCGTCTTGTCTCCCAACCGAAACTCAAGCTCGCGGTCTGCGGTCAGCCCGAGCTTTACAATCAGGTTTGGTTCATCAAGGCCATATTCGGCTGGATCGTCGATTGTCTCCCGCCCAACCGAGAAGTCGTCCTGGAACCCCGATGGGCCAGAAGTCAGGTCGCGTCGAGTCTGGGGCCCGCTTACGAGCAGGACGATACCTCCCCAGCGCATGTGTGAAGGAGGAATGCCGTCGAGTCTCTCGAACACCCAGGCATCCTGGTCGTTCTTGAGGAACCTCTCTGTGTTTTCCCCAGAGGTCACATCGATGCTGATAATGTCATCGAAGCTGACCTGATAGAACCACGGTGACTTCGGCTCGCGTTCCTCTTCCTGCACGAACGGGTTGATGTAGGCGACCACGCCTACTATGGCCGCGACGACTATGAGACCTACAGTCAGTTTCCAGTTCATGGTGTCGTTTGCCTTACCGCCTGCGCCACCAGACCACTATTGCGATTACGAGCATCAGGATCGGCGGCAAGAACCATCCGGTCCACTTTATGAAATCGCGTTCGCGCTGGTTTAGTATGAGCACACGAATGGGAATCGCCGGCTCCCGAATGGATATAAGCTCATAATCTTCAGCCAGCCAGTTAACTGAGTTCAGGAGCAGGTTGGCATTGTCACTCTGGAAGAAGAACTTGTTGCGGGCAAAGTCTGAATCGCCGATGACGATGATCTTTGTGAGGTTGTTTTCTCCTGGAACAATCTGGCCAGTAAGAGATGCGCCTGCCTGCATGACGGCCGCGACTTCCAGAGGACCCTGTATGTCTTCGCCCGGCGTGTAGTCAGTCACCTCGTCGTGCGATTCCATCCAGCTCGCAGGGGTGGTCGCCGCAAGTCGGGTGTACGTCATAAACGCGGGCAAGTCCTCGATCGGAATGATGGGAAGGACCGCAGTTGCGTCAGTGAAGAAGACGTTGTTCAACTGGTCCGCGATTGGAACGCCTGTGATTGCGCTGGTCCCGAACTGTGCGTTGGAGCGCTGCAACATGGGGGATGTGGCTTCACCCGCGACGTTGCTGATGAGGTCGGCTATTCGGAACTTGCCGACTGCCAGTCCCCAGATTGCCAGCAGCTCCCTGTACGAGTCTGGCGTGTCCGGGTCCAGCAGCATAATTACCTTGCCGCCACGTGCCAGGTAGTCCGAGATCGCCTGCATCTCAGCTTCATCCATGTCCTGCTTCGGACCAGGAATGACAAGGACTGCCGCGTTTTCGGGGACTGAGCCGTCCTGTTTGAGATTGAGCGGGAAAACGCTGTAGTTGTCCCGTTGCATCCCCTGGATGGCGAAGTCGAATCCTTCGTCGTCGGTCTCGTTTGTGAGCGTCCTCGTTATGGAGGCCTCTCCGTGACCGGTCAGGTGGTACACCAGCTTCTGTTGGGTGCCAGTGACCACAAGGATTCCTGTGACGAAGTCCTGCTGGGTGAAGCTGAAGACTCCCTGTTGCACGCCCGTGTCTATGTCCTCGAACACCACAACTGGGAACTCGGTCACGTTGTAGTTGACCGCTATGCTCCGGTTCAGTTCGGGGTCGATAAATCGATACGAGAAGTTACCGCTTCGCCGGGCGAACTCGTTGAGCAGGTCTTCGGTCTGCTGTCTCGTCAGGGTCGAATCGCTGTCAGTTGGTGAGAAGAATGCGTTAGCACGGATTGGACCCTCGAGCGATTCCAGCACCTGCAGGGTCTGCTGTGCAGGGCTGAAGATGCGGGTCGCTGTGACGTCCAGCCTGCTCGGACTTCTGAACAGGAGGAAGTTGATAAGAATCAGGATTATGAAGAAGGCGACGGTCATTATCGCCACGTTGGTCCCGTAGCGACCCTGTCTTCCTGCCATGAATATGGCGACCGCACGCGGGGAGAGAACCAGTGCGACGAACAGGAGCACGAGCCCAATGATAAGGACGGATATAGAGAAGTTCCTGAGCTCGTCGATTGTCAGGAAGACCAGAACGCCGGCGATCGTCGCTACGATGCCAACGACAGCTCCAATTGCGCTCCAGAATCCTGTGGACTTGAGAGTGTCCAACAAGTCCATGCTAATCGACTGACGACGATCTTGAGGCCTTGCCAACTATCTCCACCTACGGGTTTCGAGCGATCTAATCGAAAGGAACAGAAAGACGGCGGTCAGCGACAGGAAGAACACGACACTGGATGTATCGATTACCCCGCGGCTGAAGTCGACGATGTGTTCGTTCATCGACATGCCGTTGAACACTTCACTGGCAATGCCTGTGACTATGTCCGCTATGAGATTAACGAAAGAGAGCATTAGCAGGATGGCTATCCCGACTACCGCCGCGACTATCTGGTTACTTGAAAGCGATGAGCCGAGAAGGCCGATGGCCAGCGCGGCCGCCCCGTAGAGCAGCAGTCCCAGGTATCCACTCAGCACGGGCCCGGTATCCGGGTCCCCAAATGAGTACAGCAGCACGACGTAGTAGAGCGTCACGGCGACTATTGCTGCCAGTATGAGGAAGCTGGCTATGTACTTGCCGAGCACGACTTCCCAGTCGCGAACCGGTGACGTCAGCAGTAGCTCCAGTGTGCCGAGCTTCTGCTCTTCGGCCAGAAGTCTCATGGTCAGCAGTGGAGCAAGGAAGATTATGAAGAAGCTCGCCCACTCCACGATCCCGCGCACGCCTGCTTCGGCAAATGGCGACGTAACGTCCGCGACGAAGAAGATGCCTGTCAGACCAAGAAACATGGCGCCGACGATATACGCGGCGGGGGTGCCGAAGTAGGACTTGGTCTCTTTCCATGCAATGTTGAAAGTGTTCACGCGGCACTCTCCGCGCTGCCGTTAACGATGTCCTCTTCTTCGGTCGTCAGCCTGAGGAAGATCTCTTCCAGGGACATCGTGACTGCCTCGAGCCTGTGGAGCTCCCAGCCAGTCTCGACGATCTTCTGCGCCAGCGCCGCCCGTATCTCTACACCTGACTCGGACTCCACCCGGTACTGGGGCAGTTCCCCTCGCTGGATGTTTACGCGATTAGCGGTCTGCACTCCGGGCACGTCTGACAGGGCTGCGAGCACCTCCTGCTGCGGTCCTTTGACCTGAAGGTCGACACGCTCACGTCCGAGAAGCCTGCGGGCCAGATTGTCCGGCTCGTCGATGGCCACTATCTGGCCCTCGTGAATCACTATCACGCGCTCGCAGATCTGGCTCACTTCGGGCAGTATGTGCGTACTCACAATGAGGGTGTGCTCGCCACCAAGGTCCTTGATGAGCTGGCGTGTCTCGACCACCTGTATGGGATCGATGCCTATGGTTGGCTCATCGAGGATGAGCACGTCCGGCTCATGGATGATCGATTGTGCAATTCCGACGCGCTGTCGGAAGCCCTTGGATAGTTTGCCAATGATCGAGGTGTAGTAGTCTTCAAGGTGGCATATCTCGACCACGTCGTCGATGCGCGTCCTGATTCGTGACGACTCCATACCCCTGATCTTACCCATGTATTCCAGGTATTCTCGCACATTCATCTCTGTGTAGAGGGGAACGGTCTCAGGCAGGTATCCGATGTGGCGTCTCGCGTCCAGCGACTCAGTGACGATGTCATAGCCCGCCACAGAGGCGCTGCCCTCAGTAGGAGGGAGGAAGCCGGTGATCACTTTCATTGTGGTCGACTTTCCAGCGCCGTTTGGCCCGAGGAAACCGACTATCTCCCCCTGCTCCACTCTGAACGTGATGTCAGTTATGGCAGGGAAGTTGCCGAAATATTTAGTTACATTGTTTACTTCGATCATTAGACGCTACGCCCCAGTGGGCATTTTGTGCCGCTCATGGCAGTCATTCGTGTCCTATCCACCTGTCTTACTTACGAATGTTCAGTGGCTAGGGATTCCAGTGACTGGCCCATGCCAGAAACCATGGGGATTCTAATTCAAGCACTTCTGCGCTTTCAAGGCAGGTTGTCCAGCGTTCGGAGCGGGTGCTAAGCTAATTGCCCTAACCGGCAGCCCATTTCCAGACCTTTCGGGAGTCATTGGAAAACCATCTGATCTGGAGACAGTTCCTTTGCACCTGGTGATCGACGGCTACGAGGCAGAAGCTTCCTCGCTCAAGGATGTAGACCTAGTCCACGACTTTCTTGACTGGTTCCCCGATCGCATCGGTATGACCAGGATCGCCCCTCCACAGGTCTACACATACAGAAGCCGCAAGGAAGAGGACTGGGGAGTCTCGGGTTTCGTTCTGATCGCCGAGAGCCACATCACCGTGCACACTTTTCCCGATCGCTCATACTTAAACGTCGACATCTTCTCCTGTCGCGAGTTCGACGCCGTAGAAGCCCTGGAAACCGTGAAGAAGTGGTTCAGCCTGGGGCGCACTGAGAGCCGGGTACTCGAAAGGGGTCTGGAATATCTGGACACAACCGAGGCCTACACAGGTATGGTCCGGGAGCGGTTCGGGCTACAGCCATCCAAGGGCGCCAGTTGAACCCAAGGTCATGGTCATACACCTGGCAGACCTTCCTCGATACTCCTCCTGAGGAACATGATTACGATTTGGCGCAGTTTGTCGTTGTGCCCGTGCCCTACGACGGGACCACATCATTTCGCACCGGATCGAGGTACGGCCCGGCGGCGATAATCGATGCATCGCGTCACCTGGAGGACTTCGACGTAGAACTGGGCTGTGATCCCTCGGCCAGCGGTATCTACACTCTGCCCGAGATAACTCCGGACGCCTCAGGGCCTGCCCAGGTCGTTGAGCAGGTTAGGGGAGTCGTTTCGGAAACTCTCAAGTGTGGAAAGACGCCGGTAGTCATAGGCGGAGAGCACACACTTGCCCTGGGCGCAGTCAAAGCCTGCGCGGACAAGTACGACGACCTGTCCGTACTCTACCTGGATGCTCACGCCGACCTCAGGGACTCGTACATGGGGACGGAACTTGGGCACGCGACGGTAGCTCGGAGGATCTCGGAGATTTGCCCGCTCGTAGAGGTGGGCGTGCGTTCGATCAGCGAAGAGGAGTTCGATTTCGTACAGAGTCAATCGGGTATTCAGGTCCACTTCTGGCCCCCTGGCCTGGGCCAGCAAGACCTGTATGACACGGTCCGTGCGCAACTGACCCAGAACGTTTACCTCTCGATCGACCTCGACGTCCTGGATCCGTCCATCATGTCCGCAGTGGGCACGCCGGAACCCGGCGGGATGAACTGGTGGGACACGATTGGGCTGATCCGCGAGGTGTCGCGAAGGTCTCGAATTGTAGGATTCGATGTGCTTGAACTCAGCCCCGAAGAGGGTCCCGTCGCCTGTTCTTCGACAGCGGCAAGGCTCATATACAAGGTAATTGGTTACGTCCTGACGCCCTGAGGGGTTCTGCGCTACAATTGGAGTCCCGAATTCGCGGAAATCGACAGGCAGTGACCAAGAGACGATTCAAGTGGTTGCGACTGACAGGCTGATCTACATGGACTACGCCGCAACTACTCCGGTAAGGCCGGAGGTGGTGCAGGCCATGCTGCCACACTTCTCGGAGAGCTTTGGTAACCCATCGAGCATCTACGAACTTGCCCAGCAGAGCAGGGGGATTGTCGATCAGTCCCGCAGGTCTATCGCCAGGGCCCTGGGGTGCAGGGCGAGTGAGATAGTCTTCACATCGGGCGGTACCGAATCAGATAACGCCGCTATCAAAGGTGTGGCCACGGCCCTCAGGAACATCGGCAATCATGTCATTACGTCCAGTATTGAGCACCACGCCGTATTGCACGCGTGTCATCAACTGGAGCAGTTTGGGTTCGATGTTACATATCTTCCGGTTGACGAGTACGGTCTCATCGACCCGGAAGACGTAGCCGGAGCGATTACCGAGCGAACGGTTCTGGTCAGCGTAATGCTCGCCAACAACGAGATAGGCACCATCGAACCTGTGGCGGAGATCGCAGCCGCCGTGAGGAGAGAAGCCCAAACGCTTGATCGGAAGATCTACGTCCATACCGACGCCGTTCAGGCCGTGGGGACAATTGACGTAAAGGTCCAGGACCTGGGCGTCGACCTTCTCAGCCTGTCCGGTCACAAGCTGCATGGCCCGAAAGGAATCGGGGCACTGTACATCAAGCGCGGGACCCCGTTCGAGCCGCTAATCCTGGGCGGTGGTCAGGAGCGGGAAAGGCGTTCAGGCACCGAGAACGTGCCATCGATCGTTGGACTCGCGGAGGCAGTCCGTCTCGCGGAAGAAGATCGACCTGAATTGGCCAAGCGCCTTCAGTCGCTCCGCGACAGCATCATCCATGGAATTCACGAGCGAATTCCTAACGCGAAGCTGAACGGTCACCCCTCTACTAGGTTACCCAACAACGTCAACGTGTCGTTCGAGAACGTCGAGGGTGAGCCAATCTTGCTGGGATTGGACTTCGCGGGGATCTGCGCATCCAGCGGGTCTGCGTGTTCGTCCGCGAGTCTCGAACCGTCCCACGTCCTGACTGCCATTGGACTCCCGGCGGATCTGGCGCAGGGCAGTTTGCGTATCACAATTGGACGGGAAACCACCGTCGAAGATGTGGACTATATGTTAGAAACCCTTACAGACTTGGTGGGGCGGCTGAGGTCAATGCCGTCCCTCTCGAGTGTTTAGTGAAATCCGGTAAAAGGCATTGTTGAAACGAACACAACCTGACTCCCAAACCTCGACCTCCAAGTACAAGTCAAGATTCGCCAGGTGGCCACTCCTGGTCATCGCGTTGATCATTGTGGCAGTCGCAGTGACGACGGCCTGTTCCAGTGAGCCCGACATAATTGCGGTTCGCGGGCGCAGTATCGAAATCCACGCCGAACGGCCGGTGATACTGGAGAAGGTGTCATACTCCACCGGTTCTGGTGAACACCGGGTACTAAGGCCTCGCGCATCCAACAGACAACTTGCCGCTGTACTGGTCACTGTTGTAAACAGGACGAGTACTGTCATGCCTCTCCTGGTCGACCCCGAAGCCGCCAGGCTGGGCGACCGCAGGGGTGAGCGGATTCACGCAATGGACCCGTTCGACCGTTTCGGCACAGTTGACGCAGCAGACGTCGATGAGGACAAGTATTCACCCTTGCTCTGGGGCGACATTCAGCTCGACCGCAACTTCCAGGTCCAGGGGTGGGTGATCTTCGATGTACCCAAGGGACTGACGCTCGGCACGTTGTGGTGGGATGAAGTTGACGAGGTAGTGGCTGACTTCGTGGAATACCGCAGGCGTTAGCCACCTGCGATCTGGAAGGCGTCCTGCTGCGACGCCCCGCTACTTCGATTTGGTCTCAGATGAACCTGTCGAAACGTCTCAACATCGAATATAATGTATAGGTATGCGGGTTCGTTTAAGAGAAACCTGAATGGAGTAACAAATGGCAAATGCAGTTGAAATAACCGATGCCACCTTTGAGGACGAGGTCGTAAACGCCGACGTTCCTGTAGTGGTAGATTTCTGGGCAGAGTGGTGCGGTCCATGCAAGATGATCGCTCCAATCGTCGAAGAGCTCGCAGGCGAGTACGCCGGCAAGGTGAAGTTCACAAAGCTGGACGTCGATTCCAACCCCAAGACTGCCATGCAGTTCGGAATCAGGGGTATTCCCTCATTGCTCATCTTCAACGAGGGCAAGGCTGTGGACCAGGTGGTCGGAGCCGTTCCAAAGTCCATGCTGAAGAAGCGTGTTGACGAGGCGATAGCCTAGCTCAACGCCCACTATACTGTGGGCTGGATGCAAATGTCTCCGGTGGGTTTATTGGAAGCCACATCGGGGTTTCAGTTATCACCTGGGAGCGGATAGGGCCTGGTGGCTCTCGCGGTCTTCAAAACCGTCCGGCGGCAACCCAGCGGTTGGCGCGGTGGGTTCGACTCCCTCTCGCTCCCGCCAGTCCTCCCAGGGGCACTAACACAAAGCGACCACACCTGAAGTCGGGCGTGGTCGCTCTTATTTTATAAGGCTCAGGCGGGACTGGTTGCCACCCAGGCCTAGTCTTCTACTTCTGTGCGAGGAGTATCGAAAGTACGTCGGGGGCGGCCTGGGCGGCCAGTTCCCGAAGTTGCTCCATTGTCCTGCTTCCCAACGGGTGGGGAACCACCACGTAGGGGTAGTCAGGAACTCCACCCAACGCAGCCATGGCGTCAGCGCTCGTGACAAATGGCTCCGTGCAAATCACTACTGTCGGGATTCCGCGCTTCTCGAGGGTAATTCCGTCGTGCACACTGCACGAAGAGCAGGACCCTCAATCACCCGATGACGTGATTACCACGTCACACTTATCGACAAGCTCGTCGATTATCTCCTCGGGGCAGGGTCTGGAGGCGTTGCGCTTGTTGCGCTCCACCACGGCGCCGAATTCAAACCTGTCAGCCAGCACGTCGTGAATCGCCGTGAGCATCTCCACTGAATTCAGCTTGCCATTGGCAAGCAGGCCCAACGTCAGCCCATCCAGCGTGGTCGGCCGGTCTGCAACGACCCCCTCCACCGGCAGGGGCTCTACCGTTGGGTCCAAAACTACTAGTCCTGTGGAACTTGTCATCAGCATCCTCCTCCAATTCCTAGATTAGTTTCGTCACCGATCTCGATCCGATTCCACCACTCCACAATGGTATAACACAGGAGAACGCCCCGGCGCCTCCACCTGCGACAACTACGGAGATTCCGTCAGCACCGTTGACCGAGTGGAGTTCGTCTGCTGAATCTCCAACTTCATCCAGGATGTATCGCCCTGCGGCCCGCCACTCGCTGACAGGGCGCTTTGCAGAGTCGTGAAGAAACTCCCTCACCTGCTCCTTGCTCCATCCGGCGCGTTCGAGGTTGCCGATGTGCTCGGGGCACAACACGACCACGACTTCCCCCTGGTTCCAGCCTCCTCCGCCGGCGTACATCGCTTCGCGGAATGAGACCAGGATCTCTTCAGGGCGTTGAAACGCGTGATTGTCGACCTGTATGGGGGATAGTGCGGCAAACAGAGAGACCGTGCTCTGGTCCTTCTCAAACCCTCTGTCGGTCTGGAAAGGTTCCCACGGTGAGACGTCCTCGGCCTCCGCCATGCACCACGTGTACTTGCCTGGATGGCCAAGTGTAGCCTTGTCGATCTCACCTGACTGCGATCCGGTCGCATTGATGATGACCAGGCGAATCGCCCGTCCGATCGTTGCGTTCGCCCTGTGCCCGGGTCCAAAGACGCTGACACCGGAGTTCAACCCGATCTCCCTGGTGACTGGCCCATTGACGACTGCGAGAACAGCGGCGCCCTGCGTGCTGGCCGTGATCGCGTGCAGGTTGAACTGCGGTTCGCTCATCGCTTCAACGGCAGCAGCAACGACCTTGAAGTACTCTGGCTTGCAGCCCGCCATCACAGCGTTCACCGCGACCTTCTCAGCGGTGATGACTCGACCCTTGGTCGGTTCGGTGGCGAGGATGTCCGAAGCGTTCCGTCCACCTGCCTCCAGGCAAGCGTTGACGAGGTCAGCGGTTGGAGGGATGATCGGAAGCCCGTCAGTCCAACCCCGGTCCATGAACCCTTCCACGACTTCGCTCCAAGAGTCGAACTCCAGTCGTGCGGAACTCAGATGTCCACTTGTCATATCCAGCCTTTCACGGTGAATTCTGCGCGATTATATGAAGCGCTAGTACTACGGTCAAACTGGCGCCACATGGACTGCGGATTTATCATCTAGCGCGTATGTGCTATCCTTGCCGTCAATCACCGGAATTTACCGGTTCGACGCGGAGGTATCGGTTGGTCGATGTCGAAACGTCCAGGTTCGCTCCCGTCCCCAACGTGGCAGGCGGGACTGAACCCAACTTCGCCCATCCCAGCGAGCTGGAGTTCGCGAGAATTCTGGACTTCTACGGTCTTCGCTGGGAGTATGAGCCTCTCTCTTTCCCACTTCAGTGGGATGGTGACCGCGTCACCGAAATGCTGACCCCGGACTTCTATCTGCCAGACCTCGACCTGTACCTGGAACTGACGACTATGAAGCAGTCGTTGGTAACTCAGAAGAATCGAAAGCTCAGGCGCATCCGGGAACTGTATCCAGCCGTAAACATTAAGCTGCTGTACCGGAGAGACTTTCATCGCCTTCTGGCAAAGTTTGGATTCGGCCCCCTCGTGGAGTCCGACCTTCCGGGTATATCTCGGGTCCTCTACTCAGAGCGTCAGATTCAGCAGAGGGTCCAGGAGCTCGGAAGGGCAATCTCACGGGACTACGCGGGTGAGCGCCCCGTACTAATAGGAGTACAGAGGGGGATGGTCTGTTTCATGTCCGACGTCATGCGGCAGATCTCACTACCCACTCGCATGGACTTCATGTCCATTTCGCGCTACGCGGGGGAGTATGGGCCGGATATCAGGATCACAAAGGGCCTGGACCTGGACATAGACGGGTCTGACGTCATCCTGATCGAAGACATCGTCGATACGGGAATGACTCTAAACTGGCTGATATCTCACCTGCAGTCGCGTCGTCCGGCCAGCGTTGAGGTCTGTGCGTTGCTGGACAAGCGAGCGCGGCGAATCGCCGACGTAGATATCAAGTACGTTGGATTCGAGGCACCTGACGAGTTCCTGGTCGGCTACGGTCTCGACTACATGGAGTCCTACAGGAATCTCCCGTTCGTGGGTGCCCTGAGGCCGGTGGGGAACTGACCAAGAGCACAACGCCCCAACGGGCTTCGCCTATCTGCGCTCCGCTCGCCTGACTTCGACGGGTGGGCCGCCGTAACCCGGAAAGCCTCGCGCATTCGACTTGGTCCATTGGGACGTTAAATAAAATATATCAGCCCCTTTAATACTTGTCAACCCCGAATTCCGCCTGTTTTCAGGAGGCTGTCAACTTGAATGGCGATCGCGAAACAGACCTGATTCCCCGGCGAGCTCTGTACGGTAACGCCGAACGCAACCTGGCGACGGTTAGCAGGGACGGGGAGCGCCTCGCATTTCTTGCTCCGGTCGACGGTGTCATGAATGTCTGGGTATCACCCCTCGAATCAATTGACGAAGCGAGGCCGGTTACCCAGGATGTGCGACGCGGAATCCCGTTTTACATCTGGCCCTATAACTCCGACTTCATTCTCCATCTGCAGGACACTGCAGGGGACGAAAACTGGCACCTGTTCGCGACTCACCTCGGTACTCTGGAAACGAGGGACTTAACACCCTACGACTGCATCCATGCCCGTGTCCTGTCGATCTCCCCAAGATGTCCTGACGATGTTCTGGTGGAGATCAACAATAGGGATGAGCGCATTCACGACATCTACCGGATAAACATCGTGTCGGGAGAGTTGAAACTGGAATTCGAGAACGACATCGGCGCTACACAGTTCGTTGCCGATCATAACTCGAATGTCAGGCTGGCCAGGCTGTCAGCGCCCGACGGCGGCGCTCAGTTTTTCCACCGGTATGCTCATGGCGAGTGGAGCAAGCTGATGGATGTCGGCTCCGAGGACGAAATGACAACTCACCCTCTCGGGTTCGATTCCGAGGGTGCGAAGTTGTACATGATCGACAGCCGGAATATCGATACCTCTGCCTTGGTGGAGCTGGATCTGGCTGCCGGGGAGGCGAGAGAGCTTGCCAAAGATCCACGCGCAGATATTACCGGATTCACAATCCACCCTTCGACAGGTCGTCCTCAGGCTGTGTCCATCGAATACGAACGGGCGCACTGGGAGGTGGTGGACGACTCCATTGCCGAAGATCTTGCAGCTCTTCAGAGTAGGTTTGGAGACGACTACTGGTTGACGAGCAGGTCACTGGACGACAGTCGCTGGGTGGTCGCGCATGAGCGCGATGTCGGGCCGCTGGACTTCTACCTGTACGAACGCGATGCGAAGAGTCTGCGGTTTCTGTTCTCAAACCGGCCTGACCTCAAGAAGTACGAACTCGCCGCAATGCACTCTGCGATTGTCCAATCCCGAGATGGGTTAGAACTCACTGTTTACCACACCATGCCTTCCTGGACGATTGATGGTGAAGGTCCGCCCCCGGCAGTCCTTCTGGTGCACGGCGGGCCCTGGGGTAGGGACAGCTGGGGATTCGTTCCCGGTCATCAGCTATGGGCAAATCGAGGTTACTTAGTTATCTCAGTGAATTTCCGCGGATCCTGGGGGTTCGGGAAGTCATTCGTCAACGCAGGAAACAGGGAGTGGGCGGGCAAGATGCACGACGACCTGCTAGTTGTCGTCGACTGGGCCGTCGAGAACGGGATAGCTGACAAGCAGAAGATCGCGATTATGGGTGTCAGCTACGGAGGTTACGCCACACTTGTGGGGTTGACCTTCACACCCGAAGTATTCGCCTGTGGAGTGGATGTGGTGGGGCCGTCAAACCTCAATACGCTACTGGATACCGTTCCCCCATACTGGGAGCCTGAGATCGCCATGTTCAGGGCACGAGTTGGAGACAATTCCACTGAGGATGGAAGGAAATTCCTGGCTGAAAGGTCGCCCCTATCGTTCGCCGACAGAATAGAAAGGCCTCTGCTCATTGGTCAGGGGGCAAACGATCCAAGGGTCAGACAGGCCGAGTCGGATCAGATCGTCGAGGCCATGACCGATCAGGGCATACCCGTGACCTATGTGTTGTTTCCTGATGAAGGACACGGCTTTCGCAGGCCAGATAACAACTTGGCCTTCATGGCAATAACGGAAGCCTTCCTCGCGAGGTGTCTCGGAGGTAGATACGAGCCGATCGGCGACGACTTCCAAGGCTCATCTGTTACAGTAGTCACCGGCGAGGCCGAAGTGCCGGGTCTGGCCGAGAAACTAGCAGATATGTCGAAGTAGACGGAGAGATTCGAGAGGGCTCACTCATGGTCACTGCCACTCCAACGCTTACAACCATCAATAAGACCGAAGCGCGTGCCCAGCGCGGCATGGTTGCGACGAAAGACATCCATGCAACACAGGCCGGCGTGCAGATGCTGGAAATGGGCGGTAATGCGGTCGATGCCGCGGTTGCCGCCTGCTTCGCCATTGGTGTCGTCGAACCGATGTCGAGCGGAATCGGTGGTGGCGGGTATCTCGTGTTCCAGGTGGGTGACAGAGGAGGAGTGGTCGGCTTCCCTATGAAGGGCCCGCTGGCAGCGAAGCCAGACATGTATGAGCTGTCTGGAGAGGCTGCGGTCGGGAACTTCGGCTGGGCAGGCGTAGTCAACGACGAGAATCTCAACGGCCCCAGGTCAATCGCTGTCCCTGGAGCGGTTGCAGGGTTGTGCGAGGCCCACAGGCAGTTGGGAAAACTGCCGCTGAAGGACGTGATTGCTCCCGCGGTCTCCCTCGCAAGGGACGGTCACTCGCCTGGGTGGCACAACATGTATGCGTTGGGGCTAATGGCATCCCGCCTGTTCGAATTCGAAGAGCTCCGAAACGTCTTCATGCCTGGTGGGCAATTACCTGCCGGTGACATGACAAGTCCGGCGCTGCTCAGGCAGCCGGACCTGGGGGACGTGCTGGAAGCGATCGGGAGAGAGGGACCCTCAGCCTATTACTCGGGAGACGTCGCCCGCGCCTTGACGTCGGACATCCAGGTAAACGGAGGAATTATCTCCGAACAGGACCTGGCCGAGTACCGCCCGTTCGTTTGGGAGTCCGGGCTAGAGTTTGGGTACCGGGGACACACCGTCAGGGTGCCTCCGTTCAATTGTGCAGGAACGACCTCGGCCATGACTCTCCGCCTGTTCGACGGCTTCGACGCTCACTCGATGGGGCACAACTCCGCCGATGCACTCCATGCCTATATCTATGGAGCCCGCCTGGCCTACGCCGACAGGTTCACCTACATGGCCGATCCGGCCTTCGTTAACGCCCCGTGGCAGGGGCTTGTTTCAGACGGTTACACGGAGTTGCGTCGCGGACAGTTCGACCCGGCCCGGCTGGGACGTATCGAGGCAGGTGACCCGTGGGCATTCGACGAGGGCGCCCCAGGAGAAGAGTTGGAAGCGAGTGCTCCCGCGTTGGACTCAGGGACTACGCATCTCTGCGCAATGGACGGGGACGGGAACGCAGTGTCTCTGACAAATACGCTTATGGCCGGCTTCGGCTCTGGATTCGTTCCGATGGGCACGGGCGTCGTGATGAACAACGGAATGATGTGGTTCGACCCGATTCCCGGCCGCGTGAACTCAATCATGCCCGGCAAGTACCCGCTGAACAACATGACCCCGGCCCTGGTATTGGATGACAACGGCGTGCGCCTCGCGGTTGGCGCATCCGGCGGTCGCCGGATAACCAACTGTGTGACGCAGTTGATCTCGAAGGTCGTCGACTACGGCATGGGGCCACAGGAGGCGATAGACTCGCCGCGAGTGGACTGCTCCCTGCCAGTCACCAGCGTCGACCCAAGGCTGTCTCCCGAAGTGATTGCGGAGCTGGAGGCCAGAGGCCACCGGATCTACGTCATCGGCGACAATCACGTGCAGGGAGGGTTTGCGAGTTTCGCAAGCCCTGTGGCAATCGTCAGGGACGGAGACGGTGGATTCCGAGCCGGAGTGGACACATTCCACTCAGCATATGCTGCAGGACTTTAGGTCCACCTAAATCCCAGGCTACGTCTCCCAGTAGATGAGCCCCTGCCTGACGGGCCTGGCGCCAACGATTCGCCAGCCTTCATCCGTGGACTCGAGGTAGTCTTCAACCACTGCCTCGAGTCGGGCGTAAGCAGCTGAGTCCTGGGCTAAGAAAAGTCTGTTGCTCAGCTCTTGGGTTGCGTTGTCAACGGATTCGAACGACTGAGCTCTTGTAGTGGTCAGCATCCTGATACTGGGATAGATGTCCATCTCCCAGAGCACGTTCACCAACTCCGGCATCGCGGGAAGGTTTATGCGGCGCTCTCCGTGTACGGGCTCCCACAGCGGAGCGACATTGGCCTGCGGTGACTCCACAAAGGACAGCAGGACCACGCGTCTCCGCGCATGAGAGCTTATCTTCTCGATGAACGGTCCTATGTCGGCAACTCCGTAGACGACGTGCGAGCAGAGGACCAGGTCCGCTGACTCAACTTCAGCCGACTCCCAGTCTGAATGCACTGATCTGACATTAGGCTGACAGGCCTCCTCGGTTGCTTCCCGTAACTGTTCCAGCATTGACTCGGACGGGTCTACAACCATTACCGATTTGCACTTCAAGGAGAGGGCGACGGCGAATCTGCCTGCACCGCCGCCGACGTCAAGCACGGTTGAGTCCGCGATTACGAGTTCAGAGATGGCGTTCAGCGCCTCGTCGTCAGTCCTGCGTGGATCGGCCCTGAACATTTGGGCCACGTTCTTCCAGAAGTCGCCCTGTCTCCTTGACTCGTCCATAACTCTCAATGACTGCTTGTGATGGGACTCTACCCGGAGTTTCCAGGCATCTATCGCGGATGAAACCATGTTTTCGCACCTGCTTACAGCTTTGATCAATAGTGCCTCAGCGTCTGTTGTTCTGATTATGATACGAGGTTCAGGATGCGCACCCGTAGGGGGTACTGCCTTGCGCCCTCTAGTCTTGCGCCGAACTGACAGAAGTAGTAGATTCTCTACATAGATTCAGCAGATTCTAGAACCGTTCAAAAAGGGAGCGTTTCAATGGTTACGCAGAATGGCAGCCACGACAAAACACTAGTAGTCGTTCAGCTTTCCGGTGGGAACGACACCCTCAACACTGTTGTACCTTACAACGACGGTCTGTACTACGATTTCAGGCAGACAGTTCACGTTGACGGCGACGCTGTTCATCCTATTAGCGACGACCTCGCCTTCAACCCCAGCATGGGCCCGATCAAGCGCCTTTGGGACGAGGGTAAGGTCGCTGTCATAAACGGCATTGGCTATCCCAATCCTAACAGGTCCCACTTCAGGTCCATGGACATTTGGCACACTGCCATGCCGGAGGATATCGGACGCGAGGGCTGGCTCGGCCGGACGACCCACGAGTTGGACCCCAAGGGCGACAACGTCCTGACCGCGGTCAACTTCGGAAGGGGAATGCCGCGCGCGCTGGGCGTCCGCGGTGTCCCTGTTGCCTCTGTGGGCAACCTAGAGACGTACGGGCTGTTCCCGGATGTGCAGGACGAATTCATGCGCAAGTATGCCCTTGAGGCGTTTGCCAAGATGTATGGCGGAGCGCAGGGCAGGGACGCCGTAATGGACTTTCTTGGGCAGACGGGCACTGACGCGCTGAAGGGCGCTGATATCCTGAGGACCGCCCCCGAGCAGTACCAGTCAACTGTCGAGTATGCCGCTAATCCAATAGCGCAGAGCCTCAAGAGCGTCGCCCAGGTGATGCTGGCCGACCTCGGCACGAGGATCTTCTACACCCAGCACGGCAGCTTCGACACCCACTCGGGTGAGCTTGTGAGCCACGCCAAGCTGTGGGACGAGGTCGCAGGCGGAATTGGCGACTTCTACGATGATCTTCGGGAACACGGTCGCGAGAACGACGCAGTGATCTTCGTATTCTCCGAGTTCGGTCGCCGGATCAAGGACAACGGCTCAGGTACCGACCACGGCTCAGGTGGGACCGCTTTCGTGATTGGCGGAGACGTCACCGGTGGACTTTACGGCCAGTATCCGTCGCTTGCACCCGATATGCAGCTTGAGGGCGACCTGCACTTCAACAACGACTTCAGGATGACTTACGCGACTCTGCTGGAGCGCTGGTTCCATCTCGATTCGGAGCCAATCGTGAACGGCAGGTTCGAACAGCATGAGTTCCTTCCTGCTTAAGAGACCCCACTAGATTTACACCAGGAGGATTGTGCAGATGACCACCGCTACTGCCGATGTCGCACTGATGGCCCATCTCATGCGTCGGGCCGGATTCGGCGCCAGCCGCGAAGAACTTGAAGAGAAGGTAGCGAGGGGCTACGAGAGCGTCGTCGAAGACCTGCTGCATCCATCGGCCGACAACAGGGAGAACCTGCCGGACGACCTGATTCGCCGCTATCACGTCGACCAGTCGGAGCTGCGCCAGTTGGACGGCGCCGGGGCCTACTGGATGTACCAGATGATTACGACGAATCATCCCCTTGAGGAGAAGCTCGCACTCTTCTGGCACAGCCTGTTCGCGACGGGCTACGCGAAGCTGAACCAGGCCCGCGCACTGCTGAACCAGATCGAAATGTTCAAGCGCACCGGCTTCGGCAGCTTCAAGGATATTCTGGTCGAGCTGTCCAGAGACCCGGCCATGATCATATGGCTGGACAATAACGATAATCACGATGGCGCCATCAATGAAAACTACGGCAGGGAACTGCTGGAACTCTTCTCGATGGGCATCGGGAACTACACAGAGGACGACATCAAGGAGGCGTCTCGCGCCTTTACAGGGTGGACTCTGAAGAACGCCGAGTACATGTCCATGCGTGCCATGAAGGACTCGATCTGGCCCTACAGCCGTATCGCGTGGCACTTCGAGTTCCGCGAGGACGACCACGACACAGGAGAGAAGGAATTTCTGGGTGAGCGTGGCGATTTCGATGGCGACGAAATCGTAGGCATAATCTGCAAGCAGGACGCGACTGCCCGCTTCATCTGCACTCGACTGTTCCAGTTCTTCGCCGCCGACGAAATCAATGAGGAAGGAGAAGCCGCGATCGAGCAGATGATGGCTTCATACTTCGAGTCTGACTTCGAGATAAGGGCGGTGCTGAGGACCCTCTTCAACTCTGAGTACTTCAAGAGTGAGGCAGCCCGCTACTCCCGTGTCAAGGCTCCTGTGGAGACGGTCGTTGGCGCGGTCAGGATGGCTGGCACGTACCGGCAGCCAACCCTGGGCGTGAACCAGCTCGCCAGTCAGGCATTCTATATGGGGCAGGGGTTGCTCCAGCCTCCTACTGTTGAGGGCTGGCACGAAGGCGTTGAGTGGATTGACAGCGGTTCTCTGGTGGAACGCGTGAACTTCGCCGCCAAAGAGCTCGGCAACCCCTCCAACCCGGGAGTACGCGCAATAGTCGACAGGCTCGCTCAGGACGGTGGGACCGCCCAATCGGCCGCTGACGTCGTCGACGGATGCCTGGACCTCATGGGCCCTCTAAATGTCGAGGACACCACGCGTGAGGCGATGGTAGAGTTCGCATCGCAGTTCGGTGACTTCGATCTAGAATCCGAGGAATCGGTGGAGACCGTCGCGAATGTCATGCGCCTGATTGCGTCTTCCAAGGAATTCCAAATGGCTTAGAATAGCCGCGCTCTCAGGAGCCAAGTACAAGTAAATGAGCCGGTGTTTCCACGCGCCGGCTCATTGGCGACAGACCGACTCAGAAGCTGACGGAGATGGGGAATACAACGTGACCACACAGGAAAGCGCAACCACACTCAGCTTCGATTACCTGAAGACGATTGGCATTGTGAACAACGGCGACAACGGTCGCGGGTTCGCCAATCCCTACGATATCGCTATTCACCCGGACGGCCGTATCTTCGTGCTGAATCGCTGTGACCCCGCTCGCGCCACATCTATCAGGGTGGGCGTTCTCAATCTTGACGAAGACTACCTTTACGAGTTTGGGAACGGCTATGGCCAGGGCGATGGTCAGTTTATCTGGCCTGTGGCAATGGCTTTTGACAGCCAGAATCACCTGTACATCACCGATGAATACAACAATCGGGTATGCGTCTACGACGCGGACGGGAAGTTTGTCAGCCAGTGGGGCGAAGCAGGCTCGGAGCCCGGTCAGTTTGCTGGACCTGCAGGCATCGCCATCGACTCGCAGGACAATCTCTACATTGCCGATCAGCAGAACGGACGGATTCAGAAGACTTCGACCGGTGGCGAGCTGATTTCCTCCTGGGGCGAGCCGGGGTCTGGCGAGAGCCAATTCAACCTCCCATGGGGAGTCGGCATCGGGCCGGACGATACAGTCTTCGTCGCGGACTGGAGAAACGACCGCGTTCAGAAGTTCTCAGCCGAAGGCGACCACATTCAGACATACGGAAAGTCAGGTATGGGTCCGGGAGAGCTGAGTCGTCCTTCCGGTGTCGGTGTAACCTCGGATGGCGTAGTTGCCGTAGCAGATTGGGGCAACGAGAGAGTTCAGGTATTCAACCCCGACGGTTCATTCATGGCGACTCTCAGAGGGCAGGCGACAGTCTCGAAGTGGGCTGCTGACTACTACTCTTCCAACCCAGAGGAGTGGGAGCTTCGCGAGATTTCGGATCTCGTCCCGGAAGACCTGCCTGAACACCTTCAGACGCCCTATCACACGTCCTCTCAGGTTGAGCCGTACTTCTGGGGTCCAGTGGCAGTCAGGCTGGACAATCAAGACAGGATGTACGTCGTCGAGACTAACCGCCACCGCTTCCAGGTGTACCGTAAGGCGTCCTGAGGTCGCCCTCTCACAGATCCGGTATCGACCCTAGAGCCTACGTAGGTGGCTGGATCAGTTCGACGTAGTTGCCTTCAGGGTCCTGGATGTAGCAGATTCCTCGCCTCTTGCCGTCCTCCACCTCGTGGAAGATCGGGTCGGTTATGAACGTGATCCCCTTCGACTTGAGCAGCGACGCCAGCTCAGCCAGGTCACTGACGTTGAAGCAGATGTGTGCTGCGCCCAGCTGATGCCTGTGCAGGTGACCCTCCGGACTTGGCGGGTCGATGAAGTGGACGAGCTCCAGGACGAGCTCACCATCAGGCTTACCTACAAAGACCAACGTCCTGCGTGCCCCTGGGATGCCCGTGTGGTCACCTTCAGGCGGGGCCACACTGTCCACCTCGCGCATGACGCTGAGCCCTAGCGTGTCCCTGTAGAACTCCACCATGGCATTGATGTCCTTGACTACGAATCCAGAGTGATTGAAGCCAGTAACCATGTCTCTTACCTCTTGCCTGATTTGTGCCGAGTTTACTGCACCGGCCCCCTCGCAACAATACGCGTTGCATCGCTCCCACTGCCTGTGTATCCTTCCTTGACGGACGTAGGCATCAGTATGACTTTCAGGACAGTTTTCCTTGACTGAACGTATTAGACCACCCTGGCTCGCGGCTGCACTCAGACGCCTGGATTCCTGGATCACTTGGGCAGTTGCTGGCTTCGTGATAGGTCTGGCTCTCGGGGTAAACTCGGTCTCCGTATGGCTCGTCGCAATCGGACTGGGTCTGTTCATTGTCTACCTGGCATTGCATGGCCCGGCACGGCGGGAGACTGAAGGTGCCTTGGTGGCGTCCTGCGGAGTGTTTATGGTCGCCTGGATCGCCGGATTCGTTGTTCACGGGATAGTGCTGTGACAACCGGTACTTTCATGGGGATAGGTGGGTGCAGAGTCTCTAGTGAGTTTCCTGGATGACGCAAGTCAACGGCGCTGGCCATGTACAGCTTTTCGTTACCTGTGTCGTTGACCAGTTCTTTCCCGAAGTCGGTGAGGCTGTAGTAGAGGTTCTTCAGGCCCTCGACATCGAGGTAGGGTTCGACACCTCTCAGACGTGTTGTGGTCAGCCAGCGTTCAACTCTGGATTCTGGAACGAAGCCCGACCGGTCGCCAGAAGGCTCCTCGGACAGCTCGACCCTTCCGTCCCCGTAGTTGTTCCCTCTGGCTCTTGCACAGCGATGATCAGAAACTACTACGAGGAACTCTTCGCCGACGATCCGGTGAATCTCTCTCGTGCCCGTTCACTGGCCAGGAATGTCTACGAATTCAGCGAGTTCATGGTGGACAGAGTTGGCCTGACGGAACTAGAGCAGATACTGCAGGCTGCCGGCGAGTCTGACGTCGACGTAGCCTTTCACGAGGCATGTCACGCGAAGCGCGAGCTTGGCATAGACGCCCAGCCTAAGTCCCTGATCGACACGGTACCGGGCTATCGACGCGTCCATATGGACCAGCCCGAGGTGTGTTGCGGCTTCGGTGGAACATTCGCCGTAAAGTACGCCGACATTTCCGGCGCCATGCTGAGAGACAAGCTGGACAACATCGAGCGAAGTGGGGCAGACATTGTGTCCGCATGCGACACGAGCTGCCTTATGCACATCGGCGGTGGGCTGCAGCGCCGCGGAAGCCACGTTCGACCGGCCCACATTGCGGAGCTTGTCGCTCAGGGCCTGAAGGGGAGCTAGACCTTGGAACCTCGCACTCGTCAGTTCAGGCAAGGTTCCGCCGGCGCACTTGCTGACCAGCAGATACAGCGTAATCTCGAGGGACTGTACTCAGGCTTTCACAGCGCGCGCATTTCGGCGTCTGCGGCCACCTCCAATTGGGAAGAGCTGCGCGCCCGCGGACGGGAGATCAAGTGGCACGTCATCGAGAACCTGGACTACTACCTCGAACTCCTTGCCAACAACGTTGAGAAGGCTGGCGGCAGGGTCTTCTTCGCCAAAGATGCCGAAGCAGCCTCGAACTACGTCGTCTCTGTAGCAAACAGCCGCGGTGTCGAAATGGTGGTGAAGAGCAAGTCCATGCTCTCCGAGGAGATGGGGCTGAACGAGCGCCTGGAATCTGAGGGGATCGAACCGGTGGAGACCGACCTGGGCGAGTACATAGTGCAGCTCGCAGGCGACACTCCGTTTCACATAATCTCTCCGGCAATTCATAAATCCAGGGAGCAGGTCTCTGATCTCTTCGCGGAGAAGCTCGGAACTGGCAGGATAGAAGACATAGAGGAGCTGACACGAGAGGCCCGGCGACAGCTCAGGGAGAAGTTCCTGGCAGCAGGCATGGGCATTTCAGGCGCAAATTTCCTGGTGGCTGAGTCCGGCACGGTGACCCTGGTCACCAACGAGGGCAACGGCCGAATGGTGACTTCCATGCCAAAGGTGCACATTGCCATCTCAGGCATGGAGAAGGTAGTCCCATCTCTCGAAGATCTTGGCCTGTTTCTACGACTGCTCATTAGGTCGGCGACAGGTCAGATGCTATCCAGCTACGTGACGACAGTGACAGGTCCAAGGCACTCGGAAGAGGAAGACGGTCCGGAAGAGTTTCACCTGGTAATTGTCGATAATGGACGCTCGCGTCTTCTGGCCGATGAACACCTCCGGGAGGGCCTGCTTTGCCTTCGCTGCGGCGCCTGCCTAAACGCATGTCCTGTGTACCGCAAGGTCGGTGGTCATGCGTATGGCTGGGTGTACCCGGGGCCGATTGGCTCCATAGTCTCCCCAATGTTGACGGGACTGTCGGATGCGAAGGACCTGCCGTATGCGTCTACCCTATGCGGCGCATGTAAAGAGGCGTGCCCGGTTGGAATCGACATCCCGAGGATGTTGCTGTACCTGCGCAAGGAGCTAACCCAGGGCGACTCCTATCCGGCGGACCGGTCAGTGAGCAACGCCGAAAAGATGGCGATGAAGGGCTGGCAGGCGACGATGTCCAGTGGGGGCACAATGCAGTTCGCCAACTGGGTTGGAAGGCTTGGTCAGTCACTCGCTTCGAGACAACCAGAGAAGCCTGGTATGCCCGGGCCACTGTCTGGATGGACTGAACACCGGGACATGCCTGAGCTAAAGGAGTCCTTCAGGTCTCGATGGAATCGGCGCCAGAAGAAATGAACGAGCGAACCGAGTTTCTGCAGCATATACGGAGCTCCCTTGGGCGTTCTGAGCCCCTGACGGCTCCGGCCGACGATCCACCAGCCGCACGTGGACCTGCCAGTGAGCTGACAGGTCGTGTGGAGACCGCCGAGCAGCACGCCACTTCGGACTCCAGCGAACTCATGGCCGCACTTGCTGTAGCAGGTGAGACCGCCGGCTGGGTGGTCAGAGAGGCTGCAAACGTCGAGGAGGCGGGTCGGTACGTCCTTGATGTAGCACGAGACCTCGAGGCCAGGTCTGCGGTCCACTCCCTCCACAGGGTCGTCCAGGAAGCGCTTGGCGGCGACCTGTTTTCAGGTACTGGAATCGATCTGACCCCAGTTGCCGTGGACCGTGCCGACGAAGCTGCGGAACGCGATTCTCGCGCAACCTTGAGAGCAGCGATGGCCGCTGCCGACCTGGGGATCACGGGAGTCGACTACGCCATTGCCGAGACCGGCACCTGCGTGATCATTCCGACAGCCGGGTCCAGCCGTCTGGTGTCTCTTCTGCCGCCGGTACACATCGCACTGATAGAGCGAGGTCAGGTGCTCCCGTCCTTGGATGAACTGTTCACGCTTCGGCGCCGGGACTTCATTGATGGCGACCTGGGAAGCTACATGAACCTCATCACCGGACCCAGCCGCACAGCAGACATCGAGTACAAGCTCGTTACGGGTGTGCACGGGCCCGGCGAAGTACACATGGTGTTGATAGGGTAGGGGATATCCCTGACCTAAGGGGCGGTGAACACCCTCGCGCCGGTCTGCATGAGACGCAGCATTCGCTCCGTTGCCTGGGTTATGAGTTCCGCCGCGCGTTCTGAGGCGACCTCCAGTGACATGGGCCCGGTCGGAATCGAAAGCGCTCCATCAATTCCGTCCTCGTGGACCACCTCGTAGCGCTCTCCGAGAGTGCCGGCTATCGCAACCACCGGGACACCAATGGCCTGCGCTCGCTTCGCGACACCAATCGGGGCCTTGTTGTACAGGGTCTGATAGTCGAGCTCCCCTTCACCAGTAATGACCAGGTCGGCGCCTTTGAGATGCTCGTCGATCTTCACGATATCCATGACGATATCGACCCCCGTGCGCAACTCGGCATTCAGGAAGGCCACCATTCCGCCCCCGAGGCCACCGGCGGCTCCCGAACCCTGGAGGTGCTGTACATCCACACCCACGTCCCTGCGCACTACTTCTGCGAAGTTGCCCAATGCAGAGTCCAGCTCGGCAACCATCTCTGGTGTGGCGCCCTTTTGAGGGCCGTATATGGCTGACGCTCCCTCGGGACCTGTGAGAGGGTTGGTGACGTCGCAGGCCACCAAGAACGTCGATTCAGCAGCCCTACTGTCCAAACCTGAGAGGTCGACACTGTTGAGTTGAGCTAGGGCAGCGCCGCCCGGTGCAAGGGTACGGCCGTGTCTGTCCGTAAGCGAAACTCCCAATGCATCGGCCATGCCGGCTCCGGCGTCGTTTGTCGCACTACCTCCAATCCCAACGATGAACCTTCGGAATCCCTCGTCAAGAGCCGCCATAATGGCTTCGCCGAGCCCGAATGTAGTGGAGTTCAGTGGATCCCTGGCATCAATCGGAACAAGAGCCAGGCCTGACGTGCGCGCCATCTCGACTACCGCCGTCACTCCGTCTCCCATAGCTCCCCATAGGGCTTCCCTACGTTCTCCCAGGGGCCCTGTAACCAGTGTGGTACGTACCGAGCCTCCTGAGCCATCTACGAGCGTTTCCAGGGTACCGTCGCCGCCATCGGCAACAGGTACCAGTACGGTCTCAGCGTCTGGCAACAAATTTCGAACTCCAGCATCCATCGCATTCGCTGCATTGAGCGCTGAAATACTTCCCTTAAAGGCCTGAGGTGCAATGACAATTCTCATATCGCACCTATTGTAGAGAACGTCTGGAGGCAAGTGAAAGACGACACAATCCATTGGAAACATGGGCGATAGTAAACTAGAGGAATATGGATTGGGAAGTGGGGATATTACGACATCTTGCGTTGGCGTGTTAAACTAGTTTCATAGAAGAATAGGGAGGTGGGGATTTGCCAAGAGAGAAGGTTACACAGCCAACCAGGCAGCTGTATGCCCAGATCAGAGAGGATATCTATCTTGCTTCCAAGGCAAGGGCGGCGGAGATGAGGGTTCCCTTGAGGGAGTTCATAGAGGATGCCTTAGAGGGCGCCCTCAAGGGTGAAACGCAAGTGGATGGGACTCCCCGCTCGGTGTGGGACGATGAGTATCTCGGTATGCAGCTCAACCAACCGCTGGGCTCGCCTGTGGAGCTCACAGCGGAGGAAGCGAAATCGATTGTGCGTGAAGCGCTGCGAAATCGGGCATGACCGTGGAGGTCCCGGATGATGGATGAGTCGCTGATCTTGGATACGGGTATCGTTGAGAGTCTATGGACGGGCGGGGAGGGTTCCGGTTGGCTTGAAGTTGTCGTGAATGGCGAAGCGAAGGCTGCGGTCACTGCAACGACAGTGGCTGAAGCGATTCGGCGTGCCCCGGACCGGCGGGCCGAGATCCAGCTTGAGGCGCTATTGGACTTCGTCGAGGTGATCGCCCTGAGCGCTCCGGTCGCCCGACGTGCAGGTAAGATCGTACGTGAGCTGGATTCTCCTGACGCCGAGGCTATGTTGAGCGCCGTCGTCGCGGCGACTGCGCTCGAGAGCGGTCTCCCTGTCGCCTGTGTAGACGATGAATTCTTCTCAGCAATGGGCTGCAGAATAGGAGAAGCCTAGCAGGGAGTGCCCAACACCGGGTGCGGTTGGAGAATTCTTAGACATATCTCGGCGCAGTGTAACCCCGGCTGGTCTATAATGACGACAAGGGGCATTAACGCTGGCCTTACATTGGGTCTGCAAGTACGCTCCCGGCGGTTTCCGCCAACTCAGATTGGATGGCAACGGCACAATGTCAATGGTGCGCCGAACTCTCCTGGCAGTGGTTGTCATCCTCGCTGCGTCCTACGTTGGCATCAGCGGAATAGAGGGGCAGGCTGGAGGCCCCGTTCTAGTGGGACGCCTCGACTCGCAGATCGATCCTGTGTCTGCTCGTGTCCTGAGCGGGTGGATTGATGAGGCTGAAAGTCGCGGCGCACGTCTCCTTGTCCTGGAGGTCGACACCCCTGGCGGGCTGCTTGATTCAATGCGGGACATGACAGGCGCGCTATTGGACTCCGCTGTACCGGTGGCTGTGATAGTGACTCCCGCCGGAGCCAGGGCAGCGTCCGCAGGCACCTTCATTGTGGCTTCGGGTCACATTGCGGCTATGACTCCTGGAACTACGATTGGCGCAGCATCTCCTGTTGATGCGGGTGGAAACGACCTACGTGAAACGATAAAGGCAAAGGCTTCTCAGGATGCTGCTGCACTTCTACGCGGCATCGCTGCCCAGAGAGGACGCAATTCTGAGGCCCTTGAGAAGACCATTTTCGAGGCGACATCCTACTCCGCGGAAGAGGCGCTTGAGCTTGGTGTGGTCGACATGAACGTCCGCGACGTCTCCGACCTTCTTGCTCAACTCGACGGGGTAGAAGTCGAGGTACAAGGTGCGACGGTCACACTCGATACATCCCAGGCGGGAGTCGAGCTTCTGGAGCCTACACCCGTCCAGCGATTCCAGGGGTGGCTTGCAAACCCTCACCTGGTGTTCATCCTATTCGCAGTTGGCGGGATTCTGATTATCGTTGAGCTGATAAGTCCAGGTGGGTGGATTCCGGGCGTGGCAGGTCTTGGCCTGTTGCTTATGGCGTTTGTTGGACTAGGCAACTTGCCTGTCAACTGGATCGGCCTCGCGCTCATGGGAGGGGGCCTGGTCCTGCTGTTCGTCGAACTTCAGGCGCCGGGCTGGGGCGGATTCGGAGCGGCCGGCGGGATCGCCTTCGTCATAGGCGGCTTTCTCCTGTTCGGTGACTCCAGTGTCCCAGGTCTGCCTGCACCTGACATGCGAGTCGGGTGGGCAGTCCTGGCAGGCACTGCAGGCTTCATGGCGATTTCCCTGTTTGGCCTGTTTCACTTCTCGAGGAAAGCCCGAGACATCAAGGTGATTTCGCGAGCGTCACAGATTGTTGGCCAGACCGGAGTTGTCAGATCAACCCTGGACCCAACTGGCACTGTATACCTCGCAGGGGAGCTGTGGACGGCAGAGTCGGAATCCGGCGACACCATCGAGAGCGGAGAGACAGTAGTTGCAGCAGAGTTAGACGGAGTGACGCTCAAGGTCTATAGAGAGAGCAGTCTAGGCGCCATATAAAGGAGCATAACGTGATCCCATACCTGAAAATCGTCCGCCAATATGAACGCCTGGCCATGTTCACACTGGGCAAGTACGCTGGTCTGAGGCAACCTGGACTCAACCTGCTGTTTTGGCCTTTTCACACGACCTCCACGGTCGATCTGCGCGAGGAGGTCATGGACATACCGCGCCAGACCAACATCACTCTGGACAACGCGCCCATCGACATAGACTTTCTGGTCTACATGCGCATCATGGAGGACCAGGCTGAGAGAGCCGTTCTCGATGTTGTGGACTACCACGCAGCCGTCGTGGGTATAGCCACAACGACCCTCCGTGCTGTAATCGGCGAGATGAACGTTGACGATGTCCTCTCGCAGAGGGAACGGATCAACGAAGACCTGCGCATCAAGCTCGACGAGATTACCGGCCGCTGGGGAATAAAGGTGACGCAGGTTGAAATCAGTGAGATCGAACCTGCAAGGGACATCCAGGAGGCGATGAACCGGCAGATGTCAGCCGAGCGAATCCGCCGCGCCGCCGTTACAGAGGCTGAAGGCACAAGGCAGGCTGCAATTACGGTCGCTGAGGGCGAGAAGCAATCTGCAATCCTGCGTGCTGAGGGACACAGGCAGTCCGAGATCTTAACTGCTGAAGGCGATCAGCAGGCTTCGATTCTTCGGGCTGAGGGCTTTAGTGCTGCTCTCGACAGGATTTCGCATGTGGCACAGGAGATAGATGCTAACACGCTCAGCCTTCAGTACTTTGACACTCTAAAGGCGCTGGGCACCAGTGAAAGCACCAAGTTCATCTTCCCAATGGAGTTCACGAACCTGTTGAACCCGTTTATCAACGCCGCGAGCGGAGCCGCAGCAGGGAACTCAAAGGAAGCAGACTAGCTGAGGGGGAGGCGACGACCTCAATTGGGATCCGTGAACCAACCCGGCAACTGACTAGTTCGGGGCTAGATGTGGTCCTTGATCGCCCTCGCGACAGTCAGGGTCAGACCCGGAACGGCAGCGACCTCTTCGAGTGATGCCTCGCGGATGCCTTTGACGGACCCGAACCGCCTGATCAGCATTCGCTTGCGTTTCGGGCCTACCCCCGGCACGAGGTCCAGGGTCGACTGCACGCTCTTCTTGGAGCGCCGCTCGCGGTGGAAAGTGATCGCGAATCGGTGCGCTTCATCGCGCACCCGCTGGACCAGGAATAGGCCCTGTGCGTCGCGAGGGAGGACGATCGGATCGCTAACGTATGGAACGAATAGCTCCTCGTTCTCCTTGGCAATGCTGGATAGCGGGATGTCGTTGATACCCAGCTCCAGGAAGACCTGTAGGGCTGCTCCGAGGTGCCCTTTGCCGCCGTCGATTAGGACGAGGTCTGGGATGATTCCCCAGGCGTTGCCATTCTTGCGATCACTTCCGCTTCCGTTCGCCTGTTCTCCTCCTGTCGGGTCCGATTTCCGAGACTCAGACAGCCGCTTGAACCGGCGCGTCAGCACCTCCCGCATCATCGAATAGTCGTCCACTCCAGCAACCGACTTTATTTTGAATCTGCGGTAGTGGGCCGGCTTGGGCCGGCCGTCTTCGAACACCACCATGCTGCCCACGGAGTTGGTGCCCTGAATGTTCGAAATGTCGTAGCACTCAATCCTGCGCGGCAGCTCAGGCAGACTCAGGGCTTCCTGAAGCTCCTCCAGCGCCTGTTGGTTGTTCGTGGACTCGTGGAGTCTGCGCACACGCAGCTGGTTCAGCCCCTGTTCAGCGTTCTGTGCCACCATCTGGACCAGCTTCCGTTTCTCGCCCCTCTGTGGCACGTGAAGCTGGACTGCCCCCTGTCGCTTGGTTCGCAACCATCCATCGATGGCTTCCACATCCTCAGGAAGATGCTGAAGCAGAATTCTCCTGGGGACGTATGGGTTCGCGGAGTAGAACTGCTTCACGAAGGCTGCAGTCACCTCGGTCGGCTCGTCTCCTTCCGACCTGTGCATCAGGAAGTTCTCGCGCCCTACGAGCTTGCCCTGCCTGATGAAGAACACTTCAACCCAAGCGTCACGTCCCTCCTGCGCGAGCGCGATAACGTCGACGTTCTCGTTTGAAAGCTGTAGTACCTTCTGCCCCTCGTGGACACGTTCTATCGCCTGAATCTGGTCTCTCAGAACCGCGGCGCGTTCAAACTCGAGGTCCTCGGAGGCCTTGATCATTCGCTTTTGGATGCCCTTCACAACCTGGTCTGTACGGCCTTCGAGGAAGAGTGCGACCTGGTGGATTATCTCGTGATACTGGGCCCTGTCGACCTCGCCGATACAGGGGCCCGCACAGCGATGAATGAAGTAGTCGAGACACGCCCGGTCATCGTTGCCTGTGATGGTCTTGGTGCACGACCTGTAGGGGAACAGCTTCTTCAGCAGGGCCAGAGTCTTTCTGACACTGGACGCGCTCGCGAATGGGCCAAAGTAGCGTGCCCCGTCGTCCCTCACCCTGCGGGTGACGTAGACGATGGGGAAGTCCTCGGTAGTGTCTATTTTGATGAACGGGTAGGACTTGTCGTCCTTGAGGCGGGAGTTGTACTGAGGCTGGTGTTCCTTGATGAGATTGTTCTCAAGGATCAGGGCCTCCTGCTCGGACTCAGTCACGATGAACTCAAAGTCCACGATCCGGCGCACCATCTGTCGTATCTTGGGGTACAGCCCCCAGGGACTGCCGAAGTAGGACGACACCCGATTGCGGAGGCTGGCAGCCTTTCCCACGTAGATGATCTCTCCGGAGTCGTCCCGCATCAGATAGACGCCAGGCTCCGTGGGAAGGGCGCGCAGTCGTTGGGTGAACTTTGGGGTCTCTGCCACTGCCACGCTGCCAGCGGCGTCTGTGTGGACTTTAACCATGGGTCATACCTGAAGCCTGTCCGGGCTGGCCAGGCGAAGCGTACCGGCCGGTTGGATCAGCAGTCTGTCAGGAAGATCGGTCTGTACTATCCAAGAACGAAAGTAAGAACGGCAAGAGCAATTGCCATGAGTCCGGTAAGTGCGCCGATTCTCCGCAGTTCAGAACCCAGATAAGGGTACATCTTCAGAGGTTCCAGCGGCGCGCGTGCCCGGGACGATCGTCTGCGTGACTGGGTAGCCACAGCGGGTGTGGTCGCCTGTGTCTGGACGGCAGTGGTGGAGGGAGCTTCCGGTGCGGCAACAGTGGCTGTGGCAGCAGTGGGGCGCGCCTGTCTGCGGACTTCTGGTGCCTGCGTCTGAGTGGCGTTAGCCTCTCCTCGTGGCCTACCTGCTCGCCGACGCCGCCTACCGCTCAGTTGGGCCTGTCGCGATGCGGCGCGTTTATTCCTGCTCTTGCCTGGCATTTGGAATCGCTCCTCTTGGGGCTAGACTCCCTTTGAGGATAGCGTTCTGGCGGCGACTTGTAAAATTCACGCCCTCGGATGGGCAGTATCGTACTCGGAGCGAACATGTTCGCTGGTCAGGTGGGTGTAGATCTGGGTCGTCGTGATACTCGCGTGCCCAAGCAGCTCCTGCACGTGTCGCAGCGGGGCGCCGCCTCGTAGCAGGTGCGTAGCGAAGCTGTGCCTCAGTGTGTGCGGTGTAACGCGTACTTCCAGTCCTGCTTCAGCCGTGTATTTCTTCAGGATCAGCCAGAAGCCCTGTCGAGTCAGCCTGTTGCCTCTCCTGTTCAGAAACAGCGCCGACGGCTCTTTTTCCCCCGCCAGCGCAGGACGGGAATCTCGAATGTATAGAACTACCAGACCGACCGCATCAGGGTGAATTGGAACGATTCGCTCCTTGCCGCCTTTCCCCTGGCATCGGACTGATCCGTCGGTAAGATCGATGTCAGCCAGGTCGAGGGCAGTCAGTTCACTGACCCTCATGCCGGTCGCATACAGAAGGTCCAGCATCGCAAGGTCTCGCAGCCCCTCTGGAGTGTCCAGGGATGCTGGGATCGAAAGCAGCTTCTCAACTTCATCAAGTGTCAACGGGTTGGGGAGTGAACGACCTAGTTTGGGAGAACCCAGATTCACGGTCGGATTGTTCTCCAGCACCTGGTCCATGACGAGGAACCCGAAGAGCGATTTCAGAGAGGCAATCTTGCGTGCCCTCGTCGTTTCCGAATATCCTAACTCGTGCAAATGAAGCACATAGTCCGAGATCGTCTGTTCCGAGACGTTACCCCAGCTGAAGGGGCGGAAGCCGACTGAATACCGATCTTCTAAAAACTCAGTCAGCTGCTCCAGGTCGTTTCGGTAAGCGGCAATCGTATTGTTCGAAACGCCTCGTTCCACTGTCATGTAGTGAAGGAAATCTTCTAGCTGTTCTCTCATGGAAGTCCTCTCGACGCAAGCTGCCACATGCGTGCATCTCAAGTGTATGACCCGTTTGTTCACAGTGCGTCCTGAGTTGACGGTCACGTAAGTGGAGATTTCGCTGATCTGCAGCCCGCATCATCCCTCCGGGTTAACCGTTCTGGTCGGAGAAACTCCACATGGTTGATATCGTAGTTGGCCCCAATCTTGCCTCGTTCTCGGCCTTCATACTGAGCTGGCATGGATTCTTCAGCTTTATTGCGGTCGCAACCGCGGTATTCCTGGTTGGCAGGTGGGCCCCCATGCGGGGCATTCACCCCGACGACATCTACTCGATCGCGATCTGGGCGATAATCGGCGGCATCCTGGGGGCCCGGGCTGTTCACGTGATCGACCACTGGGACTTCTATCAGAATTCCCCTGGGCAGATAATCGCCATATGGAGTGGTGGGATAGGTGTGTGGGGTGGAATACTTGGGGGGTTCGTGGTCGGAGCACTGTACGCCGCCTGGAGGAAGCATCCGGTTGGCTTAATCGCCGATCTCACCGCCCCGGCATTGCTGATTGCCCAGTCTATCGGGCGTCTGGGCGACATCGTGAACGGGGAGCACTGCGCCAAGGCGTGGGACTTCGCACTGGGATTTGTGTGGACAAACCCGGCTTCGGATGCTGGACGGTGCGCCAACGGCATCGGCGTGGCCGTTCAGCCAGTCATTGCCTACGAAATAATCTGGAACATGCTGTCCCTGGTCCTCGTCTGGAAGCTTCGCAACCGGATTCGACCGGACGGAATGCTATTCGCACTCTATCTTGCTCTGTACTCGATAGGCCGATTCGGAATCACGTTCATGCGCGAAGACCGGATCTGGTCGTTCGGGATGCAGGAGGCGCAGTACATAGCGCTCCTGGTGCTCGCCATCACTGTGCCGCTGCTACTAATCAAGGCACGGCCTGTGCCGGCCGGCGAGGTTGCCCTCGAGCAAGAAGACGTCCAGCCCAGAGACAGCCGTACGAGGGCTGAGAGGCGCCGACACGGTCGACGTTAGATCAACCGAGGCTGTTGCTGTCCGGTAGGGGCGAAGTCTTCGATCACGAGTTGAAGGCTCTTGCGCCCATGCCAGACGTTGGTCTCCATCTCATAGACGACGTCGATGCTCGTACCCGCGGACGCCTCCGAGATTCGTTCGCCCATTCGGAACGCTATCGCGTCCCAGGTCTTCCTGTCATCTGCAACACTCAGTTTCAGATGGCTCCCTGATCCCACGAGTCGCGAGTCTACTACCATGAGCGCCGTGGCGACGAACTTGGGTCTCGGGTTGCTCTTGCCGAACGGCGCGAGTGTCTCAATAAACTCAAACAGATCGCGTTCCAGAGTCGAAGGATCGCATATCATGTCTATCTCGATTCTGGGCTCACCTGGCTGGCCTTTCGTGAGGACCGCAATTGATTCCAGGTGCTGTGCTAGCTCGCCCAGGTTCTCATTAGGAATGCTGAAGCCCGCGGCCTGTTCGTGACCACCGAACTGGGTCATGAGGTGCCCTGCTGGTTCTATCACTTCCATCAGGTTAAAGCCGTCAATGCTCCTGGCGCTCGCCCTGCTCAGTTGGTCACCAACAGCGACCGCAATTGCGGGTCTGGAGTACGCCTCTGCAATGCGGGAGGCGATGAGACCGACGATTCCGTCCCTCCAATCCGTCCTTCCCACCATGATGATTCCAGGGACGTCTCCTCCCCACCTTTCGTGAATCTGGTCCTCAGCCTGCTTCACGCCCTTTTCGGTCGCTGACCTGCGTACCGAGTTAAGCTTGTCGATCTGAGAAGCAATCGATCTGGCCTGGGCCGGGTCTGATGTCGTCAGAAGGTTCAGGCTGATTCCCGGATCGGCCAGCCTGCCTGGGGCGTTTAGTCTAGGTATGATCTGAAATGACAGGGAACCGGTATCCAGGTCCTGATTCCCGAGCCTGGAGACTGCCGAGAGTGCCTGCAATCCAACTGAACGACTCGCGTTCATCTGGCGCAACCCTTCAGTGACGATGTAACGGTTTTCTCCGAGAAGGGGCCCGACGTCGCCCACAGTGCCGAGCGCCGCGAGCGAGAGCAATGCAGGGGGTTCCTGCCTGTCTCTGGCATGGTATAGTCCCTGCGCGACTTTGTAGGCCGTACCGGAGCCGGTTAGATGCTCAAATGGGTATTCAGAGTCGGGACGTCTGGGATTGACCATGGCGACGACAGGGTAGGGAGGATCGTCCAACAGCACGTGATGGTCCGTGACGATAGTGTCGACTCCCAGGGCAGTGGCCTCCGATATGACATCTTCGGAACTTGACCCACAGTCAACGGTTATCAGGAGCTTCACCCCACGACGCTCCAGGGACTGGACTGCTTCCAGGCCAAGGCCGTGTCCTTCTGTGACCCGGTCGGGTATATATGAGATGACGTCTGCACCGAGGTCGCGAAGGGCGGTGGACATGACGGCTGTGCCGCTGATTCCATCGATGTCGAAGTCCCCAAACACCCCGATAGTCTCACCGCAGTCCATCGCCATGATTAAGCGGTCTACAGCGGCTTCCATGTCTGGCATCAGCCACGGATCGTGAGAGTCTGAACTTCCGGGCGACAGAAATGCCTGGACAGTCGAACGATCAGTCAGGCCCCTGTTGTAAAGCAGTTGGCAATGTGCCTGCGGAAGGCCGATCTCGCCAACCGTGCTCGCAGGTACCGTCGGGAGGATGGTCCAGTTCGGTTTCATTTCATTCTCCCGTTACGTCGACTGGAATGTCAGGAACTAACTTTCGAATTCCTGGAATACCAGAGATGCGTTGTGGCCACCGAAGCCGAAGGAGTTGCTCATGGCGTTCCTAATGCGGCCCCGTCGTGGCATGTGTGGCGTGTAGTCTAGATCGCACTCTGGGTCAGGCGACTCGAGATTGATTGTCGGTGGAATGGCCCACTTGGAAAGTGCGAGCACGGTAAATGCCGCCTCAAGCGCGCCGCTGGCGCCGAGAAGGTGGCCCGTCATGGACTTTGTCGAGCTGATGGGTATGTTGTACGCTTCTTCGCCGAACACGGCCTTTACGGCCATCGTCTCGTACTTGTCGTTCAGCGGCGTCGATGTCCCGTGAGCGTTGATATAGCCAATCTCGTCCGGCTGCACCTTCGCCTGCCCCAGAGCATTTCTCATGGCGCGAGCCGCTCCCTCGCCCTCTGGCGCGGGCTGAGTAATGTGATGGGCATCCGCAGTCGAACCGTAGCCGGAGAGTTCGGCGAGAGGTTCGGCTCCTCGCGCAATCGCGTGCTCCAGGGTCTCCAGGATTAGAGCTGCCCCACCTTCGCCCATGACGAACCCATCTCGTTCGGCGTCGAAAGGACGGGAGGCGCGTTTCGGTTGGTCGTTACGCTTGGAGAGTGCGTGGCATGCGTTGAATCCCGCAACCCCGATGGGACAGATCGCAGCCTCGGAGCCGCCGGCAATCGCAACGTCTGCATCTCCTCTTCGCAGCGCCTCGAATGCCTGGCCGATGGAGTCTGCGGCGCTCGAACACGCGGACACAGTGCTGTAGTTGGGACCCTTGGCTCCCAGCATCATGGAGATCTGACCCGACGCCATGTCCGGGAGCATCATAGGAACGAGGAACGGTGAGACTCGATTTGGTCCGCGGCTGCCAAGCACACCAATCTGGCTCTCCAGAGTGATGAGGCCTCCGATTCCACTGGCCATCATTACGGAAACGCGAGTCTGGTTTTCTGGAGTTACGCTAAACTCCGCAGCGTCTATGGCTTCCAGGGCGGCGGCTGAGCCAAGTTGGACGAATCTGTCCATCCTTCGAGCCTGCTTCCTTCCAACGATTGAGTCCGGATCGAAGTCCTTCACCTCGGCTGCGATCGTGGTCCCATGCCCCTCCGTGTCGAACGAGGAGATCTGGTCAACGCCCGACTTTCCAGCTAGTAAGTTCTTCCAGGTCGAGTTTGTGTCCAGCCCCAGCGGGCTTACGACACCGACTCCGGTTACAACGACTCTGTTTGCGAGCATCACGTATAGTCTCCCTTGGAGGGTGGGGCGCCGCGAGTCGCGAGTGCCCAGCGAAGTTTCGCCCGGATTGGCCGGTTGATTATACCAAGTAGATGCCGCGTTTTCCCCGTGAGCGCTTTCCCACGTTGTCCCGGGGTGGCCTACTGCTGGGTGGAAAGGGAGTACATGGCGAAGAAGCTGCTCGTGAGCGCGTCGTAGAGATCCTCGTCTTCTCCAGCCGGAAAGCCCATGAGGCGTGTGCTGCCGGTCGAGTCCCTGACCTCGAATTCCAGGCGACTTGAGACCTGGTCCGCAGACAGAACTACGCTCGTACTCTGTGAATCAGGGCGGGCAAGTGTCCACGAGCAAATATACGAGAGTGTGACGTTGCCTTCAGGAGTGGTTATCGGCTCGGCGCCACGCGTTATTTCGAGTTCACCTGCGGTCTCAAACACCGCGTCATCGAACTTCTGCAGAGCGTCACAGATGTACGCGTCGTGCTCGTCTGCAATGGTCCAGAGGCGGCAGACAAGTTCAATGTCGGCATCGGCCACGGGCAGTTGCGAACCTGCGCGCCGAATAAAGTCGGCTGCTTCGTTTAGATACGAAGTCATCCGTTGGACCTTGTCCAACCAGGGACCTATGGTGGTGTCGGATCGATCTGACTTCACGGGTCTGTTGCTTTCACTCTGTTTGCCTGCTCGTTGGGATGGGTAGTGAGCGCCATGCTAGTATACATTGATCCATTTTGAGGGGGTGTCCAGACGGCTCAGGCAGTGGACAGAGTAAGTGCGCCGAAGACCGTGTTTCTGGAAACGCACGGGTGCAAGCTCAATCAGGCCGACACGCAGGTTCTTGCAAGGGAGTTCGTTGAGTCCGGCTATGTATTGACGTCTCAGGACGAGCCTGCCGATGTCTATGTGCTGAACACTTGCACCGTCACTCACGTGGCGGATCGAAAGGCCAGGCAGTCCATCCGGGCTGCAAAGAGACGCAACCCGAACGCTACGGTAGTCGCGACTGGATGTTACGCCGAACGCGCTCCGGGAGACCTCCGCACGATGCCGGAGGTCGACTTTGTTGTAGGGAACACCGACAAACAGACTTTGGTCGCAATGTTGGAAGACGTATCCCAAGGCCCGGACACCGCCTGTGCGATAGGGGACGACAGCGTTCTCCAGCCTCTGCTCAGGGTGCGCTCCCGTGCGATGATCAAGATTCAGGAGGGCTGTGATCAGGTATGTGCCTACTGCATCGTCCCAAAGGTTCGTGGCAGGGAGCGAAGTGTCCCCCTCCAGCAGATTGTCGACGCTGCAAACTCATACCGAAGGGCCGGCTGTCAGGAGATCGTGCTCACCGGCACTCAGTTGGGATCGTACGGATTCGACCTGCCAGGTATCGACATAACTTCTCTCGTCCGAAGTCTGCTATCCGAGACCGACATCCCGAGGATCAGGATCTCGTCTCTACAGCCCCAGGACATCTCTGATGACCTACTGGGGCTGTGGGAGGACTCCCGGATGTGCCCTCATTTCCACGTACCTCTTCAGAGTGGCAGTGATGCTATTCTCGAGAGGATTAGGCGCCGGTACCGTGCCTCCGAGTTCCTGGAGACTGTTGGCAGAATACGTGAGGCCGTTCCGGACGTTGCCATTACCGCCGATGTCATTGCAGGATTCCCAGGTGAATCAGACTCCGACTTCCAGCGCACAGTTGAGACCTGCCTGGCGTCGGACCTGGCATCGATGCACTTCTTCCCTTATTCCATCCGTCCAGGAACAAGTGCTGCCCACTACGAGGGACAGATAGACCCTCAGGTAAAGGCAGCGCGTATTGCCGAGCTTTCGGGCGTTGCAGACGACCTGTCGAACAAGTTCAGAAGTCGTTTCATCGGGCAGAGCAGGGCAGTGCTGTGGGAGAGAGCATTGGACAGAGGCCGGCAAGACAACCAGGTCTGGTCCGGCCTTACGGACAACTACATTCGGGTGCGTACCCTGGCTGAGTCCGATCTGTCCAACAGAATCATGCAATCCAGATTGACCGCCATCGACGGCGACTGGATGACCGCAGAGATCCCCAGCTAGTTTCTCCTAGACCTCTACCGGCACCAGCTGAGGTACGCCGCCTCGGTCCTGCACATAGGCTGCATTGCAGTCGTTCCCGTGACCGAAGACGATCATCCATCCGTCGCCCATGGCCATTTCGAGGAGCTGGCGCTTCTGCACGAGCGTGTCGTTGGGGAACTCGGCCGTAGCCGGTATGTGATGCAGGGGCAGGTGGAACGGTGTAGGGATGAGGTCGCCGGCGTAAATGATGCGCTCACTGCCGTACTCTATGAATACGACCTGGTTACCCTTCGATGGTCCCTCCATGAGCTTCACACTGACACCTGGGACGATCTCTTCATTCCCCTCCACAAACTCGATGAGGTCCCGGTCTGCAAGCGGCTCGAAGTCGTCTTCGTAGAACGATTGTGAATAGCGCTCGTTAGGTGAGTTCGCCGCCTCCCATGACGCCTTCTGAACGAGGTATCGCGCCTTCGGGAACATGGGAATTGCAGCACCGGTTCGGTCAAGCTTGGTGCAGCCTCCGCTGTGCTCAAACTGGAGATTGGTGAGCACGACTATGTCTATGTCCCGCGCCGTCAGGCCGAACGACTTCAGCCCTTTCGTCAGCTTGTTGCCGTTCAGACTGTAATCGGCCTTGAGCTCCACCATCCTCTTGCTGCCAGCACCCGTGTCTATCAGGACGTTCAGGTCCGGCGTCCTTACGAGTACCGCGTTAAGACCGAGGCGAATCCTGTTCCGGCGGTCGGGCTTGATGAACTGTTCCCACTGGGTGCGAGCGAGTTGGCCGAAGATAACTCCACCGTCGACCATGAACGTGCCGTCTTTGACTAAGTTGATTGACGTATTCCCAACATCCACCTGTGCAACCTCCAGGAAATGAAATACATAATGTCAGTTGAATCTCACGTAGGTGGGCGAGGAATGCGTTATCCGCCTGCGCCGTTAGGCGCGGTTGTCCGCGGCTCAGGCCGGAGCCACCCGAATTGGGTGCGAACCGTGACATCGATGCACACCTGTCGTCACAGGCGCACGCCGCCAATCTTGCACGTATTGCAAGGTGACCCGTGGTCATTGGGTCATACAGTTGAACGATGCCAGTTGACCTGGCCGGAGAGGCGAATGCAGCAGTTTTGCACGCTGCATAATCGCGTTCTATCCATTAGCGGATTGGGCGTATCCCCCCGGAGCCCACGCATCTAAATTTATGGTTTGTCTTAAAACTTGTCAAGCGTGAGAACGTATATGTTTTGGCGATATTCGTGTGTAAAGATTTTATGTCTGCCGCGATTAGTGAAAATCGGTTACATAAAACCAGTACATTTACGTAATTCGTAACGACCACAAGCATAACTTGAAGAAGATTACGCAGGCCCCATAGTTGGGGCAACACGAAAACACAAGGGGCCCTAGAGGGGGCGATGTGCGGAAGTCCCTAGCGGCCCCTCGGGATTTATCGGAGCTCTTCGACCGAGCCCCTGAACGCCTCGAGTGTCTGCTCTATGTCAGTCTCGGTATGCGCCGCAGAGATGTAGAACTTGGATGCACCCTTGAACACACCACGTTCTACCACTCCGGCGTTGAATTTGCCCATTGTGGCCGAGTCGGATGTGAGCGTGTCCTTGTGGTTGGTGATCTCCTGGTCGGTGAAGAACACGTCGAACAGCACGTCTTCGCCGGTTACCTTCGCGGGTATCTCCGCCTCGTCCAGCATCTGCTGTAGGGTGGTCCTGAGCTGGTTGCCTGTGGCCCGCATTCGCTCGTAGGTCCCCGGTCTCCGGAGAATCTCGAGAGTCTTGAGACCGGCGGCGGCAGCTATTGGGTTGCCGCTGAGTGTGCCGATCTGAGGCATGAAGTTGTCGGGTGATACAGCCTCTGAGTCCATGTGCGACATGATCTCGTCGCTGCCCGCTATCGCCGTGAGCGGGAATCCGCCCGCGACTGCCTTGCCCAGGGTACAGAGGTCCGGCTTGACGCCATAGAACTCCTGGGCCCCTCCATACGCAAACCTGAATCCGGTTACGACTTCATCGAAAATCAGCGGTATCTCGTACTCGTTTGCCAGGTTGCGAAGTCCCTGCAGAAAGCCGGGCTGAGGAGGTATCAGTCTCTGGAAAGGCTCGACTATTATCCCGCCAATTTCATCGTGATATTGCTCAATGATCTCGCCAGCCTTCTCCAGGTCATTGAAAGGCGCTATGAGCACTTCGTCCTGGATCGACTTCGGGATGCCGGCCGAGTCCGGCGAAGGGTGTGGATACCCTTCCGGATTCGCCGAAAACACGCTCATGAGGGCGTAGTCATTCATGCCATGGAATCCACCCTCGAATTTTAGGATCTTGTCCTTGCCCCGGTATGCCCTCGCTGCCCTCATCGCATACAGAGTCGCCTCCGTGCCCGTGGAGCTGAATCTGACCTTCTCGGCGCAGGGCACCGCATTGACGATCTCCTCTGCGAGCTCAATCGCATGCTCGTTGTTTGCGAAGAACGTAGTCCCATTTGCCAGTTGCTCACGGACGACCTCAATCACCTCAGGGTGACTGTGGCCGATCAGCATGGGGCCTGACCCGAGCAGGTAGTCGATGTACTCGTTGCCGCTGGAGTCCCATATCCGGCTGCCTTCGCCCCTCGCGATAACTATGTCCTGGCTGACGTTACCGAGATTTCCTCCCGGAAGGACCTTGTGAGCTCTGGCGACCAGTTGTCTTTCATAGTCTGACTGAGGGCTGGGCATGAGAAATCTCCTGGCAAAATGTACGAGTGTGGACGAGGCTGTGTTGATGCTTAGAAATCGGGGAGATTATATCAGAGCGTCAGGTCGCTCGTAGCACACGTAGCAATTGAGGTCTATTGCCATATAATGACCAACGACAGTCCCGTATGGAGGATCTTTATGGAAATCAATGTAACTCAAGGAAATATCGCTGAGCGCGAAGATGCGGCCATAGTCGTAAACCTGTTTGAGGGTGTTTCTCAGCCCGGAGGAGCGACCGGAGCGGTCGATGCTGCCCTGGATGGGGCCATCACTGACCTTATCGGCGAGGGCGATATCACTGGGAAGAGAGGCGAGAGCACGCTCATCTATACGCTGGGCAGGATTTCGGCCAGGCGGGTGATTGTGGCAGGGCTTGGCAAGTCTTCAGACTTCACGACTGACGTCGCGAGGGAAGTACACGCAGAGACTGCACGACGATTGGCTTCCAAAGGTGTGGGCAGTTTTTCGACTGTCCTGCATGGCGCCGGAATCGGCGGACTGGGTGCAGGGGAGTGCGCACAGGCAGCAGCCGAGGGCATAGGACTGGGACTCTACTCATTCGAGAAGTACAAGTCCAACAGCAAGGATTCGTCGATCAGTGCCGTGAACGTTGTCGAGTTCGATGAGACGAAGCTCGATGACATCTCCAATGGTCTGGAACGGGGCACAGTTATCGCCGGCGCCGTCAATCTCGCAAGGGAAATGGGCAATGAGCCTGCTAATCACATGACTCCCACGCGGATGGCAGAAATCGCCCTGGATGTCTCCCGAGAGGCAGGAATGGGCCTCACCGTACTTGATCGCGCTGATATCGAAGGCATGGGGATGGGGTCGTTCGCCGGTGTCGCCCAGGGGACGGAGGAACCGCCAAAGTTTATCGTCCTCAGATACGAGGGCGACCCGGACAACCCGGACAACAATCTGGGCCTACTTGGGAAAGGCATTACGTTTGACAGCGGCGGACTCGACCTCAAGTCGGCCGAGGGAATGCTCACGATGAAGAGCGACATGTCAGGCGGAGCTTGCGTCATTGGAGCCATGAAGGCGATAGGGGCACTGAAGCCCAGGATCAACGTCTGGGGGATAGTGCCAGCCACAGAGAACATGCCCGGCCGTCGCGCCCAGCGTCCCGGAGACGTTGTACGCGCTATGAACGGGAAGACAATCGAGATCGGAAATACCGACGCCGAGGGCCGACTGGTGCTGGCCGACGCCCTATGCTACGCCGTCGAAAACGGTCTGACCAGAATTGTCGACGTCGCGACTCTCACTGGCGCGATTGGTGTGGCCCTCGGAAATGGCGCCACTGGCGTTTTCGGCAACGATCAGGAGTGGGTCGACGCCGTAGTCGGAGCAGGCAACAGTGTGGGCGAGAGAATGTGGCAGCTTCCTACATTCCCATCGTACACGGAAGAGTACAGGAGCGACATCGCCGACATCAGAAATACCGGCGGCAGGGGAGCAGGGGCAATCACCGGCGCGCTGATAATCGGTGAATTTGCGGGCGATTCAAAGTGGGTGCACCTAGATATTGCTGCTACCACCAGGACTACAGCGGTCAAGGGCATCAACCCAAAGGGTTCGACCGGCGTCCCCGTGCGCACACTGGTTGAGCTCGCCTCGACCCTGGCAGAAACGGCCTGGGATCGTAAAAATTGAAGCACTTAGCATTTCTGTGCTACTATTTGGAGTAACTTTCGTGGAGGCCCATTACCTTGAACAAAGCCTCACGGTGGACCTTCATCACGAACCACGGACTAGTACTTAGCTACATTTCTCACAACTCGACGAGTACGGCCAGAGAGATCGCGCTGAGTATCGGGGTTACGGAAAGAACCACCCACAAGATTATCTCCGACTTAGAGGCGGCGGGTTACATAACTCGCCGGAAGTCCGGGCGGCGCAACGTCTACAGCGTCGACCCGAACCTGCCTCTGCGTCACCACACCAAGAAAGACATTATCGTCTCAGAGTTGTTGGAAGCCCTCACCAGCAGGGATCTTCATGAAATCATGGAGCCGCCCGAGGGAAACGGCGCCGCCTAGCCCGATTGAACGCTGTTTCGTTGACCACATTCGAGGGCCGGTGCTAGAATTTTTGCGTGGATATGGTGGGCGTGGCCAAGCGGTAAGGCGCCAGGTTGTGGCCCTGGAGATCGAGGGTTCGAATCCCTTCGCTCACCCCACTCACATCACTTCCCCTTCAGCATCCCCGATGCCGTTGCACGCTAGGAGAGCCGCTTAATGCCAGGTCTATTTGCCTCCGTGGACACTCTGCGCGCAGGTGATCCTCAGGGCAACAGGATGGTCCTGCGCATCGTTACGAGGGACGGGCATGTCATTCACGCGATTGGTGTGCCCCAGGACTGGCCCTCCAGGACCGGCCCCACCTGGTGCTATGTGTACGAAGACGATGGCACGACACTGATCGACCCCGGTGCGCAGGGATCTTTCCCTGAAGTGGAGGACGGCCTCCGTGTGGCAGGTCTCTCGGTCCGCGACATAGACCGTGTAATCGTCACTCACGGCCACTCCGACCACGACGGCTCAACTGCCGAACTCGTAGATGCTGCCGATGCCAGACTTCACGCACATACGATGTACGCTGCTCTAATTCCATTCAGCCCGTGGGAGGTGCAGGATCGTTCCTCGTCCCCGCTGCACGCCGAAATGAACCGTGTGGTCTCCGGGAACTCTGATCGTCGCAGCGAGTCATATGCCGCCAGGAACAGAAGGTACGTCGAGGCCAGAAAGGGTCTAACTGTCCACCGTGAAGTCAGTGACGGAGACTCAATTGGGGACCTGAATGTGATCTACGCTCCCGGACACTCCCCGGACGAACTGTGTCTGACACTCGACGGCGTTGTGTTCACCGGCGACCATGTGCTGCCTGAAATCACTCCACATCCGACTACCAAGGCTGGCTATTCTGATCACGTGATGCGGGAGATTCCATCGGCCTTCAGCAATCCGGCCAGCGCCTACGGCCTTGAGGTGTACATGCGCTCCCTTAAGACCATCTACGACCTGGGTGAGGCCAGGGCAGTACTCCCGGCGCATCGCCTGTTCAACCGGGGACACTTCAATTTCGAGTCCGTCAACAGGGCAGGGGAAGTCATAACCCACCACGGCGATAGAATGTCCCAGATCATCCAACGTCTGGACGATCAGCCCTCCGGACTGGAGGACGTTACCAGGAGTGTCTTCGAGAGCCGGAAGCTCTCAGGCGGCAACCTGTTCATGGCAATGTCTGAGGTGGTGGCCCACGTGGAGCTCCTGCAGGACTTCGGCGATGTCGAGTTCACCGAGCAGGCAGAATTGCGTCATACTGGATCAGAGGAATTTCGCGATTTCGTTCACGACTTGCTAAACTGAGTGTGGACTGTAAAGTCCGTGGCGCCCTCTTCAAGCGCCCGTAGCTCAGTGGATAGAGCACTGGTCTTCGGAACCAGGTGTCGCGGGTTCGAATCCTGCCGGGCGTGCCACCTCCCTTGCTCACACATGTCCCCGCTGGCTTAGTCAGTTCTTCCGCACAGCTTCGCCCGGTATCTCTTCAGGTTTACTGGCGTTTGTAAATCAACTCCAGAACGCCACGCCAACCATTCCTGGGCCAATGTGCGCTCCCATCACTGGCGTAAACTCGGATACAAACAGCTCATCGCAGTCGAACCTGGTGGAGATCATTGACGATAGTTCTTCAGCGTGTTCGGGAGCCTGCGCGTGCATGACCATCGCATGAAGCGGGCCTTCGACTACACTCTCGTTCATCAGATTCACGACTTTTGATACAGCGTGGGCCGCTGTTCTGGGGCGCGCCACCTGGGTGATGTCCGCCATCCTAAGCTCGAAAATCGGCTTGAGTTGCAGGAGTGAGGCAGCCAGGTGTGCAAGACCAGGCACCCGGCCCCCTTTCCACAGGTAGTACAGGGTGTCCACGTATGCCAGCAGACGAACGCGCTCCCTGACGTGAAGGGCCGCATTATACACGTCGTCAGGGTCGGACCCGGTCTCAGCGGCCTTCAGGGAATGCCACGCGATCAGCCCCTGCGCACCGACTGCAGTTTGCGAGTCCATAACTCGGAGGTCGATGTCTGGCCTACGGTCTCTCATCTGGCGACTGGCGGCCACAGCCGAATCCAGGCTGGAACTGAAGCTCCTGGAGACGGTGAGACACAGCACGGACTCCGCGACCTCGGCTGCCTCCTCGAATGCAGAGAGAAAGTCCCCCGGAGTTGGTGCCGATGTGCTCGTATTGCCCGCGTGTTGCTGTTGTTTCACGTAGAAGTCAGAAGCCTGGAGATCCACACCGTCCCTGTACGTCGTGTTGCCAACGTGAATCAGCATGGGCACAGTGAAAGTGAATTGGTCGTCTCGAAAACTGTCAGGAACGGTTGCGGCGCTATCAACTACGATCGCCACCCGTCGCTCTCGATCTCTGGTATTCATAAGACTCGTAGCTTCAGTTTCCTTGAGTGCGCTGACAGCCCCCGGGCCACACCTGGCGTTGGTGTCCAACTAGGGGCAGATACCAGTATGAGAAATGAAGTCAAGGGCATAGAATTCGTGAGCAATAGGCACCGCACTTTGCTAAGGGGCGCCCAGATTATCCAGCGAGGTCAGTATACCGTTATTGCCTTAACATGATTGAACATGGGTTCGGCGCTGATGTAGAATTCAGCCGACAGGAGGGGCCTCCCCAGTGGAGAACAACCAGATCGCCAGGCTGCGTCGAATGCCGGACCACGGCCCGCAGGACTTCGAAGTAAACCGACGCATTTCCGATGGGATCTTCTCAGCGTTAAGCGACCGTGGTTTCCTGCCCCTTGACACGCCTCTCATCGAGCAGACGGACCTGTTCGTACGTAAGTCGGGAGGAGAGATTGCCGAGAGTCTGTACACGTTCTCAGACCCAGGCGGCATACCTGTCAGTCTTCGGCCGGAGTTCACCCCATCCGTAATCCGTTGGTTCGTGGAGAACGTCGGTTGCGAACCAGGTGACCACAGGTTCCAGTACATCGGACCTGTCTTCCGGTATGGGGGTGCGCGGGGAGGTCGCAATCGCCAGTTCACTCAATGCGGCGCCGAGTTGATCGGTGTACCTGCCGATATGGGCGACTCGGAAATCCTCGAGAGCGCAGCGCGGTGCCTGGCTGCCTCGGGGGTCTCGGATTACTCGGTCAGGCTGGGCCACATTGGCTTGGTGAGAGAACTCGTAAGATCACAGGGCCTTGCTGAGCCGCTGCAGATGTTCATCCTCTCTAACCTGGATGCCATAGAAGAAGGCGAGGTCGGCATCGACAGACTCAGAGACCACGCTGCTGCCGCAGGTCTTATATTTCGATCTGACTCCGAATATCTCGATCTTCCCGGGAGGGACGATGCGATTCCGTCTCTGGAGGCTTTGGGTCGTTCTCTGCCGGGCCCCACGGGCAGGAGGAGCAGGGAACAGATCATGGTCAGACTCGCGAAGAGGATGCGAAAAGCCGTTCCCGAGTCTGACTTCAGGTCGGCCCTGTCAAATGTGTCGGAGCTTCTGAATTCACCATCCGAGTCTTCTGACCCGCTGGCTACTATTGCTTCTGTTATGGAGTCAAGTGGAGCCTCGATGTCAGCTGTGGGGGAGCTCAGTTCGGCATTTGATTCCGTTTCCCAACTCGGAGCTGGAATAACGGTCGAGCTGGATCTCTCTTTTGTAAGGGGGAGAGCCTACTACACAGGCATAGTGTTTGAGTTCACGTCGAACGTCAATAGAAGCGAGGCTTCACTCGGTGGTGGTGGCAGATATGATGACCTCGTGAGGGCTTTCGGAGGTCCGGCTTCTCCGGCCTGCGGCTTCGCGCTGAACTTGGACGAACTGGTGCTGGCAACTCAGGCCGAGTCCATTGGAGCCCCGGCGTGAGCAATTCAACGCTCAGGTTGGGTCTGCCAAGCAGCGGTGCACTGCACGATCCCTGCATGTCTTTCATGCGCGCGTGCGGACTCTCGGTTTCCAGGGCAAACAGCCGAAGGTACATCGCCAAGGTGAGGTCCGTTCCAGGTGTCACGGTCATGTTTCAGCGTGGCTCCGATATAACGGCAAAGGTCGACGACGGCGCCGTAGACATTGGCATTGTTGGCAAGGACCAGTTCCTTGAGACCCGCAGGGAGGACGGAGACAGCCGAGTGGTGGTCGACGGTCTTGGCTTCGGCAGAAGCAATCTAGTCCTGGCCGTTCCTGACGCCTGGGTAGACGTAACGTCGATGTCGGATCTGGCTGAGGTCTCGGAAGAGTTTCGGGACATGGGTCAGTACCTGAGGGTTGCCACCAAGTACCCGAGGCTGATTCAGCGGCACCTTCTCGCCCACGGCGTTAACTACTTCAGCCTGGTCCAGTCCAGCGGCACCCTGGAGGCTGCTCCCGCCATGGGATTCGCTGACATCATCGGCGACATTACGGAGACTGGCTCGACCATTCGCGAAAACCGCCTGAAACAGATCGATGGCGGGACCGCGATTTCGTCGGACGCATGCGTCATTTCCAGGAAGATGGATCCTATCGGTGACAGCGCACAGCTTGCCTCAGCCCGCCTACTGCTGGAGATGATGGAGGCGCACCTCGGTGCTAGAACTGTCGTTAGAGTGACCGCCAACATGAAGGGTGAGACAGCTGAGGAAGTGGCAGAGTACGTGCTCCGCCATCCAGAGATTTCAGGACTCCAGGGCCCCACGATATCGAGGGTATACACCCCAAATGGTACCGGCTGGTTTGCAGTAACTGTCATCATCGAGGAAAGTAGCCTTCTCTCTGCGGTCGACACTCTCAGGGAGATAGGTGGCACCAGCGTAACCGTAGACAAACCCAGCTACGTCTTTCAGTCTGAGTCAACCTCCTATTCGCGCCTCGTACAGGCCGTTTAACATGCCCAACCTCCCGGCTCACATTCAGCTGGCGACTTCAGCCGCGTCACGGATCAAACATCCGGACATTGAGGCATTCTGGGGGTACTTCTGCCTCGGAGCGACTGCCCCGGACATCAGGGCGCTAACGAAGCGGGCAAGGTCTGAGTATCACTTCGTGGAGCTGGATTTCGAGACGATTGGCACAGGCGTTGAGACGATGTTTGCTGCATATCCAGAGCTGATGAACGCAGCGGAGCATGATGGTCCCACACGAGCCTTCATGGCCGGCTACATTACCCATCTGCTCGCTGACGAGTCCTATATCGTTCGCATGTTCAGGCCTTACTTTGGAGTGGACGGCGTATTCGAGGATGCTGAACTGGCCCAGGTATTGGATCGAGCGCTTCAACTCGACTTCGACCGGCGCGTTTGGGACGATGCCAGGGGCGCGATTGTTGGCGTGGAGGTGGAGTTGGCCAAAGTCAACGTCAGATTCCTTCCACCGGACGATCTGCAGCGATGGGAAGAGTGGGTTTACAGGGTGGTTGACGGAGGTTTTTCGTGGGACCGGTTGAGATTCATGGCGCGCCGGATTTCGGCTGGTAATGAACAACACCCGGCGTACGCACATGCAGACGCCTTTCTGGAATCCATTGATGGCTGGTTGGATACACTCTACGATTCCGTGCCTATGTCACGCGTGGACGAGTTCACAACCGAAGCTGTCGACACGTTGACCGACGGACTCAGGAGTTACCTCTCGTGAAGGTTGTACGCGGTGTAGACGCGGCGCGGGAGGCTCTTTCAGTTGGTCGCCGCCTCGACCTCGCCTCAGTCCCCGATTCATTCCTTGATACGACGGAGCGCGTCTTTGGCGAGCGACTCACCCCTTTGGACACGGTTTCGAGAATTATCGACGATGTCCGGGATAGAGGAGATCAGGCTGTACGCGCACTGAACCTTGCGCTGGACGGAGCAGACGTCTCGGACCTGGAGGTCAGAGATTCTGCAATAGAGGCGGCCGCCGCTTGCGTTGACCCGCGGGTACTGGACGCCTTTGAGCACGCTGCTGCGAGAATAAGACGCTTTCACGAAGCTTCGAAGCCTCGTGACTGGATGGACTTCGCCTCCGGTTACGGCAGCATCTCCAGGGCGTGCGAGTCGGTTGGAGTCTATGTTCCCGGCGGCAGTGTTCCACTGCCATCGACGGTGCTCATGAGTGCCATCCCGGCGAGGGTAGCAGGCGTTAATGAGATAGTCCTGTGTTCCCCGGCCAACAGGAACGGGATTCCCGATCCCACCGTGCTGGCTGCAGCCAGGATCGCCGGAGTCGACAGGGTATTCACGATTGGTGGTGCACAGGCTATCGCCGCGATGGCGTATGGTACCCTAACGGTGCCGTCGGTAGACATGGTGTGCGGGCCTGGAAACGTCTTTGTCACTCTTGCAAAGAAACTCGTTTACGGAGACGTCGGAATCGATGGGCTCTACGGCCCAACTGAGACGCTGATCGTGGCTGATCACACGGCGAATCCGACTCTATGCGCGGCAGATCTCCTGGCGCAGGCTGAGCACGACCCTATGGCTCGGCCGGTCCTTCTGTGTACGTCAGAGTCACTTGCCAATGACGTCAGCTCGGAACTGGACGCCAGACTCGAGCGAATTGAACGAGGTTCAGTCGCCCGTGCCTCGGTCGAAGGACAGGGGTGCATAGCGGTGATCCCTGACCTGGCGGACGCCATGGAAGTAGCGAACTGGTTTGCCCCCGAGCACATGTGCTTGACGGTCGAGGACCCCTGGAAATGGGTAGGAGCAGTCAGGAACGCGGGCGCGCTATTCATAGGGGATTTTTCACATGAGGTTCTGGGCGACTATGTCGCTGGACCCAGTCACGTAATGCCTACGTCGGGCACGGCTCGATTCAACTCCGGAATCGGAGTCCACACGTTCCTGAAGACGACGCCGATAATCGCCCTCGACGATGAGGAATCAATTGCACTGTCAGACGCGGCCGCAGTAATGGCTCGAGCCGAAGGGCTAACTGCACACGCGGAGGCGGCTGAAATCAGGCGAGAACTCAGATAAGACACAGCGGAGAGTCAAGAGGAGATAGCAGTGGCAGAAAAGCAGATCGAAGGGCTAATCAGACCCCACCTGACTTCAGTCCAGACATACCAACCCGTGGACCCACCCGAGGTACTGGCGGAGCGTGCCGGAATCTCTGCTGATTCCATCGTCAAGTTGAACGGAAACGAGAATCCATATGGACCATCTCCGAAGGCTGCTGAGGCGGTCGCCAACGCCGACCTTCACATCTATCCCGATCCTTTTCAGCGCAGGCTGCGAGCGGCTCTCTCGGACTACACAGGATTCGGCGAGGAGAACCTCATCGCCGGAGCAGGCAGCGACGAGTTGATCGACCTGCTATTCAGGCTGTTTATCGAACCCGGTGACGTCATCCTAGACTGCGAACCGACGTTTGCGATGTACGCCTTCTGCGCGAGGGTCGCGAGTGGCGAATTGAGGCTGATTCAGCGGGACGAGCTGTTCGAGATCGATATCCAGGCTGTAAGGGACGCTATAGACGACACGACCAAGATCATCTTCATAAGCTCTCCGAACAATCCGACAGGCAACATGGCATCTGAAGACCAGGTAAGGGCGCTGCTGGATACGGGTCTCGTAGTGGTAGTCGACGAGGCATACTACGAGTTCAGTGGTGAGACAGCCGCCGGCCTGATCCAGGAGTACGACAACCTTGTCGTGTTGCGCACGATGAGCAAGTGGGCCGGGCTGGCCGGCCTTCGAATCGGCTATGGAATCATGGACGATGCCCTTGTGAATCACATCATCGACATCAAGTCTCCCTACAACGTGAACGTAGCTGCTGAAGCAGCCGCCCTGGCGTCGCTGGAGGACAGCGAATACCTCCTGGGCAACGTTAAGTCCATAGTGGACGATCGCGAAGCGATGTTCAGTTCGCTCGAAGGGATTGACGGCATAAAGCCGTGGCCGTCCCAGGGTAATTACATACTCTGCCAGCTCGATGGGCCAGAGAAGGCCGGTGACATGGTCAGCCAACTGTCAGGTAGAGGCATCTTCGTGCGCAATTTCGGGTCTGACCGGCTGACTGACTGTTTCAGGGTAGCGATTGGAACACCCGCTGAGAACGAGGCCTTCCTGAATGCGGTCCGCGAGATTTCTCAGTGACAACCCGAGAACGTGTTGGCCAGCTGAGTCGTGACACGGCGGAGACTCGGATCTCGCTCGAATTGAATGTCGATGGCACGGGCGAGTACCAGTTGGACCTGCCAAATGGCATGTTTGAGCATCTTCTGGCGCAACTCTCAAGGCACGGACTCATCGATCTCACTTTGTCCGCAGAGGGTGATACGGAAGTCGGACTCCACCACCTTGTTGAAGACGTCGGCATAGTTCTCGGACGCGCGCTCGCCGAAGCGGTCGGGGAGGGCGTTGGCATCAGGCGCGCCGCTCACACGTTCATGCCTCTGGATGAGACACTGGCGTTCACTGCCGTGGACTTCGGAGGTCGTGGCTACGCGGTCATCGATGCAGAAATCGGCGACAGTGACATGGGCGGCCTGTCAGGGGACCTTGTGAGACACTTCCTGGAGTCCCTTGCGAGAGAAGGCCGGTTCAACCTGCACGTCCGGATTATCTCAGGCGTGAATAACCATCACAAGGCAGAAGCGATCTTCAAGAGTCTGGCCAGGTCGCTAAGAACGGCCCTCGAACTCGACCCGCGTCGCGCAGGACAGGTGCCGAGCACCAAGGGGACTATTTCCACGTAGAATAGCCCGCGGCCGCGAGGGGCCTTAGTCGCCAGCAGCCTCCAGCTCGAACCTGAACTCCTCGATGATCGGATTCGCCAGGAGCTGATCGCACATCTCCGCAACCCGGAGTTCCGCCTCTTCACGCTCCGGTTCGTCGAGCCTGACTTCCATGTACTTGCCAGCGCGCACGTCGGCGACTGTGTCGAACCCCAACTGATGCAGACCGCCTCTGATAGTGAGTCCCTGCGGGTCGTTCACGCCGGGCTTGAGAGTGATGTAGATCTTCGCCAGGAACATCGATCTACCTGGGCAGGCGGTATTCAGGAGCGTTGGGCGAGCTCTCGTGGGCGCTAACGAAGGCTCGAATTCTGTCTTCGTCAAACTCATCGAACTGGTCCAGGAACGTCCACGCCGTAAGAGAAATTCGACTTTCCATACCAGGGTACGGACTCATAAGTAACTTGCCGCCCTGATCGATTCCTTCCTGGACCAGGCCCGTTAGCTGGCCGACAAGTTCAGCGCACCCCTCTGGGCAGTCGTAGTGTACGTTTATGTAACCGTGTTCCAGGTTGTGCAGGAGCACCTCTGGCTCAATAGGTTCGGAGTATATTCCCCAGCGCGCTGGGGCCAGGGGAAGGTCATAGTGCCAGCCAGACGTGGGAGGAATTGAGTTGTACTCGGGATGTTCCTCCCCGGGACTTACGTGGGTTGCCCCCTGGTCAGCCATTCGGACCCCTGGGCCGTCAGGCGTACCTCCCTGGAACAGCTCACCAAGCGGAAGTCCAGGGAGGATAATGGACAGGATCAGTGTTGAGGCAACGAGCGCTACCGCAGCGCCTCCGAGCCAAATGTAGACTCGACGGCGTCGTTGTCTGCGCGCGCGTCTCGCCCGGCGTGCCTGAGTAGGCGTTAGCCTCGTTTGAGAACTTCGTCTGCCGGATTCTGATGCCATTGTTTAGTCTGACTCCGCGCCTTACTTCTACTACTGGAGGCTTTGCCCAGTTAGCTTCTTGAATGCTTCAGCGTATCGATCGGTTGTCCGTGAAACCACGTCCTCAGGAAGTTCGGGCGCCGGCGGCTCATGGTCCCACCCAGCGTCGTCCAGCCAGTCCCTGACGAACTGCTTGTCGTAGTTTGGCTGGGACTTGCCCGGCTCGTATCCATCGGCGTCCCAGAACCTGCTAGAGTCTGGGGTGAGGATTTCGTCGATTAGCGTCAGCTCGCCGTTAATCGTCCCGAACTCCAGCTTGGTGTCAGCGATGATAATGCCTCGCTCCCTCGCGAAGTCTCGTGCGAACTCGTAGACTTCGATAGTAGTGTCGCGAAGTCGCTCAGCCATCTCCTGGCCGACCATTTCCACGACCTCTTCGAAGCTCATGTTCTCATCGTGTCCCACCTCGGCCTTCGTGGTCGGAGTGAACAGCACCTCGGGGAACGGATCACCTTCACGGAGACCCTGCGGCATTGGCTTGTCCTGTACCGTTCCTGCGCGCCTGTACTCCGACCACGCGGAGCCTGTAATGAAGCCACGCACGACGCACTCGACATCGATCCGGTCGGCCTTCTTGACGACCATCGCACGCTTGGCTATCTCAGCAGGTATGTCCAGGTCAGAACGGTCGGCCGCCATCTCGATCAGGTGGTTGGGCACGATGTGTGATGTCTTGTCGAACCAGAATGCAGAGATCTGGTTGAGCACCGCGCCCTTGTCGGGAATACCCGTGGGCAGCACGACGTCAAACGCTGAAATCCGGTCGGTTGCTACCATGAGCAGCGTGTCGTCATCGATAGGATATGTGTCCCTGACTTTGCCTCGATATAGCAGATTGGGAAGGTTTGTTTCCGTGAGTGCGGTCATGTTGATTGTGACCTCCCTTGTTAGCTGGCAGGTTAGTTGAGCCCGATTCTGTCGAACACTTCATCGACGAATCGGACGTAGTAGCTGTAGTCGAACGTCTCGTCCAGGTCGGCCTGACTCAGGTACTTAGTTACGGTGTCGTCGCTGCGGACGAGTTCCCTGAAGTCGTCGTCTTCATCCCACGTTCGGGCGGAATTGGACTGCATGACCTTGTAGGCGTCATCTCTGCTGACACCCTTTTCGATCAGCGTAAGCATGAGTCTCTGCGAGAAGAGCAGTCCCCTCGTCATCTCAATGTTCTCAAGCATGCGCTTGGGATACACTCGCATCCCCGCAACGACGCCTGTGAACAGGTCCAGTATGTAGTCCAGAGCCATGCAGGAGTCTGGAAGTATCAGACGCTCCGCTGACGAGTGGCTGATATCGCGCTCACCCCATAGAGCGACGTTCTCCAGTGCAGTGACGGAGTGGCCGCGGATCAGCCTTGCCAGGCCGCAGACCCTCTCGCTCAATTCTGGATTTCGCTTGTGTGGCATCGAAGACGAGCCCGTCTGTCCTTCAGAAAATGGCTCTTCCAACTCCCGAATCTCAGTCCGTTGGAGTCCTCTGATCTCAGTGGCAAACTTCTCGAGCGAAGCGGCGATTACCGCCAGCGTGGTGATGAACGCGGCATGGCGGTCTCTCTGTACCACCTGGTTGGAGACGGGAGCCACTCCAATGCCAAGTTCCTCGCAGACCCTGGTCTCCACGTCGGGCGGCACGGTCGCGTGAGTTCCGACCGGGCCAGAAATCTTGCCGACCGCAATGTCCTTTCTTGCATGTCGAAGACGGTCCCTGTTCCGGCGCATCTCGTCCCACCAGAGGGCGAGCTTGAGCCCGAGAGTCACCGGTTCGGCGTGCACCCCGTGTGTACGCCCCATCATCAGGGTATCTTTGTGCTCGACTGCTCTGGCCCCAAGCGCCTCTATGCAACGCTCGATCTCATCTTCAAGAGCGTCCGCGGCTGCAACAAGCTGGAGGCTGGTCGCTGTGTCCCAGACGTCACTGGTAGTTAGTCCGAGGTGCAGCCAACGTCCCTCTGGGCCAAGCCCGTCCGTGACAGATCCGAGGAATGCGGTCATGTCGTGCTTGGTCACACGGAGAATCTCGTTGAGCCGGTCGATGTCGTATTCAGCCTTGCGCAGCTTACGCATGTCCTCGTCAGGTATTACACCTGCCGCCGTCCACGCCTCGCATACCGCCAGTTCGACCAGGAGCCACTTGTCGTACTTGCTTTCGTCAGACCAGACCTGCTTCATTCGAGGTCGGGCGTATCGTTCAATCATCGTGGGGTCCCGTGTCCTTTAGCGATTTCTGAGTGACTCTCGGTAGTCATCATAGGCCTTTCGGATGTCCTCGTGCTTCCCACCCAGAATCTGTGCAGCCAGGAATGCAGCATTTCTCGCGCCCCACGAGCCGACGGCTACGCAGGCAACCGGGATGCCAGGAGGCATCTGCGCGATCGCGTAAAGTGCGTCGATACCTTTAAGGTCGCTGGACGGCACCGGCACTCCGATGATCGGAAGGGTAGTCCACGAGGCCAGAACTCCGGGGAGGCCTGCTGAACCTCCGGCGCCGGCAATGATGACCTCTATCCCGCGTTCCCTGGCAGTGACTCCGTACTCCCGGACCCTGTCCGGTGTGCGATGCGCGGACATCACCTCTACTTCGTGTTCAATTCCAAGCTGGGTCAGGACCTCTTCTGTCGGCTCCATAGCCGGTCGGTCGGAACTGCTTCCCATTAGTACGCCTACGAGCGCCATGATTCCTCCTTAGATGGATGCTGCAATGTCAGTTCTGAGATAGGCGTTGGCAAACTTAATTTCGCCAGCAAGATCGTATGCGCGAAGTCGCGCATTCGACATGTCGGCGCCACGTGCGGCTGCAGTTAGAACTCGGCCACCTGACGTTATGGTCTTATCGTCCTCTCTACGCGTTCCGGCGTGAAACACGATGCGGTCGTCCGTAGCACCTGGAATTCCTGTTACTTCGTGGCCGGTCTCATAGTGACCCGGATAGCCCTCTGACGCCATTACGACTCCAACCCAGCAATCGTTGGACCACTCGACCATAAACTGTGACAGACGGCCTTCGACCGTTGCAAGTGCAATGTCTATCAGATCGGACTTCAATCTCGGAATGACGACCTGCGCTTCAGGGTCGCCCATCCTGCAGTTGAACTCGAAGACCCTGGGGCCGTCGTCGGTGATCATGATCCCGGCATACAGGATGCCACGGAACGGACAGCCCATTTCGGTCATCTGCCTTGCTACCGGCTCCATGATCTCGGACCGTACTCTGTCTTCCATCTCCGAATCCCAGAGGGGTGTCGGGCTGTAACTGCCCATGCCTCCTGTATTTGGCCCCTGGTCGTTGTCGTAGACGCGCTTGTAGTCACAGGCGACAGCAATCTCAGAAACGTACTCGCCGTCGAGGAATGCGAAGACGCTGATCTCCTGTCCCGGCATCCACTCCTCGATCAGCACTGTACCGCCCGCAGCTCCGAAGGCCCTTTCCACAAACATTGAGTGAACCGCATCTCTCGCCGACTCCTGGTCGTGGGCGATGACCACACCTTTGCCAGCAGCCAGCCCATCTGCCTTTACGACGAAAGGCGGATTTGCGGCGCGGATTTGAACGACGGCCGACTCGTAGTCTGTGAACACACGAGCGTGGGCAGTGGGTACTCCGGCCGCGTTCATCACGTCTTTGGCAAACGACTTGCTTGACTCGATTCGCGCGGCCGCCCTCGTTGGACCGAAGACTGGCATGGAATGCTCGCTGAAGCGATCGACCAGGCCTTCTGCAAGTGGTACTTCAGGGCCGACGATAGTGAGGTCGATAGACTCGTTTTGAGCAAACTCCAGCAGGCCATCAATCTCTTCAGCGTCGATCTCGATGTTCTGCCCCAGCTCTTCAGTTCCGGCGTTTCCAGGGGCGATGAACAGCTCCGGCGAATGATGGCTGCTGGCCGCCTTCCAGGTCAGAGCGTGCTCCCGGGCTCCTCCACCTATGATCAGGACTCTCAATGGGGTTCTCCTCGACCAAGGACCGTATCAGAACCTTGAGCCCGTGAGATTCTTGGGTGCCAATAAACCCTGAGCAAGAGAGTCACTCCCACTCGATCGTGCCTGGCGGCTTGCTGGTGATGTCGTAGACCACGCGGTTTACGCCTGGTACCTCGTTTGAGATGCGGCTCGATATTCGAGCGAGCACTTCATGTGGAATCCTGGCCCAGTCAGCAGTCATGGCGTCGTCGCTGGACACTGCACGAATGGCTATGACGTTGCCGTAAGTTCGAAAGTCACCGGTCACGCCGACAGACCTGGAGTCTGTAAGTACCGCGAAGCTCTGCCACAGATCGTTGTAGAGTCCGCTGCGCTCAACTTCATCCATAACGATCCTGTCGGCATCCCGTAAGGTATCGAGTGCGTCGTGCGTAACCTCGCCAATGATCCGAATTGCCAGTCCAGGGCCGGGGAAGGGCTGTCTGTTGACCACCTGCTCGGGCAGTCCCAGTTCGAGGCCAACCTGCCGGACCTCGTCCTTGAACAGGTATCTCAGGGGCTCCACAAGGTCCATTCGCATGTGTTCGGGAAGGCCGCCTACGTTGTGATGGGACTTGATCTTTGCGGACACGTCGTCGCCTGGCACGTAGCTCTCGATGACGTCAGGGTAGAGTGTCCCCTGTGCGAGGAAGTCAACAGTACCGAGCCTCGAAGCTTCCTCTTCGAAGACGTTGATGAACTCCTCACCGATGATCTTTCTCTTGGATTCCGGGTCCGTAACGCCACCGAGCGCGCCCAGGAAGCGCTCTGTTGCGTCGACGTGGACCAGGTTCATCTCCATATAACTCTCAAACGTGTCCCTGACCCGTTCCGGCTCGCCGTGGCGCAAGAGGCCATTATTGACGAAGACGCAGGTGAGTTGCTCACCAATTGCCGCGTGCACCAGGGACGCCGCCACCGCAGAGTCGACACCTCCAGAGAGTGCGCAGATGACCTTGCCGTCACCGACCTGGTTCCTGATGGCCGACACTGACTCGGTGACGAAGTTGCCGGGCGTCCATGAACCTGAACATCCACAGACTTCATATAGGAAGTTGTGAATGAGCTTGGTGCCTTCGGGCGTATGCACGACTTCGGGATGGAACTGGAGTCCCAACCGTCCAGCCCCGTCTCCAAGGGCAGCTATCGGCGAGTTGTCCGTACTGGCGAGGGACCTGAATCCCTGCGGCATCTCAACGATGTTGTCGCCGTGACTCATCCACACTTGAGGCGAGTCAGAGACGTCCCTAAAGAGTGGTTCACCCGAGGCAATGTTATTGAGTTCAGCGTAGCCGTACTCACGGTGTGTCCCCGGCGCAACGCGTCCGCCCAGCTGGTGGACCATTGCCTGCATTCCGTAACAGATGCCAAGTACAGGGATGCCAGTGTCGTAGACCCAGTCCGGAGCCAATGGGGCGCCGGTCTCGTAGACGCTGGCGGGCCCGCCTGAGAGGATTACTCCCTTGGGGTTTAGGGGTCTAACAGTCTCCCACGGTGCGGTGTGAGGAATGAGCTCGCAGTAGACATTGGCCTCGCGCACCCTGCGGGCGATCAGGCGGGAGTACTGCGACCCGAAGTCCACTATCAGAATGGACTCGCTGGAAGCTGACACATCGGCAGACGTGTCTGTGTGCTTCAGGCGAATTTCAGGGGCATCCTTGGAGTATGTCAACGCACCCAGATTACCACTGGAAGAAGGAGTACCAACTGGCGATTCAGGGTGGTGTTCAGACATGGCTCCGAGCGAATTTCAGGCTAGCACCTGTGTTACATTAGGGTCAAGGTAACGGACATCGAATTGCGATCAGTTTCTCTCTGACTCTCGTCTGTTTCGCCTCCAGGTGGTACATCGAAAATGCTCTCAACCTCACTCCAGCAAGCTATAGACATCCTGGAAAGTGGCGGTGTCATTGGCATTCCGACGGACACAGTCTACGGGATTGCCGCCAATGCCCTCGATGAGGACGCCGTCGACAAGGTGTTCAGTCTGAAAGGAAGGGAAGATACAAGCCCCATCCCGGTCCTGGTAGGGGAAGTGGAAGACCTGCTCAAGTACGCCAGGGAAGTGCCGGAAGGAGCGATCGCACTGGCAGAAGCTTTCTGGCCGGGCCAGTTGACCATCGTCGTTACAAAGTCGGACATCATTCCAACCGTCGTGTCAGGCGGCCTGGATACTGTGGGACTCCGAATCGCCGATCATCCTGTCCCACGAGAGCTGGTGTCCGCGCTAGGGACTCCGATCACTGCAACGTCCGCCAATATCAGTGGCACGGAGGCGCTGTCGTCGGCGAGGTCAGTCTTCGAACAGCTTGGCTCCAGGCTGGACATGGTGTTCGACGGTGGGGAGTTGCCGGCTTCGAAACCCTCTACGGTCGTGGACGCGACCGTTAACCCTCCAAGAATACTCCGTGAGGGGGCGGTGCCCAGAGCAGCGATAGAACATGTGACAGGCTCAGTTTCGAGCATGTAGAATCGTTCCGCAGGCATGAGGGCGATCTTTGAGTGTGGCGCAGGCGCCACTTGCCCCAAATCCGGACCTGCTCGGTCTCGTACTGTTGGCGTCCAGTTCCCAGCTTGAGGCATACAACGACCTAGTCGACGGCGAACTAAGACGTGTGGTCTCCACTCGTGACCTGCCTCTGTACTCCATGATGGGGCACCAATTGGGCTGGAGCGCAGAACAGGGTTCGGATGGAGGCAGCACTTCCCGCAGACTGGGCTCTCTCTGTCTGGGTACCTGCGTCGCTTTCGGAGGCAATGTCGAGGACGCGCTGCCCGCAGCGGCCGCCATAGAACTCGTTCAGAACTTCTGTGACATTCACGACGACATCCAGAACGGCCGAATTGACCGGGATGGACAGGAAACCGTCTGGTGGAAGTGGGGACCGGCCCAGGGGATCAACGCCGGCGATGGAATGCACGCCCTGGCGCGCGTTGCCCTCCTGGATATGAGGGAGAGGGGCTTCGGTCCAGATTCCGTATTTGAAGCCATTCGTGTCCTTGATAGGGCCAGTCTAGCTACCTGTGAAGGCAGGTTTATGGAGCTGGAGTTTCAGGAGCGGCTGGACGTATCTTCCGACTCCTACATGAAGATGGCGTCTCTGAAGACCGGATCTCTCTTCGCATGTGCCACTGCATTCGGCGCCCTTGTCGCTGGAGCCAGTTCAGACGATCGAGACGCAATGGTTGAGTGGGGAGAAAGCCTGGGGGTAGCCGCACAGATTGCCGAAGACCTCCAACAGATCTCTGAGGCGCTTGAAGAGGACGGCGTGCCCTCTGACGATTTGATGAACAAGCGAAAGCTCTACCCAGTGGTCTGGTCGTTTGAAGAGGCAACCCCCCGACAGAGAAGGCAACTGGGTGACTACTACTTCAAGAGGGTCCTTGAGCCGTCAGATGCGAGGAGTCTGGCGCGACTTGTCGATGATATCGGCGGTACGGCACAGGCGCGATTTCAGATAGACACCCAGCTAAGTCTGTCGAGTGAGAATTTTACGGTTGCGCTGAAGAACTCGCCCGATGGGGAGCCTCTCGAACTGTTTGCGCGCAGAATCGCTGGACTGCCATGACGCTGGAGAAGAGAAGCGTGCGGGATCTTCCTCTGTGTCCCGGGGGTGCAGTGCTGGGCAGGGTGGACTACAACGTCCCATTCGAATTTGGCAATGAGGTCATCTCGGACGACAGCAGAATCACTGCCTCGGTAGAGACGATCCAGTACCTGAAGTCACAGGGTTGCAAGGTGATTCTCTGCTCCCACCTGGGACGTCCGGGAGGGCAGCGAGATGCTGATCTGACGCTGGCTCCTGTTGGCCGTCGCCTATCTGAGATCCTCGGAGAAGAGGTCGCCTTTGTAGGCGATTGCGTTGGTCCGGAGCCCACGGTCGCCATTCGACAGATGTCGAACGGTGAAGTGCTGCTGCTCGAGAACCTGCGCTTTCACCCGGGCGAAGAGGCGGACGACCCGGGTTTCAGCAAGCAGCTTGCCGACTTGGCAGACTTCTACGTGAATGACGGATTCGGAGCTGCGCACCGAAGGCACGCGTCTACCTACGGAGTTGCCCAGCATCTGCCGTCCGCGGCGGGTTTCCTGATGGAGCGCGAGATTATGGCCTTGAACAAGGTCACCGAGGACCCGGAGCCTCCTTATGCTGTGGTCGTCGGGGGGGCTAAGGTCATGGACAAGCTTCCCCTGATTCAAAACCTGTCAGACCGGGCAGATCTGTTCCTGATAGGCGGGGGGATGGCTGCCTCGTTTATTTCCGCTGCTTCCCAGGGCGAAAACGACCTCCCAGTCGACGCTGAGGAACGCTCTATCGCGGAAGGAATCCTGGATGACGCCCTGCGTAAGAACTACGAGGTTGTGATCCCGGTTGACGTGGTTGCGGCTGAGAGGTTCGCCGATGACGCAGTCTCGCTGACGTGCGAGCCTGGAGAGATACCGCCCGGCCACCTCATCTTGGACATTGGCCCCAGGACTGTTGGCCTGTACGCTCGATGTCTGGCCGAGGCGCGTACAATCGTATGGAACGGGCCAATGGGTGTATTCGAATGGACTCCATTTGCCAACGGCACGATTGGAGTCGCCAAGGCAATCGCTGCTGCTGAGAACGCCTACACCGTGATCGGCGGAGGCTCCACATCCGACGCGGTCACGTCACTCGACCTCGTCGACAGTTACTCGCACGTATCCACCGGCGGTGGCGCGACGCTGGAGTATCTGGAAGGTAAAGAGTTGCCCGGTATCGCGGCTCTTGATAGTGCTGGGGAGTCTGCCAGGTTTGGCGAAAGTACTGACGTGCTGGCGAGTCGCCCACTCTAATGATCGATCATCCGTTTCTTGGTGAACTGTGCAGTCCCACTGACAGCAAGATCGTTCTATTGGTTGTCGACGGGCTTGGCGGCTTGGCGCGTCCCGAGACTGGGAAGTCCGAGTTGGAAGAAGCCAACACGCCACACCTTGATGACCTGGCCCGAAGAAGTGCCTGTGGCATGACTCAGCCTGTAGGTCCGGGCATTACCCCGGGTAGTGGTCCCGGACATCTGGCCCTCTTTGGCTACGACCCCTTGAAGTACGTGATTGGCAGGGGAGTGCTGGAAGCGTTGGGCATAGGGATCGAGCTAGGACCTGATGACGTTGCCGTGAGATGCAACTTCTGCACGGTTGACGACAAAGGACGCCTGACCGACCGCAGGGCGGGTCGAATTCCGTCCTCCGAATCAAAGCCACTAGTGGAGCAGCTTGCCGCGATTACCGTCGAGGGGGTCGAGGTACGGGTTGCACACGTACAGGACTACAGGTTTGTTGTTGTATTCAGTGGTGATGGCTTGGGTGAAAACGTGAGTGACACCGATCCTCAGCGAACTGGGGTTGAACCCCTCGAACCGGTCGCCAGAGACGAGGGTTCTGAAGTAATAGCCATGGTCGCAGAGCAGTTCATCGACGCTGCTAGCGACATTCTTGGTTCCAGACGCACTGCAAACATGATCCTCATGCGAGGATTCTCGAAGATACCGGAGTGGCCTGAGTTCGGTCCCAGCTACAGCCTTAACCCATCTGCCATTGCGGCGTATCCCATGTACAGGGGTCTGGCGAGCCTGGTTGGCATGAATGTCATTCCAACGGGATCAGACTTCGACGCTGAGTTGGACACGCTGGAAGAACACCTCGAACAGCACGACTTCGCTTTCATTCACTACAAGTCAACCGACGCTGCCGGCGAAGACGGCGACTTCGAGGCTAAAGTGAGGGCAATCGAGTACCTGGACAACAGAATTCCCAGGTTGGCAGACTTGGGTGTGGACGTGCTCGCCCTGGCTGGCGACCACTCAACTCCTGCAATCATGGCGGCCCACAGTTGGCATCCCGTGCCTATGATGATCCAGTCAGATCTGACTGCGGGCATTGGTTCACAGGCGTTTAGTGAGCGAGCCTGCGCTTCAGGTGCACTGGGAACTCAGCCCGCTACATCCCTGATGCTTCAGCTTCTGGCTTACGCTGGTAAGCTAAAGAAATTCGGCGCCTGAGCACAGATTAGACAGCGTTGGAAGTACCGCACAGCATTGCGTTAATTCGCACAATGACCGATTGAAACAAGTCGAGATTCTAGACATGCCCGAACGAACCATCATTGGCAATTGGAAGCTGAATAAGACACCCTCTGAAGCAGGCAGGCTGGCGTCCGATATCATGCGCCGCCTTGCTGACAGCGTCGGACCTCAGGTGGTCGTCTGTCCACCCTCGGTATCACTGGAAACCGTGAAGAGGGTGCTAGAGGGCTCCACTATTGCCGTGGGTGCGCAGAATGTTCACTCAGAGTCCGAGGGGGCGTTCACCGGTGAGATCTCAGCTGCCATGGCCCGCGAATTCGCTACTTTCGCCATTGTGGGCCACTCCGAGAGAAGGATGCTCTTTGGCGAGACCGATGACTTCATAAGCGAGAAGGTCGCGGCCGCTGTGGGGGCGGATATGCGACCAGTCCTCTGTGTTGGAGAGCCTTCTGACGTTAGGGCGAGCGGACGTGCCGAGGCTTACGTGACCGCACAGCTACTCAGTGGTCTGTCCCGGTTGACCGACATCTCGGGAGTCCTCGTGGCATATGAACCTGTGTGGGCAATTGGCACGGGCCAGGCTGCAACGCCTGAGGTGGCCCAGCAAATGTCGTCAGCACTTCGAAGTGCTCTGAGAGATAGATTTGGGGAAGCGGCAGACCAGGTGCCTTGTCTCTACGGTGGCAGCGTGAACGCCACCAACATCGCTGACTTTATGGAGCAGGCTGACATTGACGGCGCGCTTGTTGGCGGAGCAAGTCTCGACGCGAACTCCTTCGCTTACATCGTGGCAGCGGCAGGGCAGGTGAAGGGCTAGGTCCTTCTCTCGAAAAGTGTGACTGGTCGCTCAACGTAGGATTTCCCACTGATTGCAGCGCCGTCGGCCAATGTAGGGTAGGGGTCTATCGTGCCCGAGACGCGCGGAGTTCATCACGTGGCGTGTGAGGCAGTACAAGACTGTCAGGAGACGCCTTGCGATTCTGTGAACACTGAACTCGCCCCTGGGACTCCGGACAGACTGATCGCCATCGTCGGACCTACCGCTGCAGGCAAGACAGCGCTGGCGATGAAGTTGTCTCAGCACGTCTCTGCCGAAATCATTGGAGCAGACAGCCGCCAGGTCTATCGTTTCATGGACATTGGTACGGCCAAGCCTTCTGCTGAAGAGCAAAATCTCGTTCCACATCACCTGGTTGACATTGTTGATCCATCCGACGAGTTCAGTCTTGCGGAATACGTTATGCACGTAAAACAAGCAATCAGAATCGCAAAAAATCATGGAAATCTTCCAATCCTGGTAGGTGGCACCGGCCAGTATGTCATGGCGATCCTCGAAGGATGGGAGGTTCCGCGTATAGCTCCCGCTCCCGAACTGCGCGCTCGACTGGAGGATGATCTGGCGGCCAACGGCATCAATGGTCTTCTGGATGAACTCCGAGATCTGGACGCAGTTGCCTGGGAGTCCGTCGACAGAAGGAACCCCAGGAGAGTTATCAGGGCGATCGAGAGAGCGATATCCGGCCACCGTTGGGGGGAGCAGCCGTCTCGTGTGAAGCCCTCGTTTGAGGCCATCGTTATTGGAGTCTCGGGTGAACGCGCCGAGCTCCACGCCCGCGCCGACAGAAGATTCGACCTCATGATGAAGCTCGGCTTTCTGGAGGAAGTCCGGTGGCTACTGCATGCCGGCTACGGACCTGAATTGCCTGCAATGAGTGGCATTGGCTACAGTGAACTGGCAGGCCACTTACTGCAGGGGACTGAACTGGAAATCGCGATTCAGCGTGCAAAATTCCGAACGCATCGATACATTCGTCAGCAGTCCAACTGGTTCAAGGCTTCGGATGCGAGGATTACCTGGTTTGACTCGTCAGGCATCGTTGATGCGGTCAACCATGTCCGATCAAGGCTTGAGGAATCCCCACAAGGGGCATAAAGTGACCTTTATCCAAATTAGAACAGGGGAGGCACAATGAGATTCGTGAAGCTGCATGGCGCTGGTAATGACTACATCTATGTAGATGCCCGGAGGTCCGCTACAGAGGCCCAGGGTCGTGATTGGCCCGAGGTGGCACGGCGTGTCAGCGATCGTCACTTCGGCATCGGCTCCGATGGGCTCATTCTTCTCAGAGATTCGGACGTCGGCGATGCCAGGATGCAGATGTTCAACGCCGACGGGTCTGAAGGTCTCATGTGCGGTAATGGAATCCGATGCTTTGTGCGTTTTGGTTTGGAACATAGTGCGCTATCAGCAGACAAGAATGCATTTGATATCGAGACGGCGTCGGGAGTGCTAAACGTGCGGCCCATTTGGTCTGAGGGACAGATGACCCACGCTTCCGTCAGCATGGGACCTCCGAGGCTGGCTGCTGATGAGGTCCCGGTCACTGCTCCTGGGCAGGATGGTCCAGTCCTGGACTTCCCCCTTTCAGTAGATGGTCATTCCCTACTCCTCAACTGCGTTTCCATGGGCAACCCGCATGCGGTGGTGTTCTTCGATGAGTCTGTGGACGACTTCCCGCTGACAGACATTGGACCAAAAGTTGAGCGTCACACGGTGTTCCCGGAAGGCGTGAACTTCGAGATCGTCAATGTTCTCGACCGTAATCGAATCAAGTTACGCGTTTGGGAGCGAGGTTCCGGGATTACGCTGGCGTGCGGGACAGGGGCTTGCGCAGCGGTCGTAGCAGCTCGGCTTCATGGCCTGGTGGATGACGAAGTAACGGTTGAGCTCCCAGGCGGCGAATTGAAGATCTACTGGCCAGGCGACGGCGAGGTGATCATGGAAGGGCCCGTCGAGCGCGTCTTCGAAGGGGAACTGCCCGACTAGTAGACTGTGCTACCTCGCCTGGTTTGTGGCCTGGTCGAGGAGTCTTCTTGCCTTCTTCAGACAGTCCAAGATTCCAGGAGCTGCTCCGCGGACTGCGGGGCAGGAGCTTCGTCGAGAAGATCTCCCAATTAGCGCCCCAATACACCTTGAGCCCGGGCCCTGGCTCGAATTAAGCTGAAAGTTCGGCTCCTTACGCGGGTCTTGTCGTTTTAGTTTGCTTTTGGGCGTGGATCAGACTGCTAATTGCGTTCATTTCTGGCATGATCACACTCGGGTATTGTGCCTTCATATCCCTCTTTGGCGCCCGACGTGTGGGCATTCTGCTAGGCGACAACCTTCCTTGCCTGTGCCGCGGCTAATCCTTTACCACCAGTCGCAGTTCCCTTACCATGTAGCGACCAGCTACCGACACTCCAGGAGTCAAAATTGAGATTTGCAAGTCGTGTTGAGAAGATCCCCCCATATCTGTTCGTCGAAATCAGCAGGAAGATCGCCCAGAAACGTCAGGAAGGGATAGAGGTTATTTCGTTCGGGATTGGGGACCCAGATCTCGAGACCCCCGGTCCTGTCCTTGATGTTCTACGCGACACTGCAGGGGATCTCCCCAACCATCGATACCCGGAGTCTGACGGTCTTCCCGAATTCAGGAAGGCCACTGCTGACTGGTATCAGCGCCGATTCGGCATCTCGCTCGATCCCGATTCGGAAGTAATCTCACTGATTGGGGCCAAGGAAGGAATCGGCCACGCCGCTCTTTGCTTCATTGAGCCGGGAGATATCGCCCTGGTCCCTGATCCAGGCTACCCGGTCTATTCGGTCGGCACGTGGTTCGCGGGCGGCGAGTGCCACTGGCTTCCGCTGGAGGAGGAGAACGGGTGGCTGCCCGATCTGGAAGCAATCCCCGAGGACGTCGCCAGGAAAGCCAAAGTAATGTGGCTGAACTACCCGAACAACCCAACAGGCGCGGTTGCTGATCTTGGCTACTTCAACCAGGTGGTTGAGTTTGCAAGGTCATACGATCTTGCAGTGCTCCACGACGCCTGCTACACCGATGTCACATTTGATGGATACAGGCACCCGTCATTCCTGCAGGCTGAAGGCGCCATGGACGTGGGAATGGAGTTCCACTCGCTCTCCAAGACATACAATATGACCGGCTGGCGCCTGGGTATGGCCGTCGGGAACGCAGATATGATTAATGCGCTCCTAATCGTCAAGTCGAACCTGGACTCTGGCGTTCCGCAGGCAATCCAGTACATGGGGATCGAGGCGTTGAACACCACGGATGAGTGGATTGACGAACGGAACGCGATCTACCAGCGTCGCCGGGACAGGGTCCTCGAAGTTCTGTCAGACATCGGCCTCGAGTTCGATCCACCAAAGGCCAGCCTCTATGTATGGGCGCGCGTCCCGGGAGGACTCTCTAGCGGCGAGTTCGCTGAGCAGCTTCTCGACCAGTGCGATATTGTTGTCACACCGGGAGCAGGCTACGGCTCGTACGGAGAGGGATACATCAGGTTCTCTCTAACGATCGATGACGATCAGCTTGAAGAGGGCCTCAACAGGCTCGCTACCTGGAGCGGGGTTAAGAGTTAGCACCAACCGAAAGAGGGAGGAAGAGCATAGGTAGGAAACTAAAGTCCACTCGACCGCGCCGCGAACGCGCAGTACTCGTATCTGTGTCTTCGAAGCGCAAGCGCCCTCTACTCGACCCGCAGGACTCCCTCAACGAACTTGCCGAACTCGCCCGCACAGCGGGAGCAACGGTTGTCGACCGCATTACCCAGCGAGTGGACCGGCCGTCGCACACGTATCTCGGCAAGGGAAAGCTCAAGGAACTCTACGACACGTGCAGCCAGTTGGAGATCGATACCGTCATCTGTGATGACGAGCTGACACCCACGCAGCAGCGCAACCTGGAGGACCAGCTAGGAGGCCGCAAGGTCCTGGACCGGACGGCGCTCATACTGGACGTGTTCGCTTCGAGAGCCCGGACCCGGGAAGGCAGGCTACAGGTAGAGCTTGCCCAGCATGAGTATCTTCTGCCTCGGCTGGCAGGCCAGTGGACACACCTCGAACGTCTTGGTGGAGGAATCGGGACGCGCGGCCCTGGCGAGACCCAGATTGAGACCGACAGAAGGCTCGTACGCGGACGTCTCCAGAAGCTCAAGTCAGAAATACAGGGAGTTAGACGTCATCGGCAGCTTCACAGGTCCAAGCGGTCGTCAAACGAATTCCCAGTCGTTTCACTCGTCGGCTACACCAACGCTGGGAAGAGCACACTACTCAATAGAATAACCCGCGCCGGCGTCAGGGCCGAAAATCTGATGTTCTCTACTTTGGACCCGGTCACCCGCCGCATTCAGCTTCCTTCAGGCAGTCCGGCGCTTCTGACGGACACAGTTGGCTTCATCCACAAGCTGCCCACGTTGCTGGTGGCATCTTTCAGGGCTACGCTCGAGGAGATCGAGGAGTCGTCGCTGATTGTGCACGTCGTCGATTCGACTCACAAGAACGCTCCGGAGCAGGTCAGCGTTGTCGAGAACATCCTCGACGATCTTGGGTTGAGGGAAGTGCCGGTCATTACTGCTCTGAACAAGTCGGACCTGGCCTCAGAAGATGTTGAGTCCCGCTGGGGTGCAAATGGAGTGCGCTACGTCGAGATGATGTCGCCTGACGCTGCGGACTCCGTGAAGGTGTCGGCGCTCACCGGTGACGGCGTCGACGAACTGCTCCAGAAGGTCGACGAAACGCTTACCTCTGTTGGAGCCGGTGTCGTGCCGCTCGGCGCCTGACGGCATCAGGGTAGGGGTAAGGACACTCCGGGTAGTTGGTTCGCACTATAAATGTTATGTAAAGTAAGAGTGCGGTCCAGACGTGGTTCAACTCTTAACTTGACATAACGTGCACGCATCACCGTTTCTCCACGTCATCCCATAGAGACCTGGATAATCGACGTTCGCACCATCGCCGACATCAACTCCTGAAACAGTCCCCCGTCTTCGCCGCGGTTTACGACCGCGATGTCACTCTCCTCCATGATCGCTGCCAGACCGTGCTCGTCCCGATCCTGAGAGACTATCACCAGGCGATCACCGAGTTGAAAGCTTGCAGCTCCGAGGGTCATCCATGTCCTGGTGAGTATACTATCGCCCAAATCCTCTTCTTCAGAACCGGGCCACACGAATATGCAGCCACGAGCCGAGCGGAGTTTTGTCGAAATCGCGTCCGAGATGACCTGGGATACCTGAGCCCCGATTTCCGCGGCTCTAACGGGAACTGAGAGCGTCGCGATCAGCCCCTCGATTTCCTGCGCCACAGGATCATCTTCTGCGGACAGCACCAACACGTAAGTTGCTTCATTGCCGTCGGGCTTTGAAGGCGCGGCTGTCACGGATTCGCCAGGGCTGACCAGATCCTGGTCCTCGTGGGTTTCATCAGGCTGGTCGACTATCAGGGAGCCGGATCGTTCCGTGACAATGCCGGTCAGCAGCCCGTTAGCTCGGATAATCCTGAGGCACTCTTCTGTCAGCTCCTGGCTGACTCCCATTTCACGAACCAGTGTATTGGAGGCGTAGGGAATCTCTGGCAGAGGCTTACCCGAGTGGATGTCATAGAACTTCCTGAATATGTCGGGCTCCCTCGCGGCCGTTCTTAGCGCGTCTGATCGCTCTGCGGGATCTCGGGGTGCGGTCAGCGATTCGCCAAGGAGCGTCAATGAAATCTGCTCGGACGTGTGCGACCCAAGAGTGATTCCGTACTTCGATGAAGAGCCAAGCCTCTGCACGAAAGCGCTGCTCTTCAGAGTAGTCCCCAGAGTCTCGGCCAGGAGCTCCGTTGGTACCGGATGGCCTCCGCTCGACTTCTGGATGGTCTCGGCAATTGGAAGCACCTCCTCCAGTGTGTTGACTGGATACGGCCTGGTTAGCCTGGTCCTTCTTGCCATGAGTCCCTTTCTAAACTGACGCACAGAATTGCAGAGAATTTCGACCTGCGATCAGGACTTCACTGAGCAGCTGTATTCAGGTTCATTCGCAGGTCTGAAAGCAACCTGTCACATTTATTTCAGAATTGTACGGTATTCTGAAATAGCAACTTCTGAAGCCGATACGAATAAATATACGACACGCTGCTGGACACATTCAACACTGGGACAAGCATATTCACATAATTCTGAAAAATCAGGGATCTGAAAAGGACAGCAGGGTGGTCATCGCAGGTGTAGCAGTTGCAGTCCAACGCCAGTCTCAGGGACGTAGAGAGTATTAGAAAGAGGGTCATCAGCCACGTGTATCTGACGCGAGTCGGTACTACTGTTGACTGGCCCTGCTTTCGCCCCATATGCGTCAAATGTCTTAGACTAACCAATCGTAATGCGCTCGGAACACGGGGTATGACCGCCAAGTGATAGAATTGGAGCATGACTATCAAGCATTTCTATACCTTTAGACATCCTGAAACTCCGGGCAGGTCAGTCTGGCCACTTATCGTAAGCGCGCTGGTCGCAGCGCTCCTCTTGGTAGCCTGCGCGACCGAGACGACTCCTGCCGTCGAAATTCAACAAGCGGCCGTCGAAGAGGAACCTGCTGAAACCCAGACCGTGGTCCCATTCGATCCGATGGTCCTCCCCACTGCCCTGCCAGCGGTTCCCATCGACATTCCAGACCCTGTGCCCGAGGAGCTCGCCACTGCCTGGGAGGTCTGGAATCTCATCAGCCAGCAGCACGTTGATAGAGAGGACTTCGATACCGAGGAGTTTGACGAAGGCGCGATCCGAGGTCTACTCACAGCCCTCGGAGATGCTCATACCAACTACGTACCTCCCGAAGCCTTCAAGATAGATAACGAGGACCTCTACGGATCGTTTGAAGGAATCGGCGCTAACGTCCAGATGAACGCGGACGGAAAGCTGTTCATCGTGGCTCCTCTCGAGGGCAGCCCAGCAGAGGCGGCCGGTATTCGGAGCGGCGATCTCATCCTGGCCGTAAACGGCGAGAGCATTGATGGCCTGAGTCTGCTGGAAGCGGTCAACCTGATCCGCGGACCACGGGGATCTGACGTCACGTTGCTGGTCCGGCACCTTGGGCAGCTCGAAGAGGTTGAAGTCGTAGTCCGGCGCGATCGGATCGAGCTCGACAGCGTGCTCGTCAGAAGCAGGCCCGAGGACCGTTTCGCGCATATCAGATTGACCACTTTCTACAGTGACACTCCCGAAGACCTGGCCAGGGCAATCGAGGAGCAGAAGGCGAACGGAGCCGAGGGACTTATCCTTGATGTTCGCGACAACCCAGGAGGACTGCTCTCGAGTGTCGTCGAAGTGGTCAGCATGTTCTTAGATGATGGTTTGATCCTGTACGAGTTGGACGGTGCCGGACGTCGGACTGATCACCGTGCCCGCAACTCCGGGCAGTTCGCAGACATTCCCCTGGTAATCCTTGCCAATAGAGGCAGTGCCAGCGCTTCGGAGATAGTCGTTGGCGCCCTTCAGGACCATGACCGCGCCCAGGTCGTCGGGGATAAGACCTTCGGCAAGGGAAGCGTGAACAGACTCTACCGGCTGGGAAATGGCGGTGGTCTCTATCTGACCTTCGCGAAGTGGTACACGCCCAATGGAAGACTCATCGAAGGAAATGGCATAGAGCCTGACCACGAGGTGACGTCCCGGGACCGCCAGAGAGCCGAAACGATACAGTTGGAGAAGGCCGTCGAATTGATGGAGGAGATGGTCGCAGGTAGCACGTCTTCCGGAGGAGCTTAGCGTTGGCCAGGAAGGGCGCAACAGCGAACAACGGGAAGCGCGGTTCATCCACCGTCACTGTCAATCGACGTGCGCGGTACGACTACGACATTCTGGATACTGTCGAAGCTGGACTGGTGCTAGAAGGTACGGAGATCAAGTCGATTCGCGGGCACAAGGTCAGCCTGAGCGACTCGTACGCGAGACCGGTCGACGGTCAAATGTGGCTGCACAACCTTCATATCGATGAGTACGCGCCGGCCAGCCGCAACAACCACGATCCGAAACGGCCTCGCAAGCTACTGCTTCATCGCACGCAGATCGAAGACCTCACCCGCCAGGTAGAGCAGAGAGGACTCACACTCGTTCCTACGAGACTGTACATCAGGAACCATGTGGCTAAGGTCGAACTGGCGGTCGCCAGGGGGAAGAAGCGATACGATAAGCGCAGGGCGCTAATCGAGCGTGAGCGCGAACGGGAAGCCAGGGCAGCAATCGGGTCGTCCCGCTATTAGAAGACCTTCAGACGCGATGCCAGTCTTCTGTCCTCGCTCAAAGAGCGATTAGCATAACTCCAAGAAACCAAGAAGCCGCTGCCTGTAAGGTCAGCGGCTTCGCACTTTGGTAAGGGTCTCTGGTTCGGGGGGAGTAACCTAGACCGGACTTACCCTCTTGATTTCTATAGTCTCACCTGGCGCCAGGGCGACTCTCCTCACGTTGATGCCCAGCTTCAGCAGCCAGTACCCGAGGGTAGCCTTGCTCACGCCGAGCTGATCGGCCGTTGAAGACAGACCCTGGTCAGTGACCATCTCAGGAAGAATCTTCTCCAGCGGCTGGTGGAACTTCTCTTCTACGGCGATCATCTTTTTGGTCTTGCGCGTCATCTCTGCACATCCTCCCTGTCTTGTGATCTTGGTACTATGCTAAATCCGCCCTCCCCAAACTGTCAACAAGTTTTCAAGACTTTTCCGGCAATTTTCTTCACTATTGAAACAGCATACTGGTGTTCAGAAACTTCTTCACGATAGTGGAGTTAGACGCTGACACGGCGATTTTGTGTGTTGTAAATGATAAGTGCAGTCATGCCCCAGACTGCTTGAAGTTGGAATGTGGCGATATGTGGCAACAGTCGGGATTCAGTAGGCCTTGCCCCACAATGGATATTGGTCGAAGACAACACCAGTGTGCTACTTTCATCTTCGGGAGGTGAGTCGATTGGCGATTCCCCTGGTCAATGCAGTAAGGAAGAATCACGGCCTCGAGCACGCGACAGTATCGCTCTTGCTTGAGAGAGGGACTGCGGCGCCTATAGGTGGTTACTCGATCCCCGGAGGCTTTGTTGTCTGGGCTCGGGCAGCTCCGGACACCGTGGCGAATGCGGCAATGGATGCGCTGGAGCTCCTGGAGGATGGACACTCGGACCTGGCCGTGTCCGCACACTGCGGGACCAATATCGTGGTCACCGCGTTACTCGGCGGTATAACTGCCTACTTGGCAGGGCGAGGTCGGGGCTTGGCTCCAGTCATCCGGGGGGCCTTTTTGGGCCTAGTGGTGGCGAAGGCCCTTGGTCCGCCCTTGGGGAAGTTGGTTCAACGAACGTTGACAGTCTCCTCAGAGCCAGCCGGCATGTCGATCAGGTCTGTGAGGGTTCTGAAGCAGACTCCCTTCTCGATTGTCTGGTTCTCGACCTCACACTGAGACGGAGTTGTAAGGGTCCCTTATTGCCCTCGAAGAGTAGGAGGGCTGGAGACTCCTGTTGCCGGGCTCGGCTACAGCTCGCACTCCCCTACCCTACACCCTTATGGCATCCCTGAAGTTGAGACATCTTTAGCTATGCTCAAACTTGCTGTGATACAATTTTGGCAGGACGCTTTCGAGTCCCTGTAGCTCAGTTGGATAGAGCGGCTGCCTTCTAAGCAGCGGGTCGCGGGTTCGAATCCTGCCAGGGACGCTTCTCCACTTCCGGCATTGCGGCCTGCCTTCATTCCAACCTCACGGATCAGCAGATTTGTACTCGACGATATCTGCATGAACCGACGCTGTGCTGGATAATATGGCTATATCGAAATAGTTTAGCCAAAGTGCTGCAGGGAGGGTCACTCTTATATTAGACTCCCCAGGAAGTGCATTCTGGAGTATTCGATGAACAGTCATTCGTTTAGCGAACACCTTTGGCAATTGGCTGCTCCCACATGGCAGGGGATCACCCGCCACCCTTTCCTTCAGGAACTGGAGGCTGGAACGCTGCCAAGGGATAAGTTCTCGTACTACATCATCCAGGACTACCACTACCTGGCTGGATTCGGTCGATGTGCCGCCGCCGCTCTCTCGGCTGCTCAGGACACGGAGACCGCGCGCAGGTTACTGAGAAGAGTCACGACCCCGGTGGAGAGGCCGCTCCATGGGAAGTTGTTCGATGCATTGGGGGTGTCGATGGGTGACGTGGACCACAACCGCCCATCTCCGACCAATGTTGCATACCAGAATCACATGGAGGTCGCCATGCGGTTGGGTGGAATGGAGTGCGGCGTCGCGGCCCTACTCCCCTGCCCTCGCATTTACCATGAGGTTGGAAAGATACTGAGAGAGCCAGAAGAGCCGGTCTTCAAGATCTGGTACTCGACCTACGCTGAAGGGCTTCTCGAAGAGAGCACTCGCGCGTGGAGCGAACACCTGGACGACCTGGCGGCAACGGCCGGTCCAGAACTCATTGAACAGATGACCGCCGCCTACCTCACCAGCGCGCAGTATGAGCACATGTTCTGGACTATGGCGTATAATCTCGAACGTTGGCCCGTCGACTTCACGTCGCCGTGATAAGGACGGCGTTCCTCAAGCCTGAATAGGGGGCACAAAATGAGTCCACGGAAATTCGCGGGTACGGTCAATGCCCCCGACTTCCCTGCCAGCCTGGACTGGCTCAATTCCGACCGACCTCTCCAGCTGGCCGACTTTAACGGCAAGATCCTCATTCTGGACTTCTGGACCTACTGTTGAATTAACTGCATGCACGTATTTCCGCAGTTGCGGAAACTGGAAGAAAAGTATGCGGGCGAGATGGCTGTCGTCGGCGTCCACTCGGCGAAATTCAACGCAGAGAAGTCGACAGACAACGTCCGCCGCGCGATTCTCAGATACGAGATCGAACACCCGGTCATAAACGACGCCGACTTCATGGTCTGGCAGCAGTACGCTGTTCGTGCGTGGCCGACACTGATGTTCATTGGGCCGGACGGCAAGGTCGTCGGTAAGCACGAAGGTGAGTTTCCTATTGAGGCGCTCGACAATCTCCTGGCTACGATGATCGAAGAATACGATCAGACCGGCGAGATCGACAGGCGCCCACTCGACTTTGCACTGGAGAGCGCCAAGGCCTGGGAGCGGCCGCTGTCATTCCCGGGTAAGGTGCTTGCCACGGATCATGGACTCTTCATATCCGACTCGAACCACAACCGGATCGTCTGGACCGACCTGGATGGAACCGTAAGACAGACTTTCGGTAGCGGTGAGCGCGGGCTGAAAGATGGATCTGCGGATGAGGCCTGGTTCTACGACCCCCAGGGCTGCGATCTCGACTGGCCTCATCTATATGTAGCAGACACCAAGAACCACGCTATCAGACAGATAGATCTGGAGAGTATGGAGGTCAGGACCCTGGCCGGCACAGGTCTTCAGTCGCAGGGATTCCATGCTGGTGGGAACGGTCGCTTTGTAGCTCTCAAGTCACCGTGGGATGTCGTCAAGGTTGGCAACTTCCTGTATATCGCCATGGCTGGATTCCACCAGCTGTGGAAGCTCGACCTGAACTCCCGGGAAACGACGGTACACGCCGGCAACGGAAGAGAGCGCATCATAGACGGCCCCCTTCCGCAGGCGGAACTCGCCCAGCCCAGCGGAATTACAACGGACGGCAAGACCCTTTACTTCGCTGATAGCGAGACCAGCTCTATCAGGTCGGCTGACATCGACTCAATGGGAGCCGTCAAGTCCATCGTTGGACTGGACCTGTTTACCTTTGGCGATGTGGACGGCGTCGGCAAGGACGTGAGGTTGCAGCACCCCATCGGCGTTGACCTGTACGACGGCGCCCTCTGGGTCACCGACACCTACAACAACAAGGTCAAGCGGCTGGACCCGCTCAGCGGTACGTGTCAGTCGGTGTTCGGGTCGGGTTCTACAGGCCACGATGACGGCCCGGCGGGTGACGCCACGTTCTTCGAACCAGCGGGTGTAAGCGTGCATGACGGCAAGATGTACATCGCCGACACCAACAATCACGCCATCCGTGTCGCCGACATGCACTCCAGGCAGGTTACGACGCTAGAGATCTCGGGGTTATAGAGAGCCACCATGGCGAATCGACTGGCTAACGAGACAAGCCCGTACCTTCTCCAGCACGCGGAGAATCCGGTCGACTGGTATCCCTGGGGTGAAGAAGCGTTCGAGGCCGCTCGCCAGAGGGACGTCCCCATTCTCTTGAGTGTTGGATACTCGTCCTGCCACTGGTGCCATGTCATGGAGCGGGAGTCGTTCGAGAACGAACAGATCGCGGACATGATGAACAGGTGGTTCGTCAGCATAAAAGTCGATCGGGAAGAGCGGCCAGACGTCGATTCCGTCTACATGACGGCAGTCCAGGCGATGACAGGTCACGGCGGCTGGCCAATGACGGTCTTCCTGACCACCGACGGCGAGCCGTTCTACGGTGGGACCTACTTTCCCCCTGAAGACAGGGGCGGGTTACCGTCCTTTGTGCGAGTGCTGGAGACTCTTTCTGAGGCGTACGTTTCACGTAAGTCGGATGTACTGGCGAGCGGGAAGCAGCTGGTGGAACGACTCAGGCAGGCATATACACCTGACCCAGGGGTCGAACCTCTCACCGAAGCAATACTCAACACTGCTTTCGAGTCTGCTCTTACCCAGTTCGACGACCGATCCGGAGGGTTCGGACTTCAACCAAAGTTTCCCCAGCCTGCGACGCTGGAGTTCATCCTTCGCTTCTACGCGAGGTCCGGCGTCCCGCTGGCACTCGAGATGGTCGAATACACTCTCAGCAAGATGGCGGCAGGCGGCATTCACGACCAGATCGGTGGAGGCTTCCACAGGTATTCCACCGACGCGTTTTGGCTTGTGCCCCACTTCGAGAAGATGCTGTACGACAACGCGCTGCTCGCCCGGCTCTACACTCATGCCTTCCAGGTGACGGGCAACGAGGACTTTCGCCGGACCGCCGAACGGATCATTGACTACGTAATCCGCGAGATGACTTCTCCCGATGGCGGCTTCTACTCCGCGCAGGATGCGGACAGCGAAGGTGTAGAGGGCAAGTTCTTCGTCTGGAGACCGGAGCTGCTAAACCAACTCCTCGGAAGTGACGATGCCAGGATAGTAGCAGACTACTTCGGAGTCACAGACGAGGGAAACTTCGAAGGCATGTCGATCCTGAATGTTCCATCTCCTCCGGCGGAAGTGGCCTCGCGCTACTCCATGACGGTCAGCGAACTTGAGACCCTCATCGACACGGCCAGCCAGAGGCTTCTTGAAGCGCGCTCTACGCGAGTGCCTCCAATGACAGACACAAAGACGATTGTTGCGTGGAATGGCCTGATGCTTGCAGCTATCGCTGAGGCGTCTGCCGTTTTCGAACGGGATGATTACCTGGAAGTCGCTCGCGCCAATGCTTCCTATTTGCTTGAAGTGATGGTCCAGTCTGGCCGTCTTCGCAGAACGGACAGCGACTCGGAAAACGGCGCCAGGGGATTCCTGGACGACTACGCCTCATTGATCGATGGACTCCTGGTGCTTCACAGTGCGGACGGCGATTCGAGGTGGCTCGTCGAGGCCGAGTCACTTGCCCGCAGTGCGGTGGAACTCTTCTGGGACCCTCTACGAGGCCAGTTCTTCGACACCGGTTCAGACCAGGAGGCCCTCATTGTCAGGCCTCGCGACGTGACCGACAATGCCCATCCTTCAGGGCACTCGATGATGACCGATGCGCTCATTCGCCTGTCCACGATCACTGGGAATTCCGACTTCAGGAACATGGCGGCACAGTCACTTCGTGGCGTGCGCGGAATCATGGAGCAGTTCCCCACCGGAGCGGGTCACTGGCTCTGCGCGTTGGACAGCTATCTCGCCGACTCCAAGGAAGCAGTAGTCGTAGCTGATTCAGACCACTCCGAAGCCATGCCGATGTTGAGACGACTGGCGTCTGTGTTCGAGCCGAGCGCCGTTCGTGTTGCGATGACCATTGGCGACAATAGGCTTGTCGAGTGGCCGGTGTTTACAGGCAGGATGACGGTAGACGGCAAGCCCACCGCCTATGTGTGCCGGAACTACGCCTGCCAGCTTCCCACCAACGACGCCGATACGATGATGGCGGAGTTTGCGCGGTAAGTCCCTGGTTACATCGAATCTGTTGCGCGGGTTATGGGGATAATCTACCATTAGCCACCGGAGCGAATGAGTTGACCACGGACATCCGAGCGATTATTTCAGAGTTACAGGCCGTTGTGGGTGACGACTATGTCATCTACAAGCCTGAGGACCTGATCGTCTTCGAGTATGACGGCTCCGTCGACAAGGCTCTCCCGATGGTCGTAGCGCTTCCCGACTCGACCGAAGAGGTCTCTGGATGCGTAAAGGTCGCCGCGAAGCACGGTGTTCCAATAGTAGCCCGCGGGGCCGGCACTGGTCTGAGCGGAGGGGCAGTGGCCGCCCAGGGCGGAATAGTCCTCCCTTTGACTCGCATGACTCGCATCCTGGAAGTCGACGTCGAAAACCGTGTTGCCGTCGTCGAACCTGGGGTCGTCAATCTGGACCTCTCAGAACACGTTTCGAAGCATGGTCTCTACTATGCACCGGATCCGTCCAGCCAGCGCGCCTGCACCATCGGCGGAAACGTCGCAGAGAACTCTGGCGGGCCCCACTGTCTGGCGTACGGAGTAACCACTAACCACGTCCTGGGCCTCGAGGTTGTTTACGCGGACGGAAGTGTGGAGTGGGTCGGCGGCACGCAGAGGGAATCTGTGGGGTTTGACATCCGCGGAATCCTGATTGGTTCAGAGGGCACTCTGGCTATCGTGACCAAGGTTGCAGTCCGACTTCTCAGGAAACCCGAAGCCGTGAAGACACTGCTCGCTATCTTCAAGGAACTCGATGACGCAAGCGCTGCCGTGTCGGGAATTATCGGCGCAGGCATTGTACCCGCGGCCCTCGAGATGATGGACGATCTCTGCATCAGCGCGGCGGAGGCTGCAGTGCACGCCGGGTACCCAGAGGGTGCAGGCGCAGTTCTCCTGGTGGAGGTCGACGGTCTGCACGAGGCAGTGGAAGAAGAGGCGGCTGCTGTAGAAGAGGTCTGTAATCTGTACGACCCGCTGGAGATTAGGACCGCTACCGAAGACGCGGAGCGCGACAGACTTTGGTCAGGCCGAAAGGGTGTACTTGGTGCGCTTGGAAGACTGGCCCCCAACTACCTGCTGGTAGACGGTACTGTGCCCAGGACGCGACTCGTCGAGGTGCTTTCACGGATAAAGGGCATCTCCGAGCGGACCGGGTACCCGATTGCGAACCTCCTCCACGCTGGCGACGGCAACCTCCACCCTTCTGTGCTCTTCGACGAGCGCAAGCCGGGTGATACAGAAAACGCTCTGAAGATTGGCGGAGAGATTCTTGAACTCTGCATCGAAGTAGGCGGGGTGCTATCCGGTGAACACGGCATCGGAATGGAAAAGCAGGAATACATGCCACTGATGTTCACTGACGCCGACATGGAGGCTATGGCGGCGCTGAGGCCTGCGTTCGCTACGAACAGCCTGTTCAATCCGGGCAAGATATTTCCAACGGGCTCGACTTCGGCGGAATTCCTGCAATCTGCTGCAATACAGCGCGTCGGTCCGGGCGCATTCATTTGACCACTTCCAACCGAACTGTGAGTACCGCTAACGATAGTCTAAGCCTGCAGCCTTCTTACATGATCGATGGCGTCGCCCCGGTCTCGGTGGTCCGGCCATCTACAGTCGATGAGCTATGCGACGAGGTCGCTGCTGCCGACCGTGACGGAGTTGCAGTCTACCCCAGGGGTGGCGGTACGCAGATCTCGCTGGGCAATGTTCCCCAACGCCCAGGCGTTGTACTCGACACCACTGCACTGAACAGAGTGGTCGCCCATAACTCGGGAGACATGACTGCGACTTTTCAGGCGGGTGCAACTCTCCAGTCTGTATCAGAGGTGCTGGCACAGGCGGGCCAGTTCCTGGCGATCGATCCGCCGCTGCCGAGACTTGCAACCGTGGGAGGCACTCTAGCCTCTGGGGCCGGTGGTCCAACGAGGTGGCAATTTGGACATCTAAGGGACACAGTCATTGGCATGAGAGTAGCCCAACCCGACGGCAGGATCACGAAGAGCGGCGGGCAGGTTGTCAAGAATGTCAGTGGATATGACATGGCCCGTCTGCATATAGGTGGCCTGGGCAGTCTGGGCGTGATCCTAGAGGCCAGCTTCAAGCTGACCCCAATTCCAATGTATGAGAACACGATCACGGCAAGGTTCCAGACGGTAGACAGGGCCGTCCAGTGCGCACTTGACGTGTTTAACTCGCTGGTGACACCGCTGGCTATCACGACTTACAACAGTACGGTTGCACAGGCAGTTTCCGATGACGAAAGACCTGGCACTTACCTGGCAGTGAGACTCGGAGGTCGGCCACGGACCCTGGAACGCCAGATCGACGAGGTTACGGCGATATGTACCCGTTACCTCGCAATCGACGTGGACCGGGCCGACGGTATTGGGGTGAGTCGAGTGTGGCGCTCACTTGCGGACTTTGGATGGGAGCCTGGCTCCGAACCGGTTCTGAACTTCAAGGCTAATGCCCTGCTCAGCCAGGTAGAGGCGATTCACAGCCTGATCGAGGGACTACGATCGTCGGACCTTGAGACAGCGATCACATCGCAGCCGGGATTTGGGACTGTCGAGGCGAACTGGTTTGGTGATGAGTCTGCCTCAGACTTGCACGGGGCTCTGGCCGAAATAATCAGGAATGCTCGAGAGGAGTGCCGGGACCTCTCTGCGACGTTAGTTGTTCAGAGGTGTCCGATTGAACTGAAGGACCTTGTGGACGTGTGGGGCGGCGAGCCCTCAGGCATAGGGGTAATGCGAAGATTGAAAGCGGAGTACGATCCCAACAACACGATGAATCCCGGCAGATTCGTAGGGAGACTCTAATGGTCGATTCGAGGCCGACTGTCGATCCCTCGTGGCTCTTCTCCGGGCCGGACGCGCCTGAGGAATCGGAACTCTACAAGTGCGTCCACTGCGGCTTCTGTCTGCAGGCCTGCCCGACCTATCTGGAGACGGGCCTGGAGACCGAGTCGCCTCGCGGCAGGATCGCACTGATGAAGGCCGTGAACGAAGGGCGGATCGGCATGACCGATTCTGTCGTGCGACACTGGGACCTTTGCATCCAATGCAGGGCATGCGAGGTGGCCTGCCCTTCCGGCGTGCCCTATGGCAGCCTGATCGAGTCGACGATGGCACAGGTCGAGCGCAAGCGAAAAGTGGGCTTCTTCCCGAAGCTCGCCGCAGGTGTCGCTCTCAACCACGTCGTTCCTAACCAGGGTCTGCTTGAGTTTACCGTTGGGATGGCGCGAGTGTACCAACGCTCTGGAATTCAATCGCTTGTAAGGAAGTCGGGGCTGCTCCGGCTCGTCTCTCGGTCGTTGGCCGACATGGAGCAATCCATGCCTGCGGCTTCTGACAGCTTCTTCAGGGCAGAGGGTCAGACCTTCATGCCTGATGGGGAAGTCAGGGCCAGGGTTGCTCTACTCTCCGGCTGTGTGATGCCGCTCTTCAGTGGCGATGAGATGAACGCAGTAGTCAGGGTCCTCAACAGAAACGGTTGCGAGGTGGTCGTGCCGGAAGGTCAGTCCTGCTGTGGTGCAATCCATTCTCACGTTGGTGATCTCGACACCACGAGGTCCATGGCCAGACGCAACATCGATGTGTTTTCTGACGCTGGCGTTGACGCTATCGTGATTGCCTCCGCGGGCTGTGGGTCCCGTATGAAGGAATACGACCACCTGCTAAAGGGCGACCCAAACTACGATGAAAAGGCTGAGGAGTTCGTTGGGAAGGTGAAAGACATCCACGAGTTTCTAGTGGACCTGCCCTTCGTCCCGCCTGCGGCCGAGCTCGATTACAGGGTTACGTATCAGGACTCATGCCACTTGGGCAACGCCCAGCGAATCACATCGGCTCCCCGACAGATACTTAACTCGATTCCGGGTGTGGAGTTCGTTGAGCTGCCCGGCGCCGGACGCTGCTGCGGTGCAGGAGGCACCTACACCATCACCGAGCGCGACTTCTCGCTGCGCATCCTCGGCTCAAAAATGGACTCGTTCGAGACAACCGGAGCAGACGTACTGGCCACTGCGAATCCGGGGTGTCTGCTACAGTTACAGTTCGGTCTGGATGAACGCGGTCTGAGTGCAGATGCAAAGTACGTAACAGACCTTCTGGACGAGGCATATCAGCTGGAAAACAAAGCCAACGGTGCAGCTTCCAGCAGCTAGCATCAACCGACACTTCATAATTTAAGGAGGAATCTCATGGATCTTGGACTACACGGAAAGGTGGCTATCGTCACAGGTGGAAGCGAGGGCATCGGCAAGGCTGCGGCGGCAAGCATGGCTGCTGAAGGCGCCGATGTCGTGATCGCCGCTCGCAGGCCCGATGTGCTTGAGCAGGCCGCCGCTGAGGTCAGGGCCGTCTCGCAGCATCGAGTCATCGCGATACCAACCGACATAATGGATGCCGACCAGGTCCAGGCATTGATCGATCAGACGATGGCCGAGCTCGGGCGCATCGACATTGTGGTCAACAACGCAGGCACCTCGGCAGGCGGCCCCTTCCTGAGCGTTACCGACGACGCATGGCAGCACGACCTCGATCTCAAGCTGTATGGCGCGATCAGGACCTCGCGCCTCACTGTGCCTATCATGCGCCAGCAGGGTGGCGGACGCATAATCAACGTAACCAACCTTGGCGCGAAGGCCCCAGGTGCGGCTTCCGTACCCACGTCTGTAAGCAGGGCTGCAGGAGTCGCACTGACTAAGGCCATGTCCAAGGAGTTTGCCGAGGACAATATTCTCGTGAACACCGTCTGCATCGGGCTGATCAAGAGCGGTCAGCACGAGACACGTTTCAAGGCGATGCAGGAAGCCAATCCAGACCTGACACTGGACCAGTTCTACGACGACATGGGAGCCCGCGTACCTATCGGGCGTGTAGGTGAAGGTGAAGAGGCCGGAGACGTAATCGCATTCCTGGCTTCAGATCGCGCCAGCTACCTGACCGGGATCGCTGTTAACATCGACGGAGGCACGTCGCCGGTCGTCTAGCCCCCGACCTGGGCCCTTTGCCTGAGTGTGTGATCGGCAAGCACGAGGGCCATCATTGATTCGACTATCGGGACGGCGCGAGGCAACACACACGGGTCGTGCCGTCCCCGACCCATCAACGTCGTCTCGTTCCCATAGACGTCGACCGTCTCCTGCTCTCGCATGATGGTGGCCGTCGGTTTGAAACCGGCCCTCATGACGATGTTTTCGCCGTTCGAGATTCCGCCCTGTATTCCTCCGGAGTTGTTGGTCCGCGTCCGAATCCGACCGGCCTCACTGTAGAACGGGTCGTTGTGTTCCGAGCCCGTCAGGTACGTGCCGGCAAACCCTGACCCGATCTCGAACCCCTTGCACGCAGGAAGCGACAGGACGGACCTGGCAAGGTCGGCCTCCAGTTTATCGAATACTGGTTCGCCCAGACCTGGCGGCACGTTTCTGGCGACGCACTCTACCACGCCTCCCAGTGAGTCCCCGTCCTTGCGGGCCTCCTGGATGCGTTCGATCATCCTGATAGCCATGTCCCCGTCCGGGCAGCGCGCGATGTTCGCCTCCACCTCTTTGGCTGACACGAGGTCTGGGTCAACCTCGGCTTCGAGATGCCACACCCGCTTGACGTAGGCGACGATCTCAATTCCAAACTCCTCGGCCAGGTACTTCCTGGCGATAGCGCCGCCAGCAACGCGACCGATTGTCTCCCTCGCGCTGGCTCGGCCGCCTCCCATCCAGTTCCTGATTCCGTACTTGGCCTGGTACGTGTAGTCGGCATGGGATGGGCGGTACTTAACCCTCATCTCTTCATAGTCG
>CAZIDM010000001.1:201958-274635 GCA_964537915.1 uncultured Dehalococcoidia bacterium
AGACGATTATCTGTATCGGAGTCCCAAGTGTCAGCCCATCGAAGACACCAGAGACGATCTCCGCCTGGTCGCCTTCCCTGCGCTGGGTTGAGATAACGCTCTGGCCCGGGCGACGACGGTCCAACTCCTTCTGAATGTCGCCTTCGTCGATTGGAAACCGGGGTGGGCAGCCATCCACCGTGACACCTACGGCCTGCCCGTGCGACTCGCCCCAGGTCGTTATCCTGAAGCTATGACCAAATGAGTTCGCCATTCTGTTTTCTCCATTAGTTGCAATCTGCAACATTCGTTAATTTCGTCATTGCAGGATTCATTCAATGGGAGTCATCAACCCCGGGTATGTTATCATTTGCCTGATACCTCGCTTCAAACGAAGTAAAGAAGGGCCCGGATTGAACACCTGCGAGTGCCTCCCGCGTTTCGCGGGCGAGTGCGGCTCGTAGTCCGGGCCCACTTCGTCCCCCTTGAACGGCGATAACCCCTGACAGTACACTAATTTCATGAAACTGGATTCGTCCAAGCCTTCGGACGACGAAGGCCCTCCTCTATCTGCCCCAGCAGGCCAAGCTCACGGGGCGGACCCATCAACAAGCTCCACCAACGTAAACGGGCCGGTCAGTAGTCCCCAGTCGCCATCAGGACGGGCACGCGCTCAGCTTCCGCCACGCACTGAAGTCCAACCGCAGCGAGGGTGGCGACACACTTTCTCATCTCTGAAGAGCCGTGACTACCTGGTCCTCTGGCTGGGGATGATGTCGATGATGGGCGGTATGCAGATGCAGATGCTCGCCCGCGGGTACCTTGTGTATGACCTCACCGGCTCGGCATCACTTCTGGGAATCGTGAGCGCGGGTTCTGCCGTCCCAATGCTCGTGCTTGCCCTGTTTGGCGGGGCCATCGCGGACAGATTTGACCGCAAGCGACTGATCCAGATTGGCCAGCTAATTGTCGGACTGCTCGCCCTTGTCGTAGGACTTGCGATTTTCACCGAGTGGGTCCGCTGGTACCACCTTTTGATCTCATCGCTGATTCAGGGTGCTATCTGGTCGTTCATGATGCCCGCACGACAGGCGATCATTCCTCAGGTGGTTGGACCGGACAAGATCGGCAATGCGATGGCCATGAATGCGGCAGGAATGAGCGCCATGACCCTCATGGCCCCTGCCCTTGCCGGTGGTCTGTACGCCCTTGCCGGCCCGGCAAACGTTTACTTCGTGATTACAGCCTTGAGTTTGCTGGCGGTCGTCATGACCAGCATGATCAGGCCGGTTAACGGCTCAGCCCCCGCGAAGAAGCGGGCCATGCTCAGCGACATAGCTGCGGGTCTCAGCTACATAAAGGGCAGCCAGATGGTGCTGGTATTGCTCGTGATGGGACTGGCTACGACCCTGTTGGCCTCACCGTTCAGAATGCTCCTGCCGGTATTCGTGGTGGACGTCTACGACAGGGGGCCGGACTCGATGGGCCTACTGGTCGCGATCATGGGTGGCGGATCGCTTGTTGGGTCACTCGCAATAGCGGCGCTCGGAAACTGGCGACGTGGAATGCTGCTTATCGTCGGGGCGTTCGCGTCAGGCATAGCCCTTCTGCTGATCGCCGCATTCCCGTTCTACTACGCAGCCGCCGTGATCATGCTGCTTGTTGGCCTCGGAGATTCGGGGCGCAGGACGATAAACATGGGGCTGATCATGGAGGTCGTAGAGGACCAGTACCGAGGCCGTGTCATGAGCGTGTTCATGATGAACTTCGGACTCATGCCACTGGGAATGTTGCCAGCGGGCCTGGCTGTGGACTACTTCGGCGGTCCCGTTGCTATCGCCATCCTGGGAGGTCTGCTCCTGGCCGTGGCGGCTGCGGTCCTGTTCACTCAGAAGCAGCTGCGGAGCTTTCAGTAATCAGCAACCAGTGACTGGCGACAAACCATGTTAACCACGCTTCGTCACCAGTTGCACTGGTCGCCTTGATTCAACGCTGATTACTGAGCGTTAGCGGTCTCCATCTCCCTGGAGACGGTCTCGAGCTCGGATACTGCGCTGTGGACGAGCGCGGGGTTGAGTCGCGCTGCGTGGTCGGTGTATCCGGCCCTCTCGAGCATCGGACCGAGCTTGCCACCCTTGAACAGGTCGAGTGCCCATCCCAGTGGGTCGGGCACGGTCGTGTTGTCCAGGTACATGCGCTGGTTCTTCGCCCTGGGACCGTAGTGGTAGTGCGGCGCCCTCTCGAAGCAGTCGAATGTCAGGAGTTCATACTCCTCTCCTGCGACGTCTCCGAGGACGTGAATTGCCACGCCGCGGTCGTTCGCGAGCTGCCTGAACTCAACGCCGAACCGCACCGGTCCGGCCTCCAGGATCACGTCCCCTCGGTCATGCATGACCGTTCTGCGTCCAGATACCGCCAGGTCGCGGGACTGCGACTCCAGTTCTGAGATTGCGGAACTCAGGTCGATCTCTTTGGCCGCTTCGGCAAGTTCAGGATACTCTGCACGCTCGATCATCTCCGGCAGCCGGTCCTTGATCTGCTGGAGCGTCCAGTCTAGCGAATCGCCTTCGGTCGTCTTGTCCAGCATGAGGCGCTGGTTTCGCTTCTGGGGCCCGTAATGATAGTGAGGCTCATGGTCGAAGCAGTCGAACCTCAGCAGCTCGTGCTCGTCGTCCTCGCTGACATCCCCAAGAACATGAATGCAGACACCCTGGTCGTGCAAAAGGTCCCTGTACTCGATACCGAACTTGATCGCTGCGTCCCCGATGATAGTGTCGCCACGTTCCTTCATTCCGTCCTCCTTACACTTGGGTTGGCCCAGCTATTATACGCCTTCTGGAAAGCAGCCTGTTCTACTCCCATAAGAAGACCGGTTTACCCGTCCTTCCAGTGTCAAACAGTGTGTATGCCTCGTCCGCCTGATCGAGCGAATATCTATGCGTGATGAGCCGGTCCAGCGGCACCTCACGGTTGACTACGAACTCGGCCGCCTCGGCCAGGCCCGCCAGGCTGAACGTCCACGAACCGTAGATCGTCAACTGTTTGTGAATGATCTGCGCGCTGATGTCGAAGGTGGTCGTGTTGCCCTCTCCCACGAAGCAGACGCGACCCCAGTACCGTGCCGAGTCGACTGCGTTGATCCGCACGTCGGGAATGCCGGTCGCGTCGAGGGTCGCGTCCGCCCCCTCACCCGCTGTCAGACTCCTGATCACGGTCTCTGCGTCGTCTCGTGAGGCGTCTACGACAGTGTCGGCACCTAACTCGGCGGCCATTTCGAGGCGCTCAGGAATGACGTCGACGGCAATCACCCGCGCCCCCATCGACTTTGCAAACATGGTCGCGCTCGCGCCAACAGGCCCCTGGCCAAAGATGGCAACCGTATCGACTCCCGTGAGTCCCAGGCGCTTGATCGCGTGAAATGCGGTGCCTGTTCCGCATGCCACCGCGGCGCCCTGGTCGAACGGCAACTCGTCCGGCATCTTTACGCAGGTCGATGCTGGACAGAGTAGGAAGTCCTGATGTCCGCCATCAGCTGTCGAACCGTAGACTTCGTGGTGAACAAGACACATCTGGGTATAACCGATGCGACACATTGAACAGGCGTTGCACCCGGTATAGTGGTGCATCATCACCCTGTCGCCCACCTTGACCTCTGTCACGCCGGGGCCTACTTCAGCGACAACTCCGCACGGCTCGTGTCCGGCGACGTGGTACGGGGGAGCTAGCTCTGCGGCGGGAGTGCGATATCTGCGCAGGTCGCTGCCGCACAGTCCCGACGCCATCATCTTGAGCAGGACTTCCCCCTGTCCGGGCTCCGGCTCGGGAAGATCTCGCAACTCAACCGCGCGGTCGCCGACGAATACGACTCCTCTCATAGCGATCCTCCAGGTCGCTGGCTCCACATGCTCGGCAAGTTGACCGGGCAGGTTCGTATGCTACAATTCGACCGTCGTTCTAGCAAGCGTTTCCGCAAGCTAATCATCAGGTCACCCCGTTACACCATAATACGTTGGAGGCAACTTCATGCGCCCAATCGCAGATGTCGCAGAGGATCTCGGACTGGACCGAGACTCCATCATCCCTTACGGACACTTCAAGGCGAAGATCCCGTTGGATGCGATTCGCGATGACGGACGGCGCGGCAAAATGGTCGTTGTGACCGGAATCACGCCAACGCCGGCAGGTGAAGGCAAGACCACAACCACGGTCGGACTCACCCAGGCGATGGGAAGACTCGGAAAGAATGTCGTGGCGACCCTCAGGGAGCCTTCGCTGGGACCTATCTTTGGCATCAAGGGTGGCGGAACTGGCGGAGGACTTAGCCTCATCGAGCCTCAGGACGAGGTCAACATTCACTTCACCGGCGATGCTCACGCTGTAAGCTCGGCCCACAATCTGCTGGCATCTCTTACTGATAACGCGGCTCAGCGTGACAGCATTTCAGGATTCAGGCCAGAGGGGATTACGTGGAGGCGAGTAACTGACGTAGAAGACCGTGCTCTGCGTTCGATCATGACCGGCATCGGCGGTTCGAACAACACCCCTGTTAGGGAGAGCGGATTCGACATTGTGACAGCGTCCGAGATCATGGCAATCCTGGCGCTCGCACGTGACCTTGAAGACCTTCGCGTTCGGCTGAGCCGGATCGTAGTCGGGTACACGAACCAGGGTGACCCGGTCACAGCGGACGACGTTGGAGCAGTCGGTTCGATGATGGCTCTGCTGCGATACGCCATCCAGCCAAACATCGTTCAGACAACCGAGGGACAGCCTGTAATCGTTCACGCCGGCCCCTTCGGAAACATAGCGCACGGATGCTCTTCAGTCGTGGGTGACAGGCTCGCCCTTGGCTACGCGGATTACGTGCTGTCCGAGGCAGGCTTCGGAGCAGACCTTGGCTTCGAGAAGTTCATGCACATCAAGGCCAGGTTCAACGGACTTGAGCCGCACGCCGCGGTCATCGTCGCGTCGGTCAGGGCCGTCAAGTACCACGGCGGAGTTAGAGTGCGTGACCTCGAGATTCCCAACACCGAAGCCGTCGAAGAAGGGATGTCAAATCTAACGCACCTGATTGGCATGATTCGTTCATTCAACCTGCCAGTAGTTGTTGCCCTCAACCACTTCCCTACGGATTCTCCTGAAGAGACCGCGATTATGAAGCGGGGCGCAGAAGAAGCCGGCGCGTTCGCCGCGGTGGAGAGCAAGGTTTTCGCTGACGGCGGTGCTGGTGGCATCGACCTTGCCAACGCCGTGATAGAGGCGACCAGCGCCGATGATCATCCTGAGATTAGCTACGCCTACGAGATTGACGATACGCTCAGAGACAAGGTCACCGCCCTTGCGAAGCGTGTATATAACGCCGACCGCGTGACGTATGTGCTTGCCGCTGGTCGGCAGCTGCGACAGTTCCAGGAGCGGGGATGGGGCAACCTGCCTGTGTGCATGGCGAAGACTCACCTGTCCATATCGCACAGGGCGAACCTGAAGGGGCGCCCATCTGGATACGTGTTCCAGGTATCAGACGTGCGAGCCTCAGTTGGAGCAGGGTTCATCTACCCGATAGCGGGCAACATCGTGACCATGCCCGGACTTCCAGGCTCTCCGCGACAGCTCGACGTTGACGAGAACGGAGCGATTCTGGGCCTGTAGGCGTCGACTACAACCCAAGCCGCACCTGGGTCGACTCACGGCTGGAAGACTAGCTTGCTCCTTCGGGCGAGTTGCTGGCGCATGCGGGATCAGCGAACGATCGTCTGGTAGACGCCATCGAAGAGGATTTGCCCTTGCCAGAGTTCTTTAATGTCCGGTCTCCCCGACAGGCGTTCGACGAACTGCTGCCCTATCTCGAAACGGTCTCTGACGTAGAGACTGTCAAGACAGGGGACTCGCTGGGGCGTGTCATCGCACGAGACATTAGTTCGCCGGAGGATCTTCCTGCGTTTCCCAGGTCCTCCATGGACGGATACTCGGTACGCGCAAGTGACACATTCGGAGCTTCCGAAAGCCTCCCTGCACTCTTCGAGGTAGTCGGCGACATTCCGACTGGCGAGTCGTCTGACGTACAACTTGGGACCGGTGATGCGGCTGTCGCATACACCGGGGGAGTCTTGGCAGACGGCGCCGACGCCGTTGTCATGATTGAGCGTACCCAGCCTGCCGACGAGGTCTCGATTGAAGTCCTCAGACCGGTCGCCCCCGGAGAGAACGTCATCCAGGTCGGTGAAGACATAAAGTCCGGTGAGGCTCTATTCACGTCCGGGCATCGCATCAGACCGCAGGACATTGGCGGTCTGCTTGCCCTCGGGATTACCAGCGTGCCAGTCCATCGGCGACCGGTTGTGGGTATAGTTTCTACGGGGGACGAACTCACGGATCCCTCAGTTCGCCCACCTAGAGGAAAGATACGCGACATAAATACCTACACCATCGCGGCTCGCTCAGCCCAATGTGGTGCGACTCACACCTCGGCTGGAATAGTACGGGACGAATTCGAGCCTCAGATGAAGGCTGCCCGCGCCACACTTGCCGACTCGGACATCCTGGTCTTCTCTGCTGGAAGCTCCTTGAGCACCAGGGATATGACGGCAGATGTCTTTAACCGGCTTGGAGAGCCGGGCGTGCTGCTCCACGGCATTTCCATCAAGCCCGGCAAGCCGACAGTAGTAGGTGTCGCCCAGGGCAAGCCCCTATTTGGCCTTCCTGGGAATCCTGTGTCGGCTTTGGTGGTCTTCGATCTGCTCGTGGCTCCGACAATCCGTGTACTTTCAGGGGAGAAAAGTCCACCAATCGTTCCAGAGGTGTCGGCGGTCCTTACCCAGGACGTACCTTCTGAGTCGGGACGCGAAGATTACGTGCCCGTGACACTCTCCACCATGAATGGCCACCGTTCCGCGACACCAGTCTTCGGCAAGTCCAACCTCATCTTCACCCTGATAAAGTCCGACGGAGTCATCGAAGTCCCCATCGATTCCGGTGGACTGTATGCGGGTGAGACCGTTGACGTCAGGACCTACCCTTCATGACTCATGGCCACGGAAGACATGGCAGGCGCTACTATCTCCAGGACGTACCGCTGGAGGAGGCCAGAACTCGGTTCCACGAGGCATTGACGTCCGCGGGTGCGCTGGAACACGCGAAGTCGCAGACTATCCCAATTCAGAGTGCGTTGGGACGAATAACCGCAGCTCCTGTCTGGGCAGTGCGGTCTGCGCCACACTATGACTCTGCAGCCATGGACGGCGTGGCGGTCAGGTCGAGAGAGACCATGGGGGCGACTGAGACTTCTCCCCTCACATTGTCCCTGCCCAACCAGGCGAGATGGGTTGACACTGGAGAACCCGTCCCGGATGGATTCGACGCGGTTATCATGATCGAGGTCGTTGAGGAGGTAGACGATACGACAATCCGGATCGCGGCTCCCGTTCCCCCCTACAACCACGTGAGGGCTATTGGGGAGGACATAGTAGCATCCGAGTTGCTGCTCCCAGAGAATCACAGACTACGCCCCGCCGACCTCGGCGCCTGCGCGGCGGCGGGTGTCACAGATGTCGAAGTGCGACGAAGTCCACGAGTTGCGATCATCCCAACCGGGACAGAACTGGTCGATATCGACGCCGACCCCAAGCCCGGTGACATCGTGGAGTTCAACTCCCTGGTGCTGGGAGGTATGCTCAGAGAATGGGGTGCTGAACCAGTCAGAATTCCCCCAGTCTCCGACGACCCCCAGAAGCTTCGAAACGCGATTTCGGAAGCCGTTGACAAGCACGATGTCGTGCTGGTCAATGCCGGCTCTTCGGCAGGGGCCGAAGACTACACCGCCGGGCTCGTAGAAGAGCTTGGCGACCTTGTCGTACACGGAGTTGCGATCAGGCCGGGTCACCCTATCGTTTTGGGAATTGTCGAGGGCAAAGCCGTTCTGGGAATTCCAGGCTATCCGGTGTCCGCGGCAATTGCCTGCGAGCTGTTTGTCCAACCAGTCGTCGAGGCTTTGCTTGGTCACCGAATGGCGCCAAGGCAGACCGCAGGGGCAGTTGTAACACGCCGAATCCAGTCTCCAATGGGCGAGGACGAATTCCTGAGGGTGAGACTCGGCCAGGTTGGAGATCGACTGGTAGCGACTCCCGTACAGCGTGGCGCAGGGGTAATCAGTTCTCTTGTACGCGCAGATGGAATCGCGCTCATACCCCGATTGTCGGAGGGTCTCGAGGCAGGTTCAGTGGTTCAGGTTCAACTGCTCAAGCCATTGGAAGAGGTCCAGAATACCATCGTTGCCATTGGCAGCCACGACATGGTGCTGGACCTGATTGCAAGTCACCTGAGCAGGCGAGCAGGGGTTCCGGGTCTGTCCTCAGCCAATGTGGGAAGCATGGGAGGACTGTTGGCGATTCGCAGGGGCGAGGCCCACATGGCTGGTGCACACTTGATGGACGAAGAGACCGGGGAGTACAACGAGTCTTACATCAGGCGGTACATCCCCCACAGGGAGGTTGCCCTCGTCCACCTGGTTGCACGCACGCAAGGCATCATGGTCAAGCCAGGCAACCCGCTGGAAATCTCATCACTGTCCGACCTAACCAGGTCCGATGTCGGATTCGTCAATCGACAGAGGGGCTCCGGCACCCGTGTGCTCCTGGACTTCGAGCTCCGTAAGGCTGGCGTCGATGGGGGCGCAGTTCGAGGGTATACTCGCGAGGAGTACACTCACCTCGCCGTCGCTGCTGCCGTGAATGGTGGGAAGGCTGACGCCGGACTTGGCATTCTTCCGGCCGCCAGGGCAATGGGCCTGGACTTCATACCCTTGTTCAGCGAGGAGTACGACCTGGTGATTCCCACTGAGAATCTGGACTCCGACCTGCTGGCTCCGCTAATGGATCTGATTCGTACGCCCGAATTCCAACGAGAAGTCGAAGCTCTCGGTGGATATGATGCTAACGAAATGGGGACTCTCAAGATGACCATCGGTGGCGGTCACTCGTAACGTCTGATAGTCTGAGATCATGGACGATCCAGAACAGCTTGACTCAGATATAACCGCGGTGGTGCTTGCTGGCGGCATGAGCAGAAGACTCGGCCGCAATAAGGCGTTAGAGCCGTTCGAGGGAGAGCCGCTGATTCGGCGGGTAGTCTCAAGGATGAGTCGCGTCGGTGACCCGGTGACGGTCATCGTCAATAGTCCTGAGCGTGCCACCGAACTCAACCTGCCCGAAGGCGTAGAGACCGCCACTGACAGGTATCCTGACAAGGGGTCCCTCGGCGGGATCATAACGGGCCTACTCACGGCTCCGACGGAATGGTCGGCATTTTGCGCGTGCGACATGCCGTTCCTGAACATACGCCTGTACCAATACCTTGCCTCACAGCGCTCTGGCTACGACGCCGTCGTTCCGGTAGTAGAAGGAAGGCCGGAACCTACTCACGCCCTCTATTCGCGAGTCTGCATTGATCCCATCAGGCAACGAATCGATGCAAATGACTTGAAGATCTCATCATTTTTCCCCGATGTGCGTGTGAAGCTCGTTCCTGAGGAAGAGATACGCAGTACAGACCCCTACCTCCTCAGTTTCTTCAACATGAACACGCAGGAAGACCTCGAAACGGCCCTTGAGTTGGCTAACGGATCGGACACCGTGTGAGAGCACTAGACGCCACAACCGTGTCTGTGACAGTAGAGCTATTCGGTCACGCCCGTCTGGTCTGCGGACAGAGAGAGATCGCGTTGCATCTACCTACTGAGTTGACCCCGTCGGAGCTAGCCAGTGCCCTCTGTGCTTCCACGCCATCGTTGAAGGGGATTGTCGTGGACAGGAGCGGCCACGAATTTATGGCGAGCTACACGGCAAACCTGAATGGTCATTCGTTCCTTGAGAGTTCCCCTGTAGGAATCGTCGAAGGTGATCGAATCTTCGTATTTTCCAGCCAGGCTGGAGGCTAGTTCGTGTACGGCTACCACGGCAAAGTCCTGATAGTCGATCTCTCTGAACGCACTAGCGTACGTCAGCCCCTCGATGAGTCGATGCTCAGGCGATTCATCGGCGGGACCGGCCTTGCCAGCTACCTGCTATACACGCACTGCCCTCCCGGCGCTGATCCCCTGGGTCCCGATAACCCGCTCATCTTCGCCTGCAGCCCGCTGGTCGGAAGCAGACTTACAACTTCGAGCAAGTTCGCGGTGGCAGCGAAGTCGCCTTTAACAGGAATGATTGGCGACTCCCTCAGTTCCAGCTTTCTGGCAGTGGAGCTTAAGCGGACGGGCGTGGATGCCCTGATCGTTAAGGGCAGGAGCGACCGGCCCACCTATCTCGTGTTGGAAGAGGAAGAAGTTCGATTCGAGGATGCGTCTGCCCTGTTAGGACTTAGCACCCTCGATACTGAAATGGCAGTTAGACAGGAACTTGGACGCCGGTTCAGGGTTGCCTGCATAGGGCCGGCCGGCGAGAACGGCGTGCGTTTTGCCAGCATCGCTAATGACGGCGGCAGGCAGGCGGGACGTACAGGCACCGGCGCGGTGATGGGTTCCAAGAATCTCAAGGCAATTGCCGTGCGGGGAAGCAACCCGGCTCCAGTATTTGATGCGGAGAATCTCAACGTTGTCGGACGCGACCTTTCGGCTCGCAGTCTTGGTCCCGCAACCGAGAAGTACCGCACCACTGGGACGATGGCGAACGTCGCGGTGTTCGACAGGCTCGGCACCCTGCCGACCCGTAACTTCCAACAGTCCACATTCGACCTGACTGAGGAAGTCAGCGGCGAGGCCATGTACAGCGGTCACTTCGTCAAGAACGCCCACTGCGCGAACTGCACCATAGGGTGCGAGAAGGTTCTTACGGTTGGGGACGGCTCACGAAAGTCGACGGGCCGCATGGAATACGAGAGCGCATTCGCCCTTGGCCCGCTTGTTGGCGTCGGCGATCGCGAAACCGTTATTCGCGCGTCTCACTTCTGCGACGAAGTGGGGATTGACACGATAAGCGCGGGAGGCACGATTGCATGGGCGATGGAGTGCTTTGAACGCGGTATCCTGACCCTTGAAGACACAGATGGCCTCGAACTGAGATTCGGGAACGCGGATGCCCTCCTGCCCTGCCTGAAGGCCATTGCCACAAAGTCAGGAAATCTCGGGGCGATCCTGTCGGAGGGATCGAGGATAGCGTCGCAGACTGTCGGTAACGGTTCGGAAGCATGGGCAATGCACGTCAAGGGCCTTGAGATGCCTGGCTACGAGCCTCGAAGTCTGCAGACGATGGCGCTGGCCCTTGCCGTCAGCACGCGGGGTGCCTGCCACAACAGATCATCTGCGTACGAGGCTGACTTCTCCAACCGCGTGAATCGCATGGAGGCGGACGCCGAGAGGGGAACTATCACGGCAGACGGCGAGGACTTCTCCGCAGTCCTGGATTCATTGATCTGGTGTAAGTTCCTTCGCAAGGCATTCGATGACTTCTGGGCTGAGTCAGCAAACTCACTTGGCCTGATCACCGGCTGGGACGTACAGCCGGATGAACTCAAGAAGGCTGGCGAGAGAATCAATAACCTCAAGAAGCAGTTCAACATTCGTGAGGGCTGGACGCGCGATGACGACACCCTGCCCGAGCGAGTACTTACTGAACGACTCCCAGATGGCCCGGCGGCCGACGTGGGGCTATCTGAAGAAGATCTTCAGATGATGGTGTCGGCCTACTATCAAGCCAGAGGATGGAATCCAGACGGCACTATTCCAGGCAGTAAGTTACGCGAGCTTCAACTGGATGATCTCTGCATGGACCGAGAAGTCGACGGTGCAATTGCTCGGTAGATGCGACACAGAATGAACATCGTGTCGATACAGTCTGCTAGAATCTCGATGCTCAAATATGGGATGAAATCGTAGGGTATCTCTGTTGCCGACCGACCGAAACTCTTTGCGACGCGAGTTGCGTGAGCGGTTTCCGCGAAACCACGGCCAACTCCTGCCTGCTCTTCACTACCTGCATCACGAGTTCGGCCACCTGCCCGGCTGGGCAATGGAGGTCGTTGGCTGGCACTTGGGAATTCCTTCATCTGAGGTGTACGGCGCCGCGACCTCTTACACTGAACTGCGAGTCGAAAAGCCCGGCTCCACGGTGGTACGTGTCTGTGGTGCTCTGAGCTGCGCGGCTGCTGGCTCCGATCAGATACTGGAAGCGATCGGCTCGGAATTCGACGTCTGCCCAGGTGGTACGTCAGATGACGATACACTGACGCTTGAGCAGGTGCCATGCGGATTCCTGTGTGCAATGGCTCCCGCAATCGAGGTCGATGGGCGCTGGCACGGGCGTCTTGACTCGGAAGCGGCACTGGAAATCGTTAGGAGTGCTGTGAGTGGCTGACGAGAGTATCCAGTCAAGAATGGACTCAATCGTCCAGTCAGCTGCTGAACGATTCGAAGGGCGGGTAGGCGGCAATACCAGGGTGATAGTCCACGTAGGTCATTGTAGCCAGTCCGCGGGCGCCGATGCAGTCGTCGACACACTCCGGGATCAGCTGGACGATCAGACCGCACTGATTGTGGCCGGATGCGACGGAGTGTGTTTCGCAGCTCCTTCAGCTGAGGTCATCCATCCAGAAGGCAGTCGCAGTTACTTCCAGAACCTGGCGCCGGAAACCACGGAACTGACGAAGTTGACGTCGTCGATAGATGACAACGGGGCTGAGGCAAAGACCTTCCTCTCCGGCCAGGAACGGGTGTCACTCAGCGACTGCGGCAGCCTGGAGGCTGACTCCATCGACCATTACGTAGCTGTTGGCGGTTACACTGCCTGGGCAAAGGCCCTGCAATCCACGCCTGAATCTGTCATCGATCACGTCAAGGAGTCTCGACTGAGAGGCAGGGGCGGAGCCTACTTCCCCGCCGGAATCAAGTGGGAGGCCGCCCGGAATACCAGGGCCGAAAGAAGGTATGTCGTCGTTAACTGCGAGGAGGGAGAACCCGGCCTCTTCAAGGACCGCCATCTCATGGAGGGTGTACCTCACAGGATTATTGAAGGCGCGCTTATCGCCGCCTATGCAATAGACTCCCACGACATTATCTTCTACATCAATGCCGAGGCGAATCTCTCCAGCCAGCGAATGACCCTGGCTGTGGAACAGGCGACGGATCTTGGACTCATAGGCGAAGACGTGCTTGGCTCGGGCTTTGACGTTCACGTCGAGATTCGGCGAGGCGCGGGCGGTTACGTGTGCGGGGACGAGACGACACTGCTTAACACGGTTGAGGGCTATCGTCGGGAGCCGCGTTTGCGACCACCCTTCCCAACCGAAGCAGGGCTCTGGGGTCTCCCAACCGTCATCAACAACGCCGAGACGCTTGCCAATGTCCCGTACATCATGGGTCATAATTCCGATGAGTTCACCTCCATTGGGGATGGCGAAGACACAGGAACGAAGATCATCAGCCTGAGCGGCTCTGTTAAGCGTCCTGGACTTGTCGAAGTGCCCATTGGCGCCACGCTGCGGGAAATCATCTACGACATCGGAGGCGGAACTCGGGACGACCGGGAACTCACGGCGATCGGCGTCGGAGGGCCCTCCAGCGGCGTATTTCCTCCCTCCATGCTCGATACGAGAATCAAACCCGGATTCCTGCATGGCGCCGGGGTGATGCTTGGAGCTGGCGGCGTCATCGCGATCGACGACTCAATGGACGTGTTTGAAGTCGTCAGAAACCTGGCGCAGTATAATGCCGACGAGTCGTGTGGCAAGTGCACGCCATGTCGTGAGGGCACACCCAGAATGGTTGAGATGCTCGATGGGTTGGGAGAAGACCTGGGTTCCCGAGGCGCATTGGAAGACCTTGCGAGGCTCGTAAACGAGACATCCCTGTGCGGACTGGGACAGGCTGCTGGCAATCCAATTCTGAGCGGGCTGCACTTCTTCGGTGACCGGTTAGCAAGGCGTCAAGGAGTCGATGGATGAGCGTCACACTCTCGATAAATGGCAGCAGCGTAACCGTTAAAGAAGGCTCGTCAGTTCTGGACGCAATCAACCAGTCGGGCACCTACATCTCCCAACTTTGTAAAGACCCCGACATGAAGCCAATAGGCGCGTGCAGGACGTGCCTGGTGAATATCGATGGTATGCGAGGCTTCCCGGCATCGTGTTCGGTGCCTGCCGCAGAAGGCATGGCTGTCGAGACTGAGACTGACAGGGCGCGAGACCTTCGTAAGGGCGTCCTTGAACTGACGATGGCGATGTTCCCGGAATCCGATGAGAGTCCCAACGGGAACTACCGAGAGCTTTCGATTGCGGCCAGGCATCACGGGATAGACACACCAGAGTGGGAGGGTCGCTCCCGGCAGCCAGTCGACGTATCGAACCCCGTATTCGACATTGCGATGGACTCATGCATCATGTGCGGTCGCTGCGCACAGGCCTGCCAGGACGGCCACCAGTTCATCGGCGCGATCGACATCCTTGGGAGGGGGACGGACGCCAGGATCGGCACCTTCATGGACCGCCCCCTGGTTGAATCCGTATGTACCACTTGTGGCTCCTGCCTCGCTTCCTGCCCAACCGGTGCGATTCGGGTAAAGAGTGATCCACCTGAGACGGCACGTACGGTCACTACGACCTGCCCCTACTGCGGAGTCGGGTGCGGAATCCAGGCGAAGGTAGATATCAACGACAACATCATTGAGATACTCGATGATCCCGACAACCAGTCATCGCTTGGAATGCTATGCGTAAAGGGCAGGTTCGGGTTCTCATTCGTGAATCACCCGGACCGCATCAAGAAGCCTCTTATTCGCAAGGATGGCGAGCTTGTCGAAGTGGATTGGGAAGAAGCGCTCGATTACGTCGCCGAGAGACTGTCGGAGTACCGCGGAGACCCATTCGGGACCCTTGCATCCGCCAAGGCCACGAACGAAGACGGCTTCATTCAGCAGAAGTTCGCCCGCCTCGTCATGGGCAGCAACAACATCGACCACTGCACCAGACTGTGCCACTCGCCATCCGTAGAGGCGATGCTGACCTCACTGGGCAGTGGGGCAACGTCTAACTCATACATCGACTACGAAGAAGCCGGATGCCTGGTCATCATTGGCTCCGACGCTAACTCCAACCACCCAGTCGCGGCCTCGAGGATGAGGCGTGCGGTGGTGGAGCGAGGGGCGAAGTTGATCATCATCAACCCTCGCCGCATCGATATGTGCGACTACGCCGACCTCTGGCTCCGACCACGCCCGGGCACCGACGTCGCCCTGCTCAACGCAATCGCAAAGGTGATCGTGGACGAGGGACTTACTGATGCCACCTTCGTCTCGGATAGAACTGAAGGCTACGATGAGTGGTGGAACACCGTCCAGAAGTACGATCTCGAATATGCCGAGAAGATAACAGGCGTCGCGGCTGAGGACATCGCCGAGGCTGCCCGAATCTATGCGAGTCCGCCATTCAGCGGCTCATGCCTCATCTGGGGCATGGGCATAACCCAGCACACCATGGGGACCGCGAACGCTCACGGGCTGCTTAATCTCGCGCTCGTTGCCGGCCAGTTGGGCCGACCCGGCTCTGGAATATCACCTCTCAGAGGGCAGAACAACGTCCAGGGCTGCGGCGACTCCGGCTGTGTGCCGAACTCATTCCCAGGCTACCAGCCCATCGGCCCTGAGTCAGTCGAGAAATTCCAGGAAGCATGGAGCAACCAGCCGCTGCCTCCTGATCCTGGGCTCGTCATAACTGAGATGGTCCCAGCCATGGACACTGGTCGGATCAAGGCGATGTACGTCACTGGTGAGAACCCATTGTTGAGCGAACCGGACCTCAGCCACGCTGAAGAGATGTTCAAGAAGCTGGACTTCCTGGTTGTGCAGGACATATTCCTGCACGAGACGGCGCGGATTGCCGACGTTGTTCTGCCCGCTACGTCCTTCGCTGAGAAAGACGGTACGTTTACCAACAGCGAACGCCGAGTGCAGCGCGTCCGGAAGGCAGTCGAGCCAGTTGGCGAGAGCAAAGCAGACTGGGAGATTATCCGAGATGTCGCCCAGCGCATGAGTTCCAGGCTTGGGTTGGAGTTGGAGCACGAGTTCGACTACAGTCACCCTTCGGAGATCTTCGACGAGATGACCACGCTCATGCCAATCATCGCGGGCATCTCGTATGATCGCCTTGAGAACGAGGGTGGTATCCAGTGGCCCTGCCCCACTCCGGATCATCCCGGAACGCGCTTCCTGTATGAGTCTGATTTCCCGAGGGGCCCCAGGGCGAAGTTTGTAGGCTTCGACCAGGGTCCGGTTGCAGACGAGACACCGTCTGCGAGATTCCCTCTGATTCTCAACACAGGGAGAATCCTCTACCACTGGCATGGCGGCACGATCACGAGACGCGCAGATAATCTTCTGGCCCGTTCCCCTGAACTGACAGTCGGGATGAACCCTGCTGACGGTGAGAAGTACGGCGTAGCTGATGGGGAATGGATACGAGTCAGGTCACGCCGCGGAGATCTCGAGGCCAGGGCAGTCTATACGGAGCGACAACGCGTGGGGGAGATATTCGTCCCATTCGTCAGGCTTCAGGAGCACGCCGCCAACTTCCTTACCAACGCTGCATTGGACCCGAATTCCAGGATTCCTGAGTACAAGGTCTGCGCCGTTCGCGTAGACCCGGTCGGCGAGGACAGAGGCGTAACTGCCAACCGCAGACCCGTGGCGGCTAGATGACCCAACAGCCGCTGTCACAGATTCCGAGGCCGAGCGTAAGTTCGTATGAGGGCAAGAAGAACCTGTTTCTAGTCCCGAACTACATTGTCGCACCGGGAATCCCTGATGACGCCAGGGAACTCATAGAGAAGTACTGGTCTGAGGTCCGAGATTCCATAGGAAACCTCGAAAGATCTCTGGGCACTGTATCAAAGGTGTACCACGAGATGATCTGCGCTGAAGGCGATGAGGGCCTTCAGCATCTCGAGGTCCTGAACCCGACTGCCTGTACCCTGATACGAGCAATGTGCCAGTCCACTGCCACAATGTGTCAGTTGGAAGACCCCGAACTTGTAGCTGAACACTCCGACTGGCAGCGTGTGCTGACAATGGGTCCCGCCAGCCAGAAGGTCTTGCAGGCTTCACTTGAGGGCTACCAGGACACTCTAGCGGCCAGGTACAGGGGAATTGCGGACAGGATCAGAGACGATCTTGGCGTCGGCGACTGCGCCGTGCTCTTCATTCGAGAGGACCATCAGGTCCAGTTCCCAACAGAAGTCCAGGTCTTCTACGTCGCGCCACCCTCTCTGGACGCCCTGAAGCGGTGGCTCGACGACTACTTCCGTTCCCCACCTCAACCTGAGACACCAGAGGGAGAGTGAGTCCCACATGACCGAGCAAGCAAATGGTGCAAAACTGCGATCAAGCGAATGGTTCGATACGCCAGAGCTCTACGGATGGCTGCGTCGCGCAGCGTTCATGGCCGAAGGGTACGGCCCCGATGCGTACGAAGGCAGGCCGATTATCGGCATCTGTAACTCGTGGAGCGAGCTGACACACTGTAACGCTCACTTGCGGACCCTTGCCGAGGCTGTGAAGCGAGGCGTGTGGCAGGCTGGCGGATTCCCGATGGAATTCCCGGTGATGTCGCTCGGTGAGTACAACATGCGTCCGACAACCATGCTGTTCAGAAATCTGATGAGCATGGAGGTTGAGGAATCGATCCGCGCCAATCCACTGGACGGAGTAGTGCTTCTGGGCGGCTGCGACAAGACGACCCCTGCCCTTCTCATGGGCGCTGCGAGCGCAGACATCCCCTCGATCATGGTTACCGGAGGGCCGCAACTCAAGGCCAACTGGCGTGGGGAGGAACTCGGCTCCTGCACCGACTGCCGACGTTACGAAGTGGAGCTTCGCGCGGGGAGGATCACGGAGGACGAGTGGGCAGAACTTCAGACCTGCATTGTCAGGAGCCCTGGTCACTGCATGGTGATGGGCACCGCATCCACGATGGCCTCGGTTTCGGAGGCTATGGGAATTGCGCTGCCCGGTAATGGAGCAACTCCCGCGGTAGACTCCCGGAGACTCCGAATATCCGAGTTGGCCGGACGTCAGATCGTTGAACTCGTCCGGCAGGACATACGGCCGTCTCACATACTCACGCGGCAGGCGTTCGAAAACGGAATTCGGACCCTGCACGCCATGGGAGGGTCTACGAACGCGGTCATCCATCTGACAGCCATTGCAGGAAGACTGGGAATCGACCTGCCCGGCACCTTGTTTGATGAGCTCTCTCGGACTACTCCGTTCCTGTTGAACCTGAAGCCATCGGGCAGATACCTCATGGAAGACTTCTTCCATGCCGGCGGAGTGGGGGCGTTGCTGAAAGAGATCGCCCCCCTTCTGCACACGGACTCGCTCACCGCTACTGGGCAGCCTCTGGGACAGAACTTTGAACCTGCCATCAACTACGATCAGGATGTGATTCGTACCCTGGACAACCCGATGAACCCCGAAGGCGGTCTTGCAGTGCTGACGGGCTCTCTGGCGCCAACCGGTGCATTGATCAAGCCAACGGCTGCATCCGAATCGCTGATGACCCACGAGGGGCGCGCGATAGTCTTCGAAGACCACGACGATCTATTCGCGCGCGTCGACGACCCGGACCTCGACGTGACTCCCAACGACGTGCTGGTGATGCGCTCCAGCGGGCCGATAGGCGGCCCTGGAATGCCCGAATGGGGGTTCCTGCCCCTTCCCAAGAAGATCCTCGCCTCGGGTGTCCGGGACATGGTCCGCCTGAGCGACGCGAGGATGAGCGGCACAGCGTTTGGGACGGTCGTGGTCCACGTCACCCCCGAGTCAGCCGCCGGCGGCCCACTTGCGGCCGTCAGGAACGGCGACCGTATCAAGCTGGACGTCCCCAGCCGGAGCCTTGACCTCCTCGTGGATGACCGTGAGATCAAGCGGCGACTCACGGAGTCACCCCCGGTCCGGCCGGTCCACAAGCGCGGCTACACCTCGATGTATTCGCAACACGTAATGCAGGCTGATAGCGGCTGCGACTTCGACTTCCTGCTGGCCGTAGACTAGCCAGGGGGCCGTCGGGGAGACTGACTTAGCAGATCGGCTTCTCGAGCACCTCGGGAGCAATCGAACGAGATAGCAGGCGTCCAACGTCCGGGCTACCCTTCAGTTCGCCATTCTCGATCATCACATTGCCCCGGAGGAGCACTGTCTCCGGCCATCCGCGGACATGCCAGCCTTCCCAGATGGAGTAGTCTTCAAGGTGAAGGTCATCCAGTGTAAGTGGCCTGTCCCACGTCGTGTCCATGATGCAGATGTCTGCGTCTGACCCCGGTGCGATTATGCCCTTCTTGGGGTACATGCCGAATATCTTGGCGGCGTTCGTCGAAGTGATGTCTACGAACCGCTCCAGGCTCATACCAAGCTCGACGACGCCTACCGAGTAGGCGATTCCCATTCGAGTCTCAATGCCATTGTGACCGCCGGTAACGTCGGCCACGGTCTTGAAGCGGGTCTTCTCCTCCCAGGTGGTCGACACGAGGTCCGTCGCTACTGTCGAGAGCCTGCCGTCGAGCAGCCCCTGCCACAATGAGCTTCTGTCATCCTCCTGTTTAAGCGAGGGGTAAGTGTGGTACTTCATGCCATAGTCTTCGCGGTAGTTCTCGGCGTTGAAGCAGGCGTAGTTGTGCAGGGTTTCACCATAAATCGGCAACCCCAGCATCCTGGCTTGCCCCACAGCCTCGACCCCTTCTTGCGCGCTCACATGGACGAAGTAAACAGGACACTTCTTTTTGGTTGCGAGCCGGAGCACTCGTCGGAACGACACGTCCTCGGACAGGTTAGAGTGGATGTGGTGCATATGCCACCAGTCCCACAGGCCGTCCTCTTTGGCGTTGTCGTAGTTATAGTGGACCATGTCGTCGTCCTCTGAGTGGACGAGCAGGATGCCCTCTCCCTCGGTGATCCGATCCATGATGATGGCGAGTCTGCCAAAGTCCGTCTTGTTGTTCTGCATCTGCGGGCTGGGCGGACGAATGGACGTCGTGAATATCTTGAAGCTCGGGAACCCTTCTTCGATCAGTTCGGGAATCTGGTTGATGTGAGCCCTGGATGCCCCATTTGTGAAGATGGGGTGATAGGAGTAGTCAGTGTAGGCGTTGCCTTCCCACCGCTCCGCAGCTTCCCCAAGCGCATGACGGAGGTCGTGACCTGGGACCTGCGTGGCGAAGTCCAGGACTGTAGTCGTCCCTCCCCACACCGCTGCCTTGGAGACGGGTTCGGCACCGGACCTCTCCGGCTGACGCGGTCCGCCGATGTGAGCGTGGGGCTCGATTCCGCCTGGCACGACCAGCTTGCCAGTGGCGTCGATGACCGGTTCGTCGCCGGCCGGGATTGCACCAGGCTCAGTGACGGCCTGAATGGTCTCACCGGAGATCCAGATGTCGAACTCACCAACCCCGGACGGTGTGACTACGGTTCCTCCCTTGATGAGCGTCATGGCGTTCCTCCTTAGGCTCTTGATATCACGTCAGTGCCGAGACTACAGCATCGCCGACGTCCTGTGTGCTGGAGCTTCCTCCCAGGTCGGGAGTTATGGTCTCCCCCAGGGCGACAACGCTAAGTGATGCCTTCTCAACCGAATCGGCCGCGGCATCTTCTCCCAGGTGCCTTAGCATCATCGCACCTGAGAGGATTGTCGCCAGAGGGTTGGCGATCCCCTGCCCCATGATGTCTGGTGCAGAGCCGTGGACCGGCTCGAACATAGAGGGGTAACGCCTCTCAGGGTCAATGTTGCCGCTCGGAGCGAGGCCCATGCTTCCGGTGATGATCGCCCCGATGTCGGTCAGAATGTCTCCGAATAGGTTGCTGCCGACCACGACGTCGAACGACTCCGGCCGTCGGATGAAGTCCATGCAGGCAGCGTCAACAAGCAGAGAAAGCGTCTCAATGTCAGGATAGTCTTCTGCGACTCGTTCAAACGCCCTGTCCCATACCAGCATCCCGTACCCGAGGGCATTCGATTTGGTGATGGAAGTTACGTGCTTGCCCTTGTTACGCCTGCGGGCGACTTCGAAGGCGTGCCGGATGATTCGTTCGCACCCCTTCCGGGTAAAGACAGCCGACTGTATCCCAACCTCCTCAGGAAAGTCCGGGTACAGAAAGCCGCCGACGTCGGCGTACTCGCCTTCTGTGGTCTCTCGTACGACTACCATGTCGATGTCGCCTGGCCCGTATCCCTTGACGGGGGATTCTATACCCTCGTACAGAACGCTTGGACGTTCGCACACATACTGGTCGAACGTCCGACGAATTGGAAGCAGCAGTCCTCCGAGCGTGATATGGTCCTGGAAGTCGGGATGTCCAACTGCTCCCAGGAATATCACGTCCGACTCGGTGAGCGTGTCCAGCGCGTCGGTAGGCATGACCACGCCGTGCTCCCTGTAGAACTCGCTTCCCCAAGGGTACTCGTTCCAGGTCCAGCTGATCCCGTACTCCTGGCCGACGGCATCCAGTACCTTGATACCCTCTTCGATAACCTCGATTCCAATGCCGTCGCCTCTAATGACGGCCACGTTGTAGTGAGACAACTGATTCCGCTCCTCTAAATGCAATGCGGGGGTATTGTAAGCCGCAAGCCCCGAGATTGCACCCCAGCCGTGTGTTAGAATCCCGCCGACGCTAACAGGAGAACTCAAGCGCCAAGGAAGCCTAGATTGAAACTTCTCGCCCAGGCCCAGATTGAAACTCTGATACAGGGAACGGTGCTCCTGGAAGCACAGCCTGACATCGATGCAAGTACCCGCACCGGTCTGCTGGCCCTGCGCGAGTCTATGGCCGGCAATGGCATTAGTGAATTCGCCCAGGTAGACACTGGATCATCGGCTGCAACGTCACCGTCAACCGCACTTGAAGTGGTCCAGTCTATGAGAGCCGCCATCGACTCACTGGAATCGTTGTCGGCCAGTAGCGGCTTGACCCTGGATTGGGTTTCTACGTCGGCAGCAAGGGAATCCGTAGAAAGCGCCTACAAGTCACTCGCAGCCAGTGTGCGAAGGCAGCTGACCGAGTCGTTAACGGGCATTTACTTAATTGTCGATCCGGAGGCGACAAAGGGAAGGCCGGTGACCGAAGTCGCGTACCAGTCCCTGATAGGCGGCGCGAAGGTCGTCCAGTTACGCGACAAGCTGAACGACAAGGGCCCGATGTTGGAAACGGCACGCGAGCTGAAGTCAATCTGCGCCGAACACGGCGCCCTGTTCGTGATGAACGACCATGCTGACCTTGCGCGGGCATCCAACGCCGACATCCTGCATGTGGGCCAAACCGACCTGCCAGTCTCAGAGGCCCGGCGGATTCTGCGCCCAGACCAACTGATTGGAAACTCAAACGGAAGCATGGAGGAAGCGAGTCGTTCCCAGGATGATGGTGTCGATTACATCGCGGTTGGCGCCATTTACGCGACCACGACGATGGGTAAGTCAGGGCGTCGTGCGCTTGGTCCGGAGATGATCGAACGCGCGAAAGCGTCAGTGAGTCCGCCAGTCGTCGCAATTGGTGGGATCAATAGAGAGAACATAGTTGATGTAGTGAAGGCTGGAGCCGATTCAGTATGCGTGGTTAGCGCAATTACCTTTGCCGAAGATCCCAGGGCTGCCACCGAGGAACTGGTAGGCCTCTTCGAGTCGGCGAAACACTAGAAGGTCAAAAGAAGTGTCGAACTCCATGCCAAGAACGTCGCCAGAAGAACTCCTCGCCGCCATCAGGAGTGCGGGAGAAGCCGCAGAGCAGTTGCTCAAGAGTACCCATGAGGCCAGGGAACGCGCTTTGGCGCATTCTCGGCAAATCACGCGATACTCCGCCAACTCTATCAGGGCGACTCATAGAGGCGACTTCAAGGAAGCGCGTAATCTTATAGATCGCGCAAGCGAACTCAGGTCACAGATCGAAGCTGAGCGCCATGACCATCCGGCAGTCTACTTTGGCGGCTACGTCGAAGACGCACTCAAGGAGTATGTGGAGGCGCATGCCACCCTTGCCTTCGCGGAAGGCTCAGAGCTTCCCACCATGGGAGACCTGGACGTCGGCCCGGCAGTCTACATGAATGGCCTGGCGGAATCGATTGGTGAGATGCGACGTCTCGTGCTGGATCTCCTCAGGGGAGACGAATTTGCGAGGTGTGAGTCCTACCTTGAGATAATGGATGAGGTGTACTCGGTTCTGGTGACACTGGACTACCCTGACAGCGTCACGCGTGGCCTCAGAAGGACAACCGATGTCATGAGAGGTGTCATAGAACGGACACGCGGTGACATAACCGTTGCTCTTCGCCAGAGAAGACTGGAGAACCAGCTGGAGGAACTGAACAGGAAGCTGGATTCGTCCCGGTCTTGACCGTATTCCGTCTGCTATGCTAGCTTTTGGCTCGAAATGAACGCCTAATTGAACAAAGCCTCCCCTATTAATCGGGGGGGCTTTTTTGTGGAGGCATCTATTGGAGATTCTGTACGCATCGATTGTTGCAGGTGTCATTGCACTGGCCTTCGCCGCTTATCTTGCGTGGAAGATCATGCAGTCGGATGAAGGCAGCGAGCAGGTCAGGTTTATCGGAAACGCCATACGCGAAGGTGCGATGGCGTTCCTGTCGCGGGAGTACAGACTCCTCGCGGTGTTTGTAGTGATCGTCTTCGCGATTCTCTGGGTCTTCATAGACTTGGACGTGCTAGATAAGGTAGAAGGCGACGGAGAAGTAATTCCCGGCACAGCCATCTCTTACCTGGTAGGGGCCATCGGATCCGCACTCGCTGGATTCATAGGTATGAGCATCGCGGTTCGGGCGAACACGCGGACCACCGTTCAGGCCCAGACGGGACTAAACGCCGCACTAAGGGTCGCCTTCAACTCTGGCACTGTCATGGGCGTCAGTGTGGTCGGCATCGGCCTGATAGGCATCACCGTCGTCTACCTGATCTTCCAGGACATCAAGTTGGTGGCCGGATTCGGTTTCGGCGCCTCGTCCATCGCGCTGTTTGCCAGGGTAGGTGGAGGAATCTATACGAAGGCAGCCGACGTCGGTGCGGACCTGGTCGGCAAGGTCGAGCAAGGTCTCGATGAAGATGATCCTCGTAACCCAGCGACAGTGGCTGACAACGTTGGGGACAACGTCGGCGACGTCGCAGGTATGGGAGCAGACCTCTTCGAGAGCTACACAGGCTCCATCATTGCGACGATAGCCCTCGGCGCCGTTGGCGCCGCTGCTCTGGGAATGTCCAGCACCGGCGGCTTCGACTCCAACATCTTTGTCCTGCCCATGCTGATCGCGTCGATAGGCATCGTGGCTTCGATCATCGGCACGTTCTTTGTCCGGACAAAGGAAGGCGCGAGCATGGGCAACCTGCTCTGGTCCCTCCGGTTCGGGATTTTCGGCGCTGGAGTGCTCGTATTGATCGGCACGGCTGCCGCCCTGCTGCTCTTGGATATGGACTTCAAGCTATTCTGGGTAGTGCTCACGGGCCTGGTCGCCGGTCAGATCATAGGCACCTCGTCCGAGGTCTACACGAGCTACGAGTACAAGTTCACGAGGGAGATTGCAGATCAGGCGCAGACAGGTCCTGCGACAGTCATCATCTCAGGAATGGGCCTGGGGATGATCAGCACGCTCGTCCCGGCCGTTGTCGTGGTGGTAGCGATGTGGCTCGCCAACGATCTTGCGGGAACGTACGGAGTCGCTCTTGCAGCCGTCGGCATGCTCTCGACCCTCGGCATCACGCTCGCCACCGACGCATACGGACCGGTGGCCGACAACGCGGGCGGTATTGCTGAACAGGCCGGGCTCGATCCTTCAGTCAGGGAGCGCACGGACGCTCTCGACTCGCTTGGCAACACAACAGCCGCCACCGGCAAGGGCTTCGCGATTGGCTCCGCAGTCCTGACGGCCCTCGCGCTTATGGCGGCTTACTCTGAAGTCACAAATGTCGATTCCTTCGACCTCCGCAACGTCGATGTCCTTATGGGCCTTCTCGTGGGCGCTCTGCTGCCCTATGTGTTTGCGGCTCTGACGATGCAGGCTGTTGGAAGAGCTGCCAATGCGATGGTCCAGGAAGTGAGACGACAGTTCCGCGAAATTGCAGGACTCCTGGAAGGCACTGCCGATGCTGACTATACGCGAGCCGTGGACATCAGCACCCGTGGCGCTATGAAAGAGATGGTCCTGCCAGGTGTGCTGGCCATCGTTGCGCCTGTCGCAATTGGACTGATACTTGGGGCAGAAGCTCTGGGCGGTATGCTGATAGGGTCGATCTCATCCGGCTTCCTGCTGGCCATCATGATGGCCAACGCAGGAGGAGCGTGGGACAATGCGAAGAAGTTCATCGAGGCTGGCGCCCATGGCGGCAAGGGTTCAGACCCGCACGCCGCGGCTGTTGTTGGCGACACAGTCGGAGACCCGTTCAAAGACACTTCAGGGCCATCCCTCAACATTCTCATCAAGCTGATGAGCATAGTGGCTCTGGTCTTCGCGCCCCTGTTCCTGTAAGACCAAGGGGGCCAGAATTAGACAGTGGAGCCGCCTTACCCTGCCCAATGAGGCAGTCCAGCAAGGCGGCTCCTGTCGTAATCCAGGCAGGAAGTCTAATGCGGAGTGCACGACGCAGGTCGATTACTTCGTGTAGACTTCAACTGAAGCGGCAGATGCCCAGGTGGCGAAATGGCAGACGCGGCGGACTTAAAATCCGCTACCCTGACGGGTGTGGGGGTTCGAGTCCCTTCCTGGGCACTCCGTTAGCTTGCGGATGCAACTCCAAATAGCTGACGCTTCTTCGCGTGCAGGAATCGCGTCGCGACGAAAGTCAATGGCTTCCTGGCCTCGATGAAATTCTGCTTCAAGGCCGCGAAGACCTGCGAGAGTTCGAGCGCTCGTGCCGCAGGGTGCTCCTGCGCAAGCCCGTAGAAGGTGCGTCCCTCGCGCTCATACTCCTCCAGCGTCCGTCTCATTCGCCACGAACGGGGAAGCGCGGAACTGCTCATGCTCCCTGCCCTGCTTTGCGCGCCGTCCGGGAAGACCCCCGACAGGAAGAGGCAAACGTCGGCGATCCTCTTGTAGTATCCGAACTTCTGCTCAGGCTCGGCGTCGGCGGCAAACCTGATCAGGCTGTCAACGTCCATGTCGTTGTATCTGACTCGCCGCCGGACTCCCCTTCGCACGCGAACGGGTATGGTGTAGCTGTTGATCCGTGTGAAGGATGCCATCATCGAGGCCAGGTACTCGACGACCCCGGGCTGTTCCATGAACTCGATCACGTTTGGCGTGTCGAATACCGGTATCGACATTCGCCCTTCCCGTTCCTCTGTGTAGGCCGCGGTCTCCAGTGCACGATGTGAGTTGCGAAGAAGAATCTCGAAGAAGAGGGCAGGTGAAATGTACAGGAAGATCTCGTCGTCGTTCTGCACCCGCTCCAGTAGGGCTTCATCTCCCAGCATAGCGGCGCGGAACTTTACATCTTCCGTGATGAGCTTCTTGAGCTGCTCCGAGTTGGCCGAATTCGGGGCAGCGTTCTCGACGACGAAGTCGAGGTCGCGCTCGCTGAAGTTCGGCCACTGAGCGTCCTTTCTTAGCATGTGGCGGGTCCTTCCCGGTCTGGGAGTTCTCAATCCAGACTCGAATGAACACGATGTTACGACCGTTAGTCTGAATTGTATCACCCTACGGTGCGGGCGCCAGTTTGGTGTATCATGGCCGTCAGCCAACACGCGGGGGACATCAATAGCCGGACTACGCTGGATACCTAGACCTCAGACGTTCGATGCCTGGAACGCACACCGCGACTACCGGTTCATCTGGGTAGGCAACTTCTTCGCAAACACCGCTCACTGGCTACAGCTCCTGACTCTGGGGTGGCTGGTCCGCGACCTCACCGAGGGTACGTCGGGCTCAGCGCTTCTGGTTGTGGGGATTGGCGGGATAAGCACCCTGCCCGGAGTGATCATCGGCCCACTGGGAGGCGTGCTCGGCGACCGGGTCGACCGACGCAAGCTAATCATGATGTTGCAGGCAGTCATGGCCGTCATCGCATTCGGCTTTGCCTGGGTTATCGCATTCGATCTAGTCGAAGTGTGGCATGTGTTCGCCTACGCCATAATAAGTGGCGCGTTCCTCTCGATCACCCAGCCGATGCGTCAGGCCCTGATTGCCAACACCGTGCCGCGCCACATGCTCGGCAACGCTTACGCCACCAACGTGCTGACGATTCCCGGCACCAGGGCGATAGGGCCGTTCGTGGGGGGGATTCTCGTCAGCTCATTTGGATTATTCTGGAATTTCACAATTGAGTCGCTGCTGTATGTGGGAATGATACTGGCCTACTGGCCAATGCGCACACCTTATACACAGTCGCGACGTTCTCCAGCCGGTTCCGGCACGATGGGATTCATTCAAGATCTTGGGGAAGGTTTCAGGTATATCTGGTCAGGGAATCGCGTGCTATTTCTGCTGATCACCCTGACTGTAGTGCCAAATGTCGTTCTCCAGCCCGTCATGTTCATGCTCCCACTGTTTACGACAGAGATTCTCGGGAGGGGCGCAGACGTAGGCGGATACATGCTTGCGATAAACGGGTTTGGTGGATTCCTGATGGCGCTGACGATCGCGTCCTTCGGGTTCTTCATCAAGCGCGGAATGCTATGCCTGATTACGGCAGCAGCCAGCTCGGTTCTGGCCCTTATTCTCATTCAGGCTTCGTGGTTGCCGGTGGCGCTGTTTGTGATTGCGCTATTCGCGGCGAGCCAGACAGCCTTCAGGACCACGAACGGTACACTTACGCAGACACTGGCGCCTGATGAGCTTAGGGGACGCATAACAAGCCTGCAGAGACTTGGTCAGGGGTTCGTCGTTGGGTCCAGCCTGCTCGTAGGCTGGTTTGCGGGCGTGACGTCGGTCAGATTTGCTCTCGCGGCAATGGGGATCGTAGGACTGGCCGCAGCGGCAGCATACATGATCCTCGCCGAACGGCTAAGAATGCAGGAATAGCACGATACGCCGCCGAGGCGGTTGGGACCAGTGCTGGTGGCGAGCCGCCTTTTCGCTATACTAGAATCTGGCTAGCGACTGCTTGGCTTCGAGGGTCATCTCGTACTGCCTGGGACGCTGGTTCCCCAACTCGTTGACGCCTCGCTTCTCCATATAAGGGAGGAGGTCACGCCTGAAAATGATCCCGAACGCGGGCCCGTCCGCGGAGGCAAGCTGGTGATTTGGGAAGGTCGAGCGGATGATCTGCTGGCAGTCGGTGCTCTTGAACTTCCCTACCGGCATGTCACGAATGAGCTGAAGCGCGATGCGCTCAGTGACGGTTAGATCTTCACGTTGGGGGCTAGTCCTGGGCCGCTTCTTTTCTGAAGGCGCTTCATCATCATGAGACTCGTCGGACTCTTCATCAGTCTCTGCCTCGGAATCGGCTTGATCCTCTGCGGAGGCTTCAATATCGTCTTCTTCGAATTCCGGTTCATCTTCCTCGTAGTCGTCATAATCGTCCCAGGTAGCATACCTGTCCACGACATGAACGTATCGCTCAGGGAAGAACTCCTGTAGAAGAGAAGACTTGGTGTCCACTCGATCTGTGAGCACCCAGAGGAACGGAACAATTTCAGTTGAATCAACTGGTTGATCCTTCTGAAACTCTTCAGCCAGCTTTGCGTACAGGGAGATGAAGTCGCTATCGTCGCTGACGACTGCAACATGGCTTACGCGCTCGTGGTTGAAGTCGCTGATTGCGTCCACAGCGATAGCCATGTCTGCCGCATTCTTCGTGGCTGCAAGGCTGTAGTGCTGCACGCCCTTGACTGTGACATGCAACTCTCTGAAGGCGTCGCTTGCCCAGACCTGCCAGAGGTGCGCGTGATCGGCCCTGACGTACAGGTTTAGCTGGGTGGGCCTGGGTAGTTGTCTGGGCCATCGACGGATCAGCAGGACAAGTATGTCCTTTGCCATTTCCTGGAGATTCTGAATGTCGGCGTAAATGCCCGTGCTTAAATTGGCGATAATTTGTTCGTTTTCCATACCTGAATTCTATCAGCTTTGAGAATGGATTCACAAGCTGGCAGCAGGCAACGCGCCTTCGAACATTGCGCCCACAGACAGTCCGCTGTGTATCCGGTGAATGGCCTCGCCCAGTATGGACGCTACAGAAATGACCCGGGTCTTGTCGCCGAGTTTCTCAGGTCCAATTGGAAGGGAATCCGTGACGGCCAGTTCCAATATGGGGCTTTGTTGGATCAGTCTGGGCGCCTGATCGCAGAGCACTCCGTGCGTTACCGCACAGTACACTTCCCTGGCTCCGTTATGCACGAGGGCATCTGCGGCAGACAGGACCGTGCCTCCAGTGGTGATCTCATCGTCAACAATGACGACCTTTCTGCCGGAGACCTCGCCGATTACCTGGTCGGACACAACCTGATCCGTGTTACCGAGTCGACGCTTCTGAACGACCGCCAGGTCGGCCCCGAGGATGTCAGCCGTTTCCCTCGCCCTCTTCGCTCCACCAACATCAGTTGCAGCCACGACTACGTCGTTACCGTTCCCGAATGGTCGGGCAAGCATCGGAATGGCGGTCAACTCGTCCACAGGGATTCCGAAGAAGCCCTGGATCTGGCCAGCATGGAGATCGAGAGTCAGGACCCTGTTGGCCCCGGACACTTCAATCATGGAAGCGATCAACCTGGCTGTAATGGGCACCCTGGGCTGGTCTTTCTTGTCACTTCTTCCATACGCATAGTAGGGAAGAACTGCCGTAATTCGACCGGCCGACGCGCGCTTAAACGCGTCAAGCATGATCATGAATTCCATGATGTGGTCGTTGACCGGCTCGCTGAAGGGCTGAACGATGAACACGTCCCGTTCGCGTACGTTCTCGAGTATCCTCACGAATGTGTTGTCGTTCTTGAACTTGAACACTTCAATGTGCCCAAGCTGGATGCCGAGGTAGGAGCAGATGTCCTGTGCCAACTGGGGATGGGCATTGCCCGTGAACACCTTTAGGTCTTCAGCAACCGGCATTTAATACCCTCCCTGCGCGCTGATTCCGTGAATCGCGAAGCCATGGAATTGTAGCACAGCGCTTTGCTGTGGATTCAATGCTCAAATCCGCCATCTAAACGCATTTTCGCGCGGATTTTGAGTCGCCCAGAAGTCCCTGTCGGGCCCTATCGCTCTCAGAGCGTAATCCGACTGGGATTGGGAGGTGTGCGGTTTGCGCTGCTTGGAAGTCCACCTGCTGTGGTAGGATACCCCCGGCGTGCGCCGTTGCCCGATGTCTGAGCGGCGCTCGACGAGTTAGCCAATTGCTGGAATCACCCTTGCCATGACTTCTGGAGACTACTCACACATTCCCGAGAGGCCCGAACTGCGCCTCGTTGAGCCGATGTGGGTCGAGCATCAGGGCGGACGGTTTCTTTACCTGAGGGACCACCTGTCGCTGTCCGAACTGACTGTCATGATTCCCGAAGTGGCTGCCCCCGTCGTAACGCTGCTCGACGGCACCAGGAACATCCCTGAGGTCCGATCAGCACTTGCCCTGCGATTCGGGTTAACGGTTACCGATCAGGAACTAGTGTCGATGATCGACCAGCTTGATCAGGCTCTCATGATTGGCAATGGGAGGTTCCGCAGGGCGCGCAGGCGTGCGATTGAAGAATTCCGTGCTGCTGACCACAGGGCTCCTTCCCACGTTGGAGCCGTGTACCCGTCATCGGCGAAGGCTCTAGAAGACACCATCACTGGGTGGTGCTCCAGCGATAGCCTGGGTGCACCCTTCGTCAGACCTGAGGGAGACCTCGTTGGGATGCTGTGCCCGCACATCGACTACAACCGGGGTCACGCTACTTACGCCGAGCTTTGGCGTGGCATCGAGCCTGACCTCTCCGACGTCGAGACCGTTGTGGTGCTCGGCACAGACCATTACGGCGGCCAGGGTCAGGTTACTCCCACAGTCCAGAACTACTCGACACCTTATGGGACTATGGAGACAGACACAGATGTCGTGAACCGTCTCGCCGACGCTATTGGTGCAGAGACCTTCGACGAGGAACTGCACCACCGGACTGAGCACTCAATCGAATTGGCGGTAGTCTGGCTGCACCACTTCATGCGGAAAAAGAAGGTCAGACTTGTGCCGGTGCTCTGCGGGTCATTCCATGCGTACACGAGCAGCGATGCCAATCCTGAAGACAACCGCAACATATCCGCCACCCTGGAAGTACTCAACGAGGTGCTTTCAGAGCGTCGCACTTTGGTAGTCGCGGCGGGTGACCTCGCTCACGTTGGCCCAGCATTCGGCGATCCCAATCCGCTCGATGAAGTCGCGAAGGCCAGGATAGAGTCTGAAGACTCGCAGTCCATTTCGGCAATTTGTGCCGGGGATGCCCGTAGGTTTCTCGAGATCTCGCGGAATGAATCTGACAGCCGGAAGATCTGTGGCCTGCCCCCAATCTACCTGATGCTCAAACTTCTGGCTGGGGCGACAGGAGTTCACATGGGGTACGACCAGTGCCCGGCGGACGCGTCCAATGGCTCCATTGTTTCGATAGCAGGTACCCTACTCTACCGCTAACGCGCCCTGATATCCTTTCCGCACAGATTCCCCTCCAAGGCACAATCTGAGACTTATCTGGTAGGTGGATATAAGCGCGATCTGTCAATGGTGGCTTGAATCATGCAACAGTCAGTTAACTCGATCAGCATCTTCGGCATTAACGGCATTCCCGAAATCCAGCCGGGCGACAGGCTGGGGCAGACCATCGTCGAAGCAGCGGCTGCCCAGGGAACTGCCCTTGAATCGGGCGACATCGTGGTCGTAACTCAGAAGATCGTGTCGAAGGCAGAAGGCCGCCTGGTCAAGCTGTCCTCCGTGGAACCGTCCGACTTTGCCATCAGCTTCGCGAGAAGTGCGGACAGGGATCCGCGATTGATTGAGCTAATTCTTCAGGAAAGCAAGTCAATCGTGAGGATGGACCCTGACCGAGGCGTCATAATCTCAGAGACGCATCACGGGTTCGTTTGCGCGAACGCAGGCATTGATCAATCCAACATCCCAGGTGACGACGTGGTGTGTCTGTTGCCCGTCGATTCCGATGGGTCGGCCCTCAGGATCAGCGAGGACATACGGAGGTCCTCAGGCATTCAGACCCCGGTCATCATCTCAGACACGTTTGGAAGGGCTTGGCGCGACGGCCACGTCAACTTCGCCGTAGGTGTTGCTGGAATGGACCCGATGATGGACTACAGGGGACTCCCTGACGCTCAGGGACGAGAGATGCACGTCACCACGATCGCCGTTGCAGACGAACTTGCAGCCGCAGCCGAGCTGGTCCAATTCAAGGCGATCGGTGTACCTGTGTCGGTTGTTCGAGGATACCCGTTCGAGGAGAACGAAGGCAGCAGCCGGCAACTCGTCCGAGAGCGCAATCGCGACATGTTCAGGTAATGAGCCCAACACACTAGGACTGACGCCTGGAGCCGTTTTGGCCCCTAATTCGCAGTGCGAAACCCTTGGCTGTCGGGAACTTCAGAGTGGTGGCCCGCTAGGCAAATGCACCGATCTCTTCCGGGACGTGAACGGCGGAATCAAGCGCCGAGATGCCCTTCTGAGTATCGGACGCAAGCTTGGCTTTGTCTGACACCCGCAGCCTGCGCTTGAACAGCCAGTACGTGAACTCCTTGAGTTCGGTCAGTGTCGCTACCGGCCTGTTGGCCACTCCCTGATCGTCTCGGAACGACGAAAGCAGTCCATCGTATGATGACCGGTAGATTCTCTGGAAGGTGGCTTCAGTGTGATCGGCAGCGTACTGGCGTCCACTTGCGTAGAAGCGCTTGCCGACTTCGTCCTCTACCGTGTTCTGGAGGGCCATCTCCACTTCGACGCCGTAGAAGTAGTTCAGGTACGCGCTGTACTTATCGGAGCCGAGGATTCTCTTGAAGTCCGCCTCATCAAAGTCCGTAGGAAAGCGACCGGCAAATAGGAGTGACTCCAACTCTTCGGCAGGTATCTGGTCCCTGACCTCGAATGACAGTCGATTTGCGAGTGCCAGCCAGTCGAACGCTTCAGAGCCAATCAGGTAGACGAGCTTCGTCTCAAGAAAAGTCTCCTCTGGGAGAGTCCAAAGTGCCATCGCCTCGAGCAGGGCTACTGGCCAACTCTCGCCCTGTTCGAGTTTCTCTCTGAGGTGGTTTATAGCCTCCGCCTCAGCAGGCTCGGTGTTGGATTTACACTCGCCCATGCTCCGATAATGCCTTACTTCGCTTTGACTTGTCCAGTTTCAGCCACGAAATGAACTCATCAGCACCCATGCAGTTTACGATATGGCGTGGTTCACATGAGGCCCGTCTCGCCAGTCGTGCACCATACTCCAGGTTGCCCAGCGACTCGACGGTGTGAGCATCTGTGTCGATCACCAGCGGAGCCCCAAGCTCCCGCGCCCTTCGAATGTGGGTGTCTTTGAGGTCGAGCCGTTCAAGGGAGCCGTTTATCTCCAGCGCAGTTCCCGTGTCTGCAGCGGCTCTGAAGATCGCTTCGTAGTCAGCGTCTACAGGGCGTCGTTCTCCAATCAACCTTGTTGACAGGTGACCGATCGCCGAGACATAAGGGTTCTTAATCGCAGAGATTATCCTCCGCGTCATCGTCTCCGAGTCCTGTGACATCGCGCTGTGTACGGATGCCACGACCCAGTCCAGTTTCTCCAATACGTCGTCGGAATAGTCGAGGGTGCCGTCTGCCCTGATGTCCATTTCAGTTCCGTGGAGAACGCGTATGCCGCCGACAGCCTTCGCGACCTCCCTGAGTCTCTCTCCGTGCCTTTCGAGGCGTTCTATGCTCAATCCGTTGGCTATAGCTCGCCCAACCGAGTGGTCTGTAACCGCGATGTATTCGAGGCATCGGTCCTTTGCGGCGCGGATCATCTCTTCCATTGAGTCGCGTCCATCGCTCCAGTCTGTATGCGAGTGGAGGTCTCCCCTGATATCCGATGCCTGTACCAGCTTAGCTATGGCCCCATTCCTGGCATCCTGGACCTCAGACCCTCCCTGGCGTAGTTCAGGAGGAACAAACTGGAGACCGAGCTTGGCGTACAGAGACTCTTCATCGCTGAAGGTCTCCAGCTCTCCGGTGTCCAGGTCCGTAAGCCCATATTCGTTTAGCGAAAGGCCCAGGCCGGTGGCGACCTCACGAAGTAGAACATTGTGGTGCAGATTGCCGGTGAAGTACTGCAGCATCGCACCCAGACTGTTAGCCTCGGCGACTCGAAGGTCGATCTGAATGCCTGAGTTCAAGACCACGGAGACTTTGCTTTCTCCATGACCCAACACTTGCTCGACTGAGTCCATTTCCACCAGGGCATCGAGAGCCCTCTGAGGTTCGCTGGTGACGCAGACCAGGTCAAGGTCTCCAACCGTCTCTTCGAACCTCCTCAAGCTTCCGCAGAAGACCAGTTGGGAGATCTCAGGACAGGTCGACTCCAAGTAGGACCTTACCTGGCGGGCTGTTCCCATCGCTCGTGCGATTGGAGCGCGATCCCCCTTGGTCCTTGCAAACTGTATTGCCCTCAGGATGTTGTCGGCGCTCTTCTTCCCCATCCTGGGAAGCGACGCTACCCTGCCGTCCTCGATAGCCGCAGCGAGCGCCTCCACCGAGGTAACGTCCAGCTCCTTCCAGACCCGCACAACGGTCTTGGGTCCGAGCCCGGGTACTTCCACGAGGTCGAGAATCCCGTCAGGGAACTCCGCCTTGAGACGCTCGAAGTAGCTCATCTCCCCGGTGTTGACCAGCTCGGTGATCTTCGCCGAGATAGCCTTGCCAATACCAGGGATCTCGGTCAGGTCCTCGCCTTCTCGGACCATGGCGTCCATGTCTCTCGGTAGGCGCTCTATGGTGCGCGCGGCGCGCTGGTACGCCCGGACAGTAAACCCCTTCTCCTCCTTCATCTGGAGAAGGCTGACAATGGTCTCGAAGGTCTCTGCTATCTCCGAATTGGTCATCGTGTGATGGGGAACTCTCTGTTGCCGTGAGCCGGAACCGAGCCAGGGACGCGTGGTCTAATGATCAGTGAACTCACGCGGCACAGCATCGCTTGTACTTCTTCCCGCTGCCGCACGGACATGGCGCATTCCTTCCAACCTTCCGTCCGCCCTTCGAGCTTGGTGCGGCGCTCATTACTGGCTGCGGAGTTGAACGCCTTCTCCTGGCGTTGCTCTTTCCGTTGGCAAACGGCTGGCTAATTGTGACCTGGGCCCTGAAGATTGCGTGCGCCACGTCGCTCTGAATCTTCTGCTGCAGAAGCTGGAACTGGTCCATTCCCTCTTTGCGGTACATCACCAGAGGGTCACGCTGGCCGTAGGCGTAGAGCCCGATTCCCTGTCGGAGGTTCTCCATCGTCGTCAGATGCTGCACCCAGTTCGTGTCGATTGATCGGAGCAGCAGATACCGCTCGAGATCTCGCATGATCGCCGGGGTGAGTCCCTCTTCCATGTCTTCGTATGTCTTCTCGGCGTGTTCGAGAAGCCTGGTCTCGATTGCGTCGACGTCGTTCTTCTCGAAGTAGTCATCATCGAAAAACTCGTCGGGAGGCGGCAGGACAGTTCCAACTTCGGCGATGAACAGGTCGATGTCCCAGTCGGCGGGGCGGCTGTCACCGAGGGTGGACGCGACGATCTCACTGATCTGGTCCGCCAACATGTCCTGGATGTTGGCCTTCAGGTCTGCCCCGGAGAGAATCTTGTCACGTTCGCCGTAGATGACCTCACGGTGAGTATTCACGACATCGTCGTACTCTACCAGGTGCTTACGCATGTCGAAGTGGTAGGCTTCGACTTTGACCTGCGCGTTCTCTATCGACTTGTTGATCATTCCGTTGTCGATAGGGACGTCGTCTTCGAGCCCGGCCCATTCCATGACTGAGCGAATCCGGTCTCCGCCGAATCGCCTCATCAGTTCGTCGTCGAGAGCGACGTAGAACTGCGTCGTCCCAGGGTCTCCCTGCCTGCCTGCGCGTCCCCTGAGCTGATTGTCGATCCGACGGGCCTCATGCCTTTCGGTCCCGATAATGTGAAGGCCCCCGGAATTGAGGACTGTCTGGTGGTCTGCCTCCCAGTCTCCAGAACTTGAACCGTTGCTGTCTGGACTGCCACCCAGAACGATGTCCGTACCTCGACCTGCCATGTTTGTGGCTACCGTAACCGCGCCGGGTTTCCCCGCCTGGGACACAATCGTCGCTTCCCTCTCATGCTGCTTGGCATTGAGGACTTCGTGCGGAATACCCTTTCGTCGGAGCATGTCACTGAGAATTTCAGACTTGTCGATGTCGGTCGTTCCGACCAGAACGGGTTGTCCTTCTTCATGGCGCCGTTCGATCTCTGTGACCACCGCCGTGTACTTGGCCTTCTGGTCCCGATAAACGAGGTCTGATGTATCCTCGCGAGTCATGGGGCGGTTGGTCGGGATGCTGACGACGTCGAGCTTGTATATCTTGTCGAACTCTTCGGCCTCAGTTGCGGCAGTACCTGTCATCCCGGCCAGCTTTGAGTACAGCCTGAAGTAGTTCTGCAGCGTTATGTTCGCGTAAGTGATCGACTCCGGCTTTATGCGTACGCCTTCTTTGGCTTCGATGGCCTGGTGCAGCCCGTCGGAGTAACGGCGTCCCGTCATGAGCCTGCCGGTAAACTCGTCGACGATAACTACCTCGCGCTCCTGGACTACATAGTCCCGGTCACGCTGGAATATAACCTGGGCCTTCAGTGAGTTCTCCATGTGATGGACGACGCCGAAGTTCTCCGGGCCGTACAGGTTGGTGATGCCCAGGGTCTTCTCGAGCTTGGATATCCCATCCTGCGTGAGCGACACTGCACGGTGCTTCTCGTCGATCGTATAGTCCTGTTCCATACGCAGGCTTGGAGCCACGCGAGCGTATCGCGCATAGTCCCGCTGTGACATGTCAGCAGGACCGCTGATGATCAGGGGCGTCCTGGCCTCGTCGATAAGAATATTATCGACCTCGTCCACAATCGCGTACTTCAGTGCCCGCTGCACGCGCTCCTCGTTAGTCGTGACCATGTTGTCGCGGAGGTAGTCGAACCCGAACTCGTTGTTGGTGCCGTAGGTGATGTCAGCCCCGTACGCTTCCTGCCTGGAAGCAGGACTCATGCGTTCAAATCCTCTTTCACCCTCGGAGAAGTCAGGCTCGTAGTACAGCGCCTTCTGATTCTGGAGCGCGCCAACAGTGATACCCAGCATGGAGTAGACAGCGCCCATCCAGTGCGCGTCACGGCGCGCGAGGTAGTCGTTGACGGTAACGACGTGAACGCCTTCCCCGCCAAGAGAGTTTAGATAGGCAGGCAAGGTCGCAACGAGAGTCTTGCCCTCACCGGTTCGCATCTCGGCGATCTTTCCCTGGTGAAGGACTATCCCGCCAACCAACTGAACGTCATAATGCCGCTGGCCAAGGGTGCGTTTCGCCGCTTCGCGTACGGCCGCGAATGCTTCAGGAAGAATGTCATCCAGGCTCTCCCCGAGGGCGACACGCTGTCTGAATTCGTCTGTCTTTTCGTTGAGGCCCTCGTCGGTCAGGCGCTCGAACTCGCCCTCAAGGTCGTTAATCCTGTCGACCTCGGGTTGCAGCTTAGCGATCACCTTTTCGTCGGAACCACCAAACAACTTGGCTATTGATTTGAACATGTCTGTCCCACCCCCATCTCGCAGCACCTCTCAGCATGCGCCCTGATTCGGTTAAGACACTGTCCCATTATATCCGAACTGCGCGATCTGGGGTCTTGCCCGGTATGGGTCTGTCGTGTGTTAACCTAGCCTGCAGCCAAACAGGAGCGTTTCCATGATCGATCACACCCTATTCAGACCTGATGCAATTGATCCTGAAACGACGGCATTCAACGCCGAGCTGAAAGATGTACTGGCTCAGGCGCCCTCGCCGATGGACGTCCCCGTGGAGGAGACCAGGGCCGCCCGAGAGGAGGGCCGCGGCCCTTCGGGACCAGTGGTGGTTTCCGACATGGCTGAGGAGCGGAAGATCGACGGCCCGCACGGCCCGATCACTCTCAGGACGTTTGTCCCGGACAGTCCGCGAGGCATTTACCTGCACATTCATGGAGGTGGCTGGGTTCTTGGAAGAGCGCACCTGCAGGACCCACGTAACGAAGAGATAGCTCAAACATGTTCCGCTGCCGTGATCAGCGTGGACTACAGGCTAGCTCCCGAGCATCCTTACCCTGCACCCCTGGACGACTGCGAGGCCGCCGCCGCATGGGTGGTCGATAATGCAAAGGCGGAGTTTGGTGTAGACGACATCGTGATAGGTGGCGAATCAGCCGGAGGACATCTCTCCGCGACGACTATCTCAGGATGCGTGACAGGCACGGATACACAGGGTTCAAGGGTGCGAATCTCGTTTACGGGGTCTACGACCTCGCAATGACACCATCTCAACGAAGTTGGGGCGACGAGCCGTTCGTCCTGAGCACTTCCATCATGGACTGGTTCTACGATCACTTCGTTCCCGCCGATCAGCGCCACGATCCAGACGTCTCGCCGCTGTACGCAGACCTTCACGACCTTCCTCCTGCTCTGTTCAGCGTGGGTACACTCGACCCGCTCCTGGATGACACGCTGTTCATGTACCAACGCTGGATGGCCGCAGGCAATGTGGGCGAACTCTGTGTCTACCCGGGTGGACCCCACGGATTCGACGCTCACCCAACAAACCTGGGGCAGTCGGCGCGAAAGAGGATGAACGAGTTCATATCCGCGCACCTATAGGTTTAGGGCACTATTGGACCGGAACTGAGGGGTCGAGTCCATTACATGATGACTCGGTGCGTCCCACCGCCTTCCTGATTCTGGATTCACGCCACGGCGAGGGCACATCAATTGAATGAAATTGGATCAATGGTGAAATGATAGTTCTGAGAAGCCTGCTATTCGTTCCAGGTAACACTCCGAGGATGCTGGACCGCGCGATTGCACTCAGGCCAGATGCCTTCGTGCCCGACATGGAAGACTCCGTCCCGTGGGACGAGAAGGCCAACGCCCGAAATGTGACCGCCTCCTACGTCCCGGAACTGGCCGCCTCCGGAGTCCCCGTCATTCCACGAGTGAACGCTCTGGATACTGGACTTCTCGAGCAAGACCTCGCAGCAGTGGTCGGGCCGCACATCTACGGGGTCTCCGTTGGAAAAATGGACAACCCGGGGATAGTGTCAGAAGTGTCCAGCCTGCTGGACAGTGCGGAGGATGCCGCAGGTGTTGAGAGGGGCACTACCCGGCTCGTTCCATGGATTGAGTCAGCGGAAGCCATCGTCAAGGCGTACGACATTTGCACGTCTTCAGAGCGGATAGTTGCTGCGGCCCTCGGAGCCGAAGACTTCACTAACGATATGGAGATCAAGCGCACCGACGGCGATGCTGAACTCGCCTACGCACGTGGCGCGATCGCCGTAGCCGCCCGTGCCGCCGGCGTCCTGGCACTCGATACGCCGTTCTTCTCGTTTCGCGATCCCGTCGCCCTCAAGGCAAACACCGAGATGTCAAAGGCAATCGGATTCAAGGGGAGGTTTGCCATTCACCCGGCGCAGTTGGACATCATCAACGGTGTGTATTCACCATCAGAAGATGAGATCTCACAGGCGCAGAGGGAAATTGAAGCCTTCGAAGAAGCGGCAGCAATGGGCCGTGGTTCGACTTCCCTGGATGGCAAGGTCATCGACGTGCCCGTTGTAAAGAGGGCCCAGGCGCTCATTGAGAGAGCGAGAGCAATGGGCCTCACTGAGGAAGGCTGCTAGTCCCCCTCGAGTCCTATGCTCGACGTGGTCGATTCAGGTCGTCTGAGTCAACCATTATCGTGACCGGGCCGTCATTGTGAAGCTTTACGTTCATGTACGCCTGAAAGCGTCCAGTCTCCACACTCAGGCCGGTCCCACGAAACGCTAGAAGCGTGTCCTCAAAGAGGTCGGCGGCCACTTCGGGGGCGGCGGCATGGCTGAAGCTCGGTCTCCGGCCCCGTCGCGTGTCTCCGTAGAGAGTGAACTGGCTTATGACGAGGAGTTGAGCGCCCTCGTCCAGTGCCGACAGATTGAATCGTCCCTGTTCGTCGGAGAAGATGCGCAAATTGACCGTCTTGGAGACTGTGTACTCTATCTCCTTCGGACCGTCCGTTTCCGAGATCCCTACAAAAACAACGAGTCCTGGGCCTATCTGACCCAGGACCTCTCCGTCTACAGTAACGGACGCCTTTGAAACACGCTGAATCAGCGCGCGCATGATCTAATCGCTGCTGGTTGTTGACGCACTCTTAGCTTCTGACTTGGAATCGCTCGACTTTGTAGAGTTCTCAGACTTGCCGCCCTCGGACGATTCACCTTCCGACGATTTGGCCTCCGAGCGGTCCGCGTTAATGCCGTTGTTGCCTCTGCCCTTACCGTAGTCCGTTACGTACCAGCCGCTTCCCTTGAAGATTACTGGCGGTGCGTGGATCTTGCGGTTGGAAGGTGCACCACACTCCAGACAGTCAGCCACCGGGTCTGAGTCAAAGCTCTGCCTCAACTCGAATTGGTGGCCGCAGGCCGTGCAACGATAGTCGTACCTGGGCAAGTTCCCGCCTCCCGTCTGAATGTATCCTTAGCAGTCCTATTTCAGGACTGCTAATCACCTCGATAAATCTAGCATTGGCAACTGCGGGTGTCAAACGACGAATGGCCTCTGCTGGTCGCGCTCATGTACAATTTCAGCTTGAATTCGAAGGCCATATCGAAGGCTTGGTCAGCAAGGACGCCCAAACTGAGACACCTCACAAAGACTACTCGTCTAACCAGGGAATGGGTCGAAGAGACCCTCTTCCCGCTGTGCGACGAGCTCCGAAGTTCCGACACAGCTCCTGACTTGATGAGGGGCAAGGCCCTGTACTGCCTTTTCTACGAACCGAGCTTCCTCACCAGAACGTCATTCGAGCGGGCCGTTGGGCTGCTCGGAGGCCAGGCATATCACACCGAGGATGCCTCCCAGTTCTTCCCGGTCCACAGTTCCAGGTTCGTCGACGACATAACCAGTATCCTTGCCAGCCTCAAGATGGACGTTGTGGTTGTTCGCAGTGGAGACCCGAATGTCACTGAACGAGCAGCATCAGTGGATGCCATGCATGTCGTAAACGGTGGCAGCGCCGACGATCACCCCACCCAGGCCCTGGCGGATCTCTACACCATCCAGCGGGAACTTGGCGAGATAGACGGGCGAACTATCGCAATAGTCGGCCGGCTTGAGAACAGGAATGTTGCTGCACTCCTGAAGGGCCTTGCCATCTTTGACGGGATTGAGGTCCTGTCGATCCCCTTCAGCGGTCAGGTCCCCACAGACGTCGTCGCCTACTGCTCCGAACGTGGAGTGAAGTTCAGTAGCAGCGACAGTCTGGATTCCCTGTCCGAGGCTGACGCCATATACCTCAACGGTCCGAGAACTGCGGCTCATATGGAGTTGCTGAGGACGAGGGGACGAGGCAGGCTGGTCATTGACGAGCCATTCATGGACTCACTGCAGCCGCACACCGTGGTCATGGATCCCATGCAGCGCAGCGGCGACTTCGTTATCAACGTCAGCGATCCCCGGCTGGCCTTCTACAGGCAGGCCGAAAACGCTCTCTACGTGCGAATGGGCATTCTTTCAGAGCTGTTCAGCGGCGGATAGCTAAGGTCACGGCATGGCAGCGGCCCTGACCAGTCGGGTCAGAAGTGGCGCTATTGTTGGCCCAAGACCAAAGATCATTCCGGCGATCTGGCGATTCCTGACCGTGCCAAGGATCGCCCGGCTGTGCCAGTCAAAAGAGAATCCGTTGGCTCCAAGCACCTCAGCCTGCACTTCCTCAGAGAGGAACACGTTCATGATCTCTTCCTTCTGTTCGTTGCTCATCGCCTCGAACAGTCTGCGGGCATGGTGCCCGATATCCAACTCTCGGCCGAACTCACGCTTCCATCGACGCTCGTACCTTTGGATGGATCGGGCGGACAGGTCACCTGAATCCAGTGCTTCCAGAGCGGTCTCCGCAGCAATTCGCCCGGACATCATGCCGTAGTAGATCCCGCCACCGGTCGTCGGTTTGGTGAATCCCGCAGCGTCGCCCAGTACCATCGTCCTCGGCCCATACGTTGTGTTCAGTGGCCTGACAGGAATACCCCATCTGTTGAAATCGTGGACGTTGGCTTTGATTCTGCCCTCGTCCCGCAACTTCGTTACCAGTGCATCGAGGCACATCGCCTGTCTTTGACGGGAGATAGTCCCGACAAGGCCGTGTGAAGATGTGGTAGGCACAAGCCACCCTACTGACTCCGGAGCCCCGCCGCACCCAACGAAAACTTCCACGTCTTTCACACCGTTGGTTTCGACCTCGACCTGCTGACCGAAGATGAAATCCTGCTCGCTACGGCCACAAAGCCCGGCCATTCGAGTAATGGGCGAGCGGAACCCTGCTGCGATCAGCAGGAGGCGACTCTCAAAACACTCAACACCTGTACCGCGCCTGGTCCAGACTCTCACTTGCTTTTTCGTCCGGTCAATCGAAGTTGCTCTATGGCCGATGAAGTAGTCCGCCCCGTGGCTGGCGGCCTTCGACGCGAATTCACTGACATAAGCTACGCGGTCAACAATCAGTGCCTGCGGTCCATCCTTTTTGACGCTGTAACATCTTCCGGAAGGCGAATGAATTAACGCAGAGTCTACTTGTCGACGTATATGGACATCAGATACCGGAAACTTCCTTGCGCACTCGAGGCCAATGACTCCGGTACAGAGCTTGTCCCCTAACCTCTCCCTGTAGTCAATGACTGCTACGCGCGCGCCGTCTTTGGCGAGTTTAAGAGCCGCCACGTTTCCGGCCGGTCCGGCGCCTATTATCAGAACGTCATACAAGTGTCTTGACCTGCTCAGGATTGGTTCATGCCGGGATGCGGGATGCAAAGCCGACCGAATACTAGCGCAGCCCGTCTGTGCTGGACAAGCCAGACTGTTCACTTGGCACGCTCACATGGAGACTGGAGTCAATTGCGTCGGCAACGGCGTCGGCTTATAGTAATCTCACATCAGGGAGATTCATGGAGCCAGATACACAGAAGCTCATAGAGTCCATGCACAGCGCTGAGGGTATGATATCTCTCGTTATCGCTGGAGCGGGCTCGCAAGCCATGAACGACATCCTCAGCGTCGCAGGCGCATCGGGTACGGTGTTGGACATTCAGGTCCCATACGCTTCCTCTGCCATGGTTGACTATCTCGGCGAGGAGCCGGAACAGTTTGTATCAACCGGTGCAGCGCTCTCACTCGCAAGGGCGGCCTACTTTCGGGCTGTGGGACTGCGGGAGAGTGACGTTCCCATCGCAGGTGTTGCATGTACCGCCACTATCGCCACGAATCGACCCAAGCGCGGCGACCACAGGTGCCACGTCTGCGTCTATGACCCAACTGGATGGAGGTCTGATTCCATTACATTCGTCAAGGGGCTGCGAACGAGGGAACAGGAGGATCGAGTCGTTAGCAGGCTCATTCTCAACTCATTGGCAGCGTCGATGGGACTCAGCGATCAGCTCGACCTGGGACTATCACAAGATGAGGCTGTTATTTCAGAAGGGAGTAACTTCCCGGACGCACTGGAGGCATTGACCGAAGGCCACGTTCGACATGTACTGGTTGACCCAGAAGGCACAAAGAGGGCTGACGTGCCATTCAAAGGGGGAATCATCTCTGGTTCGTTCAATCCCCGCCACGACGGTCACGATCAGCTGGCCAGCGCGTCGGCGGATATTCTGGGACTGCCCATAGCCTTTGAACTCTCAGTAACAAACGTAGATAAGCCTGAGCTTGAACTGCCCGAGGTTGGGAAGCGATTAGACCAGTTCAGAGGCCGCGCGAGCGTCGTCGCCACCCGCGCGCCTGTTTTCTACGAGAAGGCTCGTCTCCTGCCTGGATGTGTTTTCGTCATCGGACATGACACGCTCGTACGGCTCGTCGACCCGAAGTATTACGACGGCAGCCGGGCCAGGATGATGTCCGCATTCATGGAAATGAAGTCTCTAGGCTGTTCGTTCCTGGTCGCCGGACGTATCCAGAACGACGGCTTTAAGACTCTCGATGATGTCAGTGTCCCAGACGAACTTGCGGACATGTTCACCCCTATTCCGGAGTCGGTCTTCAGGGAAGATATCTCTTCGACTGAAATCAGACTGGCTGCCCAGCAGCCCGGTTCATAATGGCATTCAAGGACCTCAGGGGTTTCATTGAGCTCCTCGAACAGTCGGGCGAGTTGAAGAGAATTGACGCTGCTGTCGATCCTGAGCTTGAGGTCACTGAAATAACTGACCGTATGGTGAAGACCGGTGGCCCCGCCCTGCTCTTCACGAACGTACGCGGCTATAGCACTCCCCTGCTGATTAACCTATTCGGGACTCACCGGAGAGTTGCCCTCGCCCTTGGCGTGGACCACATTGACGAGCTGGTGGACCGGGTCAGAAGCCTGCTGAGCATGGCGCAGGACCCGCCGACAGGAATCGGCGGAAAGCTCCGTGCGCTTGGGGACATCGTCGGTCTGGCGCGATCTCAGCCCCGGGTGGTGCGCAGGGCGCCGTGCCAGGAGGTAGTGTCAACGGGGGACGAAGTAGACCTCTACCAAATGCCGATAATCACATGCTGGCCTGGCGACGCTGGCCCGTACATCACGCTGCCACTGGTGATCACTCGTGATCCCGAGTCAGGTCGGAGAAACGTCGGCACCTATCGAATGCAGGTGTTCGACAAGAAGACCACAGGTATGCACTGGCAGACACACAAGGTGGGCACGAGACACGAGAGGCGGGCGCAGGAACAGGGTATAGAGCGACTGGAAGTGGCTGTTGCGCTCGGGGCAGACCCGGCAACCATGTGGACCGGGTCGATGCCCCTTCCTCCCGACATGGATGAGTTGGCGGCTTCGGGCGTCATACGCGGTGAACCCGTCGAAGTTGTAAAGTGCAAGACAGTCGACCTCGAGGTGCCCGCGCACGCTGAATACGTCCTTGAAGGCTATGTAGTACCCGGTGAAACGCGGGACGAGGGTCCCTTCGGAGATCACACGGGATACTACTCGCCGCCTGAGCCGTACCCTGTGTTCCACGTCACCGCCATGACACACCGCCGAGATCCGATCTACCCAACAACGATGGTGGGGCGACCTCCAACTGAGGACTTCTTCATGGGCAAGGCTGCCGAACGCATAATGCTGCCGGTCATGCAGATGGCTCTTCCAGAGATTGTCGATGTCAACATGCCGGCCGAGGGCATCTTCCACAACCTGGTCATCGTTTCGATTCGCAAGGAGTACCCGGGTCACGCCCGAAAGGTCATGCACGCCTTATGGGGCCTTGGTCTGATGATGCTCGTTAAGACAATTGTGGTCGTGGACCACTTCGTCGACGTGCAGAACCACTCAGAAGTGGCTTGGAGGGTGACCAACAACATAGATCCGGCTACCGACGTCGTGTTTGCGGACGGTCCCCTTGATGATCTGGATCACGCAACGCCGACACCCAGGTTTGGCAGCAAGGTCGGGGTGGACGCGACGGCCAAGTTTCCTGGCGAGGGACGGAGCCGGGACTGGCCTCCCGACATCGTAATGAGCGACGACATCAAGCGGCTGGTCGACAGCCGATGGCAGGAGTACGGGTTCTGAGCACGGCTGCAACCACAACGGCCCTTTGGCGAAGGGCGCCAATGTACCTTGATGCCATAAAATTTCACGAGAGCATCTTCGCCCTGCCATTCGCCTACGTTGGCATGATCCTGGCTGCAGACGGTTTCCCAGGATGGTCGACATTCGGCTGGATCACCCTGGCGATGGTCAGCGCCCGCACGGTCGGTATGTCGGCCAATAGAGTCATCGACAGGCATATCGATGCCCTGAACCCGAGGGCATCGATGCGTCACATCCCTCAGGGTCTGCTGAAGGCGAAAGAGATGACGGCCCTTGCAGTGGTCTCGTTCATCGTTTTCCTCTTGGCTGCATCGCAGCTCAACACACTGGCCCTGATACTTGCTCCGGTAGCAGCGGCCTACCTCGTCCTGTACCCGTACTCGAAACGCTTCACCTGGGCTGCAAACCTGCTTCTGGGGTGGGCGCTAGCGATTTCGCCGTCCGCAGCCTGGATCGGTGTGACTGGAAGCCTGACCTGGGAGCCGGTGCTGATGTCACTATCTGTCGCACTTTGGGCGGGGAGCTTCGACATCATCTACCACACTCAGGATGTTGAGTTTCATCGACAGAATGGACTCCACTCAGTCGCATCCCGGTTCGGCGTTCCAAGAGCATTTGCGATCGCGCGGACTCTCGACGTGGGCGCAGCGCTGTGTCTTGTCACCCTGGGAGTCTGGATGGAGCTCTCGTGGCCTTACTTCGTTTCGTGCGTAGGCGCTTCGGGATTCCTCGTGTACAAGTACATCCTGGTTTCACCGTCCGACCTGTCGAGGTTGGGTGTCGCGTTCGGTCGAATAAATGCATACGTTTCCACGACCATGCTTATCGGTACAGTTTGGGCGATCTATCTGGGATGACTTCGACGCATCCAATTCCAGAGCAACCCCTGGCAGCCCCCGTCGTGGTGGGAATTACAGGCGCGAGCGGGGCGATTTTGGCAAGTCACACTATCGATGCCCTGTTGGCCGAGGGTGTGCCTGTGATCGCCTCCGCAACTGGCACGGCAAGGATTGTATGGAAACAGGAGATGGACGAGTCCTTCGGAGCCGCCCTGGAGAAATGGACCGACTCCGGGACGTTCGAGTACTACGGCCCCCAGGAGATGGCCGCTCCAATTGCCAGCGGCACATTCCCCGTTCGTGGCATGACCATCGTGCCATGCAGTATGGCGACAGTGTCGGGAGTAGCCCACGGGTCATCCGACAACCTCATTCGTCGGGCTGCCGACGTGACCGTCAAGGAGCGCAGGCCTCTTGTTGTAGTACCAAGAGAGTCGCCACTAAGCCTGATCCACCTGGAGAACCTGACCAGGCTGGCCTCCCTCGGAGTCACGATCATCCCGCCCGAGCCGGCGTTCTACTTCCGACACCAGACCGTGGAAGACGTGGCAAGATTCGCCGCCCAACGGACCCTCCTCTCGCTGAAAGTAACTGACCGCTTGCCGGAGGAGTTCCAGTATCTCGGGGAGAACAACTGAAATTTGCAGTTGTTTCGATTAGCCCCGCTGTCTAAAATTGCCAACCAGAAGTGAACTCCAAGGAGCGACGTGACAACAATGATCTCCTCTCTCGACGCGGTGAAGGCAATCAACGATGTAAGGGGCGACGCCGTCGTCGTGGGAACCATGACGCCCAATCGTTACTGGGAGTCCGTCACCGACAAACCTGATCTCGATCTCCCGATCTTTGGGGCGATGGGAAAAGCGTCTTCGGTCGCGCTTGGAATTGCACTCGCGCAGCCCGACAAGAAGGTGCTCTGCCTGGATGGGGACGGAGGCCTACTGATGAATCTCGGCACCCTGGTTACAATCGCCGAGACCGCTCCCGAGAACCTGGTTCACTTCGTATTCGAAGACGGGATGTACTTCACCACCGGAGGCCAGCCGATACCGGGCTCAGAAAAGTTCGACCTCGCGGCGATGGCCCGAGACGCAGGTTTTGAGCGCACGTATGAGTTCAGCGACCTGGAAGACCTTGCCAGCGAGCTGCCACAGATCATCGGGCAGCAGGGTCCGATCTTCGTCTGCCTGAAGGTGACCCATCCGCCGACTCCTCCCCCGTTCTACATGGGTAAGACCGGTCCAAAGATGCGTGAACTGGCCGGTACGCTCCAGGACAACTAGCCACAGGTTCTCTCCACGATATGTTCGACTTTCACACTCACACGTTTCTCAGCGACGGGGTACTGTCGCCCATTGAGCTAATAAGACGCGCAATACACGCCGGTTATCGGGCGATGGCGATCACTGACCACGTGGGGCCGGGGAACATGGAGTTCATACTCAAGACCCTGACCGCCGATTGCGAGATGGCCAACTCCCGATGGGACATCCTCGCCATGCCAGGGGTCGAGATTACGCATACGCCCAGCGAAGACATCGACAGGCTGGCACGCGAGTGCAGACGCCTCGGCGCGGTGATGGTGAATGTCCACGGAGAGACTGTCACCGAGCCCGTAGTCGAAGGCACCAACCTGGCAGCAGTCTCAAGCGGAGATGTCGACATACTCGCTCACCCAGGTCTGGTTACTCTCGAGGAGGCCCGGATTGCCGCCTCAAACGGCGTATTCCTGGAGGTCTCGGGTCGAAAGGGTCATGGCATGGCGAACGGTCATGTCGTCAAGACTGCCCGTGCCGCGGGTGCGAAACTGATCCTGGACTCCGACGCTCATGCACCAGAAGACCTGCTGAGCCGCGACTTCGCCATGAAGATCGCAATAGGATCCGGGCTGGACATCGAAGACGCTGTTGCACTGCTGGACTCTGCACCGCTGGAAGTGCTCGACAGGGTCGGCGTGAGCCGGGACAGAGTCCCTGGCTTCAATAGTTAGGGTACGGAGTGGGCAACAGGTGTCGCCCACTCTCGATTAGTCGGTCGTTACTTAGTCTGGCAGCACCACTGACTGTGGGTCTTCACCCCGCAGGATTCTTGCCGCGTTGTAAGTGGCAAAGGTGCGGCTCTTCTCCCCTGACTCCTGCGTGAATGACGCCAGGTGAGGCGTTACCAGGACGTTGTCCATGTGGAGCAGCGGATTGTCGACCGGAGTTGGCTCCTCTTCGAGCACGTCCAGTCCGGCCTGGGCGATCTTCCCGGCCTCAAGCGCGCGTATGAGAGCCGCCTCGTCAACAACCGGACCTCGGCATGCGTTGATGAAGACCACTGTTGGCTTCATCAGGTCGAATTCACGGTCGCTGATCATGTGGTGCGTTGGACCGCCGAGCGGCACATGGAGCGTGATGATATCGGACTCCTGCAGCAACTCGTCCAGTTCCACACGCCTGAGATTAAGCTCTTCTTCGATCCCTGGCTCCGGATCGACAACGTCGCTGTAGATGAGGTTGCAGTCCCATCCCTGGAGCCTGCGGGCTACACGCGAACCGATGCGACCGAGGCCTACGATTCCAACAGTCTTGCCTTCGATCTCATTTGCCTGTGAGAACCAGGCCTGCCGGATGTCCCCGGCCCACTCCCCGGCCTTTACTGCGTTGAACTGGAGCTGCATCTTTCGAATCGTGCTCACGAGCAGCGCGATGGTGTGTTCGGCGACTGCGACTGCGTTGCCTCCCCCATTGTTGGATACGCGGATGCCCATCTCGCCCAGAGCGGTCTTGTCCAGCGTGTCCGTTCCGGCGCTGACGGTCTGTACGAGCTTGAGGTTCGGCGCCCTGCTCGCGACCTCTACTGTCACAGGGGCTCCGCCGACGATCGCGACCTGAGCGTCCTGCAGCAGTTCGGCCTGTTCATCAAGCGACAGGGTGGAGTCGACCCAACCGACCTCCACGCCCTCCGGCGCGACTCTCTGGAAGTCTGCCAATTGGGCGTCGCTTGGTCCATAAACGATTACTTGTGCTCCCATATGTTCTCCTTTTCCTAAACGTGGGATTCTCACTGTGTGAAGCAGCCCGATTATACGTGTGGCGCATTGGATGGGCAACGTGCTGGAGCCTGCCACAGGGTCTTATCGTTTTCGTCTCGTGGCAAATCTCTCGTTCGCCCACGGATCAGGTCCGGGGCGGGCTCTGAGCTTGTCGAAGGGCCGCTCGTTTATGGTTCGACAAGCTCACCACGAACGAGCTACTCCAGTGACATTCGACAATGAAAAGACCCTGGAGTCTGCTAGGACGCACTTTGTAGCAACTTCTGGACGCTGTATAATTCGCCATTGCAACATCGAAACCAGAATGGACCGGAGCACGCATTGGCCAGAGCCCTCGAGGGAATCAAAGTCCTGGACCTGACCCACCACATTGCCGGTCCGTACTGCACGAAACTGCTTGCGGACTTCGGGGCACGAGTGACAAAGGTCGAACGTCCAGGCTCAGGAGATGCCAGCCGCGCGATGCCTCCCTTCGCAGGCGATGACCCGCACCCTGAAAAGAGCCTGCCGTTCCTCTATCTGAACACCAACAAGCGCTCCGTTACTCTCGACCTCAAATCGGTAACAGGACGGAGGCTGCTACATCGACTGGCAGAAGACTCAGACGTCATAGTAGAGAACTTCAGACCGAAGACTCTGCCGTCTCTCGGAATCACGTATGACACGCTGTGCGAGTCGAACCCCTCCATCGTCATGGCCTCGATTTCCAACTTTGGCCAGACTGGGCCCTACCGTGACTACGAGGCGACTGACATCGTCGAGTATGCCCTCAGTGGCATCCAGTACATTTTTGGAGACAATGACCGCGAACCTCTCAAGCACGGTTTCAACCAGGCTCAATTCAAGGCAGGCACAGACGCGGCCTCGGCAGTCCTGATCGCTCTGTTTCACCGTGCCATGACCGGGAAGGGCCAGTGGATCGACATATCAATCCAGGAGTGCGTTGCCACGGGCCTGCGCGACACCACCTCGTCATTCACCTACACAGGCGCGGTTAAGTGGAGACGGCCAAGTGAGGCAGGCGAGCTTCCCAGGTCGCCTGTCGAGACCAGTGACGGCTACATCGTGCCAATCGCCTTCGGCGGAGTGGACTGGGACGCCACGGTTGAATTCCTGGACTCAGAAGAGCTTGCTGCGGAACGATTCTCCACCCCAGAAGGACGCCTGGAGCACGCAACCGACCTCGATAGAATTCTTCGGGACGCCTTCAGGCAGTACGAGAAGGAGGACCTGTTCTACAGAGCTAACCAGCGCAGGGGACTGATCTACGGGATCGTCCAGGACGCTTCTGAGCTGTATGAGAACCCGCAATTCAGACATAGGGAATACTTCACGGAAGTTGACCACCCAGTTGCGGGCAAGGCTGAGTACCCGGGCGCTCCGTTTGGCATGTCGTCCACGCCATGGTCGGTTGAGTCGCCTGCCCCTACTCTGGGACAGCACAATCCGGAAGTCCTCCTCGATGAACTGGGACTCTCCAACGAAGAGCTGCACCAACTCGTAGCCTCAGGAGTGGTCTGACGATGGCAACGGTAAGAGCCCTGGAGGGTCTGCGAATTGTCGAGATGGGACAGCTCATTGCGGTCCCGTTTGCCGCCAAGCTCCTTGGAGACATGGGGGCAGAGGTCATACGTATCGAGTCATGCACACGCATGGACGGCTATCGTGTTGCCGGATTCTACAAGAATGACGGCTCCGGTGAGTTCTGGAATCGGGCAGTCAATTTCTACGAGCAGAACAGGGGGAAACAGAGTCTAACACTGGATCTGGCCCAGTCCTCAGGAATCGAAACCCTGATCGATCTGATCGCCATAAGTGACGTGTTCATCGAGAACTTCACTCCAAGGGTCATCGGGAACTTTGGCCTTGAGTATGATGACCTTCGGAAGGTTAAGCCGGATATCGTCATGGTCTCGTCCACGGGGTACGGCCACACCGGTCCGTGGAGTGGATTCGGGGCGATTGGCTATGGGACTGAGGCTGCCTGTGGCCTCGCCGCAGCCACTGGGTACACCGACGGCCCCCCAGCGATCCCCGAGCTCCCCTACGCAGACTACACCGCAGGTGAGCACACGGTCTTCGCCATCATGGCAGCACTCATGCACAGGGCTGCCACCGGCGAGGGGCAGTTCATTGACGTCTCCCAGACGCAGACACTCACTGCAACCGTGCCTGAGCCTCTGATGGACTACGCGTTCAATGGCCGAGTGGCAGGTACCTCCGGCAATCGCGATGATAGGTACGCTCCTCAGGGGACCTACCCATGTGATGGAGATGATCGCTGGATCTCCTTGAGCGTCAGGACCGACAGCGAATGGTCTGCCCTCTGTGATGTGCTTCAGCGGCCTGAGTGGGTCGCCGACCCTCGTTTCGCCGACGGTATTTCCAGGTCCAGGAATCACGACCTGCTGGATGAGCTTATTTCTGGAGTTACCGTTGGTTGGCGCGCCTCTGACCTACAGGCCCAGCTACAGGCCGCCTGTGTCCCTGCGGGTGAGGTACTGGATGGGAAAGCTCTGCTGTTCAATGAGCACCTGGAAGCCCGCGGATTCTACGAGGTCGTTGAACACGCTGAGTCAACTGGCATGCCTCCCCTGCCCTATGCCGGCAGGCCGTGGAAGTTCGGGGAGACTCCTGGCACGATTAGCTCCGCTGCTCCTACGCTTGGGGAACACAACCGCGAGGTACTTGCCGACCTACTGGGGTTTGGAGACTCGCGCATCGCGGGACTCACCGACGCCGGCGTGATCGGCACCTCACCTGCTAATCCAAGGGCGTCTCGCCAGGCATCGAATGAGACCCTACTTGCCCAAGGACGCATCGTCAGGTGGGAATCTGACTTCGAGGACCAGGTTAGGCGAAGATTCACCTGACCTCACTTGGGCTCTGTCCGTCCCATTTGCCCCACACCGGCCTCGACCATATAATTCGCAAGAACTCAATGCTGGAGGACTCTGAACGAATTGGTGATCGAAGCGGTCGCGATCGATGGACCCGTAGCCTCCGGCAAGACAACAGTTGGTACCTGTGTGGCTGTTCGGCTGGGTTACGCGTTCCTGGACACCGGAATCATGTATCGTGCCGCGACCTGGCAGGCAATTCACTCTGGCATAAGCGTTGCTGACGACGCCGACCTGACTCGCATGGCAGAGTCGATGCACATCGTCCTGCATTCGTCCAACGGGTCAGATCGCCTGCTGGTGGATGGGACCGACATCACGGACCACCTCAGAAGCACAGAGGTCGACCGCAATGTCTCAGCCGTGTCAGCAGTGACGGGCGTCAGGCAAGCCCTGATTCCGCATCAGCGCAGGGTAGCCAAGGTTGGCCCAATTGTGATGGTAGGGCGCGACATATGCACTGTGGTCCTGCCTGATGCGCGGACAAAGGTGTATCTGGACGCGACAGTCAATGTGCGTGCAGGAAGAAGACACGCGGAGCTGCTCGCCTCTGGGGTCGACCGTGATCTGGAGCAGGTAATAGCAGACACTGCGAGAAGAGATAGAATAGACTCGGAAAGAGGCGCACTCAGCGTTTCTAATGATGCGGTTGTAATGCAGACCGATAACCTGGATTTGGAAGGCGTTGTGCAGCGCATCGTTGAACTCGTGGAGCAACGTTAGTGGAATCCGTTTACTACGTCAGCAATTTCTTGCAGAGATGCACTCTTCGGACTTTCTCTGACTACAAAGTCATAGGCGCCGAGAATGTTCCCCCAATGGGCCCGCTCGTTGTCATCTCGAATCACCTGAGTAACCTCGATCCCTCTTTCCTGGGAGCGAGCGTACCAAGGCGTCTGAACTACCTGGCCAAGGACAACCTGTTCGATGCAGTGGGTCCGGTAGGCCGGTGGTACCTCCGCAGTTACGGTGCATTTCCGATAGATCGTGTGGGAGTGGACGCCCGCGCTTTCCGATGGGCGCTTCGAAAGCTCCAACGGGACGCGGCGCTTGTGATTTTCCCTGAAGGTACACGAAGTAGGAACGCAAGCCTGAACGAGGCCAAGGCCGGCGCGGTGTCCCTCATCCTGAAGTCCGGCGCCCCTGTTCTGCCAATCGGTATAACCGGCACGGAGAGGATGCAGCCATTTCTGAGGGTCGTGAATCCTACCGGAAAGATCCGAGTTAACATCGGGCAGCCATTTTCGCTGCCGAACATAGAAGGCCGTCCCAGCCGGGAACTTCTACGCTCGATGACAACGGACATGATGCACCGCGTTTGCGACCTGCTGCCAGAGTCATACCATGGGTTCTATTCGAGAACTCAGGCGCCCAGGAACGATGCCGCCGGAGTAGCGCGTTGACGCGTACATCCGTGACTGCTCTCATACCCAGCTTAACGATTTGGACCACGCATATATGTGCGGAATAATCGGCTACGCAGGTCGACAGCAGGCGGCAGAACTCCTACTCCAGGGTCTGGGCACCCTGGAGTATCGTGGTTACGACAGCTCAGGAATAGCGGTCCTCGGGACTGACGGCACTCCATCGGTACACAAGCGCGTGGGAAAGCTGTCCAACCTGCAGACCGCGCTCAATGGCGCGATGCCTGAGGGCAGTCTCGGGATTGGACATACCAGGTGGGCGACACACGGGGCTCCGTCCGACACAAATGCCCATCCGCACACTGACTGCAGTGGAGAGGTCGTTGTCGTCCATAACGGGATCGTCGAAAACTACCAGGAAGTCAAGAGGGAGCTGATCGACAGCGGGCACCTGTTCAACTCTCAGACCGATTCGGAGTGCATTCCCCACCTGATAGAGACAGGTATGGAGAAAGGTCTCTCTCTGAAGGAAGCCGTCACCGCTGCTTCTCGCCGTATAACGGGAGCCAGTGCGGTCGTGGCATTCACGACGCGGGAACCGGACAAGATTGTGGGCTTGCGCCTGGGTAACGCGGGCGGGATAGTCGTTGGCAAGAATGATGAGGGAGTCTTCCTGTCCTCAGACCTCCCGGCTCTCCTCCCACACACGCGAAGCGTCCACTACCTGAACGCGGGCGAGGTCGCGGTCATCGGCTGTGATGAGATGACATTCGAGCGTATTGATGGCACGTCCATCGACAAGCCCCCGACCAGTATTCCGTACGATCCCCTGTCTTCGGCTAAGGGGGCCTACAGCCACTTCATGCACAAGGAGATTCATGAGCAGCCCGAAGCAATCGTTAATGGCCTCCGGGGCCGGATCTCATTTGAAGACCAGGCTGTAGACCTGGCTGAAGTCGGACTGAGTGACGACCTCGTTGCCTCCATTGGCCGTGTGGTCTTCCTGGGAATGGGGACGAGCCTTCACGCGGCTATGATTGGGAGGCACTGGATGGAGACCCTGGCGAGGATTCCGTCTGAGTATGACAACTCCTCTGAGTTCAGGTACAGGTCTCCAATTCTGGATGAAGGTACGCTGGTAGTCTCAGTGTGCCAGTCTGGTGAGACCGTTGATACCTTAGCCGCCATGGAACTCGCCAGGGATCTTGGCGCCCCACAAGTCACCCTCTGCAACTACCCCGGAACGCAGACCACTCGAATCGCTGGGCACACTTTAATGGTTCGAGCTGGGCTCGAAATTGGCGTGGCGGCCTCCAAGACGTTCACATCATCCCTTGTGTCCTTACTGCTGCTGGCGCTGGAACTTGGCGTACGGAGGGGACAGATTGAGCCGGATACCAGACGAGAGATCGTCGCCGAAATCACGCGATTGCCGGACATGCTCGGCGCTATGCTGACTGACGAGTCGGCGTATAGAGCCATCGCCCAGAAGTACGGCCGTCGTTCGGATTTCCTGTTTCTGGGAAGAGGCCTCGGATTCCCCATGGCGATGGAAGGAGCCCTGAAGCTCAAGGAGATCAGCTACATCCACGCAGAAGGCTATCCGGCTGGCGAGATGAAGCACGGTCCAATCTCTCTGATCGATGAAGATATGCCTGTGGTCGCAATTGTCCCTAGCGACTCCCTGAAGGACAAGATGCAGTCCAACATTAACGAAGTGAGGGCACGCGGCGGGAACGTAATCGCAGTCGTGTCTGAAGGTGACGCAGAGACCGCTGAACTCGCGGACGACGTAATCACGATACCAGGAGTCTCAGAGTTGATCAGCCCGTTTCCGGTGTCCATTGCCATGCAGCTGATTGCGTACCACATTGGTGTGCGCAGAGGCTGCGACATTGACCAACCAAGGAACCTGGCCAAGACGGTCACTGTGGAGTGATTGCCGCCCAGGTTGGCTTGTGCTAATGTTGCGCGCCAAAGGAGCTAGAGTTGCTGCAACACGTAGAAAAGTTTGGCATCTACCTGAATGCTTCTGACGGGAAAGTGGTGAGAATCACGTCACCCTACTGGTTCCCGGAAGAACCGGACTGGGTGTACGTGACGAACGAGGTCAATGCCACCCTCCTCGCCATTCGTGAGATGATTCGCGAAAAGGAGCTGTCTGAAGATCCAGACGCTGTGACTTGGGGAAGGATTCCCCTCCTCGACTGATTTCCAGGGCGTGGTGATGAGATGGGTGCGGAGTGAGCGAAAGAGTCAGCGCGCAGGAACCGGATCAGCTGGAAGGTAGCGTCGATTCCTTTTGGAGAAGGCTGTTCTCCGTTCCTCCAGCGTTGCGGTATCCGCAGTATCGCTCGTACTGGTTCGGTACGCTGGCCTCGGTTTGCGGCTTCCAGATGCTCATGTTCGCCCAGGGCTGGCTCACATATGAGCTAACCGGGTCACCTCTGTATCTTGGATATGTTGCAGTCGCGAGCGCGGTGCCGTCGATCGCCCTGAACCTGTTCGGCGGTGTCTTCGCTGACAAGCTGGACAAGCGCAAGCTCATCTTCTATACGCAGATCCTCACTGCAAGCCTGATATTCACGCTCGCCTTCCTGACGCTCTTCGAGGTCGTCAGAGTCTGGCACATTATCGCCCTGGCTTTTGCTGCCGGAGCGGTGAACGCCTTCGACCAGCCCGCTCGTCAGGCGCTCTATCCCCACCTGATTGATCGACGAGTCATCATGAGCGCCGTAGCGCTGAACTCTGCAATCTGGCAGGGAACGAGAATCGTTGCACCCGCCGTTGCTGGAATGATCATCGGTCTGATTGGCACCGCAACTGCCATCTTTGTCGCTGGGTCCGGGTTTGTCATCATGGCAATAGTCATTTTGACACTTCGTGTGCCAAGGATTGACGTCGGGTCCACAGGCAGCGCGTTCAGTGCGCTGTGGGAAGGGCTCAGGTTCATCTCGGGGAGCTCCATATTCTCGTTCCTGATAGCAATGACCTTCTTCAACAGCTTCTTTGGAATGGCATACATCACGATGATGCCGGCCTTCGCTGTGGACGTGCTAAACGTTGGCGCAGACGGCCAGGGTCTGCTGATGACCGTTGGCGGGGTTGGCGCTCTTGGTGTCACCCTCCTGCTCAGCTCTTCGGCCAACTTCCAGAAGAAGGGATTACTGATCATTGGTGGTGGTCTGGCATTTGGATTGTCGATCATTGCCTTCGCGCTCACGTCGAGGTTCGTGGGTTCCCTCCCACTGGCGATGGTGCTCATGTTCATCATGGGCACTTCAAGCTCGACCTACATGATCTCGATCATGAGCTCACTCCAACTGCTCGTCCCGGACAGAATGCGCGGCCGGGTAATGGGCTTTTACGGGATGACGTGGAGCATCATGCCGCTGGGAGGAATGCAGGCCGGAGCTATCGCCTCGTTCGTGGGGGTTCCTGTTGCAATCGCCATCGGTGGAGGACTGGTCGCAGCGTTCGCACTTGGACCAGCGCTGGTCAACCGTCAGGTTCGAAACATCGGCGCGATTCTCATGCAGAGCGAACAGGAAGCTCAGAGGACCGGAGCGGGACCTGGAAGTGTAAGGCAGGCCTCGCGGAGTTGACACAAATCGATGTTCAGTGTACTAAGTAGTGCGGTCTCCGAACTGTGACCTATTTTGCCCGACCGGAGAGCAATGCCCATGCTAGATTCCTCAAGAGACCTGTCCGAGGACTTCCTCGCGACACAAGCTCGCGTTTTGAGACTCGACCTGTCTGTAGTAGACTCTGACGCTCTGTTGGAGCGAACGAAGTCAGGATTGGAAGATCTCGACAGGTCAGACGAGATTGGGTCAGTAGACTGCGAGCCCGCGGTAACCTTCAGGCCTGCACAGGACAGCCGATGAACGGCGACGAACTGTGCTATGGCACGATCAGCGAGGTGGCTCATCTCGTAGAGACCGGCGAAATCTCGCCCACTGAGCTCACGCAGGCCCACCTGGACCGCATAGAGGCCACGGACTCCCAGCTGAACTCGTTCATCACTCTGCTTGCTGATCGAGCGCTGGAGCAGGCTGCTGCTGCAGAAGAGGACATCAGCGGCGGGAATTACCGTGGACCCCTTCATGGGGTACCCATTGGACTGAAGGACCTCTATTACACGAAAGACATCGTTACGACCGTCGGATCCAAGATTCTCCGCAACTTCGTGCCTGACTATGATGCCGCAGTGGTCGAGCGGTTTAGCGACGCCGGTGCGGTCTTGGTTGGAAAGCTCCAAATGCACGAATTCGCGCTAGGCGCGACGAGCGTTAACCCGCACGACGGTCCTGCACGCAATCCATGGGACGTGTCCAGGATAACCGGCGGCTCGAGCGGTGGCTCAGGATCGGCAGTCGCCTCTGGACAGTGCATGGCGGCACTCGGCAGCGACACCGGAGGTTCCATTCGGATCCCCGCAGGACTCTGTGGCATCGTTGGCATGAAGCCCACATTCGGACGCATCTCCAGGTACGGCGTTCACCCTCTATCGTGGAGCCTGGACACTGTCGGCCCAATGACAAGGTCGGCCCATGACGCGGCAATTGTCATGAACGCAATTTCGGGCTACGACTCACGAGACCCTTCATCGGCCAATGTAGCTCAGCAGGACTTCACAGTCGGACTTTCTGACGGTATTGCTGGACTGAGGATCGGTATACCTGAGGACTTCTTCTACGACGTAATCGACCCTGAAGTCTCTTCTGCCATCTGCCAGGCGGCAGGCGTGCTGTCAGAGCTGGGAGCAGTGGTAGAGAGCTGCTCGATACCCGCCCTGAATCACTGTCTTGGCATCTCTAGCGCCATACTCGTCACGGAAGCAGCGGAGACCCTGTTCCCGCACATTCGCGACTGTCCCGGCGATATTGGCGCAGACGTACGTGCGCGACTTTACCTCGGCGCGATGACTACTGCGGTTGACTACATCAAGGCCCAGCGTGCGCGGGCCGCCTACAATGATCAGCTCGCCGAAGCGATGGAGACATTCGACCTGTTATTGGCTCCCACGGCCGCAATCGGAGCGCCCCTCATCGATCAGGAGTTTGTCGAGGTAGGCGGCAGGCAGGAGAACGCACTGTCCCTGATGTCCAGGTTGACAAGGGCATTCAACCTGACCGGACAGCCGACGGTCTCGGTGCCCTGCGGCTTTACGACCGAAGGTATGCCTATTGGGATGCAGCTCGCTGGTCGCATGTGGGAGGACGCGGTGGTTCTGCGCGCGGCCCATGCGTACGAATCGGCCACTGAGTGGCATACTCGAAGACCCCCAATCTAATCATCACAAGCTTGCAGGAACGGAAACGACGGAGGAAACGGACGTGACAACGACTCCACAAAGTCAAGGTCTATCGCTGCACGATGCTGCCCGCGCTCAGGGTGTAACATTTGAGCGAGAAGCAGTCCCGGAAGATCGCTATGTCGAAGCCAACGGCATGACGTTCCACTATCTCGATTGGGGCAACCCCGACGCTCCGGACATGCTCCTGCTGCACGGCTTCGCCCAGACCTGTCACTCCTGGGACTTCGTCGCGCTCGCCTTCTGCGACCGGTATCACGTTGTCGCGCTTGATCAGCGCGGTCACGGTGACAGCGACTGGTCTGAGGCCGGCGACTATTCTCCAGAAACCCAGCAGGAAGACATTGCCGGTGTTGTTTCGGCGATTGGATTGCGCAACTTCGTCCTGATGGGACTTTCGATGGGCGGACGCAACTCGTTCACCTACGCCGCGACGCACCCGGAAGAGGTCAGGGCCCTGGTAGTGGTGGATGCCGGTCCGCAGAATATGAGGTCCGGTTCGCAGAAGATACGCAACTTCGTGCAGCAGGACGATGAGTTGGACTCGATTGAAGCCTTCGTAGACCGAGTGCTACAGTTCAATCCGCTTCGCGATCCCGTGCAGGTGAGAGGTTCAATTCGCCACAACCTGAAGCAGCTTCCGAACGGTAAGTGGACCTGGAAGTACGACAAGCGTTTCAGGCAGCCGGGAGGCCGGCGCTTCCAGCAGGACCCAGAGATGACAGAGCGGCTGTGGGGCTACATGGAGAGTCTCGCCTGCCCGACCCTCGTAGTCAGGGGCTCCCAGAGCGACATCATCGCGCTGGACACCGCGGACGGTATGCACAAGCGAATTCCCAATGGCAGGATGGCCACGGTGGAGAACGCGGGACACCTGGTAATGGGCGACAATCCGTCAGGGTTTGAAAGGGCGGTGACTGAGTTCGTGAATGAGATAGACGGATAACGAACGCTCACTTCATTTGATGCTGTGATTCGCCGCGTGCTAGAATCTCTTGTGAAGAAGAGAGAGAAGAAAAGAAAACAGGGACCCAGGAGACGGGATTGGACGCGGCTGAAAAGCAGACAATAGTCGCTGAATACAGAACTAATGACAACGACACCGGTTCCACCGATATCCAGGTGGCGGTGTTAACGGCCCGCATCAACAGGCTGACGCAGCACCTGAGAGAAAACAAGCATGACGAGTCCACCAGGCGTGGACTTCTCAAGATGGTGGGCCGACGGCGCAGACTACTCCGATACTTAAATCGCGAGGACGTTTCGCGCTATAGATCGCTTATTTCGAGGCTCGGCCTTAGAGGCTAATTCCCCCCACAGCACCCGACAAGGGTGCTTTTCTTCTTCCTTGGGATTTCCCCAAATAAGGAGGCGCTACGCCATATGACGACGACCCTTTTTGACCTCAAACTAGGTGATGGAGTTCTTTCATTTGAGTGCGGAAAGTTGGCACAGAATGCCAACGGTTCTGTACTCGTAAAGTACCATGACAACGTGCTGCTGGTCACAGCAACTACCTCAAATCCGAGAGAAGGCATAGACTTCTTCCCGCTGACCGTAGATGTCGAAGAGCGACTCTATGCTCGCGGCAAGATACCTGGAAGTTTCTTCAAGCGCGAAGGCAGGCCATCGACACATTCGATCCTGATAGCGCGACTTACCGACCGCCCTATTCGACCGCTGTTCCCCAAGGACTTCCGAAACGAGGTCCAGATTATTGCCACGCCACTTTCGTCGGACACTACGAACCCCTACGATATGATCGCCATAATCGGCGCGTCCGCGGCCCTGACCATTTCGGACATTCCCTTCGAGGGTCCCATCTCGGCAACGCGAATGGGCTACATCGACGGGGAATTTGTAGTAAACCCGTCGTACGAGCAGATTGAGGAGAGTCGACTTGACCTCATGGTCGCCGGTTCCCGCTCTGGCGTGATCATGATGGAGGCTGGAGCCAACGAAGTCACCGAGGACGTTGTTCTTGAGGCCATCGAGCGCGCCCAGGAAGTGAACCTGGAGGTTATCGAACTCCAGGAGGAACTTGCGAAAGCCTACGGTAAGGCGCCCCTGGAGTACGTCCCTCGCTCTTACGACCACGACCTGACGCAGCAGGTTGGCGAAGAGACTGTTGACGACCTCGTAGAGGCGCTGAACCTGGATGACGAAGAGAGCGACGCCAAGGTAAGCGAGATTAAGGCCTCGGTCTTCGAGAAGTACGGCGAAGAGCACGATCCATCCATGGTCGGTACGGCCTTCGACGAGGCCTTCGAGGCGGCATTCAAGCGGCGTGTACTGGAAACGGGCGAACGCCCTGACGGTCGCGGCCTCAAAGAGATCAGACCGCTGTCTAGCGAAGTTGGCTTGTTCCCACGCCCGCATGGTACGGGTCTGTTCACCCGAGGTGAAACCCAGGTACTCGGCGTTTGCACGCTGGGCTCTGTAGGGGACGCTCAGAAGATTGACAACATGAGCCCCGAAGACGAAAAGCGGTTCATGCTTCACTACAACTTCCCTCCGTTCTCCACCGGGGAGGCGAGGCCGATTCGCTCGACCGGTCGGCGCGAGATTGGCCATGGCGCCCTTGCTGAAAGGGCACTGTCAGCCGTACTCCCGACTGAGGAGGACTTCCCCTACACCATACGCCTGGTCGGCGAGTGCCTCAGCTCGAATGGTTCCACCTCAATGGCTACCGTTTGCGCAGGTACACTGGCCCTGATGGACGCGGGAGTGCCCATCAAGACCCCTGTGGCTGGAATCTCAATTGGCCTGGTAACCGGAGAGGGTGGACAGTACGTCACTCTCACCGACATACAGGGCAAGGAAGACCATATGGGCGACATGGACTTCAAGGTTGCCGGAACAGAGAACGGCATCACTGCCATTCAGCTCGACATGAAGGTCAAGAGCATCAGCTACGATGTGATCTACGACGCCCTCCATCAGGCCAAGGAGGCAAGAGAGGAAATCCTTGACCATATCGAGGGTACTCTCCCCGAGTACCGCAGCGAACTCAGCAAGTTCGCACCTAGAATGGAAGCTATCCAGATTCCCGTCGACAAGATCGGCGCGGTTATCGGCCCAGGCGGGAAGACGATTCGGGGAATCGTCGAAGAGACCGGCGCCACCGTCGACATTCAGGACGACGGCACGGTCATCATCGGTTCCAGCGATGGGGATGCTGCCAACCGTGCGATTCAGATGATCAAGGATCTGACCAAAGAGATCGAGATCGGCGAGATCTACACTGGGAAGGTCGTCCGTACCACCGACTTCGGCTGCTTTGTGGAGCTTCTGCCCGGCAAGGACGGCATGGTCCACATCAGTGAACTCGCCAATTACCGGGTTCCCACTGTGGAAGACGAGGTCAACGTCGGCGACGAGGTGACCGTGCTGGTCACCGAGGTCGACCAGACCGGACGAGTCAGGCTCTCCAGGCGGGCGCTGCTAAGCGACGCTGATGAAGACGGTGAAGATCCCGTAGAGGCTGCCCTGAAGCGTCAGCGCGCAGGCAGAGGCGGAGGCCAGAGACGCGGCGGCGGCGGTTTTGGAGGCGACAGGGGTGACAGAGGCGATAGGGGTCCCAGGAGAAATGGCCCCGGTCGGGGTCCCCGTAACAGGGACCGTGACTTCGACGGAGGCAGGCCCCGAGACCGCGACCGTGACGGCGACCGGGGACGGGACAGGAACCGCGACGACAGGGGCAGGTCAGGCCCTCGTGGGCAGTCCCGAGGCGGCTACGGTGGCGGCGGCGGTCGTGACCGTGATCGCGACCGTGACAGAGGCGAAGGGCGGAGACGCAGGGAGCGTTTCTAGATTCTGAATCTGTAATAAAAGAGACGAAGGGACGGCCTCTTTAGGGGCCGTCCCTTCCTGCATCTGGACGCAAGGGAGGAGTCGAATGTCAACCATAAACGTAGTCGTACATGGCGCTCTCGGCAAAATGGGACAGGAAGTTCTCAATGCGGTCACCAACGCAGCGGATATGGTCCCCGTTGGAGCCGCGGACTATGCGGCCGAACCAGGCAGCATCACCCTACCCGATCAGTCGGGGCAGATTCCGATTTCAAACGACCTTGCTCAGGTTCTTGCAGGGGCAGATGTAGTAGTCGACTTCTCCACTGCTGATGGCGCGATGTCTGCCATGAGAACTGCCACTGCTCACAGCGTAAACGTCGTAGTTGGCAGCACTGGCCTGAGTGAGGACAACTACCAGGAAGCCGATGGCCTCGCCAACGAACATGGCGTAGGAATTATCATCGCTCCAAACTTCGCAATGGGCGCAGTCCTGATGATTCACCTCGCCAAAGAGGCCGGTCGTTTCTTCGACTACGCCGACCTCACGGAAATGCACCACGAGGCTAAGATCGACGCGCCTTCTGGCACGGCCCTTGCGATAGCCCGCGCGGCGGTTGAGGGTAAGTCCGGCGGCTTCACGAACGTCCGCGCAGAAAAAGAGTTGATCGAGGGACCACGCGGCGGGGACTACGAAGGCATTAGTGTACACAGCGCTCGAATGCCCGGACGAGTAGCCCACCACGAGCTGGTATTTGGTGGACTCGGTCAGACTCTGACCATCAGGCACGACTCCGTCAGCCGGGAGAGCTTCATGCCGGGTGTGACCATGGCAGTCCGCGAGGTTGTTAATCGAAAAGGCCTAACCGTCGGACTTGAGCACCTGATGGGTCTCGCCTAGTCACGCCATAAGAGTCTGCGCGACCCCTTGGTTGCAGCGGGCAAACAGTGGCCCTGTCAGGGGCTGGCTAGGCCTGTCGCTTCCCTTCGTAGAATTGCTAACATTTTCTAGACTTTTTCCAATGAGGACATGAAGTTGAACGAATGCAACATCGCAATAGTGGGCGCTACCGGCGCCGTCGGCCAGGTCTTCCTGAGGATCATCGAGGAACGTGATTTCCCCGCCAATGCGATTCGTCTATGCGCGTCGGAGAGGTCTGTCGGCAAGAAGCTGAAAGTCCGCGGCGAGGAGATCGAGGTCGAATTAGCGACACCTGAGCTGCTTAGCGAAGTCGACTTCGCTTTCGTCGCCGCCTCAACGGCGGTGAGCCGCGAACTGGCTCCGTTGGCAGCGAAGAACGGGGCCGTGGCTATCGACGACAGTTCAGCATTCAGGATGGACGCTGACGTTCCCCTGGTGGTGCCCGAAGTCAACGGCAGCGACCTTGACTCCCACCGCGGTATCGTGGCTATTCCCAACTGCACAACCACGCCGCTTGTGATGGCGCTCAAGCCGCTGCACCAGAGCAACGCCGTTAAGCGGGTCGTTGCCTCCACCTACCAGTCTGTCACCGGGACAGGAGCTGCGGCCGCCGAGGAGCTAAGGGCGCAATCCAAGGCGGTAGTTGGCGGTGGCGATGCGACCGCTGAGGTCTATCCCCACCCGATCGCTTTTAACGTCCTTCCCCATGTGGAGCCCTTCTGGGACAACGGCTACACAAACGAAGAGATGAAGATGCAGAATGAGACACGCAAGATCCTGCATGCTCCCGAGATCAAGGTCTCGGCGACGTGCGTTCGCGTCCCTGTAGTGATCAGTCACAGCGAGGCCGTGAACATAGAGTTTGAAGACCCAATCAGCCCTGGTGAGGTGCGTGAGATTCTGCAGGGCGCACCCGGTCTGCGCATTGTGGACGATCCCCAATCGAACGTGTATCCTATGCCCATCGAAGCTGAGGGCGAAGACGATGTGTTTGTCGGCCGGATTCGTGCCGACCTTGCCCTCGATAATGGCATAGCGATGTGGCTATCGTGCGACAACCTCAGGAAGGGCGCAGCGCTCAACTCCATCCAGATAGCCGAGGAGATGATGGCGCGCGACCTTCTGCTCAGGTAGCGTGGGGCTTACAGGTTCCGGAGGTAGGAAATGGCTGAGATTGGACGTCTGCTGACTGCAATGGTGACTCCCTTCGACGAAGAGGGGGAGATCGACTACACAAAGGCCCGCAAGCTGGCACGCGCCCTGCTGGACTCAGGCTCGGATGGCCTCGTGATCGGCGGCACGACAGGCGAGTCGCCATCGATGAGTGACGATGAGAAGATCCGCCTGTTTGCCGAGGTGAAGGAAGAGGTTGGTGACGAGGCTGCTGTAATTGCCGGCACCACCGACAACAACCATCGCAAGTCAGTCGAACTCTCGATAGAAGCCGAAAAGGTCGGCGCTGACGGACTGCTCTTGACGGTCCCAGCTTACAACAAGCCAACCATGGAGGGGCTGTACCAGCACTTTAAGACTATTGCCGAGGCGACTCCCCTACCCGGTATCCTGTACAACGTGCCGTCGCGAACTTCCCTGAACATGGACCACGCCACCACGCTCCGCCTCGCCGAGATAGAGAACATCGTCGGCGTAAAGGAAGCATCGAGTGACCCCGTCCAGATTACGCAGATCATTGATGGAGCTCCGGATGGATTCCGCGTCTGGTCTGGTAACGATGACGAGACATTCTCGATCATGTGCACGGGCGGTTATGGAATCGTCAGTGTCGCCGCGCACATTGTTGGTCTGCAGATCAAAGAGATGATGGGTCGAATTCTGGAAGGGGACATCGAGGCGGCCGCTGCTGAGCACAGGCGTCTACTTCCCCTGTTCAAGGCGATCTTCTGGGTGACCAACCCCATCCCGATTAAGTATGCGGTCAACCGTGCGGGCATGGACATCGGCAAGCCAAGGTTGCCACTATGGGAGGCCGATGACGCCTTCACAAGCAAGTTCGACCCGCTCATGGACCAGTACGACATCGACCTGCCGGTGAACGGCTCATAACCGATTCAACCAATCCAGCAGAAACCAAGAGGGCGGGACCACTGGTCCCGCCCTCTGTCTTTGTTCAGATATAAGGCCGCTTCCGTCAGACGTGCATCATTTGCCGGACCATTACCGTCTCGTCGCGGTGCGGTCCGGTGGATATCACGTCGATGGGGCACCCGATCAACTCCTGGATGCGCTCCACGTAGTTGCGCGCCTCTGTGGGAAGGTCCTCATATCGTCTGACGCTCGCGGTGGGACGGTCCCAGCCGGGCATCTCCTCAAACACCGGTCGGGCTTTCCCGAGGGCCGCCACTCCACCAGGAAAATCGTCAGTCACTTCGCCGTCCTCATTGACGTAGTGAGTGCATATTCTTACCGATTCAAAGCCGTCCAGCACGTCGAGTCTTGTCAGCACCGCTGAGGTGTAACCGTTGATCAGGGAGCTGTACTTGGCCGCAACGGCGTCGAACCAGCCTACTCGCCGAGGTCGGCCGGTCGTTGTGCCGAACTCCTGGGCAAGCTCTCTGATCGTCTCGCCTGTGTCATCGTTCAGCTCAGTCGGAAGAGGACCGGTACCTACTCGTGTGGTGTACGCCTTGAAGACTCCGGTGATTCCTTCGATGTGAGTCGGGCTCACACCCACGCCAACAGATGCTCCCCCGATTGTGGGGTTGGAGGAAGTCACAAACGGATACGTGCCGTGGTCGAGATCCAGCAGCACTCCCTGTGCCCCTTCCAGTAGCACATTCTCACCTGCCGCCAGCGCCTGGTTGATTATCTTCTCGGCAGGACCGATGTATTGGGCGAGTCGGACGCTCCAGTCGCGGCACTTGTCGTAAACATCATCGAACGACAGGGCCTCTCCCCCGTACACCTTGGTAATCACCGCATTGGTGTACTCGAGTATGCCCTCCAGGCGTGGTATCAGCGCCTCGATGTCCAGCAGGTCCGCCGCGCGTACACCCGTACGGGCTGCCTTGTCAGCGTATGCGGGGCCAATACCCTTTCCGGTCGTTCCGATCCTGGCGCTTCCTCTTGCGATCTCTGCAAGCTCGTCAAGCACCACGTGGTACGGCATTATTAGATGTGCCCGTTCGCTGACGACGATTCGATGACTGATGTCGATTCCTCTCGACTTAAGGTCATCAATCTCTTCAAGAAGGACGTCGGGGTCCACCACTACACCGTTCCCAATAACGTTCAGGGCATCCGGCCAGAACACTCCACAGGGAATGAGGTGAAAGCTGAACTTCCCCTGATCGTTCACTACCGTATGACCGGCGTTATTGCCACCGGCGAATCGGGCTACGATCTGCGCATCCCTTGCAAGGACGTCGACTATCTTGCCCTTCCCCTCATCGCCCCACTGGGCGCCAAGAACTGCGTACGCAGGCATCCCTCAACCTCTGTTTTACTTCACTCACGGCCGATCTTCAGTTTTCAGGCGCGTCGCATCCCCAAGTACGAAAAAAGCGGTGAGGGGGATTCACTACATGGCGCTACCATGTGGCGCGCGCAACCTTCAGTATACCAAACGTAATGGGCCAATTGAAGATTGCTGGAGGGCGACCTGAATCGAGATCCCCCTCCAGGCATTATGAGGGCGGAACTTGTCCTAGGTTGGAAGACCTCGCTCCACGGAAGTGAATGCCCTGTCCAATCTATTGACCAGCTCGTCCGCCTCTTCCAGCGTGATGCAAAGTGGAGGCCCTATGCCGACCCGCTCGTCCCCGCACCTCAAGATGAGACTTTCAGCCTCAAAGGCATCCGACAGGCGGTCGCCAAGTCGGGTCTCTTTCGGGAACCGTGCTTTGGTGTCCCGGTCCGCCACCAACTCGACGCCCATCAGCAGGCCCAGCCCGCGCACGTTGCCGATCATGGCGTGCTCGTCTGCCAGGTCGTTCAGACGTTGTAGGATGTGAGCTCCTACTTCAGCCGAATTGTCCACAAGGCCTTCAGTCTGCATGATCTCGATGTTCTTGAGCGCCACTGCCGCAGTCACTGGGTGTCCGCCAAAGGTGAGCGCCTGCCTGAATATGTTGTCAGACCCGGCGAACACGTCGGCCACCTCGTCCGTGACGATGGCGTTTGCGAGTGGCACGTAACTGGAAGTGATGCCCTTTGCCATGGTCATGATGTCAGGAGTGACGTTCCAGTGCTCCATTGCGAACATGGTTCCGGTGCGTCCAAAGCCGGTGATGACTTCGTCGGCAATCAGGATGACCCCATAGCGGTCACAGATCTGCCTCAGCATCAGCCAGTACTCGTCCCCAGGCACTGCCGCACCCATCGAAGAAGACACCGGCTCGGCGATCACAGCAGCCACGCTTGAGGGCCCATGAAACTTGATCAGGTCCTCGATTGCCTGTGCGCACCTAACAGCGGCCTCTGAATCTGTCTCACCTGGAACTGGCGAGTTGTAAGAGTCCGGCTGGGGAGCATAGAGCATCCCAGGGAACGCGGGCTCGTAGTCCTCCCTGCCACCGTCTCCGCCAAGCCACATCGTGGCTCCAAGTGCGCCGTGATATGAACCGACTCGGCTGATTATCTTGTACCTGCCCGCCTCGCCTCGCCGCCTGTGATACGCCCGGGCGATCTTGATGGCAGTCTCATTTGCCTCGGAACCTCCTGTAACCGGCCATGAACGTTCGAGGTTGCCAGGAGTAATCTCAGACAATTTCGACGACAGCTCAATCAGCGGTTCCGTCGTCGACTCCTGAGGGAAGTAGACCAGCCTGGACATCTGGTCGCGCATGGCGTCTGCCAGTTCCGTACGGCCGTAACCGATATTGACGCACATGTACCCGCCGTTCACGTCCATCCACTCACGACCCTCGGCGTCGGTAACGTGTACGCCGTTTCCGTGCGTGATTATCGGTGGACGTCCCGACTCGGCGTCTGTCGTCCAGCTCCGGTTGTGCATCCACAGATGGTCAATTGCCGCTTGTCTAGCTTCCGACCCTCCGCCAATTGTGGTGGTAGTGTTATCAGGCATATTGAGCCATCCCCAGATCACCCTCGAGCTCCCACAGGCTGAGGTCTATTGCGTGGACTATTTCGTCGACTTCTTCCTTTGTGATGCAGAGAGGAGGCCCAACGTGGATTATGGGCCCGGCTACTCTCAGGATCAGTCCGTTCTTCTTGAAGCTCTCGTTTAACCTGTCGACTACTCTGTCAGAGGCATCGAACGGCGCCTTGGTCTCTCGGTCTCTGACCAGCTCAATTGCCATGAGAAGGCCCAGCCCCCTCACGTCACCAATCGAGGGGTGGTCCCCCGCCATGGCTTCAAACTGCTCCTTGCAGTAGGCTCCTACCGCCGCAGAGTTCTCGACCATCCCTTCACTTTCGATTATCTCAATGTTCTTCAGGGATGCGGCGGCGGATACTGGGTGTCCGCTGGCTGTCAGTACGTGGCGCAGGTAGTCTTCCTCACCAGCGAACACGCCTGCGACCTCCTCGGTAGCAATCGTGGCGGCCATAGGCAGGTAGGAGCTGATGACACCCTTCGCTATGCTCATGATGTCAGGGACGACTCCCCAGTGCTCTACAGCAAACATTCTGCCCGTTCGTCCAAAGCCATTGATGACCTCGTCGGCAATCAGCAGAACTCCGTAACGGTCGCAAATCTCTCGCAGCATCGGCCAGTACTCGTCGCCAGGCACGACTGCTCCGAGCGGAATGGCGACCGGCTCCGCAATCACGGCGGCAACCGTTTCCGGCCCCTCGAACTTGATGAGGTCTTCAATCGCCTGTGCACACCTGACTGCACATTCTGAATCGGTCTCACCTGGTATCGGCGAGTGGTAAGCAGAAGGTGGTGGGGCGTACACCATGCCAGGGCGCGCCGGCTCGAAGTCGTCGCGTTGCGTATCGGGAGTGCCGCCCAGCCACAGCACGCCAGCCGTCGTTCCATGGTAGGACCCTATGCGGCTGATGACCTTGTATCTCCTGGAGTCTCCCCTTCTGCGGTGGTAGGCCATCGCGATCTTGAGCGCAGTCTCATTTGCCTCTGATCCGCCGGAAACCGGAAATACCCTGCTTAGACTCCCGGGCGTGATCTGAGCGAGTTTCTGCGCCAGCATCGCCGTTGGTTCCGTAGTAGTACCGTACGGAAAGTATGAGAGCTGCGTCATCTGCTCATATGCAGCTTCGGCGATCTCCTGCCTGCCGTAACCAACGTTGACTGAGTTGTATCCTCCGTTGACGTCGATGTAGCTGCGACCCTCAGCATCGATGATTCGGACGCCCTCACCCTCGACGGCGATCATCGGATCGCCTTCTTCGGCCATGGTTATCCAGTCCCGGTTGTGCATCCACAGGTGTCTGGTGGACTTGTTTCTCAGATCATCGATCTCTAGCTTCTGGGTCATGTTCAGACTCTCCTCATAGTGGCCGAACCAAGTGGGCCCAGTGTATATGGGGTCAATCGTAACGGCAACCTACGGTCACACGCTGGTATATACTGGCCAACACACATTCTAGGCGCTGGAGGTGCCAATGCGGTTCGGTTCGTTTATCTTCCCAGTGAGTCACGATCCCGACAGGGACAGTTCCATAATCGACAGCACGCTTGACGAGATTGAACTCCAGGACTCCCTCGGATTCGAAGCAGCCTGGCTAACCGAGCATCACTTCGACGGTGCCTGTGCCTATGTCGACCCCGTAGTTTTTGGGGCAGCCGTTGCCTCGAGGACACGCAACATCAAGATCGGCTTCGCGGTCGTGGAAATGGCATTCCACCATCCCGTTCGCCTTGCAGCGCAGACTGCCCTGCTCGATAACCTCAGCCATGGCCGGCTGATCGTAGGCATAGGACGAGGCTCCGCGTTCAACACGTACGAGTACCTCGGCTTTGGCATATCGATGGAAGAGGGAGTCGAGAGAGTGACAGAGGCGGAGGAGCTGATGGTCGAAGCCTGGACAGGCGAGGACATTCGCCACAAGGGCAGCTACTGGGATGTGTCGTTCCCAATGCTCAGGCCCAAGCCCTTTCAGGAGCCGCATCCTCCCTTGGTCCGTGCGTGCATCAGCGAGCGCTCGACTCGGGAAATGGCTCGGATAGGCCGACCTGTACTGATCGGCGTACAGGAAGACGACGAGATCAGGTCCCGAATCGAGCTGTTCGGACGTGAAATGTCCGAGGCCGGGTTTGGCGAACCCGACGTGGAAAACGCCCTCGACCAGTGCTGGTTCTCAAAGAACGTCTTCGTCGCTGAGACCTACGCCGAGGCCCGCGAACTCTTCGAACCTGGCTTCCTTAGGGAACGTAAGCACTTTCGTGAGGCCAGGGAGATTTACAACCCAGAGGGATTTCCTCCTCTTGACCCCACGAGGCCACTGCCTGCCGGAGAGGACTTCGAGAAGGCCTGCATCATCGGTACTCCGGATCAGGTCGCGGACCAGATCTCGTCACTTCGTGACCTCGGGGTCCGCAACCTGATGATGAAGCTAAACGTGGGAGAGATGGACACTCAAGCTGTACAGAAGTCCATCAGGCTGTTCGGGGAGCATATCATGCCCAGGTTCGCTGACTAGGAGAGCACGGCTTCTGCTATCTGGTCCAACTGAGCGTTGGTCGTGTCCTCGTCGGCGGTCTCCACACGGATCATAACTCGGTCCGCACCAGCATCGAACAGCTCTGTAACCAGCGACCTGTCCGCTGCCTGTCCGAACACGGACACAGAGATCGACGCTGGGTCGCGTCCAGCCTCCGCAGCCAGTTCGCTCAGCGTCTGCCTGCCAGCGCTGATGTCGTCCGGTGTTACCCGGTTGGGCATCCAGCCGTCGCCCCATTGCACAATCCTGCGGAAGACGTTCCTGGCCATCCCGCCCAGCAGCACGGGGGGATGAGGACGCTGCACGGAGCGAGGGAACGAGTACACAGGCGGGAAGTCGTAGTACTTACCGTGGTACTCGCTCTGGACTTCGGTCCACAGCGACTTCATTGCCAGGACTGCCTCTCTGGTCTGAGTCCACCGGTGCGGGAAGTCCCCGCCCATGATCTCCGTCTCTTCCTTGAGCCAGCCGGCGCCTATCCCGAACAGGAACCTTCCCTTCGAGTACATGTCAAGAGTGGCGACTTCTTTAGCCAGGAGCAGCGGGTTGCGCTCTGGCACAAGGCAGATACCTGTGCCCAGCTTCAGGTTCGTGGTGACGGCGGAAGCCCTGCCCAACGCGACGAACGGGTCGACAATGTCGGCGTAGACCTTCGGGATCACTCCGTCAGGAGAGCCTGGCCACGGGCTGGAGGTTGTCACCGGAATGATTGGATGCTCGGGCACCCAAAGCGACTCGAACCCCATCTCCTCTGCCCTGCTGGCGAGGATGGCGATGTCGACCGAATAGTCCGTCGGGAAAGTTGAAATGCCGATGTTCATGACTATCTCCCAGAGTTTGATAGGGCCATTATATGGCCTGTTTGACCATCAATGTGCGTTGAAATCCAGACCCCGGGCGCCCACTTGCTGCGTTCGATTTCAGCAAGATTTTCCGGCTCACAGGGTCGCTCATGTGTTTGACACTCTCTTTGGCGATACTCTATCATTTCGCCCTAGGGTGTGACCCGAGTGGCAACGTAGCTCAGCGGTAGAGCGGGCGCTTCATAAGCGCTAGGTCACAGGTTCGAACCCTGTCGTTGCCACCACTCTCTTGATGGCGAATACGCCTTCAGTGGAAGACAGGCAGTTAACAGTTTAACGCCGAGCCGATCCGGGCGATTAGCTCAGTGGTTAGAGCGCTCGCCTCACACGCGAGAGGTCCGAGGTTCAAATC
>CAZIDM010000002.1:0-179142 GCA_964537915.1 uncultured Dehalococcoidia bacterium
GGAGTGGCGGGAGCTTGTCGAAGGACGGTTGCCTATTGGACTGCCTACCAAACTGCCACACCCTCATGAACAGAACGCCAGATGTGCATCGCGTGTCTGTGAGATATAATCGCCCCGAAAATGCCAACAGCTATAGAGGAGCCGAAATGGTTTTCAGCGAGGGATCAGACATATACCGAGCACTTGGAGTTAAGCCCGCGATCGTCGCCTCCGGGTCCACCACCGCGTATGGCGGGAGCAAGTTGAGGCCCGAAGTAGTGGACTCGATGGAGAAGGCGTCCAGGACGATGGTCAACATGGACGACCTGAACGTCGCCGCCGGCAAGGTGATCGCGGACATCACCGGGGCCGAGGCAGGCCTCGTCACGTCAGGCTCCGCGGGAGGCCTGGTGCTGCAGGCTGCGGCAGTCATGGCCGGTAGCGACCCGGCAAGCATGGCGAAGCTTCCGAAATCTGACGGCCTCAAGAACGAGATTATCATGCACACCAGTCACAGGTTCCCATACGACCAGTGCTACACCGCGACCGGGGCGACCATCGTCAACATAGGCGACGGACGCCGCTGTCATCCGTGGGAGCTGGAAGCAGCGATCAACGAGAACACGGCTGCCGTGGCGTACCTGTTCTCCGGCTTCGTAAGCCGGCGTGCTCTTCCGCTGGAACAGGTGGTGGAGATAGCGCACGCCAATGACGTGCCGGTAATCGTCGATGCGGCGTCCTACCTTCCTCCAAGGGCAAACCTTCGCCGGTTTATCGACGAGGGTGCCGACCTGGTCCAGTTCTCCGGCGGCAAGGCCGTGCGGGGGCCACAGGGGACCGGCATACTCGCCGGTCGAGGCGACCTCATCGAGGCAGCCTATGCGAACGCCAGCCCACACCAGTTCATAGGTCGTGGCATGAAGGTCGCCAAAGAGGAGATCATCGGCCTGGTCGAGGCGCTGCAGATCTTCGCCGAAGAAGACGAAGACGCCGAAAACCGGCGCTACACGGAGATGTCGCAGCGGGTCGTGGATGCCCTTATTGAGGCTCCAGGCCTCGATGTATCGGTTGAGCACGATGAGTGGGACTACCTGACTCCAATCGCGGTCATGCGCTTCACCCGCGACTGGCGCGGCCCTTCCCGGAACGAAGTGGACGCAGCGATGGCATCGGGAGAACAGCCCGTCTACCTGCACAACATCCACAACCCCGACGAGCTGGCAGTCGACCCATTCAACCTCGACGATCAGGAATTGGGCGTCGTCATCGAGAAGCTGAGAGAGGTTCTGCTGGGCTAGACCTAAAGGCAGAGTTACCAATCATCTCTCTCAGGCCTGTGAAGGCCCAGGATCCGACCTCTCAAGACCACTGGGGAGTCCCACTATGAAGTACGACTACATCGTCATCGGAGCAGGCTCCGCCGGAGCCATTCTGGCCACCAGGCTGACCGAGGACCCGTCGAAGTCAGTCCTGCTGCTTGAGGCCGGACCTGACTACGCCGAGATGGAGGACCTTCCTGACGAGGTCCGCTACGGCTACGCGACGGCCACGGACATCATGACCAGCGATCACAACTGGCAGTTCACTGGCCGCGCGACCGAAGAGGCGGAACCGATGCTCGTCCCCAGGGGGAAAGTCACCGGAGGCTCGTCTGCCATCAACGGCCAGATTTTCCTGAGAGGCGTGCCTGAGGACTACGACACCTGGAAGTCCTGGGGCAACGACGACTGGGGCTTCGAGGACTGTCTGCCTTTCTTCAGGAAGCTTGAGACTGACACGACGTTCTCGGACGACTTCCATGGCACGGATGGCCCGATCATCTGCCACAGGTTCCAGGAGGAGACCTGGCAGCCTGTATCCCATGCGTTCTACCAGTCATGCCTGGAGTACGGCTTCGAAGATTGCCCCGACCACAACAACCCCGACTCGACCGGCGTCGGGCCTCTGCCGCTGAACAATCCCAACGGCATCCGCTGGAGCACCAACCTCGGCTACCTGAGCCTCTCGCGACACAGGTTGAACCTGACGATACGTCCGAACTGCGTCGTACACCGGATTGAGTTCGACGGCAACCGCGCGACAGGCGTCGTCGTCGAGAGCGGAGGAGAGACCTTCACCGTCGAAGCGGACGAGATCATCCTCAGCGCGGGAGCGGTCGGCTCCCCTCAGATTTTGTTGCTGTCTGGTGTCGGACCTGCCGCTCACCTGAGCGAAGTCGGGATTCCAGTCGTCCATGACCTCCCCGGAGTTGGGCAGAACCTCCGTGACCACCCGCTGGTGTACGTGACATGGAGGGCGAAGCCCGACCACGAGTTCGACCTTGACGGGCCGCGAATGCAGTTCGGTCTGCGCTACACGGCCACCGGGTCTGACCTGCGCAACGACATGATCGTCTACATGAACAGCTTCGCGACCGAACGGATCAACCGTGGCGGCAACCGCATGGAACCTGTCGGTATCCGAATGATCATCGGGCTCGACCTTGAGGTCGGCTCCGGCGAGCTAAAGCTGCAGTCTGCCGACCCACATGAGCAGCCGCTTCTCGATTACAACTACTTCACCGAGGAGTTCGATCGCGAGCGAATGCGGGAGGCGGTCCGCATCTGCGTCAAGCTGGGTGAACACGAGGCGTGGAGCGGCATCCTCGACGAGCGAATGGAGCCCCCCGACGAGGCCCTGGAGTCAGACGACGAGCTCGACGCCTGGATGATGCGCGAGGTCACCACGGGCCACCACATCTCCTGCACCGCCAAGATGGGCCCTGCATCCGACGAAATGGCCGTCGTGGACCAGAACGGCAGGGTGCACGGACTCGAGGGTATCCGAGTAGTCGACGCATCAATCATGCCCGACTGTGTCCGGGCCAACATCAACGTGACCACCATGATGATCGGCGAAAAGCTCGCAGACGCCATACAGGCAGGACGGTAGGTTGAGCAGCATGCTCCCGCAACCCGTTCGTCCTGAGCTTGTCGAAGGACGGGGCCACAATTCAACGTAGGTTGCTCTGGAGCAAGGGTCTGTGAACTACGATCACATCATAGTCGGGGCAGGATCGGGCGGAGGCGCGCTGGCTGCGAGACTTTCCGAAGACCCGGACAGGTCTGTACTGCTCCTAGAGGCCGGGGTGGACTACCCGGACTTCGATACCATCCCCGACGACCTGAAGTACGGCTGGGGAACCGGCACAGACTTCGTCGTGGAAGACCGCCACAACTGGCAGTTCACCGGTCGGGCTTCGCCGCAGAATCCAAACATGGACGTGCCGCGAGGCAAAGTGACCGGCGGCACCAGCGCAATCAATGGCCAGGTGTTCCTGCGTCCGGTCGCTGCCGACTTCGAATACTGGACTTCCCTCGGCAACGACGAGTGGACCTATGAAGACTCGCTCCCGTTCCTGCGCCGGATGGAGACGGACACGGACTTCTCCGACGACTACCACGGCTCGGATGGCCCCATTATCGTTCGCCGCCACAGCCTGGACTCCTTGCAGCCTGAGCAGACCGCCTTCTACCAGGCCTGCCTCGACCTGGGGTTCCCCGAAAACCCTGACCACAACCACCCTGACGCCGAGGGCGTCGGACCATACCCACTGAACAATCCCGGCGGCGTCCGGTGGAGCACTGCCATCGGCTACCTCAGCGTGGCTCGCCACCGCCTGAATCTCACGATCAGGCCAAACTGCTTCGTGCGACGGGTGCTTTTCGAGGGTAGAAAGGCAGTGGGTGTGGAGGTTGAGAGCGGAGACGAGCTGTTCACCGTCTACGGCAACGAGATCATCCTTAGCGCCGGCCCCATCGTTTCGCCGCAGCTATTGATGCTGTCCGGCATCGGACCGGCTGACCATCTCTCTGAGTTCGGAATAGAAGTGCTCCACGACTCCCCTGGTGTCGGTCACGGACTGAGAGATCACCCCACTGTGCCGATGATCTGGAAGGCGCTGCCGCACGTTCCGGCACCGCCTCAGGAGGTGGGGCCCCAGAAGGTAGCCCTCCGGTACACGGCCCCGGGTTCTCATCTGACCAACGACATGATCACAGTCATGCGCTTCCGCAAAGAGGGCCACATGCTTCTTATGAGCGTGGGCGTCTACCTAGCGGTGGGGCAGGGGAGCCTGAAGCTCCAGTCGGCCGATCCGCACGTGCAGCCCCTTCTCGACTACAACTTCCTGTCCGAGGACTTCGACAGGCAGAGAATGCGGGACGGCGTCAGGCTGTGTCTCGACCTTGTCGGTAACTCGCAATTTGAGGACATAGCCGGACCCCTGGTGTTCCCCTCCGAGGCAGATCTTGCCTCCGATGACACGCTGGATGAGTGGATGCTCAGGAACGTGAGCACGATGCACCATATCTCGTGCACTGCCAGGATGGGGCCGGACTCCGACCCTATGGCGGTGGTCGATCAGCACGGCCGGGTCAAGGGCGTGGAAAATCTGCGAATCGTCGATGGATCGATCCTGCCCGACTGTCCAAGGTCCAACACCAACGTGCCCATAATGATGCTGGCCGAGCGCATCTCGGACTGGATCAAGGCCGGGCAATAGCACACACAGAGCTCTCTCTGCATCGCTGCACACCTCATCTGAGGATCGTGCTCTGTACGTATCTTAGGGTGAGCGAAACAGGGAGCTGTTTATGACCCGATTCATTGCAACCACGGTAGCCTTGGCATTGATGGCCCTCGGATTGGCCTGTGCGGAGTCAGAGCCGGTCGAGCCTCCATCTCCACCGTCGCCGGCTCCCCTTGCTGCTGAACTTCCGACCGTCGCTCCGACCGAGGAACCTGCGACTCCCACGTCGGAACCTGTCGCGACGGCAACCACACCTCCGGCGTCGACGCCCACCAGCGTCGCCGTGGCGACGCAGCCTCCCGCTGACACTCCTACCCCCGCGGCCTACACTTCCAACGCTGCGATGTCCGACATCTTCCCCGCGTTCTCCCTGGTCCCACCCGACCTGGACGAGATCCTCGACGAGGTCGTCGCTGAGAACGACCAGTCTCTCGTGCCCTTCCTGGTGGAGATATCGCGGTTCATGCCGTCCAGGAGGTCGAACGAGCTCATTGGTCAGGCGCTCCGTGACCTTACCGGACAGGACTTCGCCAGCGAGGACTGGGACGCCTGGATGGGCTGGATAGGCCAGAACAGCGAGCTATACGAGCCTCCATCCGAGTACGCCAAATGGAAGGCGGGAATCTACGCTGCCATCGACCCGAGGATGTCGCAATTCATACGTCCCGCCGGCGAGTTCTCCAGGATCGACCTGACAGAGGTCGTGTGGGGTGGCGTCCGCACCGACGGCATCCCCGATCTCAGGAACCCCCGCGCTCTCACTCCCGCTGAGGCCGACTACATGGAGCCCGGCGACAGGGTATTCGGACTGCACATCAACGGCGAGAGTAAAGCCTACCCGCTGCGCATAGTAAACGCCCATGAGATGGTGAACGACACGGTGGGAGGCGAGCCTGTCTCGCTGATGTGGTGAACGCTCTGCGGAACCGGAATCGTGTATTCCGCGAAGATAGACGGAGAACCTACAACATTCGGAACGTCGGGACTTCTCTATCGCTCCAACAAGCTGATGTACGATCGTCTCACGAACACACTATGGAGTTCGCTGGTCGGCAGGCCTGTGATAGGCAAGCTGGCGATGAGGGACGACCTGGTTCTGGACTTCTTCCCAGTTGCTCTGACTACGTGGGAGGAGTGGCTGGAAGAACACCCGGGCACCGGCATAATCTCGAATGACACCGGCTACTACACGCCGAGGATGTACCAGCCCGAGTCCGACAACCGGTCCATCTACTACTCGTACCGCGTTGATCCGGGCACGATGTTCCCTGTGTGGAACCGCGACGATCGCCTTGAGGTGAAAGACGAGGTGCTGGCGCTGACCGAGGGGGACAACCACAAGGCCTTCCCCATAAAAGACCTGAACGAGGTGAGATTGGTCAACGACGTCATCGGCGACACCGAGATCGTAGTGCTGGCGTCATCTATCTCGTCCGACGCGCGGGTATTCGAGCGGAAGGGCAGGCAGTTCGCCCTCAATCCAGATGAGCGGACAGCCGTGGTACCGCAGACTGTGGTTGACGATGAGGGGCAGGTCTGGCAGGTGTCCGACACCGGACTGACGGGCCCGGGTGGCGAGACGTTGGACAGACTGCCGTCCTACGTCTCGTTCTGGTTCGGCTGGTACGCCTTCCATCCCGACACGTTGCTGTACGAGGTGGAGTAGGGTAGAGGCCCGATTTCACCAGGGGTGGCATCCTGAGCCAATTGAAAGCTAAAGGCCCCGCAGTGCGCATATACGTTTACTGCGGGGCCTTTTGATTTCCGTCAGGGGGTGACTGGCGTGCTCCGCCTGGCCACTCCGTAGATGGGTATTGGGCTAATCGGCCGTCACGGGTACCCTGGCATCGGCCTGTTCATGCGCCCAGCGGAGTAGCTCTTCGGTCTCGCCCCATCCGATGCAGGCGTCTGTAATCGAAACGCCGTACTCCAGTCCCTCGCGACCGCCATTCAGCTTCTGTGCGCCGGGATTGAGGTTCGACTCCAACATGCAGCCGATGATGGCTTCGTTGCCTCGGGCCCGCTGTCCCACGACGTCCTTGAAGGCGATCTGCTGGCGCTCGTGGTCCTTGTTGGAGTTGCCGTGCGAGCAGTCGACCAGCAGCTCGGAGCGGACCTGCGCCTCGTGGAGCATCTTGTGAGCATCGGCGATGGACTCGGCTCCGAAGTTCGGGCCTTCGCGCCCGCCTCGCAGCACGAGGTGTCCGTCTGGGTTGCCCTTGGTGTGGACGACTGCGGTCTGACCGTCGTGGTCAATCCCGAGAAAAGCGTGCGATGACTTCGCGGAGATCATCGCGTCGACCGCAACCTGCGCGCTTCCGTCCGTGCCGTTCTTGAATCCGACGGGCATCGAGAGACCGCTCGCCATCTGCCTGTGCGTCTGGCTCTCGGTGGTCCTCGCGCCGATTGTCGACCAGCATACGAGGTCGGCCAGGTACTGCGGCACGATGGGATCGAGGAACTCGGTGCCGGTGTAGACGCCCATCTCGGTGATCGAGTGCATCATCCGACGTGCCGTCCGCAGACCCTCGTCGATGTCGAACGTGTCGTTGAGGTGCGGATCGTAGATCAGCCCCTTCCAGCCAACGGTCGTGCGCGGCTTCTCGAAGTAGACTCTCATAACGATCAGCAGGCGGTCCGCAAGCTCTTCTCGCAGCTTGAGAAGTCGCCCCGCGTACTCAACGGCAGCTTCCTCATCGTGAATCGAGCACGGCCCGACGACCATCATCATCCGGCTGTCGTCCCCGCGAAGTACGGCCCTGATCTGCTCGCGACCCTCCAGCACGGTGCGCTCAGCAGCGGGACTGACTGGGATCTCTTTGACGAGGTCGACCGGACTGATTAGCTGGTTTGTACTCACTACATTCACATCCCTGGTAGGTGACTCTTGCATCGGCCTGATTTCCTCCTGAAACTCTGTTGTCTGCATTTTGGTCCAGACAATCAAAAACCCCAGTCGCGCCGACTGGGGTTTCATTGTCTGTCTTTGCCCTCTTCGGGCTCTGGACGTTACGACTCAGTCGGCAGTATGGGTGCCGCTAAAATAAGCGTAGGTCCAGAAATAGAAGTTGGCGGTCGCGAATTTCATCACAAAGTTCACGTTACCAACTTCTCAGAGCGAGTGTCAATAGTCCCTTTGGGAACGCTGCGGCCCACTTGAGGAGGGGCGCGGCATGACGGGGCTGACTTCTCTTCCTGTCATGCCGCGGCAGTGGTGTCTACAGTCTATGTACAACGTACATTTTGACTCCGTAACCCGCAGTCGCCGTGGCGACTAGCGCCAGCATTATGATCAGCCAGATGGTGAGTTCACCTGCGCTGGCCTCCAGCGACGCCGATTGCGGTGCGGGGGGCTGCCCTACTTCCTCTTGGCCGTCTTCGTAGACCGGGGCGACCTTCTGCGGCGCAGGAACGTGTCCTGCCTCCTCTTCGTCGATCTGTGCAGCATTCTTTGGCGACGGTGGCTCCGCAGCCGGTGGCAGTGAAACTTCCGCCATAGGCTCGTTAATGGGTTCGAGAGCGAACGCAACGATCGCCCTGGGCACCGGTCCAGAGTCTTGGGTCTGGTTTCGTATCCTGTGCTCCACGAGCGGCGGCAGAGTCGCAAACGCGGGCTCACCCTCAGGAGCCAGTTCTGGTCCAGGCGAAGTCGGAAGCGGGACGACCGCCACCGGGTCCGGAGCGCTGACCGGCCCTGCCTCCATTACGGAGACGGCGACGCTGGTGACCGCACCCAGACCGTCCGGGTCGGTGGCGACCACGTAGAACGACACTTCTCCACCGTTGACCGGGTCTATCGACAGAGTGCTGTCTTCGAGATGTGCCAGCGCCACGTCGGTGATGTTGTCACCTGAGAAGTTGTAGCCCAATTCGTCCCCATCGGGATCTGTGAAGTACATGCTCAGGTCGACCAGCCAGGGCAGCTCATCTGACATCAGGTCCACACCTGGGATCCCGTCCACTAGCGGGGCCTCGTTCACGTTGGTGATCGTGACCGAGACGTCCATGTCGGCGGACAGCTCAGGTTGACCGTTGTCTGTGGCGGTGATCATCAGCGAGTGATTGTTGGTGTCGCCTGCGCTGGCTGGGCTCTCAAAGTCGAATGCGGCGGTCGGCGACAGGTTGCCATGTTCGTCGATCTGGAACCCGTGAGCGTCTGGCCCTGACAGCGACCACGTGATGGAGCCATTTGCGGGATCGTCGACCTGGTACTGTCCGATCGTCTCGATGCTGTTTTCGCTGAACGTGACGTTCGTTCGTCCCAAGATCTGAGGGGCCTGGCTGACCTGGTATTCAGAGCTGGTGCGCGTCCGGGCGCTGGTCAAACCTGGGCCGTACCTCTCATTGGTATCCGCGGTATCCGCAGTCGTGCTCTTGCCGGAAGCGTTGCCAAATGGGTTTTCGGTTTCCGAAGGACTGTACTTGCCGGCGAAGGTGACTTGGTCCGTCCCGTAACCGTTGTTCAATGTCTCGAGTTCGTACGTGTGGACTCTATTGAGGGCGCTATCGACTGCGCCAGGCTTCATGTAAAACGTCGTAGCACTGCTGTCATCCTGTCCCTGTGCGTAAGCGGTTTCAGGTGGAGCAGGCGAAAGCAGCGGCGATGACACCAGGATGACGAGGAGAATACCAGCCGCGACTGCAATCGTCGCTGCGGCAATTCTAAGATCTACGCGCAATTGCTCTCTCCTTTCACGCAGGATGTGACTTGGAGTCACTCGCCGGACCCTGTCTCCAGCGGCATCGGTTTCTGCTTTCCACACACTCAATGAAACACTCTGAGTGTCAATTCCTTCCAGCGTTGGCTTGTACTCTTTTGAGAAGATTCCAAGACTCTTGGCAGATTCCATGGTCGGTGCGGCACTGCTCCAGATTGGCGGCTTCGGTCCGTCGTTCCAGTGAAGACTGGAACCGAGGGGTGATGCGAGTCTCGGGCAGATTCCGACGTCTGATCCCGGTCCGGGTCTGGTGTCGGAGACTGTCCCAAGTTCGTAGGCAGTCCAAAAGGCAGCCGTCCTTCGACAAGCTCAGGACGAACGGATGCGGGCAAGATGCCCGCGCTCCAAATGGGGCGCCTACTAATCTGGGACAGGTCCCTGGTGTCGCCCTGTCCCCTTCACTCACCACAAAAGCTGGTAAACTGACACCGCCTGAAGACAACTATGGACCTGACCCTCACATGCCACTGATCGGATTCGTCTATAACGCGCTGGTCGCCGAAGCGCCGTGCCTCATAGACTCGCTAATCGCCGACCTCGACCTCCGCGCACAGTCGTGGGTGTCGTCGGCGTACGACGTCGGAGAACGCTCGGACGTGCTGCCGGAGACCTCGCTGGTCGTCGTCGCCGGCGGAGACGGCACCATTCTCCGCACCGTCCACACCATCGCAGAGCACTCTGTGCCGATCGTGGGCGTCAACATGGGCCGGGTCGGATTCATGAGCGAGCTGCGCGTGGAGGACGCCGCTGAGCGTCTGCCTGCGTACCTGAACGGCGACATGCGCGTCGAACGCCGGATGATGCTGCGCGCCACGGTGACAGACAATGACGGTCATCTGAGTCTCAGTGCCGACGCGCTCAACGACGTGGTGATCGGACGCGGTGGAGTCGCAAGGCTGCTGGACATCGACACGGTCGTGGACAGGCAGTTCCTGACCTCCTATCGTGCCGACGCGGTTATCGTCTCTACTCCCACGGGAAGCACGGGATACGCGCTCTCCGCGGGCGGCCCGATCTTCTTTCCTGAGGCGGAGATGATGATGCTCCAGCCGGTCGCTCCTCACACGGGGCTGAGGGACGGCCTCGTGCTGCCCCATGACACAGAGGTGACGCTGTCCGCGACTGATGGACAGCATGCCTCGCTAAGTGTGGACGGCATGGAAGACGTTGAGCTGGCCCCGGACGATAAGGTCACGATCAGGCGCAGCCCGTACACGGCGCGTTTCCTTCGCTTCCAGCCGAGGACAGCGTTCTACAACCAGCTCACACGAAGACTGGGGTTGGTCTACAATCTCACTTCCCCTGCCTAGACCCTGACGGAGAGAAAATGGTGGAACAGCCACATCCAATAAACCAGGAGACGGTGTTCAGCGGCCGGATCATCGATACCAGGGTCGACACCATCCTGATGCCGGACGGCAAACAGATCACGCGTGAGGTCGTGCAGCACCCCGGCGCGGTGGCGATCATTCCAATCGACAGGGATGACAACGTGCTGCTCGTGCGGCAGTACAGGTACGCCGCAGGGCAGAGTCTTCTGGAGATCCCGGCGGGCGTGGTCGAGGAGGGCGAATCCCCGGACGATACCGCCCAGCGAGAGCTGCAGGAGGAGATCGGATACGCAACGAGGGATCTCAGAGCCCTGGGCGGTGTCTACTCGTCCCCTGGGTTCTGCACCGAGTTCCTGTACCTGTACATCGCGCGGGACCTCGTCCCAAGCCGGCTGCCGGGCGACGAAGACGAGGACATAACAGTCGAAGCGATTCCAATGTCCAGGGTGGACCGGCTGATTAGGCTCGGCGAAATCCAGGATGCCAAGACCGTCGCAGGCCTGCTCATGGCCAGGTACCTTTTCAAGTAACATACTCCGCCGAAGTCCCTTCTCCCCAGGTGGGCTGACAGGGGTAGGTGTTCGTAAGCCGTCGTTCCGGCGAAGGCCGGAATCCAGAGGGTCGGAGTGTCCTTCGACAAGCTCCCGCCACGGCGGATTATCAACAGGACGAACGGATTGTCGATTTACTTGCCGCTGCTACCCGCTCAAGGGAGAACAGGTAAGTGGAAAGTGACACCATAAACATCTCAGTTTTGTAGGGAGGAGAGCCTGATGCCGGACCTGAGAGCCATATTTGCCCAGATCGATGCCATGGAAGACGAGATCGTCCAGCTACACCGCGACCTCGTCAAGATTCCGTCCGTAAACTCGGGATTCATGCCAACGGGCGACGAGACGCCCGTCTGCGAGTACATCAGGGACTGGCTCGCCGAGGATGGCATCGACTCCGAGATTCTCGGGCGTGTACCGGAGCGAGGCAACATCATCTCCAGGATCGAGGGCACGAACTCCGACGCCCGGCTGATGTTCATGTCCCACACGGACGTCGTTCCGGTAGAAGAGGAGGAGAAGTGGATGTTCCCTCCCTTCAGCGCGACGATCCACGATGGCCGAATCTACGGCAGGGGAGCGTCCGACTGCAAGGGACTCCTCGCCGCCCAGCTCATGGCCATGCGGCTGCTGAAGCGTAACGGCGTTCAGCTCCGTGACAGCTTGATTCTCTGCTCCGGCGCAGATGAAGAGCACGGAGGCCGATACGGCTTCGGATGGCTTGCCGAGAACTACCCTGAAAAGATCACCGCGCCGTATGCCGTAAACGAGGGCGGCGGTACGCCAATCGAGGCTGCCGGCGGTCTGACATACATCCTCGGAGTCGGTGAAAAAGGCCGCCTCCAGGTGGAGTTCGAGATCAAGGGGGTCAGCTCCCACGCCTCGGTCCCATGGCAGGGCACAAACGCGCTGTATCGGCTGTCGCAGCTTCTCAACCGGATCGAGAACTATGAGCCGGAGCGTGATACGTCTACCAGCCTGTTCGCCCACCTCTCCAACTTCGCAATCGAGCACGCACCGTCCGCCGAGAACGTCGATGAGATCATCGCTGAGGTGTCTGAGGACAACCCTCGGTTTGCATCGATGCTCACCGCGCTGTCGCGCATGACGATTACACCGACGATGATCAACGGCGGCGTCAAGTCGAACAGCGTCCCGGAGCAGATCAACCTCACCTGCGACGTCCGCACGCTCCCGCACCAGGACGATGACTACCTCCGCGCGGAACTCGACCGGATCAAGGAGGACATTCCCGGAGTCACCTACGAAATCGACTACATGGCCGTGCCCAACTCGTCTGAGTTCGAGACCGAGTTGGCCGAGCACATCCAGGCCGCGACCGCGATGGCTCTCGAGCGCGACGACATACAGTGGGTGCCCGCGATCAGTACGGGATTCACCGACTCGCGATTCACGCGCCCGCTGAACGTGATCACTTACGGCTTCTCAGGTTCCCATCCCGACGACGATCCTATGCTCTCCCGCGCCCACGGCACAGACGAGTCCGTAGGCATCGCCAGCCTGGTGAGCGGCACCAAGATCATGTTCGCCCTCGCCTGCACCCTCTGCGGCGCAGAGTAGGGTTACAATGAGAATATGATCTCCCGCATTGCCATCAAGAATTTCCGCAGTTTGAGGGACGTGGAGTTGCGCCCGGGGCCGTTGACGGTGTTGATCGGGCCGAATGGCGCGGGCAAGTCCAATATCTTGGACGCTCTGAGATTCTTGAAGGATGTTTACTCCGATTGGAGTTACGCCGAAGAATACGTACGTTCCCAACTTGAGGAACGCGGTGGGTTCGAGCGGGTAGTGTGGGGAGGTCACGCTGATTCGAATATTAGATTCGAGGTTGAATTCTCCAGTGATAGTACAAGTTCCGAGTCAGTTGGACTTGTGACCGAGATTGCGGGTGATCGGGGAAGACCCTACTTCGTTGAACAGCTTCATCTCGTGGACTCTGCACCAACTGGGAACTTGGGGGAATGGACTGGAAACAGTGCTCATATCTTGCCACACGCAAAGCAGACGATTGACAAGCTCCAGTCATCGCGTTTCTACGACTTCTCTCCTGACTTGATGCGCAAGCCGACGGAGGTGAAGCAGGAGAAAGTCCTCAACGAGTCAGGCTCCAACCTGTCAACCGTGATCCACAGCCTGTACTCGGAGAATCATCCTGATCTCCAAGAGGCTGTCGATATGCTCCAGGTCATGGTCCCAACCGTGGAGCGGCTTGTATCGCCCATCTTCGGGGACGGACAGACCTACGTCGCATTGAAGGAAAAGGGAATTGAGAACAATGTCGGTGCATGGGGTCTGTCGGATGGAACCTTGCTGGCATTGGCCTTGTCGGTTGCTCTTGTCGTGCGACCTGAACCTGAGCTTATCTGCATAGAGTCGCCTGAGACCGGGATTCATCCGCAGATGATGGAAGCAGTAGCCGACATGCTAGAAGTGGCGTCACGAGATACACAGGTAGTTGTTACAACCCAGTCGCCATATCTCCTAGAGTGGTTGCCATACGAGAGTTTTGTTGTTGTCGAAAAAGAACAAGGCGAGACGAGACTCAAGCCTTTGAAGGACAAAGATGGCATTGAGGAGACAATCAAAGCGTTAGGTGCGCGTGACGCCTGGTATTCCGGCTATCTGGGCGGAGAGCCGTGAGTCTCGGTCTATACGTCGAAGGACGTAGTGATAAAGACACAATCTCAATCCTCATCAGAAAGCTCGGATTTAGGTCGAGGGTCATTCCAAAGGATCTCGGAGGCCAGTCTGAACTGATGCTAGTCGATAAGATGGCCCGTCATCTGTCAGAGTTACTACGTGAACATAGAGATGTTGAATTGGTGCTAATTTGTTGCGACGCATTGGAGGGTGTTAGTCCTAGGGCTACTGAGGAGCGTTTGCGTCCGCTCCAGAGACGGCTGAACCGGGGGGCAGCCGTGCCTATTAGATACGCCGTGGTCGATCATGCTCTTGAGGGCTGGCTTGCATGTGACGAGGAGGCCGTTCAAACTGCCTTAGGCACTCGTGCCAATGTCAACATCCGGGGCAATCCCGAGAATCACCCCAGACCAGCAGAGCTCCTTGAGCAGGTGTTCCGACAGAATGGGCGCAGGTTCCGAAAGACTCGGCATGATCCCCAGATAGCGGAGCACGTAAACATACAACGAATCGCTGCGAAGAGTCCGACGTTTAGAAGGTTTGCCGAAATCCTCGGACATCCGATTTCGAGCTGATATGCCTGGACGTTTTGAAGAGTTGTAGTGCGAAACCGAGATGGATAAACCAAAGACCATATACCTGGCCAATCCTTACGGCTTCTCTGCGCAGCAGAACGAGACGCTGTTGCCGCCGATCGTCTTGGCGCTCGAATCGCTGGGGCTGGAGGTGTGGGAGCCTTTCTCGCGCAACAACCAGGTGGACTTCTCTGTGCCGGGATGGGCGTACCAGATAGGGCAGGCGGACTACAGGGACGTGCGCGACTCGGATGCGATCTTTGCCGTCGTCAACGCGGTGCCGCCCGACGAAGGTGTGATGGTCGAGCTTGGAATGGCCATCGCGCTCGGCAAGCCGACATTCCTGTTCAGGGACGACTTCCGGCGCGTTACCGACAGTGAGGAGTACCCGCTGAACCTGATGCTATTCACTGGCCTCCCCGAGAAGGGCTGGCAGGACTTCTACTACACGTCTGTGGAAGAGATTGCGGACCCGGAAAAGGCGCTGGCCAGGTGGGCCGCCGGGTTTCAGTGACCCCAAGGGTGACTCTCGCTCTTGAAGTTGAAAGTCAGACAACTGCTCTCTCCCTGAGGGTCAAGAAGGGTAGGTAAATCAAGCAGTCGTTCATCCCCGGACTCTGGGTTCCGGCCTTCGCCGGAACGACGGGCCCCTAAGCGGGTGACTCGGTCTCGATGAGCGTCTTCAGCACTGGGAGCACGTCTGAGGCCACACGGCTGCACTCCTCGACGTGGGGGAATCCTGACAGGATGAACTCGTCGATCCCCAGTCTCCAGTAGCCGAGCAGTTCGTTTGCCACCTGCTCGGGATCTCCGACTATGGCGGTCCCGCAGTTGACTCGCACGGTTGATATGCCGTTCCAGAGGTGGGCTCCGACCCTGTGGTCTTCGACGATCGCGGCCTGTGCCCGCTGACCGACCATTGAGGTCCCAGCAAATGTCGAGCTCCGCTGCTCCCTGACGACGGAGGCCGCCTGTGACAGCAACTCCTCAGCCGCGTCCCATGCTTCGGCCTCGGTGTCCCGGACGACCAGATGCGTTCGCAGTCCGAAGCTGCCTGTGCGGCCAGCCTCGGCAAACTTCCCTCTCGCGCGGTCAAAGAATGGACCCAGAACGTCCTGTGGGAGGATCCAGGCGAGGTAGACGTCGGACTGCCTTCCCGCAAGTCCCAGGGCGGCGTCCGACGCTCCGCCAAGGTAGAACTTCGGCCCGTCGTCGACCGGTCCGGGCGAGCAGAAGGCGCCGTTCAGCCTGACGTGCTCTCCATTGAAGTCCTTGGGCTCCGGCGATTCCCAGAGGGTGCGACATGCGGCAATGAACTCCTCAGCTCGCGCGTAGCGGTGTTCATGGTCGCTCTCCTCGCCGAATCGCTCGAAATCGCCCTGGATGCCACCAGGGACGATGTTGATGTCGACGCGCCCACCGCTAATCTGGTCCAGGGTCGCCGCCATCTGCGCGAACAGACCCGGCGAGATGAAGCCCGGCCTGAGCGCGATCAGGAACCTGATCCTGCTCGTGACCGCCGCAAGCGCCGTCGCCATGGTCCAGGTCTCAGCGAGAGGCTCCCCCTCGTCGAACAGACCGTTCGCGAACCTCGTTGGGATCAGCAGCGAGTAGTAGCCTTCGTTCTCTGCTGTCTGGACGACGTCACGCAGGTATTCGAACGTGGGAGGACGTTCAGCCTGAACGGTGCCGATGTGGGCGCCGTCGCCGTCTATCGGAATGAACCAGGAGAATTTTGCTTCAGGGCGGGTCTCAGTCACTCGTCTCTCCTCAATCTCAAATGGCCTGGTCCCATACGCGGCCGAACCTTTCTACCAGGTCCCATGCCAGCTCGGCTCCCAGCCCAGGCGTGTCTGTGAGGTACAGGTGTCCGTCTTCCACGCGTTCGCGTGGCGTGAGCAGGTCGGCCCTCCAGTCGGCCTCGTAAACCGCGTGTTCCAGAGGCATGGAGTTCGGGACGGCTGCCGTAGAGTGGCCGCTCGCGAGCAGCGATACGGGCCCGGACGGGCTGTGCATAGAGAAGCCCTTGCCCTTTGACCCTGTCGAGCGTCCTATGGTCACGGCCTCGGTACCGCCGCCACAGTGCTTGATGTCAGGCATGACGACCGACACAGCCTCGGTGTCCAGCAGATCGTCAAAGAACTCGACTCCATAGCCGGACTCGCCCCCGGCCACCGGCATCGGCGCCCAGCGGGCGATGGCGGCCAGGTCTTCGGGATCAGACGTCGGCTGCACCGGCTCCTCGAACCAGCCCACGTTGAGCTTTGCAAGCTCCTCCACTATCAGCGGGGCCGTGTCACGCTCAAATCTACTGTGACAGTCGACCAGCACGGTCGCGTCGGCGCCCACGGCCTCCCGGACCGCTCGGACCCTGGCTAGACCAGTGCTCGCCTCTCCGACTATCCGGTCTGGAGACGATGGAGGCCTGACCTCATCGAACGGCGCGCACTTGAAGACCCTGAATCCGGCTCTTGCGGCCCTCTCGGCGACCCGCCCGAAATCGGTTGGAGTCCGGTCAGTGGCGAACAGCGACCGGTTGATGTTCGCGTAGAGCTGGACCTTCTCGGTCGGCCTCGCACCAAGGAATTCGCCCAGGCTGACTCCTGATCGCATGGCCGACAGTTGAGTCACGGCGCTGCGCAGTCCGCTGACTGCCGTGCCCGAAGTCGGGTCTCGGCGCAGCGCGTCAGGAGAGAATCCGAGCAGCCCCTCGACGTCAGACTCGCCGGGGATGTCCTCATCGCTGAGCACCGACATCATACCCTTCAGCGCCTCCGCAACCTGGCGGGAGCCGATCTCAACGGTGGTCGAGTTTCCTTCACCATCAGATAAGACCGCGAACACCCAGGTCGTGTTGGCAGTTACGGTGACCGATGCGAGTGTTTCGAGAGAGAGTTTCATAACTTACGCGTGGGCCTGACCCTGCTGGACTTCAGCGAGCAGCTTCAGCGTTCGCGCGTCGGTGTCCGGGTCGTCTCCGGCCGGGACCGGTGTGGCGAGCAGTTCAGTCGCTCCCCACTCGAAGATTGTCTGGATACGCTCCGCGACGGTGGCCTCGTCTCCGGCGATCAGCACCTCATCGAGCATCTCGTTGGTCCACCCTGAATCAGGCGTTCCCGCAAAGCCCGCCTCCGCGAACATGTTCGCGTAGAACGGTATGCTGGGGAAGTACCCGAGCCTCGCCCTGACGCCGTCCCGCGCCGCGTCCAGGTCGTCCGTGACGCACACGGGGGCATGGGCGATGAGAGGAGGCACGTCGCGTCCTGCCGATTCGGCTCCCCGCTTCATGGCAGGCACAGCAGTGTCTCGCAGGTAGAAGTGAGGGCACACCCAGCTGATCGCGCCGTCCGACATCTCTCCGCAGGTCTCGAACGCTCCAGGGCGCAGGGCGGACGCCATGATGGGAACATCCATAGGGCTGGAAATCGAGGAGTTGGCCGAATACCAGCGACCTTCGAACTCGACCGCGCCGGTGTGCATCAGCGACCGCAGGACCTGGAGGTACTCCCGAAGGTGGCCTATGGGGGCTCGAAAGTCCACGCCGAAGGTGCTTATCATGCCCGCCTTGTGACTCGGTCCAACGCCCAGCCTGAAACGGCCGGGGGCAAGGCTGTCGATAACCTGCACCTGCTGGACGAGCGTAACCGGATGGCGGGACCATGTCTGCACGATAGACGTGCCGAGCCTGATCTCGTCCGTTACTGCCGCGGCCGCCGCAAGAACGGTCACGGCCTCTCCTCCGCCACCGCTCGACGTCAGCCAGGCGCAGCCTATGCCAACTTCGTCGAGGTGCTTGATCCTGTCGACGGCTACCTGTGCGTTCGGCGCTGTTACCGAGACTCCGATTACGTTCTGATCGCCCATAGGTCTCTCCCAGTTACATACAGGTCCAACGCCAGTTGAGCCGAGTATACGAGATTGTCCCAAGATGGTAGGCAGTCCATAGGCAAACGTCCTTCGACAAGCTCAGGACGAACGGATGCGGGCGCCCGCTAATCTCGGACAGGTTCCGAGTATATCACGCCGCTGACACCTGAAAGCCGTCGTGATAAACTGCTTTCATGGATAGTCTAATCGAGCACGAATCACCCAATCTGAAGCTTCCAACGATGATCGTGGCGTTCGCCGGCTGGCCTGACGCGGCCGAAGCTGCGACCAGGGCAATCAGGTACCTGGTCCGCAAGCTGCCTGCGAAGAAATTCGCCGAGATCGACCCTGAGGAGTTCTACGACTTCACGGTCACACGTCCCCATACGAGGATAGACCGGCGCGGCAAGCGCGTCATCCGGTGGCCCAGGAACGACTTCTACTACTTCGAGGGCGAGGACGAGAACCGCAATCTTCTGTTGTTCATCGGCACGGAGCCCAACCTGCGCTGGCGCGCCTACTCGAACATCATCACGGACATCGCCACGAGAAGCGAGGTAGAGGTAGTTATCTCACTCGGGGCGCTTCTCGATGCTGTGCCGCATACCCGCGAACCACGGGTGACGGGACGAGCCAGCTCCCAGACGCTTACTGGCAAGGTAAAGTGGCTGGGCATCCAGAACTCCGGCTACCAGGGGCCGACGGGCATACACACAGCCTTCACGGATGCGTGCAGCAACAACGGCCTTGAGCACGCGAGCATCTGGGGACACAGCCCTCACTACGTTGAGACGTCGCCCAACCCCAGGGTCAGCCTCGCACTCCTGGAGAAACTCCGGAGCCTTGTCGACTTCGACGTCGACCTGAAGGAGCTTGATCTGGCAGGCGAAGCATTCGAAGAAGACGTGACCAAGGCCATTGCCAAGCGGTCGGACGTTAGCTCGTACGTGGCCAAACTTGAGAGCCGCTACGACGCGTCTCATCGGCCTGAAGACGACGAGATGCCGGACGCTGACGACATGGTGCGGGAGCTTGAGCAGTTCCTGCGCAGCCAGCATCGGCAGTCCGACCAGCAGGGCGACTCCTGACATGGTGGCAGCCCAGCCTACGGACTCCCACATATCGGTCAACGGCAACTCGTTCCACTTCCGCAACTGGGGTGGCGATGGTCAGGCAGTAGTGCTTGTCCACGGGCTCGCCTCTAACTGCCGTATCTGGGACCTGGTTGCGCCGATTCTGTGCCAGCAGTTCCGGGTGCTCGCCATCGACCAGCGAGGCCACGGAGAGACATTCAAGCCGGATACGGGCTTCGACTTCGCGACGGTCGTATCCGATCTTCACGGCTTTATGGATGCTCTGGAAGTCTCGAACCCAGTTATCGTCGGCCACTCGTGGGGTGGAGACGTTGCATTGGAGTACGCGATAGCTCATCCGGGTCTCGTGCGCGGGCTCTGCTTCGTGGACGGCGGCACTATAGAAATTTCAGCCAGACCAGACTGGACCCTGGAGGACGCCAGGCGCGAAATGGCGCCGCCGCTGTGGACCGGAGTGACGCTCGATGCGTTCCGGGAGCGCCTTCGGAACCGCTGGCTCAAGAGCGACCGTCCCGAGGTCGAGCAGATAGTGCTGGCGAACTTCGACGTAAACGAAGACGGGACTATCGAGTCCAGGCTCAGCCGCGACAATCACCTGAGGATCATAGACGCTCTGTGGGACCACAAACCCTCTGAGCTGTATCCGAATGTTGAGTGTCCGGTGCTTCTGATGCCCGCGCGGCAGAAGGGAGATACGTCTCCCCAGGCCAGGAGATGGCGGCGCGAAGGGGCTATCGCCAGGGCTGAGTCACGACTTCCCACGTCAAAAACGGTGTGGATGGAGGACAGCATTCACGACGTTCCCCTCCAGCGCCCGGAACTGGTGGCATCCACCATCGCGGACCACATAACGGGCGGATTCTTCGGGTAGGACTGGCTAGGCCAGATTGCCCCCCAGCACCAGGTCCCGGAGGGTGACTATTCCCACCGGGTTGCGGTCCTGGTCCACCACGATTGCCCTGGATATGTCGAAGCGCACGAGCAAACGCACTGCGTAACGGGTCAGCATATCGGAAGGCAGGGTAACCACAGGCTTGGACATGATCTCATAGACGTTCACTCGTTCCGGAGAGCGATTCGGTCCAATCACATTCTTGGCAATGTCCGTCACCACCACCATGCCGACCTCGTCCGTTTCATCCCTACGGTTCACGGCGAGGGAACTGACGCCGAACCTGTGCATGAGCGCCATGGCATCGGCCACCGTCGCCAGGCCGTCGATGCTGTGCACCTCGGCGGTCATCACGTCTTCGACTCGCATCTGACGCTGCTGACTCATATCTCCAGCTCCAGCTCTTTATGGATGGTTGGCATCTGGCTCACCAGCCCAACTGCGTCCTCGATGTCGAGCTGGAATGCTATGCCCGCTCCGGGTTCCGCGTCGAAGTTGGCGGCTTCGGCTATACGCTCCAGGATATCCCGCGCCCTGGGCTCTACAACGAGGAACATGATGATATCCCGCATGGTATCCAGGCCCAGGCCGAAGAAGGTCCTGTCAGGTACGAGGCCCTCGCCTCGAACGCTGTTGACGATGGTTGCGCCGGTCGCGCCACCGGCCCTGGCGGCGTCGATAACCACCTCGGTCTTGTCGTCATTGACCAGGGCGATAATCAGCTTGAGTCTCATGGCTCCTCCAGGCTGCGTTCCCTGTCTGAAGGCCGCTGACTCCGCCTAGTGTTCCACCAGGATGATGCGATGGCGTATGCCAGCACAGACATTATAGGAAAGACGCTGGCGAAAGCAATCAGCCCGAATCCGTCGATGAGGGGGCTGCGGCCCGGTATGCTGGCCGCCAGTCCCAGGCCCAAAGCCGCGACTACCGGCACCGTAACCGTGGATGTAGTGACTCCCCCGCTGTCGTAGGCCAGCGGCACAATCGTCCTGCTGGCCCTGAAGGTCTGCACGATGACGATCACATAGGCCGCGATGATGTACCAGGGAAGAGGAGTGCCGGTCACGATCCGGAAGCAGCCCAGCGACACGCCCACTGCAACTCCCGCTGCCACCACCAGCCTCAGTCCCCAGGCCCGCACGGCCCCGCCGGACACCTGCTCTGCCTTCAGCGCCACGGCCATCAGGGAGGGTTCAGCCACGGTCGTGGCAAACCCAATGGCCGCGGCGAAGATGTACACGAGCCAATAGGACCGCCAGTCAACGTCGGAGCCCGAGTCAATTTCCCCAATCGTCTCCGGGTCGGTGAGCTGCCGGGCCATAGTCTCCCCTATGGGGAAGAGCGCCTTCTCCAGTCCGACAAGAAACAGCGCCAGTCCCACCAGCACGAACACAAACCCCACCACAACCCGTCGCAGGTTGGGAATGCGACGCCTAAGCACCGCAACCTGGAAGAGGATGAGGACCGCCGCGATGGGGATCACGTCCCTGAATGTCGACCCGAGCGTGTTGAGCAGTTCCACCGTCAGGTCACCATTCCGTAACCGAGTACGCCGATCATGGGCGTCAGGCTGGCAAACGCGATCAGCCCGAAGCCGTCCAACATTGGATTCCGTCCCCTGATGGACTTGGCCAGGCCCACTCCCAGGGCGGCAACGAGCGGTACCGTGATCGTACTGGTGGTCACGCCCCCTGAGTCGTAGGCTATGCCGATAATCTCGTCGGGAGCGAAGGCGGTCATTGCGGTCACCAGTACGTAGCCGCCAATTATCAGCCAGTGGACTGGCCATCCCTTGATGATGCGGAAGACACCCAGGACGATGGCGATGCCCACCGAAAAGGCCACCACCATTCGCAGCTCAAACGCATAGGAGCCTCGCGAAGCGTCGGTGGACAGAATAGTCCCCGCGCCAGCCGCCACTTCAGCTGCCTCGTCGGCTATGGCTATCAGCGCAGGTTCAGCCACAGTCGTTGCGAAGCCAAGACAGAAGGAGAAGGCCAGCAGAGCTACCAGGCTGCCCTTGCTGGCAAACGCCCATGCCAGGTCCTCCCCCAGGGGAAAGAGTCCGCTTTCCAGTCCCTGGATGAACAGGCCCAGCCCCACCATCACGCACACCAGGCCAATGGCGACGCTACCGAGGTCGGGGAATGGCTGCTGCAGCACAACCACCTGGAAGAAGGCGATGACCAGGATGATGGGAGCCAGGTCGCGCAGCGAGTCCAACATTCGCCGCGCCATTGGGGCCAGGAACCGTTCCGATTCCCTTGCCCATATCGCTTTGGTCTGCCTTACTAACAAAGAGACCACAACAGGCGCATAGAGTTGCCTTTGCCTTAAGAGGAGTCGGACCCTGCCAGGGTCGTCAGACGTGAATTGAGCACCCTGAGACGTTGCCTGTAGTCAGACTCGGTCAATGACCCTGACTCATACCTGAGTTTCAGATCCTCGATCATCGTGTGTATGACGGCGCTCTCGTCGTCAGAGCTGAAGGATTCGCTCTCAGCGCTGACACTGGCCGACTGCCCGGCTTTCTGTGTCTTCCAGACTGCCCCGTAGATCAGCAGTCCCACCATTAGGGCAACCAGCATCGCCGTCGCAGTGTACTCGAAACGGAGGTCAGGGAGCCTGTTTCCGATCTGCTGTCCGGCGGACGCCATTGGCAGCCCGGCCACGTCGATAGATACCGCCGCGCCGCGAGTCAGTCCCTCTCCCTCGACGACCTGGTACTGCCTATCGCCAATCGTCACCGGCTCAGGATCTCCGAGCGAGGGGCTGGAGATTGAGACGACCTCTTCCGGAGCAAGGATACGTACCTTGTCGGCGCCGTACCTGTAGGACTTCTCAAGAGTGAAACTGGGAGCTTCGTAAGGGAACCGGTAGGAGAACATGATCTCGTGTTCACCCGGCGGAACGCTCGCCAGCAGCGCGAAGCCCCTGTCCACCTGCACGTAGTCCGCCCCGATGAGCGGTGTGTCCAGTATCAGGTCAGACGCCCCCGGGGGCAGCCCGAATCTAAGCAGTTCCATCACGCCCTGACCGGGAACGTAGGTCACGTCTGACGTGTTTAGCAGTCTGATGATCTCAAGAGCGCCCAGAGTGTGGTCTGAAGGATCGGCGTCCGCGATCAGCAGGGAGGCCGAGCCTGCGGACACAATTCCGTCGTCCGAGGTACCGTCGTATACGGTGAGGACGACGGGTCCGGGCGATCCGGCCGACAGGTCGAGGTCGGTCCCGTATATGGCTTCCTGGTAACGGACCGACACGCCATAGGACACGTCAGGGCTGTACTCGAAGTCGGTGAAGCTGAACGACCCGGCGGCGTCGGTGATGGTGGTGAGATCGCTGAATCCGGCTGCGGTCACACGATGCAGGGTGACGGTCTGCTCTGAGACGTCTCCACCCTCGGGTGTTGCATTCTGGACGACGCCTTCGACTGTCCGGAACTGTGACTGCGCGTGGGCAATTCCGCTGGAGGCAACGAGCGCAATCGCAAGCGAAAATGCGAATGCCCACAACACGTCCCGTACTCCGAATCGGGGTCTAATCGGCACGTTATCCGCAGGACCTCCTGGTACGCTCTCACCTGTTCGCGAGTTTAGCAACAGCCTTCTCAGTGGGTCAACGCGTCTGTTCGTCTAGAGACTGTATCAGTTGGTCGGCAAGGATTTCCCCCTCACCCCCGTATCAAGTACGGGGCAGGCTCTAACCCTCTCGCTCAGGGAGAGGGGACATTCGATTCCACAGTAGGGTAGCGACCAGGTTGATACAGGTACATTCGTCTACAATAGCCGACAGACGAGATAGAGGAGCGTTGTACGATGGTCGATTACCTGGATGAACTTGCCCGTTTCGCCGCAGAGACCACATTTGAAGACCTGTCGGAAGACGCGTTGGCCGCCGCCCGCGACGTGACACTGGACACCTTCGGAGCGATCACCGCCGGGATGGAAGAGCCTGAGAATCTGCAACTGGCGTCATGGGTGTCAGCCAATATGCTGCCCGCCTCCGCTGGAATACTGGCCACTCCGCATCGGGTGAGTCCCATGGGAGCGGCACTGGTGAACGCCACGGCAGGTGTGGCGCTGGAGATGGACGAGGGCAACCGGTTTGGCGGCGGACATCCATCGATTCACGTATTGCCCGGCCTGCTGGCGGTATCGGAGCAGACAGGTGCATCGGGCAGCGAGTTCATGACCGCGCTCATCGTCGGTTACGAGATCACGTCAAGGCTGGGTGGAGCGACCTCGGCGTATCCCAACGTCCACTCGCACGGACACTGGGGCGCACCCGGCACCGCAGCGGCAATCGGCAGGCTGAAGGGATTGTCGGCCCAGGACATCAGGGGCGTCATAAACGTCGCAGCCAGCATGAGCCCGGCAAACACGTGGACCAACGCGTTCGAGGGCGCGACTGTCCGAAATCTGTATCCGGGCAGATCGTCGATGCAGGGCGTGCTCGCAGTAGATCTGTACCAGTGCGGCTTCACCGCCCTCGACGACGCGCCGTCTGACGTCTACGGGAGCATACTTGGTGAGTCATTCGACAGTGATGCGACTGTCGCCGGACTCGGGGATGAGTACCGTATTCAACAGAACTACTTCAAGCTGCACGCCTGCTGCCGGTACAACCATGCAACCCTCGACGCCGTTGTCGATGCTGCCGCCGATGCGAGCTTCGCACCTGACGATGTTGAATCGGTGACGGTCGGAGTACCCTGGATGCTGGACGGGATGCTGGGCGAATATCCTCAGAACATGCTCGCGGCGAAGTTCAACATCCCTTATGCCGTGGCGGCGGCGCTCGCGACCGGACGCACGGACATCTCAGTGTTCAGGCCTGAGATGATAACCGATCCTACGATACGGTCCCTCTTTGACCGGGTAACCGTCAGGGTAGGGGACATCGAGCGTCAGCAGGCGGTCACCACGCCAGGGGCTTGCGTTGAGATTCTCACGCGGGGCGGGGGACGACACACGGCTGCCGTCACATCCATCCGGGGCGACTACGGGAGCCCAATTCCGCGTTCCGACATCGTCGACAAGTTCGAGTTCCTGGTTGAGCCCGTATTGGGGAAAAATCGGGCAGTGGACGCAATTCAGGCCATAGGCTCACTGGAAGCAGTGGACGATATGGGGTCTGTCGTGGAGCTGTTCCAGGTATAGAGTGGGGACTGATTCTCGCGCCAGGTGCCCTACCGCACGATAGAAGATTCCGTTTACAATCCCGGTGAACTTACGCAGGCAGGTCATCACCAATGCTCGACTACTACAACGTACTGGACATGCTCGGAGACGAGGAGAAGCAGGTACAGTCCACCGCTCGCCAGTTTCTCGATACTGAGGCGGCCCCGGACATCGCCGACTACTGGGAACGCGGCGAGTTCCCCAGGCACCTCGTGCCGAAGATTGGCGAGATGGGCTACTTCGGTGCGAATCTGCCGTCCGAGTATGGTTCAGCAGGCGTCAACAACATCTCGTACGGGCTGATCATGTACGAGCTGGAACGCATCGACTCCGGTCTCCGCAGCTTTGCCAGCGTTCAGGGCGCTCTGGTGATGTACCCGATCTATACGTACGGCTCCGAGGAACAGCGCAGGGAGTATCTCCCCAGGCTCGCATCAGGCGAAATCATCGGCTGCTTCGGACTCACCGAGCACGAAGGCGGCTCCGACCCAGGTGCGATGAGAACTACCGCCAGGAAAGACGGCGAGAGCTACGTCCTCAATGGCTCGAAGATGTGGATCACGAACGGGAACATAGCCGACGTAGCACTGGTCTGGGCATCAGACGACGACGGAGTCGTCCGTGGTTTCCTCGTGCCAACTGATACGCCCGGGTTCATCGCAAACAAGATCGAGCACAAGATGAGCATGAGGGCCTCGGTCACCAGCGAACTGGTGATGGAGGACTGCCGCGTCCCAGCCTCTGCGGTACTCCCGGAGGTCAAAGGTCTTCGCGGTCCCCTATCCTGTCTGACACAGGCGCGCTACGGCATCACATGGGGCGTGCTTGGAGCCACCGAGGCCGTGTACCAGGACGCGCTGGACTTCTCCCAGTCACGTGAGACGTTCGGCCAGCCGATTGCGTCTCGTCAGCTCGTGCAGGACAAGCTGGTGGACATGGTTGCCGATCACACCAGGGGCCTGCTGCAATCATGGCGGCTCGCTGTTCTCAAGGACCAGGGCAAGATGAGCTTCTCGCAGGTGTCGCTTGCCAAGCGTGAGAACGTCCGGTGCGCTCTCACCGCCGCTCGCAGCGCAAGGGAGATACTGGGAGGCTCTGGAATCGTACTTGGTCACCCGTCCATCAGGCACATGCTCAACCTGGAGACAGTGGACACCTACGAGGGCACTCACGACATCCACACGCTCATACTCGGAAGGGACCTGACCGGCCACAACGCGCTCGGCTAGCTATCCGGCCACGCTGAAGTGCGCCTCTCCCAGTCCTTCGATTGAGATGGATGCCGTATCGCCTGCCTCGATGAAGTAGGGCGGTGCAAAGCTGCCGGTCAGAATCATGTCGCCAGCCCTGAGGCTCTTGCCGAGTCCGACAAGGTTGTTCGCGAGCCACGCGACAGGTTCGAGAGGGTGGCCCATGATGTCGGTGCCTACACCCTCGCCTATCACCTCGCCGTTAACGAGCATCTTTCCCTGTGACGCGGCAAGGTCAAGGGCCTGCCAATCCGTAACAGGCTCGGCCAGGACAGCGCCGCCATTGTTGATGTTGGTCACGATGGACCGAAGGGCGGGGTTCGTGGCATCCCCGGCGGCTCCGTCGCTCCCGTCGATGATCTCGAATGAGGCTGCCAGCCACTCGATGGCGTCCAGGACCGAGTCGCGTGTGTAGGGGGTCCCCGAGGGAGGCAGATCTGCTCCCATCCTGACAGCCACCTCGCACTCGATCCCCAGCCGCGCGTAGTCGTTCCTGCTGAGCGTTACGCCCGAATCGTGGACACCGCTCGCCAGGATAAGGCCGGAGCATGGACCATCGACGCCTGCGCGGTCACGCATGAACGCATTGGTGTACGCGATCTTATAGCCCCAGACCTCAGTGCCCTTCTCCTCGGCCACCCGACCCAGGAAGGCTTCCTGTACTGCGTACGCCTCCTTCACGTTTGACGGCGCGAAAGGCTGGACCATCACGTCCAGCGGCCTGCGGGCCAGGAACTCGGCTGCGAGGTAGTCGCCAGCCTGTTGTATGTTCTCTGAGTTCGTCAATTCAAAGCTGCCTTTCTGTGGAAACCGTTCGTCATTAACGCGGCCGTAGGAATCCGCTGCCTTGCAGGATGTCTGTCGTGTTGGTGTCCTTGGGTCGAACTCCGGTTCAGAATTCGTTCCTGACCTCGGCGGGCTGGCCTGACCGAAGCGAGTCCCACGCCGAAAGGCATGTGGACACAACTCTGGCCCCTTCGCGGGCTCCAACCCACGGAGTCGCACCGTTCAGGACGCAGTCGGCCATGTGCTGCAGCATCACGATCATCTCGCCGCTGTGGCCCCGCTGCGATGGGAACTCCATGGTGGAATCCCGCTGTGGCAGCCACTCATCGGCGTCGAGACGTACCTTGCCGTCGAGGATCGTTCCCCTGGTCCCGTAGATTGTAAGGCTGTTCATCGGGACGTCCGGCGGATGAATCACGCCCAGGAAGTTGGCGACTCGTCCAATCTTGCCAGACGCAAACTTCACGTTGATTACGAACGTGTCCTCCTGCGGGTAGTCATGCGATACCCCACTTCGGAGTCCGTAGCAGTGGACCTCCGCGACGTCTCCCATGAACCAGCGCAGCAGGTCGATCGGGTGACACGCGCCGCCGAGAATCAGGTCCTGAGGCATCTGCACGCGCCACGGCGTCTGTTCGTATACGGGACGCAGGTCGTGAACGTAGTGGGCCTCCGCCATGAACAGGTCGCCAATGTCGCCCGCGTCACAGACTCGCTTGGCGTTCATGAAGTCGAAACGCCCACGCATCGTCTGGGTAACCAGCAACACCAGCCCAGACCTGTCGACAGCCTCGACAACCCGCTCAGCTTCCTCCACGGAGTAGACCATGGACTTGGTCACCGTGACGTACTTGCCTGCGTCGAGGGCGGCCAGTATCTGGTCCGCGTGCAGCGGGCCGGGGGTGTAGATGCCGATGATGTCCACGTCGGGCATCGAGACCAGCTCGTTGAAGTCATTCGTCGCACTGTCGATGCCCTGCTCCCGGGACACATTTTCCAGGCGGTCTTCATCGGTGTCGCAGATGGCAGTCACGTTGATTGGGACTTTGGAAGCGTTCGCTCCCAACACGGTCGAACCGTGTCCCAGTCCAGCGAGGCCGAGCCTCAACTCTTTCATCTGTCGCCCTCCAACTGTTCCCTGACCCGTCGCCAGCGTTCGGGCATGTCGCTCCGGGTCATCTGCGGCTCGAATCCCATGGACAGGTACAGTCCGATTGCAGGCAGCCGCCAGTCATCGGTGTACAGTATCACCTGGTCATATCCTCTGCCTGCGAGGTATCGGACGACTTCCGTGCACACGGCGCGTCCGAGTCCCAGTCCCCGCACGTCGGGGTGGCTGACGACAAAGTCCACGCGGCCGGTGGAGTCTGCGCCAACTTCTGTGGAGGCGAATGTCGCGGCGACAATTCGGTCATTCCGCACCGCGACCACGGACCCCTGCGTACGCTCAGGGCCGAGAATGTACTCGTCGAAGCGCTGGCGGTCCCATTCGCCGAAGTCGCCCAGGTTCAATGCCTCGATCCACGAGTCTTCGTCGCCGGGCAGGTATCCACGCAACTCGTAGCCTTCTGGGACCGTGTATCCGGGAATCTCGTCGGCACTGCTGGCAGGGATAACCATCGAGAGCTGCATAGGTGGAAGTTCGAGGCTCAATTCACGTACCTTCGCCGTGGCCTTCAACGCCGTTATCAAGTCGTTTGATGACAAGCGCCCTCTCGTTTCCCATCAGGTCTCTGCGGACGTCTATTTCGACGTCGTGACCCAGAGTCTCTACCGCGAGAGCCTCTGCCTGTCTCATCTGCTCCGGCATCAGTTCGACTACGACTACGCCGTTGGGGGCCAGTCTGTGAGCCGTGTGACTCAGAAGTCGGCGCAGCGGGTCCAGGCCGTCATCGCCTCCTTCCAGCGCCAAGTGGGGCTCGCGTCGGACTTCGACAGCCAGGCCCGCAATATCGCCATCGGGGATGTAAGGCGGATTGGATACGACGACGTCAATCGGACCCTCGATAGATGCAAGCATGTCGCAGCTTGCGAACTCGATCATGTCGGACAGGCCGAGACGTTCAGCGTTGCTACTGGCTACGACGAGCGCATCGTCCGAAATATCCGTTGCCACAACCTGCACGCCATCGGCATGGGACGCCACGGCCAGCGCAATTGCACCGGACCCCGTTCCCACATCGACGACGATGGGGTTGTGTAGGTGTGAGCGCTCCAAATGCTCGAGCACGATGTCGACGAGCAGTTCGGTCTCCTGTCTTGGGATAAGAACACGACTGTCGACTCTCAGGGTCAGTCCATAGAACTCGCGACGACCCACGATGTACGCGAGCGGTTCACCAGAGAGTCGCCGGTCCACCACCGAACGCAGTTCGTTAGACTGGTCCGAGCAGAGCCTTCCGCTGCCGGCGAATACCTCAGCAAGAAACTCGCTCCTGTCCATGCCGAGAACGTGCCTGAGCAGGTCTTCTGCTTCGATCTGAGACTCGAGGACGCCCCCATTTCGGAGGGTTGAGCGAACGTCACTGAGGGCATGTCGCAGAGTATCTGGCCTCTTGACGGCACGCGCAGAACACTCTGGAAAATCGCGAGTGGAAGTTAGACCGGGGTCGGACACGTCCGTCAGCCCCGTCACTGCTCGATGGCCTGGGCCAGCTTTCGGGTCTGCTCCTCTTCGAGGAGGGCGTCTATGATACCGTCGATTTCGCCGTCCAGCGCCTGTGACAGGCTGTGGATGGTGAGTCCTATGCGGTGGTCGGTGATCCTGCTTTGCGGGAAGTTGTAAGTCCTGACACGCTCTGAGCGGTCGCCGCTGCCGACCTGCGAACGCCTCGCGTCTGAGCGCTCACGGTTCTGGCGCTCTTCTTCCCGGGCGTAGATGCGGGACCTCAGCACGGACAGCGCCTTCTCTTTGTTCTTGAACTGGCTGCGCTCGTCCTGGCAGACGGCCACTATGCCCGTCGGCTTGTGTGTGATGCGTATTGCGGTGGCGACCTTCTGCACGTTCTGGCCGCCATGTCCCGATGAGTGGAACACGTCGATCTGGAGGTCATCCTGGTTAATCTCGACGTCCACCTCTTCGGCCTCGGGCAGTACCGCCACGGTCGCCGCCGACGTGTGGATCCTGCCGCTCGACTCGGTGACAGGAACCCGCTGCACCCTGTGGACTCCGCTCTCGTGCTTGAGCCGGGAATAGGCTCCCTTGCCCTTGACCTCGAAGACGACCTCTTTGAGCGCGCCAATGCCCGTCTCGTTGAGGTCGACCACCTCTGTGCCCCAGTTCCGTCTCTGAGCGTACCTGGTGTACATGCGGTAGAGATCGGCGGCGAACAGACCGGCTTCGTCGCCGCCCGTACCTGCACGGACTTCGACGATGACGTTCTTGTCGTCGTTGGGGTCCCTGGGCACGAGGGCAAGTTTGAGGTCTAGCTCAGTTTTCTCTCTGCGAGGCTCGAGGTCGGACAGCTCCTCGCGGGCGAGTTCGACTATGTCTTCGTCGCTCTCTTCCCTCAGAAGCGTCCGAAGATTTCCGATCTCCGACTCGAGCGAACGCAGCTCACGTGAGAGTTCTACTACCTGCCTGAGTTGTGCCTGCTCTCTGGCAAGCAGCTCAACACGGGAGTAGTCCACCGCGACCTCAGGGTCCGACATAAGCTGGTCGATCTCGTCGTACCGGTCTTCAACTGTGCGCATTCGTTCAATCATGGAAGTTCACTCAAAATGGTACAGGAGTATGTAGTAAACTGCCAAACGATCTTAAACATGGGAGTGACGGACTATGCCGAAGCGAATCAACAGGGCCATCGAACTGCTGGAACAGGACCAGCCCATCTACTACACGGGTGGGCACACAGGCGCCAACCTCACATTCGAGGGCGGCAAGGAGATGGTGCACACCTACGCCGACTACATCAACGTCGGCATGGAGCACGGGTCTTTCGACATGCCCGGTCTCCAGGAGTTCATGAACGGCCTGGTAGCAGGAGGGCCAACCAACAGCGGACATCGCACGCCGACCGTTGTGGTGGAGGTCCCAGTCGACGGAGCCAGCGGGGACATCGTCAGGGCCAACGCGTGGCAGTTCAGGCAGATACTCGCTCGCGGCGTCCACGGCATCCTGATGTGCCACGCAGAGACGCCGGACGCCGTCAAGGCGTTCGTCGAGTCGTGCCGGTACCCATTCCAGACGATCGGGGTCGGCAAGGGTGTCGAGGTCGGCCGGCGCGGATCGGCCGGACAGGCGTCAGCGGCTCCGATCTGGGGTATTGAGATAGACGAGTACCTCGACAAGGCCGACCCGTGGCCGCTGAATCCCGACGGCGAGCTGATGCTGGGCCTCAAGATCGAGAATACGCGGGCGCTCGTCAACGTGGAAGTGACGACGCAGGTCCCCGGCATCGCGTTTGCAGAGTGGGGACCCGGGGACATGAGCATGTCGATGGGCTACAAGAACGCCCCAGGCGAGCCCTGGCCGGACGAGCTTTGGGAGGCCAGGGAGCGTGTCCGCAAGGCCTGTGCCGCAGCCGGAATCGCGTTCCTAGAGGGGGCTACGCCCGACACGATAGGCCAGAAGATCGACGAAGGCGTCCGCGTCGTATCATCAGGCGGCGCCCTGGGTGAGGCTACCGCGAAGGCTGGCCGCGCGCACTCCGGGCGCACCATGCCTGTATAGTCGTCGTACAGACGTCAGGGGCCGGGTATGCTACTCGACGTGGTCGGCGTACTCGGTCCCGATGTGACCGGCTGATACAAGCTCGTCGTACTCTTCGTCCGTCAGCTTGAGCAGCGTCTTGTAGACGTACTCGTTGTCCTGTCCCAGCATTACAGGACCTCGTCGTATACGCACGTCGCTGCGCGACATCTTGAACGGCGCCCTTGGGTATAGGTGCGTTCCCACGTCTGCCTGGGTTGCCTGCTCGAACATCGCCCGCGCCAGCAGATGAGGGTCTTCGAAGGCGTCCCTCTGGTTCATGACCGCGCCAGCCGCGACGCCGTGCGATTGAAGCAGGGACATAGCCTCCCTCTTATCGAGACCTCCGGTCCACTCTCCGATCAGGCTGTCAAGCAGGTCGTGGTGTTCTCGCCTGGACTGGTGTGTCGCGAGTTCTTCTCGCTGCGACCATTCGGGATTTCCGGCTGCTTCGCAGAGCAGCTCCCAGTCCCTATCGTCGAAGATGGTAATGGCTATCCACTCGTCCTCGCCGTTGCATGGGTAGACTCCCTGCAACGCTGTCGGATGCCTGTTGCCAATCCTGGCCTGGTCGCGTCCGTTCATGGAGTATTCCATGAACGCCTGGCCCAGGTACGGAGCAGCGTTCTCGGCCTGGGAGAGTTCCACAAGCTGGCCTTCGCCAGTCTGCTTCCGATGGTTGAGTGCGCAGAGCACGGCGAACGCTCCACCCACTCCGGCAGCCGCGTCGGCCATGTAGACTTGGGTGTTGGCCGTGGGTTCGAGATCGGGGTATCCACGCATGAGGCTGTGCCCGATTACGCCTTCGATGTGAATACCGAGTGAGCGATGGTTCTGGTAAGGCCCCTGGTTCCCGTACGCGGGCATTCGCAGCATGATTAGTTCGGGGTTGATCTCTCTCAGTTCATCATAGGCGATGCCGAGCTTCGTCATAGTTTCGGTTGGGTTGTTTTCGATCAGGACATCGCTGATCGAGACCAGCTTGTTGAAGATCTCCTTGCCCTCGGGCCTCAGTAGATCGACGGTCATGCTGAGCTTGTTGCGCGCGTGCGCGTTGAAGATCGGATGCCTGTTCCATGGTCGGGCCGTAGGTTCACGGTTCGGCATACCACCGATGAATGAGGGCAGGCTCTCGACCACCTCCTTCGACGGTCGAGCGCTCGTGCCACGAGTGGACGGCCCGAACACCTGGATGGACTCGATCCGGATAACCTCGGCGCCCAGGTCCGCGAGCAGGGTGGTGCAGTACGGGCCTGCCCATACGACCGTCATGTCCATGACTCGAAGGCCCTCAAGGGGGAGGCTCATATCACTCCTTCTCTTCTCAGAGACTCGATCTCGGCCTCGCTCTTGCCCAGCTCGGCAAGGACCTCATCCGTGTGCTGCCCCAGCAGGGGAGCCGGTCTTCGGATGCTCCACGGGCTTGCGTTCATCATGAACGGTCTTCCTGGGTAGGTAAACCTTCCTGCTATGGGGTGCTCCACCTCGGCGAACGTCCCACGACCGACAAAGAACTCGTCTCCAAGAAAGTCGCCCATCTTGTTCAGGGGGCCGCATAGAACTCGAGAGGCCTGCGCTTCGTTCCATGCCTGGTGTTTGGTGCGGTCCAGCAGCCAGGGGTAGAAGAACGCCTCGAACAGCCCCTCCATCTCTTCATCTGCCTGGGCATCCGGTGTCATCCATTCGTCTCCTGAGAGCTCTTCTGGATTCCCGAGCATGTCCCGGACTCTCTCGAAGTACTTGCCTCCGCCGGTGATCTGAAAGAAGCCATCCTCGCAGGGATAGACGCCGGATGGGTATCCGCCTGAGCCGGTTGCCTGGCCCAAAGGCATTCGGCCGGTGATCTCGCCGTTGTACTGGTAGGCCATCAGCATGCTCATGCGGCGGTCGATCGACCCGGTCTGGACCTCCATGAGCGAGATGTCGACGTGCTGTCCTACCCCGTCGGCCCCGGACCCAAGCACGGCCCCAAGCGTGGCGAAGGCCGACATCACGCCGGACTGGTACAGCCCAACCGTGCCGCCGAGTTTCAGGGGCTCTTTCTCCTCAACTCCGGTCGAGTACAGTTCGCCGCCCATTCCGTAGAAGATGATCTCCGACCCACGCCAGTCACGGTAGGGGCCGGACTGTCCGAAGTTCGATATGGACGTGTAGGTGAGCGCCGGATTCAACTCCGACAGCGCATCGTAGCCCAATCCAAACTCGTCCATCGTTCCGGGCCTGAAGCTCTCGACCACCACGTCTACTTGCGAGGCCAACTCGCGGGCGATCTCCCGGCCCCTGTGGGTCTTGAGGTCCAGGGTAACGGACCGCTTGTTGGTGTTGAGATGAAGGAACGTCCCGCTCTTCTCAGGGTGTGGTTCGTCCTTGGGAAACGGCCCCATCCTGCGGGCGCTGTCCCCCGTTCCCGGCCTCTCGACCTTGATGACGTCCGCGCCGTAGTCCGCGAGCAGCTTGGTACAGTACGGCCCCGCTATCGTCTGAGTGAAGTCGAGCACCTTGATGTTCGACAGGGCCATCGGCGCCAATAGAGTCTACCTCCCGCTATTCAGTCGCCGGACATAATAGCATTTCACGTTGGCCCTATCTTCGTTCTCCGAGCAAACTCGACTCCCGCTCCAATGGCCAGCACCGCCCAGCCGGCTATCAGACTCAACCCACCTACGGGGACAACCGCGCCAAACACACCAACGTCCAGCAACGCGAGAATGTACAGGCTGCCGCAGAAGATGACCGTGCCAACGGCCATCAACACTGCGGCCAGGGTCACGATTACGGACCGCCAGACCTTCGCGGCCACTCCCAACCCTGCGAGCGCTATGCCGTGATACATCTGGAATCGTACAGCGGTCTCGAGCGTGTCCAGCGCATCGGAATCTATTCGACCTTCCAGCCAGTGAGTGCCTGCCGCACCGATGACCACGCCCAGGCCTCCAAGCGCTGCGCCAATGCAGAGCCAGAGCGCCCACCTGCTTTGGGCACTCCCAGTCGCCCCAGTGCGATTGGATGTCTCGTCTTTGGTAGAATGCAAGGCAGAACTCCGCAACTATGATACAACCTGAGCCAAAAGCCGAGCCACGTGCCCGGAGGAGAGACCTGATGACTACCCAGATTGAGCGCCGATTCTATGATCTTCACCCAAAGTCCGCTGAGATGCACGACGATGCGAGGGGACTGTTTCCCAACGGCGTAACGCACGACGCGCGACGCCAGGACCCGTTCCAGCTCTACTACACCCACGCCGAGGGCGCGGCGAAGTATGACGTCGACGGCAACAGAATTCTCGACTACTTCCCCGGACACGGCGCCCTGATACTGGGCCACTCTCGCCCTGAGGTCGTCCAGGCCGTGCAGGACCAGATGGCGATGGGCACGCACTTCTCAGGCTCGACCGAGCATGAAATCGAGTGGGGAAACTGGGTCAGGGAGCTCATACCAACTGCCGAGAAGGTGCGCTTCCACAGCTCAGGCACCGAGGCCGACATGATGGCGATCAGGATGGCCCGCGCCTATACCGGGAAGTCCAAGGTCATCAAGTTCGAGGACCACTTCCACGGCTGGAGCGACTACCTGGTCGCAGGTTCGGATGGAATCGGCGGCATCCCCCAGGAGACGCTGAGCACGATGATCGTGCTTCCTCCGAACGACATCGAGACATTTGAGAAGACACTCCAGGAAAACGACGACATCGCGGCCGTCATACTGGAGCCAACGGGCGCCCACATGGGACTGGAGCCGATTCTGCCGGAGTTCCTCACGCAGCTGCGCGAGGTTACGGAACGCTACGGTGTGATCCTGATCTTCGATGAAGTCGTAACCGGCTTCAGGGTCTCAAGGGGAGGGGCTCAGGAGTACTTCGGGGTACGTCCCGACCTCACCACGCTGGCGAAGATTCTGGGCGGCGGACTTCCGGGCGGGGCCGTCACAGGACGGGCCGACATCATCAACATGATCGAGGGCAGGGCAGGCGATGCCGAATACAATCGCAACAGCCGAATCGCCCACAACGGCACGTTCAACGCCAACCCGATCTCGGCGGCAGCAGGCATCGCGGCTCTGAAGATAGTCGCGAACGAGCCGATCAACGACACCGCGAATCTTCGAGGAGAACAACTGAAGACCGGCCTCAACGAGTTGCTCGGCCGTCTCGAAATTCCTGGGTCCGTCACCGGCCTGGGGACACTGCTGTTCCTCCACCTTGGTTTGGACCGCGAAGTCGACAAGGAATACGCCATCCTGACACCCGAGGAGAGGGCTGTGTCGATGGAGCCTGAGCGTATCCGCCAGCTAACGCTGTCGCTGCTGAACCACGGCGTTCAGGCGGGCAACCGCTTCATCCTGACGGCCGCTCACACCGAGGACGACATCGCCCACACTGTCAACGCCTACGAGCAGGCCTTTGGAGAGATCCGGGAACTAGGCCTGGTGTAAGTTGGCGAGTGTGACAGGCGGCGACGTGACCTCTGCGGTCTTGTGAGTAGGGTGGAGCCTGCTGCGGACTACCAATGCCCTGGCTCCTTGTAGCAGTCGGTGGGGCGCTCGGAGCGCTGTCCAGGTACGCAATTGATCGGGCCGTGGTCGCGGCCATCGGCCCGACAGTGCTTGGCATCATGCTCATAAACGTCACCGGGTCGTTCCTGCTGGGCGTCTTCGTTTCGGCGTCAGACGGTCCTGGCTGGCCTTCATCGGTGCGGATGCTTGTAGCAGTTGGATTCCTGGGGTCATACACGACCTTCTCGACCCTTACAGTCGCCTCGGTGCAGCTTGCTGAATCAGGAGAGCTTACCCGAGCCGCGCTGAACATAGGTGGCAGCATCGGATTGGGGCTTGCCGCGGCGCTGGCAGGAATACTGGTTGGGAGGGCGCTCTAGGCCTCTAGCCGGCTACTCCCCGCCAGAACAGCAGGATCCCGACGACGATCAGCACCGCACCCATGCTCAGTATCAGGGTGTCCAGCTGCACACGCCCGGTCAGCTTCGCCCCAAGGTAGCTGCCGACCATCGCAGCCGCTCCCATGGCTATCAGCAGGGTATAGTCGACCTGTCCTACGGTCGCGTGTCCCACCCATCCCAGGGATCCCATGAAGAAGCCGATGAACAGGTTGGACCCCGCCGCGATCCGAGGGTCGATCCGAAGGACTCGAATAAGCGCAGGCAGGCGTATGCTCCCCAGGATCAGCCCAACCGCTCCGCCCAGCAGTCCCACGCCAAGCCCGATTCCGGCCTCCAGTGAGACGCGCCTGGGTGTGAAGTCACCCTTCGCGCCCTCCAGATCGGCGCCGAACATGTGAGGTCCGCCGGTGCGACGTCTATTGCGCACCAGGATGAGAAACTCGACGCCCTGCCAGAATACGAGCGCGCCGGCGCCACCTATCAGCAGGCGCTCGGAGACGACATCACTGAGGAACCCGCCGATGAACGCCCCTGCAAAAGCAGGAACTCCCATCACGAGCACTATCCGCTTGTCGACCCGCCCCTCCCTGAAGTGACGTATGGCCCCGGTCAGCGAGGCGAGGCTGGAGACAAGAATGTTGGTGCCGCCTGCGATTGGAGCGGGCATCCCGAGCAGGAGCATGGCTGGGAGTCGTATGGTGCCGAGCGCCAGTCCAACGAACCCACCCAAGATCCCAACTGCAAACGATATGGCCGTCAGCAGGACAATCTGCCACAGTAGGAGATCTGTCGTCATTTTTCACCAGACGTCTGTTTGAGAAGCTGCTGCATTTCGTCAATCTGTTCCCTTGTGGCTGCCTGTCGGCCGTAGCACGCCCGGTTGAATGCGGAGGTTGCCATGTCCACGAGCCGTTCGGGGAACACGCGCAGCAGCGCAGAACGGTGTTCGCCCGGCGTATCAGACACTCGACGGTGCTCCCCTTTGGACTCGGCGACCGTCAGCATTCCAAAGTAGATTCGGAATACATCCACGATGTTCGGGTCGTCGTCCGGAAGCCTGAGGTTCGTGTCAGTCCTGCGCCTCCTGAATCGGTCTGGCAGGAGTCCGAACAGGAGCCGCGCGAGATCCATCGTGGGATCGAAGTCGCCGTAGAGGGACTCTCGCTCTCCTTCTTCGTCAACTCGTCGCCAGCGCACGTTTCTCCTGAATGCCCTTGCCAGAATAATCAGGATTCCAATCACCACGAGGGCGACAACGACACCGGCAAGGATCTGCAGCCAAATCGAAGGCTCTCCCTGCTCGGCCTGTTCGGCGAACTGCCCGAACATTTCGCCAGGCCCGACCGCAAGTTCCTGTTCACCCTCCGGCGGCTCACCTGCAAACCTCCTCAGGAGATCGAAGACAGCCGAAATCAGGAACTCGAGCACGAACACCAGCGGCACTATGAAGACGAAGAAGATTATTCTCGCGATTCCTTCGATGATGAACCTCAGTGGTGCGGCGATGAACGAGAGCATCCCACGCTGAATCAGGCTGAAGAGAAGCCCCATCAGCAGCACCGAGACTACGACCGTTCCGATAACTCGCAACCAGGTGCGCTGCGCCAGGGCGCGTCTCGTGGATGGCAATATGTGACCGGTCCCCAGACCGGCAAGGCCTGAGGCGAAGAACACGAACATCAGCTCGAAGGTATTCAGGTCGACCGCGTTGAAGATGTCCACTATCGCGGCCACCGACAGCACGATCAGGCCAAGCCTGAATGTGAACGCGAGATGTTCTACCGGGAACTCGCTCGTCGCGATCCTGCCGCCTCTCACCCAGAACAGGACTGAAGCGAACCCGCCGATGGCGGCTGAGCGCACGAAGTGCTCGGCCTGCAGGTCCGAGAACATTGCGGAGAGCCATCCGATGTCGATCCACTGGCCCCCGGACTGGATCTGTGTTCCCAGGACCAGGTATGTGGTGAGAGTGCCGACAGCCATCTCGATCGCGTACGGCATCCAGTTCGGCATGATGATGAGCGAAAGCGACCTGGTAACTGCGTAGGAGACGAGCATGATCGCGAGTGCCGCGACCCAGGTGATTGGGCTTCCCTCGGGCAGCATCATGAGCGACAGCAGCGACAGCGCGGCGTATATCCACACGCTTTCGACAGCTACTGCGCAGAGCAGTACGATCCTATCCTGGACCGAACTCACCGGCCATCTCCATGTTTTCGAAGAATCGTCTCAGGTCGTGCAGCACAATGCCTTCGGGCATGTCAGGCGGGTCTGAGTCTCCAACGAACACGACAACTACCCTGTAGCCCTGTCTCGATAGATTCGACGCGCTCTCCATGAGTTCTTCCGAGAGGATCGCGGCCACCATCACCAGCGTTGCCCCAGTCGGAAACTGCCTCAGGTTCATCTCCAGCTGGCCGGCCATCGGCCCTATTGGGAGCGGCCTGATCGTCGCCAGCGCTTCCAGGATGATCGCCAGGTGCTCCGGTGTGCTCGCCGCCTCCAGTTTCATCGGCCTGTCCGTCAGGATCGGGACTCCATTGGAGAAGAGGCCGATGCTGTACTGCCGCTCGGAGGCATAGCTCGCAATCGACGCCGATGCCGTAATCACGCGCTCCAGGTTGGTGGGGGAGTACCCCTCCCAGGAACGTTCAGAAGTCTCCACAGCGACAATCAGGATTACCGTGAAGCTGGAACTCGGCTCAAATGTGCGAACCTGGAGCTGCCCCATACGGGCCGTGTTCTTCCAGTCGATGATCTTCAGCGGGTCGCCGATCTGGTACTCGCGGAGGCCTGCCGGTCTCGACAGGTCCTGGAAGATCTCGATTCCGCCCCTGCTGTCGCCCTGCGGCCTGAGTGGCGGGAGTCCAAGCTCAGGCAGAGGGACCACCCGCGGGTAGACCAGCAGGTAGTCGGCACCCCTGTATGTCGACTCGCTCTCGAAGAAGCCGAAGAGGTCGCCGCTCTCGAGCCTGGCAGGGCCGAACCTGTAGAAACCCCGCTCGTTGCACCTGATGGTGTACTCCCACCTGATTCGCTCGTACCAGGAAATCGAGGTGTGCAGCCGCATGATCATCGACTTGGGATTGGCGCTCGGGGTAACTTCCGCTCCGACGATCTCGATCTCCTCAGGGTACTCGTCTTCGAGGTCGAGCTTGCCAAGCGGGACTGGCTTCCTGTTGGTAAGCGAGATCGTCAGTTTCGTCTCCTCGCCCCTGAACACTCTCATCTGTTCGATGCTCCGCTCGTAGTGGACCTCCTCCAGCGAGAGCCGGTTCCATAGCCAGGAGACCAGGGCCACGAGGAGTCCCATCACGCCGAGTCCGATCACGAGTGCCTGACCGGCGAAGATACCGACGAAAATCAGCAGCACGAACATCATAATCCAGATGTCATGCCAGAACCGGTTGAACAAGGTCGTTACCTCTCTATGGGTACTGGGACCTGGTTCAGAATCTCGGCGATGATGTTCTCAGTCGTGCGGCCGCGGAGGCGGGAGTTGGAGGTCAGGATCAGCCTGTGCGCCAGAACGGACTCGGCCAGGTCCTTCACGTCGTCGGGTGTGACGAAGTCCCTGCCGTCCAGCGCGGCGCGAGCCTGGGCAGTCTTGTAGAGGGACATGGCGGCGCGGGGGCTGGCGCCAAGAGTGAGGCTCTCGTTCCTGCGAGTGGACTGCGCAATCTCCACGATATAGTCGCGGACAACATCATCGACTCTCACATGCGTCACCGAGTCCTGCATCTCGCGCAGCTCTTCTGAGCCGGTCACCGCGTCCAGTTCGGGAAGCACGGTGTCCCGCTCGAACCTGAGCAGGATGTCAGACTCCTCATCCGGTGTGGGATAACCGAGCTTGATACGCACCATGAACCTGTCCAGCTGAGCTTCGGGCAGCGGGAACGTCCCTTCGAGCTCGATTGGATTCTGGGTTGCTAGCACAAGGAACGGCTCGTTGAGTCGTCTAGTCTGTCCGTCAACCGTTGCCTGTCGCTCCTGCATGGCCTCGAGCAGCGCCGATTGAGTTCTTGGCGTGGCGCGGTTTATCTCGTCCGCCAGGACGACCTGGCTGAAGATGGGTCCAGCCCTGAACTCGAAGTCACCTGACTTCTGGTTGAAGAAGTTCACTCCAAGCACATCGGTGGGCATCAGGTCGGGCGTGAACTGTATTCGGTTGAAGGTGCAGCCCAGAGACTGAGCAAGTGCCTTGGCCATGGTAGTCTTGCCGATGCCGGGCACGTCTTCCACGAGAACGTGGCCCCTGCACGCGATGGCAATGATGACCAGATCGATTACATCCGACTTACCGACAATAACTCGCTGAACGCTGTCCCTGAGCTGGTTCGCCAGTTCCTGGAACCGCGTTACGTCAACCGTCGCTTGGCTCATGGCCTCTCCCGTGCAGCGTGTGAGCGCGCGAGACAGTCTGCGCGTCTCTCATGCCAAGAGTCTTTGGGTATTATAGTCGGCTTTGTGAAATTGGGGACTTTGGCTAGGCACCGGCGCCTGACGCGGCAGCCATTCCGGCGATCCTGCCATAGACCGCGCCGTGCATTAGCCCTGCGGCTCGCAGGCTGCCATGTACGAAGATCCCGCCAACGATGATCCCGGCGGCATAGAGACCAGGAATCGGATCGTCCTGCGTGTTGAGCACTCTTGCTCCCGTGTCGATCTTCAGACCGCCGTACGTGTAGGTGATGCCGCCAGTGACCGTGTACGCGAAGTAGGGCGGCCTGTCGATCCTGATGGCCCAGTTGCTTTTCGGCGGGTTCAGGCCGCTTGTGGAGCGACCGTCCAGCGTCCTTGGCTCGTACTCAGCGTCATGCGCTGACGAATTGAACTCCTCGATGGTCTTCTCAAGTCCACCTGCGTCGATTCCCAGCTTCTCTGCAAGTTCCGAGATCGACGATGCCTCGACTCGCCTTGAGCTGCTGTAACGCCCTTCCAGGTGTGGCTGTGCCCTGGAGTCGAAGACCTGGTACGCGATGCCGTCATCCTGCTGCAGGACCGCGTGGCCCATGTCGACAAAGGTCTGCTCGGCGAAGCTGGCCCCTTCGTCCACGAATCTCTCCCCGTCGGCGTTGACCGTGATTCCGATGGGGTACGATCGCCTGGGCATGATGTCGGTCACCTGGAGGTCGCCGGTCTCAGGAGCGTCGACGTCGATCGGCGTGGCATGGCAACCGTCCCACTGGCCGGTGCCCTGTGCGCCGACTTCCATCGCCGCTCGAATGCCGTCTCCGGTGTTATGTGCAGAGCCGCGTACCCTGGCGCGCTCCCAACCCGCTCCGATATGCTCGCCCCGCATCTCAGGATTGGCCTCGAACCCTCCGCAGGCGAGCACTACGCCGTTCGCCAGAAGTTCGTGGGTCCCATCCTGGTCCTGTGCCTCTACGCCGACCACCGCGCCGTCATCGTTGGTTAGAAGACGCGTCATTGCGGTCTCGTACAGGATGGTCACACCGGCGCGCCGGCTGGCAGTCGTCAGCATCCTCACCAGTCCGGGTCCGGACTCCCATGCGCTCATACCCACGCTGTTCGGGATTACCGAGGGGGCGCCTTCCACGCGCGAGGCCTGGCCGGATAGCTCCCACCTCACACCCTTGCCGAACATCCACTCGACGGTAGGGCGCGAGTTGGCGATAAGCGTCTCGATCAGGTCGGGATCTGAGTCACCCTTTGTCACTGCCGCAAAGTGCTGCCTGAAGTCATCGGACGTGTAGGGCGCCATGCTTATCCTGCCGACCTCGGAGTCGGTCAGGTCGGGGAGCATGTGGCGGAGGTCCTCGATGCCCTCGTGGACGAACCTGAAGCCGCCTCCGGTGTAGGGGCAGTTGCCGCCCTGCTCACTTGGCGGCGCTTTCTCAAGCACGACTACATCGGCACCGGCGTCACGCGCGGCAAGCGCGGCGCACAACGCCGCGTTCCCGCCACCCACGACGATCACGTCATACCGGACTGACTCACCAACCATAGCGTCATCACCATCCTCAAGCGTGGGCACAGTATAGAGCGTTGGGAGGACATGTCCAACCATTCGCGAGCGAGGGAAGACGCACAGCTACGCATTTATAGACCGCAAAGCCCAAGGAGATGTCGATGGCTGGAGGATCCAGCCCCCTAGTCCACGAGCTGTCGGAGCCTCGGATCGAGCCTGTCCCGCAGCCAGTCGCCCGTGAAGTTGAGCGACATTACGAGCAGGAAGATTGCGACGCCCGGTATCACAGTCGGCCACCAGGCAGTGGCTATGTAGCCTCGACCTTCGGATACCATGCTGCCCCAGGTTGGAGTCGGATGCGGCACTCCCGCGCCCAGGAAGCTGAGAGCGGCTTCAGCCAGAACGAGCGACCCTACGCTGAGTGTGGCGATCACCACGGCGGTGTTGATAACACCGGGCAGTATGTGCCGGAGCAGGATCCGTATCGTCGAGCAACCTGCCACGCGCGCAAGGTCCACGAACGGCTGGTTTTTGACGACCAGCGTTTGGCTTCGTATTACCCTGACGAACGGGTTCCATGCCAGGGCGGCCATCAGGGCCAGGAGCAGAACAGTGCTCTGTCCGAACAGCAGCACACACACAAGCGCCACCATAAGGAACGGCAGGGCCTGCCAGATGTCCACAATCCTGGTAATGATTTCGTCCAGCCATCCGCCGGAATATCCGCTGACGATGCCCAGCGTCGTGCCGGTTATGAAGCCGCTGAGCAGGGCGATGGCGGCTACGACGAGCGAAATGCGCGCGCCGAACAGCATACGCGAAAACACGTCGCGTCCAGTGTGGTCCGTACCGAGATAGTGCCCTGACCTGGTCTCTTCCTGCGCAGGATTTCCAGCGCCCAGCCAGTCGCCTTCGGGCGCCCACGGTGGGGGAATGTGTCGGGACCTGAGCCCGGCGTCCTGCCCACCATATGGGTCGTGCGTTGCCAGGAAGGGTGCGAAAACGCCACAAAATACCAGTGCTGCCAGCACAGCCATTGGAATTACAGGCCAGCGCCGCATGAACATCCATACGATTCTGAGCTGGCTGACTACCGGCGGGTATTCCCTAATACCCAGCAGGTCGCGTTCTATCTGGGTCATCTGCATATTTGAGATTCCTACTCGTACCGGATGCGCGGGTCTATGAGTGCGTATGCGATGTCTGCCAGGAATGCGAAGAACACGTAGATCCCAATGAAGCAGAACACCGTGCCCGCAAGCAGAGGCCAGTCGTTGTCATAAACTGCCTGGTTCAGCGCCACGATGCCGATTCCGGGCATGGAGAAGACTATCTCCACCACCAGTGCGCCGTTCAGGTAGTCAGCAAGCAGCACGAACGCCGAAGTGAGCGGCGGGATGACGGCGTTCCGAAGGCCGTGCTTCCAGATGATCGTCCAGGGGCCGACGCCCTTGGCGCGAGCCAACTTGATGTACTCGGAGTCCAGGATCTCCAGCATCGCAGAGCGAGTCAGGCGCATGATGCCCGCCGATGCCGGCCAGCCCAGCACAATACAAGGCAGCACGTAGTACTTGATGTTCGTCCAGGAGAGCGCGAATGTGCCCTCAGGTGGGCCGCCTGACCAACCTGGAGGGAACCATCGAAGCCATACGGCGAATATGAGAATAGCCATAACCGCAGTCCAGAACTGCGGTGTGGCCTGTCCAAACAGCGCCAGGACACGCCCCACATAGTCCCATAACGTGGCACGTTTAACCGCAGCCAGCACACCAATGCTAAGACCGACGGTGACCGCGAACATCCAGGCGCCGGCAGCGATCTTGAGCGTCATTCCCAGGTGATCGCGAATGATCTCGCTCACAGGTCTAAGCGAACCGAGCGACTGTCCCATGTCGAACTGGATGAGGTTCCACATCCAGGTCAGGTACTGAAGCGGCAGCGGCTTGTCCAAGCCCAGATGCGCCCTGATCTCAGCTATCTGTTCATCGCTGAGTTCCACTTGAGCATCGCCAATAAAGAGAATTGTCGGGTCTGGTCCAAGCCTGCTGAGGATGAAAATGACGACCGTCGCCCCAATTATGGAGATAACGATAGACAGCGCTCTTCTTGCTAGGAATCGTGCCATAGCCGATTAGAACCTCTCTGCCCTTATGTCGAACCGTGTTTGAGAGCGTTCGCCAATTCCAAAGTCATACGCGAGTACTCAGGGAATAGGTTGCGATGCTAAATATAGAGAAGCGCGGGAGGAAGTTGGTAACCTCCTCCCGCGCGCCGATTACCGATGTTGGCCTACTGGCCTGCGGGCAGTATGTGCTGCGGCCTGCCCCAGAATCCGCCCGCCGTGGAGCGGGAGTTCCAGGACTCAACGGTCTCAGGGTTGGCTGCTACGCCGCGTGGCGGCTGTACCATACCGGCATAGTGCTGCCAGTAGTAGTAGTAGTCAACCATGTCGAGGTGCAGGTCTTCACGCGCCTGCTTGTCCCTCTCACCATTGATGTTGATGTACATGTAGTCGAGGAACTTGCTCTCGAAGGCGCAGCCCCAGGCCGGGCGGCTGAAGGTGCTGTCCGACGGAGGAGGAGGCCAGTCGAACGGGTAGTTCGCGGTCTCAACCGAGCAGTTCTTGACCACGGGGAACGCCTGTGTGCGGTCTCTCATGCGAGGCACCACAACACCGCCGTACTCTTCAGTCAGGAGCTCGACGCGGACGCCAACAGCTTCCCAGTCCGCCGCTACCGCGTCAGCCTGCTCGAGGCAGACGTCACCGGTCTCGCAGCGGTACTTGTTCATCTTGATCTCGAAGCGGATGCCATCAGAGCCGCGCGGGAATCCCGCGAGGTCCAGAAGACGCTCTGCCTCGGCCTTGTCCGTAGGGACCTCCCACGGCCATTCGTGGGCAGGCTCTGCGGCGTTGTCGTACTCTGAGTACTCGATCCAGTCGGTGCCGGGGCCGAGTACATCCTCGGTCATGTCGCCGCTGTACTTCTCGTGCGCGGCCTTGACCATCGCGGCGGTGACCATGCGGTCAGGACGCCAGCCGGGGAACTTCGGGCCCATCAGCTCGAGGTAGATGGGTGTACCGAGTCCGGCCTGCAGCACTTCCACGATAGCCTCACGGTCGATTGCGTAGGACAGCGCCCAGCGTACGAGCCGCGCCTGTTCCATGTCGCTCATGCCGTCAGGGTTGTTGGTGTCCGTGTAGGGGCACTTGTCCTCCCACGGGCAGCCAAGCCATGCGTGGTCTTCTTCATACACCGGGGACAGCCAGGGCTCAATGGCCTCGCCGGTCTTGGCGTTCACGTCCGTCCACAGGTTGCCGGGCCAGATGGCGCTGAGCGTCATCGTGTCCTTGTCCGACATCGTGGTGATGAACTTCAGGCCCTTGCTCTCCAGCTCCCGCAGGCGCGCGAAGTCGATCGAGCCGATGTCCGCCTCGCCTGTCTCCATCATCGCCATGCGGGTGGTGATCTCAGGAGCCTGCACTACGACGAACTTGCCGATGTGCGCGGGTTCAATCCAGTGGTCGGGGGTTGCGTGGACTTCACCCTTCGAGTTGGGGTCCCACGTGCCCATGGTGAATGGGCCGGATCCGACGGGGACCAGCTTTATCGCATCTGCGCCTACCGCTTCGTAGGCGTTCTTGCTATCCAGCCGGACCGTGGTGTCATTGATGTCGAACTCACTGATCGGGATGCCCCAGAAGATATCCGTTACCAGCGGAGCCTTCACAGTGTAGTCGTCAATCGCTACCGCCTCGCCGAACGTGCCGCCGAGCTGCGCGCCAATCGCGGCGCCCAGGCTGGGGTTGACCACGGCGTTCTGGCGGTTCATGTTCCACGCCACGTCGTGGGCGTTGATGTATCCGAAGTCCTGACCGGAGAACACTTCAGGGGTGTAAACCTTCAGGTCGTCACGGATCTTGAGGGTGAGCTCGTCACCCGTCTCGTTGATGCTCCACTCCGAGGCCGCGAACGGCGCGAGCGGGTCAACTCCGTCGTGGACCAGCAGCTGGTCGAAGAAGCCCATCTGGACCTCACCCGGGCTGCCGCCGTAGGTCTGGACCTCGAAGTCGCCGAACTGCTCCTCCACCGACGGAATAGCCATTGTGATTGTAATGTCACTGACCATCGTCGCTGGCGCAGGCGGTGCGGGAGCCGCAGTCGGCTGGGCGACTGCCGCTGGCGCTGCTGTTGGGGCAGCGGCCGGCGCTGGTGCGGCTGGCGCCGCTGTTGGGGCGGCCGCAGGCGCAGGCGCTGCTGGCTCCGGCTCTTCTTCTTCGGCGCTACATGCTATCGTTAGCAGTGCAGCCATAAGAAGCATGGCCAGCGCAAACGCGCTTATCTTTCCTAAGGAACGCATATGCTCAATCTCCTTCATACCCTCCTAGGTACTGTTTTCCAATGTTGACGACTCATGTTGTAGCCTGTCGAGTAATTTGTCAAGTCTGATGAGGTTAAAGTGCTACCAGAGTCCCACCAGAATGACTTCTGTATGGATTGGGGCCTGAAGCTGGATTGTGCATGATCGAGAAAATGAGCATTAAACGGCCTAATACACGAGTAACGCATACGAGGCGGTTTGGACATTGACCAGAGTTCGCATGACCCGAAGCTATCTGGACGCTGTGCTGCGCGAGGGCGGCGACATCGGGCTGGTGCTACTGGCCCGGGGTCTGCTTGGGTTGGCCTGCTCGGCGGTAAGCGGGTTCGTAGTCTGGCTGGCCATATGGTCGTATGTCCATGGCCCGGCCCTGACCGGATCGACCTTTGTGGCGATCCTGGCCTTGGTGGTCGGCACACCGTCCGGACTGATTACGGCCATTATCTGGCACAATTCTGAGAGTCCGCGCCGGATCAAGTGGCTGTTCCCGTTTGTGATCCTCGGTGTTGCCGTCGCTGCTCCCTACATCTTTGTGCTCATCAAGGGCGTCAAGACCTACTACGGTCTATTCTTCGGGGTGCTCCGTCTTCCTGTCATAGACGTATCCGAAGCGCTATATACCATGCTCATAGCGTCTTCCGTCGCCGCCAATGTCGTCGCCGCAGTCCTTGCGACGTACAGGATGGCCAGGTACAGGGAGATCTGAGCGTCACTGCTCGCGATTGACACCCTTCAAGACCCAGTCCTAGAATTCCGCTCAGCCTGCACACTCATGGAGCGAAGTATGTCCCGACCAGTTCTCAAGACCGCACTCTGTGACCTTCTGAACGTCGAGTACCCAATCTGTCTCGCCGGGATGGGCGGCAGGTGGACCCCGCCTGAGCTAGTAGCCGCCGTCTCGAACGCCGGAGGCCTGGGCGTCATGGGTGGGTCCGGGATCCAGGTTGACGAGCTGCGTCAACGCATCCGCAAGGTCCGGGAGCTGACAGACAAGCCGTTCGGCGTCGACCTGCTGCTTCCAGTAGTCACAGGGGCAGTCGAACGGGACAGCAGGGGGGCGGAGCAGGAGTCAGAGGTCGACGCCGTTCGCAGGCAGTATCCCCGTCATGCAGAGTTCGTCGATACGCTCATGGCCGAGTTCGGACTCGACCGCGTCGAACCGCCTCCGCCTCCCAAGGAGATCGGGATCGCGCTGGCCCGGAGCCAGGTGGACATGATCCTGGAAGAGGACGTGCAGGTCTTTGCCGCCGCCCTTGGCGACCCCGGCTGGATGGTGCCCCAGGCACACGACAAGGGCGTGATCGTGATGGGACTCGCGGGCAGCGTACGCAACGCTCAGAGACAGGTTGCCGCGGGCGTGGACATCGTAGTCGCCCAGGGGACCGAGGCAGGCGGACACACGGGACGAATCGCCACCATGCCGCTGGTGCCGCAGATCGTCGACGCGATCTCTCCGAGACCGGTCGTAGCCGCCGGAGGCATTGCCAATGGACGCGGCATTGCAGCATCAATGGCGTTGGGCGCCCAGGGAGCCTGGCTTGGCACCGCGTTCCTTGCAGCCAAGGAGTGCGGAATCTACGCGCCTAATCAGCAGTCCATCATCCGAGGGCGCTCGGAGGACTTCATAATATCGAGGTCGTACACGGGCAAGACTGCCCGCCAGTACCAGGGGCCGATCGTCCAGGCGTGGGCGGAGTCAGGACTTGAGCCGCTGGACATGCCGCTGCAGGGCGTGCTCATGTCGACCTTCAACCAGGCGGCAGAGAAGTCCCAGCGATACGATCTCGTATTCAACCCGGCAGGTCAGGGCGCGGGCATGGTAAACGAGGCGCGGCCAGCGGCGGACATCATGGCCGACCTTGTGGACGAGACTGTTTCAGTCCTGAACGAGATCCAGGAGCGCGTGACGACGGGCTGAGTTCGTTCCGGCTATACGATCACTCCCTGCTCACGTAGAGTAGGCAACTCATCCGGGGATACGCCGAACATCTCCGTGAGAATCTCGTCGGTGTGCTCCGAGTACTGAGGCGCTGCCTCTACCGTGACGGGCGACTTCTCCAGCTTCACCGGGCATCCGATCATCCTGTAATCGCCCCGGTCGGAGTCCTCTACGGTGACCAGCATGTCGCGCGCTTCCAGGTGCTCGTTCTCCAGCACTTCCAGCGGAGTGAAGACCGGTCCGCACCATGCTCCCGCCGCGGCAAGCGTCTCGAAGGCTTCGACCTTGGAGCGCTGCATCGTCCACTCCTCGATGACCGCGAGAATTTCGTCCGCGTGCTCACCCTGGAACTCGGCCTCTGAGTAGCGTTCATCCGCCAGCAGGTCCTCGCGACCGATAAGCGCGAGGATCAGCTCCAGCATCGGACCGCGGACGTTGATCATCACGTAGTCGTCCGGCCCGCCGGGAGCGCATCTGAACACCTGTGGGACGCCGCTCCAACCGCGAGTGCCCGGACGACCTCCCCACTCGCCCTTGCCAAGAGGGTGAATCATGCTGATGCGCATCAGATTCAGCACGCCGTCCTGCATCGACACTTCTACTTTCTGGCCCTCGCCTGAATTGTCTCGTTGCCTGAGCGCGGCCAGGATTCCGATAGCCATGTGGAGTCCCGTACCGGAGTCGCCAGCGCCGACTCCGACCGACATCGGGGGGCCGTCGGGGTACCCGGTTACGGCCATGAGCCCCGCCGTAGCCTGCGCGGCCAACTCGTAGGACTTGTAGTCTGAGTACGGTCCCCAGGTCCCGAAACCCTTGATAGTGGCGTAGATGACCCGTGGGTTGATCTCCTTGAGATGGTCATACCCGAAGCCCAGCCGCTCCATGACGCCCTTGGAGAAATTCTCCAGCACGACGTCGGCCCACTCCACAAGCTTCGCGAAGATCTCCTGGCCTCTCTCGGTCTTGAGGTTCAGCGTGATTGCTCGCTTGTTGCCGTTGAAGATCGTGAAGTAGACGCTGTCCTGGTCTTCTCGCGCGGCGAGCTCCCAGCGCGTGCTGTCACCGCCGGTAGTGTCCTCTACCTTGATGACGTCGGCGCCCAGAAACCCGAGAAGCTGGGCGCACGATGGCCCTGCCTGCACCCGGCTCAAGTCAACAATCTTTACTCCAGCGAGTGCCTTATCCATCAGTACGCTCCTGTGCGAATTTCACTAGATCTGTTCGTTTGAGTCCGAATTGTAGCATCAGGATCCGAGTACTGAGCCGACGAATTCCCGTTGGCCCCTGGCAAAATCTGAGGCGACTGACCTGCTTCGACCTTCGAGCTGCACTTCCATGAGTTCCACGGCGCCCGATCCGGCAATCACTAGCACTCGATCATCTTCCCCCAGGAAGACTGTCCCAGCGTGGGCTTGATGGTCCCCTGTTGCAGCCCTTCCCCGCAGAATCTTGACCGTCCGGCCCTGCCAGGTTGTGAAGGCGCCAGGCCACGGTGTAAGGGCGCGGACCCGCCGGTCGATTGCGTCGGCGGGTTCCGACCAGTCTATTAGACCGTCTTCCCGTTTCAGCAGGCGTGTTATGGTCGCGTCATCGTCGTCTTGGCTTGACGGTGTGATCAACCCGCTGGCCCACTCGTCCAGCGTTTGCACAAGCAAATCGGCGCCCAGTTCGAACAGCCGCAGAGTAAGCTTGTCAGAGGTCTCCGACTTGGCAATTGCCACCTCTCTCTGAGCCAGGATGGGGCCGGTATCCATTCCCTCGTCCAGGAGCATGATAGTTACGCCGCTGGTCTCTTCCCCTTCCAGGATTGCCGAGATTACCGGAGAGGGTCCCCGGTACTTTGGAAGCAGCGAAGGATGTATGTTCAGGCAGCCATACCTTGGAGCCTCCAGTACGACTCCGGGCAGAAACAGACCATAGGCGGCTACAACGATGGCGTCCGGCGCCAGATCGGCGATCCCGGCGCAGGCTTCCGGGTCACTTCTGAGTGACGACGGCTGGAACACCGGCAGCTCGTGCCGCTCGGCGAACTCCTTCACAGGTGACGGCCTGAGTCTTCGACCCCTGCCTGCGGGCCTGTCCGGCTGCGTGAACACGCCAACTACGTCGTGCCCACGTCCGAGCAGGGCATCCAGCGACGGCACCGCGAATGCCGGAGTGCCCATGAACACAATCCTGAGCGCACGTTCGTTCACTGGCAGCCCACTCCCGATACATCTATCCCTTCGAACCGCACCTGATCGCCGACTTCGATTCCCAGTCCGGCGATTTTCCCGGCGTTGATCTCGAGCACATACCTGACCGGACTACCCGGGCCATAGGTCGGAAGCGATCCTGTGGAGGCCCCTGGCGGCGGCGGGGGTATGTCCGTATGAAGACCCGCCACGCTGCAATCTTCTCCAATCCACACGAAGTCCAGTGGTATCAGCATGCCCTTCATCCAGAAGCTGGGAGTCCTGGCCGAATCGTAGACGAATAGCATTCCCGCCATGTCTGGAAGGCTCTCCCGGCCTGACAGCCCCCGGCTTCGCTCCTGGGACGTCGCCGCAATCTCGACGTCGAACCACGAGGCGCCTATCGCGACAGCCGGGCCAACGGGTTCGCTCGTGTCAGCGCACGCAATGCCGATGAGTACGCCTAATGAGATGGCAACCTGGACCAGGGACACTTTAGCCGTTGTTCATGCCATCTGGACCCAGGTCGCGCCGTTTCCGCCGCGTTCCCTGGGCTCAGGCCCGAAGTCGCTTACAGCACGATGATAGCGAAGGTGGTCTCGCACTACGTTCCGCAGCACTCCCGTGCCGCGTCCGTGGATCACCCTGATCTTGGAGACGCCGTCCAGAATGGCTCTATCAAGAAACTCGTCAAGGTTGACCTGCGCGTCCGCTGCCCGCATACCGCGGATGTCCAGTTCAATGCTCTGCATGGGCGGAGAGACGTCCGTAGTCACCCGAGGGGTCTCCGAGTCGTCGTCTTCATCCTGTCCGCCGTCGACTCTCGACAGCCTGTGAAGGTCGACGTTGACCCGCACCCGGCCTATGCTGACCTCAGCCTCGTCGCTCTGGCGGCTAATCTCGATGATCTCGCCAGTGAGGTTCATGCCTCTTATGAACACCCTGTCGCCCTGTTCCAGGGGACGGGACACGGGTTGCACTCGCTGTACTGGCGCTCTCTCTGGGACTTCGACCGAGGCGAGGTCGCGGCGAATCCGCTCGACCCTGTCACGTGCCTGCGGCGGACTGCTGCCTGCCACCGCTGGCACTCCCCACCTCAGTGAAGCTTCGGCGCCGTCTAGTCGGCGACTGATCTCCTGGAAGCGTTGAAGCGCATTCCTGCGAGTTGCCTCCATCATGTCGTCCCTGTGACTGACCAGGAACTCGACCTGCTTCTCCAACTCCTCGCGCAGCGACTCCACATCAGCCCTCGCCCTGGATGCCTCCTCGACGTTTGTGAGGAGCTGCTGGCGCTCTCGCTGAAGTTCGGTCAGCCAGTCCTCGAACAGCAGGTGCTGAGGCTCGATGAGCTCGCGGGCCTCCTCCAGGATTTCACCGGGGAGCCCCAGCCGCTCCGCAACTGCCATCGCGTAGCTTCTGCCGGGCGTCCCGATGGTCATTTCGTAGGTTGGCGTCAGCGTGTCCGGGTCAAGTTGGAAGCTGGCGTTCATCATGTCGTCAGACGAGTCGGCGAACGCGGCTACGCTCCTGTGATGTGTCGTCACAATCGTCGCCGCTCCCTCGTTCGCAAGGTGGGCAATCACGGCTTTCGCGAGGGCAGACCCTTCCTCCGGGTCGGTGCTCGTTCCAAGCTCGTCCAGCAGAACGAGCGACTGCGGTCCCGCGTGCCGGAGAATCTTAACGACGTTCTGGATGTGTGAGCCGAATGTCGAGACCGAGTCCGAGATGCTCTGCTGATCGCCAATGTCGGCGAACACGCCGTCGAAGACCGGAAGCGCGCTCCCCTCGTCAGCGGGGACTCTCAGGCCCGACTGGTGCATCAGCGCCGCCAGCCCGACTGTCTTCATCGCCACGGTCTTACCGCCCGTGTTGGGGCCGGTTATCACGAGCGCCGACCAGTCCGGCCCTATGTGGGCGGTCAGGGGCACCACGTCGTCGTCAAGCAGGGGATGCCTGGCACGAATGAGCCGGAGCAGTTGTCCGGGCGCGGCACTGGCCGGAGTGACCGCGTGCAATCTGATGCTGTAACGGGCGCGGGCGAGCGCGAGGTCGAGCCTTGCCGTGGTACGGTTGGCGATCCTGATGTCGTCGGCAACAGCACCGACGAGAGTCGACAGGTCGCGCAGAACGCGAGTGACCTCTCGCTCTTCCTCGAGAGCCAATTCTCGCCAGTCGTTGCACAGCTCCACGGTTGTAAACGGCTCAACGAACACGGTTGCCCCCGTGTTCGACGCATCGTGGACGATGCCTGCGACCCGGTGTCGCCTGTCCGCCCTCACAGGGACAACAAGCCTGTCACCACGGACCGAGATGATCGGCTCCTGCAGCGCGTCCCTGCCGGTGTTCGAGCTGATGAAACTCTGAAGGGCCTCCGTGACTCGCTCGTGGGCTGTCCGGACCTGGTTTCGCAGCGCCCTCAGGGACGGAGTGGCGTCGTCAGCGACGTCGCCCCTGACGTTGATCTTCGAGCGAATCTGCCGGCGAAGCTCCCTGAGATCGGGGATGATCCCGGCGAGGTCCGCCATCAGCGGCGCAACCCTTCCGGCCCTGGAGATCGAGTTCCGGGCCCTGCTGTGGACTTCCAGCGAACCGGCGACTGCCAGCAGCTCGCCGCCGCTGAGTATGCCCCCGAGAGCCGCGCGAGTTACCAGCTCCGTCGTGTCCGAATCGGAGTCCAGGCTGAGGTCGCCGATCTCCTCGAGCAGCGCGCAGGCGTCGGCGGTCTCTTCCTGGAGTCGTCCCACTTTAAATGGGTCGAACGATGGCTCTACCTCGAGCGCAAGCCTTCGCGCCTCGTGAAACGTGGTCTGATCAGCGAGCCGCAGGCGTATCTCACCGAAGTCGAGAAGGCCAAGAGCGGACGCACGCAACTCTTCAAGCTCGATGGCCTGATCACGCTCAGACTCGGGGTTTTGCAAAGGATGCAACGGCGTGAATTAACTCCAAAGCAGATTGTAGCAGGTGCCGATAATGGGGCAGCAGTCAAACTTCAGCATCGAAACTGTCACAGACCAGTGGGCAACCTGCGTGAGCCGCCCCTCCCGACTCTGGATACCGGCCTTCTCGGGTATGACGATATGGAACCGCCTGCCAATATGGGATGGTTTTGTCAGATTCAGATTTGCGGCCCGCGAGCCTGACTTTCGATGAGCCCATCCACCGTTAGGATCTTGAGAGTGCTCAGGACTGCCTGGGCGACTCTATCGCCATCCGAGTTCCCTGGCGCCTTCTCTGCAATTCGTTTAACGATCTGGTGCACACTCCTGCTGCCATCGATCTCCGCGATGAGGCTGGTCACGAACGGGCTGACCGCGACGCCTTCTGGACGCTGCCTGCTGACGAGCACGTCGCTCCACTGGAACTGTCCATCGGCGAAGACCGGTCGTCGGTCAACTGCCGAGCCACTTGCCAATGCAGGCACGTCTTGCAGCACAGATTCCGCACTGAAACCAGTAGCCTTCTCGTACCTCTCAGACTCCAGAGCACGAACAGAACTGCTGAACTCCTCTGGAAGCGCACCTTTCGACAGCACTGCCCGTTCGTATCCTCTCGCCGACTGCCCGGCGACGGCACGAATGAATGACTTCCGGGCCTCTTCGTCTTCCGGTTCGCCGAGAATCCGACGACTCTCCCAGAAGTAGGACTCCACTGTCCGGTTGCTGGCGTAGAAGAGGGCCGCCAACTCCCGAAAGTGACTGTACTCCGTGTGATATAGCTCCTGGTACACCCGAGCTGCCGGGTCACGCATTGAGGGATCGCTGCGGGACGCGTCCAGGTAGGCAGCGGCCATGACCGCTGACATCATCGCCAGGTGGACTCCCGACGAGAAGAGCGGGTCGACGAAGCACGCGGCATCTCCAACAAGGATCCACCCGTCGCCGACCGTCTGTGACGACGTGTATGACCAGTCCTTGACGACCTGCGGCCCTTCTACGAGGCGCGCGCTCGACAGCATCTCGCTGGTCCGTGACGTGGAACCCAACTGCCTTCTGAAGTACCCGTCGACGCCATGTCTGGCGATCCCGGACGCCCCCTGCTCGGAGTCCACCACGAATCCGACGCTGCTGAGCCCTTTCCAGAGTGGAATGTTCCAGACCCATCCGTCCGCGTAGGACTCTATGAAGATGTTGCTGACATCCGGTCCCGGCAGTCTCTCAGAACCCTCGAAGTAGGCATAGACCGCCATGTTCCGGAATCGCTCGTCCCATCGACGCAGCCTGAGAGAGCGCCCCAAGATGGCAGACTGCCCACTCGCGTCGATGACCCAATCGGCTTCGATGCTTCCACTGGATCCGTCGTCTGCTCGAAAGTCCAGCGAGTTGGCGTGGCCCGTTCTGACATCAACGCCAGTTACCTGGTGGCCCTCGCATACCTGGACACCGGCAGTGCGGGCGTTGTCCAGGAGTATCTTGTCGAAGGCAGGACGCCACACCTGGTAGGCGTGGGGGTATGTCCTGTTAGTCTCGCTGAAGTACCAGCTCCAGGGCTCCGGCTCCCGGCCCCAAAGCATGGTCGCTCCCCACTTCCTGGGGAACCCAGCAGCCTCGACCTGGTCGAGAACGCCAAGCTCTTCCAACACAGGCATGGATGCTGGGAGAAGGGACTCCCCGACATGGGGACGCGGGAAGCGGTCGCGCTCCAACAGGGCGACTCGCCAGCCCTTTCGCGCGAGCAGTGTGGCGGTGGTGCTTCCGCCCGGACCTCCACCAATTACGACGGCGTCATAGTATCCGGTGTGCGAAGTCAGTTTCGTTACCCCGTACTGCGATACGGAGCTAGGACGCCGGCTGGTAGATCTGGATGCGGTGGCGGTTGCTCTCCGTGACGTACAACCGTCCCTCGTCGTCCAGCTTCACTGACACGGGAGACCAGAACAGCTTCTCGAAGTGGGACGACTCCTCGTGCGCATCGTCGGGGTCGTACAGTTCGATGTCGGGTTCCAGGTTGGCACGGCTCCTGGCCGCTGCCTCTTCCTTGTTAACACCCAGGAAGATCTTGGCCCACTCCGACTCGGTAGCCTGTCCACGGAGCATCTGGAGAAACTCTCCGCCAGGTCCGAAGACCTGTACCCGCTCGTTCCCCCAGTCGGCGACGTAGACCAGGCCTTTCTCGTCGACCACCACGCTGGACGGCCGTCGAAGCTCCCCATCGCCCCTTCCTGAGACGCCGTAGGTCGCCACGTAGTCTCCGGTTGCCGTAAATCGCTGCACCCTGTCGTTTCCCCAGTCGGCGACATAGACGTCGCCGTCGGGACCCACCGTCAGCCCCCAGGGCAAGTCGAACTCACCATCGCCGGTACCGTGAGAACCGAAACCGTCGATAGATGCGCCGCTGGCCGTGAACCGTTGCACGCGGTGGTTGTGCGTATCGGATACGTAAACCGTGTCGTTGGCGCCAATGGCCACGCTGGACGGGCCGTCCAGTTCACCCTCGGCGCTTCCAGTCGTTCCCCAGTTCGACAGGAAGTTGCCGTCGAGGTCAAACACCGAAATCCGGTTTGCGTACTCGTCAGCTATGTAGACTCTTCCCTGGCTGTCCTCTGCGATCCCACAGGCCTGTACGAACTGGCCGTCACCATCGCCCGCGGCACCGAACGTCCCGTAGTAATCGCTGTTGATGTCGCACATGGTTACCCGAACACCACGTTCGACGCCGTCGACCGACCGGTTGACGACGTACAGACGCCCGTGTGAGGTGGGAAGCGTGTCTACTGGGTAGTAGAAGCCACGTCCCTCCATTACAGACATCCCTACGGTCAGGCTGTACTCGAGTATTTTGGACTCAGTCCGTGCTGCGCTGGAAACCAATGGGGTATCCTCCCCAGCTTAAAGCTGGACATATAAAAGTGAAGGGAGACCCTCACTCATCTTCACTCACTCTTCGAAGCATTCACCATTTCTAACTGGCTATGCCCTCTGGAAATCGTGTGTTGCGGCGGTCAGCCTGAGCATCTCCAGTACCTTGTCCCTCGAGTGCTCTCCCATTTCCGCGCGCCTGCGAATTATCGCCCGGGTTTCGTCAGAGATTGCGATCGCCCCCAGGTAATCGAGGCACAGGTCGACCAGATCGTCAGGCGACGGATCGGGGTCTGTGCTCATGATCGAGTCGACCATCTTACGGACGCCCGGCTTGGACTCGTCACCAAGCTGCTCCGACGCAAAGTTGATCCGCTCGATCAGGGTCCCGGTGTCTATCCACTCCACACCTTGATGCCAGCCCTCGACGCTGGGCGGATTCGTCAGCATCTGGCCCATGAAGTTGGTCTGGAAGTACCTGTCCACGATCTCTCGCCTGGGCCGGTCGAATTCATTGGTGAGCCTCAGGACGCTCGTAACGAACTCGGCCGGGCCTTTGACCTTCTCAAAGCGAACGTCCTCGGCCTTGAAGAAGTCCGACCTGAGCAGTGTCTCAAGCATGGCCTGGATGCTGTGATCGTTGTCGAAGTAAGCCTGTGCGAGGATGTCGATCGCTGCTGGATCCCTCGGAGGCGTGTACGGCCACGATGGCACGGGCGGCTCGTCGGCGACGAAGAAGTGGTACATGTGCCTTGCGATGAATCGCGCGGTCGCTTCCTGATCGCAGATGATACTGATGATGTCCTCGCCGTTCAGGTTGCCCTTGTGACCCAGGAACGTCTTTTCGCCGTCGTCGTGGTCGTCTTCCCTGAACTCGAAGTGCCACGCGATGCGTCCGTAAGGCCAGTCAGAGTCCCGCATCGAGCGCAGCACCATGTACTCCGTGTTCCCGAGCGTCCAGCCGGTGAACGCCCGCGCGCACTCCTTGATGTCGTCCTCCGAGTAGTTGCCGACTCCCATCGAGAATAGCTCAAGAAGCTCTCGGCCCCAGTTCTCGTTGATCGCGTCCTTGTGGTTGTCCTGGTTGTCCAGCCACACGATCATCGCGGGGTCTTTGGCAAGCTCCAGCAGCAGGTCGTCGAAGCGGCCCATTCCATGCAGCCTGAAGGTCCTGATCTGGTCGGACAGCGCCTTGCCATGAATGACCTTCGGGTATCCGGTGGCGAAGATTCCGTGCCAGAAAAGCGCGACCTTCTCGTGAAGTGGCGCCCTGGTCGTGATCATCCGGTACAGCCAGTGGGCAGGGCCGCCCTGGGGAGTAAGCATCCCCGACTGCTCGAAGTGGAATCGCCTTGCCAGGAACACCTCGGCCCAATCAGGCTCAGACGGGTTTACCAGCTCATCGACGGCGGCATCATAGCCTCGTTCCGTCCACGTCTCTATCTCGCTGCGAGCCCCTCCAAAAGCAGCCCGCCTCAGCAGGTGCGCAATCAGGCCCGTGTCAGTCTTGGCGCTCACGACCATAGTGTTACCTCGCAGTTTGGAGTCGGCTTAGCTTAAGAGAGATTATTGCAGTCGTGGACGTTAGTCAATTTCCGCCTGCCGAAGAGCCTGTCCCAAATTACTAGGCAGGTCAGGAGATAACTGTCCTTCGACAAGCTCAGGACGAACGGATGCGTGCAAGATGCCCGCGCTCCAATTGCGAGTGCCTACTACTCGGGGACAGGTTCCCCGCCGAACGCTAGTCGCCTTTGAAGCGGGCCAGTTCGGGCCAGATGCTGCGCATTTGCCAGTAGTCTAGGGACTGCAGCTTTGCGTCGCCTCCCCTTGCGAAGAGTGAGACGCCTCTGCCAGGGGACCAGGGTACTCCTACTCGGATAGGCTCCTGGGCTCACTGAACCTGCGGACGTTCTCGTCAGCTTCGATGGCGCGGAACTGGTCGTTTAGCGTGTCCGGGTAAACCTTGCCCCGCAGCTGCTTCCCAGAAAATGATGTTGTCACCTGGTTGCATCGACTGTCTTCGTTAGGTCCAGATCCATGTGCAGTCGAGTATATCAGCCGACCTTACGAGCTAAACCTGCTAATCCAAGAGACCATTGTGAGGTATCAGATGCCAGTCCTGCCGAACGATCCACACCCCCGAAGACGCATTCCAGTGCTCGACTCCCGGATGTCGTATGTCGACACTGGAACCGGCCGCCCGATCGTATTCCTGCACGGAAACCCGACCAGTTCGTTCCTGTGGCGGAACGTGATCGCGGAGGTCAGGGGCTCGGCTCGATGTCTGGCTCCCGATCTAATCGGGATGGGCTGGTCGGGCAGTGCGCCATCCGGCTCGTACAGGTTCGCCGACCACGCGCGATACCTTGACGCATGGTTCGACGCAGTGGGACTTTCGGGGAATGTCATCCTGGTTGGACACGACTGGGGATCGGCGCTGGCGTTTCACTGGGCCAACAGAAATCGAGACCGCGTTGACGGAATCGTGTACATGGAGGCCATCGTCCAGAGCCTCACCTGGGACCAGTGGCCGACCGCCGCCAAGAGGATTTTCCAGGGATTCAGGTCCTACACCGGAGAGTCCATGATCCTCGAGGACAACCTCTTCGTTGAGCGCGTTCTGCCCGGCAGTATTATTCGCGACCTCACCGAGCAGGAGATGTCGGCCTATCGAGAGCCGTTCTCTGAGCCGGGAGAGTCCCGGCGTCCTACCCTCACGTGGCCTCGGGAGATTCCTCTGGACGGTCAACCGGAAGACGTGGTGAAGGTGGTCGATGAATACTCGGCCTGGCTGTCCAAGTCCGATCTTCCCAAGCTGTTCGTGAATGCCAACCCCGGGGCCATATTGACCGGAACTCAACGCGATTTCTGCCGGACATGGTCAAACCAGACTGAGGTCACCGTCAAGGGCGTGCACTTCATCCAGGAGGACTCGCCGGAGGAGATCGGACAGGCGATAGTCCAGTGGCTGGGTGACATCGAGTGACCGGGCTGAACACAATCATGCCTGGCTGGAAGGGGCCTTGCCCAATTGAGTGAAGGCAGGGTCCGCTGCTTCATAGCGGTTGAGCTATCGGACGAGGCCAGAGGAGAGGTTCAACGTCTCATCGAAGCCGTATCTGATCTGGACCTGCGTGGCGTTCGCGCGGTCAGGCCGGGGGGAGTTCACGTTACGCTCCGCTTTCTTGGAGACATCGAACGCGATGCCGTGCCGGGAGCAATCTCCGCGGTTCGAGCTACGGCGTCACAGGCCCGGCCGTTCCACCTGACCCTCGCAGATGTCGGCGGGTTCCCCAACTCCCGTTCGGCGAGAGTGCTCTGGGTTGGAGTGTCAGGAGACACGGACAACCTGGGCAAACTTCACGAGCGCACTGAGGATGAGCTGTCAGCCGCAGGATTCAGACGTGACAGGCGCCGCTTCAACCCGCACATAACGCTGGCGCGGCTTCGGGAGAGGGTATCGCGACAGGACAGGCGGCGGGTCATGGACACTGCCGCGTCCGTAGATCACGCGAAAGTTGCCTTCAGGATCGAGGCCGTTACGCTTTTCCAGAGCACCCTGCACCCGGAAGGGTCGATTCACACACCTTTGTGTCGCGTACGGTTCGAGGGCTGATCAAGTCGGCGGCAGGCAGCACCTGTGAGAGGGGCTGTTGCTGATCCTTCGCGAACCGAAGGTAATGGGTCAGAGCTTATTTCGGTCGTCGTCAAGTCGAGATTCAAGCCGCAGCAGCGCATCCTGGGTGGCCCGAATCTCCCGAACCAGCTCCTCCCTGGAAACTGGAGTCTCAATTTCCCGCAGTCGCTCCAGTTTGGCTTCGTCCAGGTTGTTGATAATGATCGCGATGAACAGGTTGATCACGACGAAAGTGCCCACTATCACGAAGCTGACGAAGTAGATCCACGCCAGGGAGTGTGCCTCCATAGCCTTGGCCATCACGTCCGTCCAGCCCTCCAGCGTAATCACGTTGAAGAGTGTCAGCAGGGAGATCCCCAGGTTTCGCCAGTTGTCCGGGTCGTTTTCGTGGAAGAGGTGATAGCCCATGATCGCGTAGATGTACACGATGATGCTCATCAACATCATCACGTGTCCGACGCTGGGAATCGAGCGCACCAGCGCAGCGACGATCAGGCGCAGATCACGGATGGTCGAGATGAGGCGAAGTACTCTCAGCAGCCTCGCAAGCCGCGCGATCATGGCGTACTCGCCGGTAGCCGGAATGAGTGCGAAGACGATCACGAGGAAGTCAAAGATGTTCCAGCCGTCTCTGTAGTACCCAACGAGACGCGGAGAGGCAGCAACCATCTTGAGTAGGGCCTCGACGATGAATATGGCCAGAGCTACCTGGTTGCCAATGTGGATCCAGTCCCCATAGCGATCAGTCAGGTCCGGGGAGGTCCCAACTCCGAGCAGTACGCCGTTGAGGATGATAATCGCTATTATGGCGAACTCGAAGGCTGGCGCGGCGACCACCCTCTCGATATGTTCTACGTAGCGTTTCATGGTAGGGACATGGTTTGGAACTGCGCGATATCGTAGCACTGCCTCTCGGCACGGCTCAAGTTCGCGGGTGAGTCCTGGGCCAGGGTCCTTTCGTTTTCGAGTGTCACCTGAGTAGCCCGTTCGTGGTGAGCTTGTCGAACCATGAACGGACGGCCCTTCGACAAGCTCAGAGCCTGCCCCGGACCTGATCCGGGGGCGAACGAGTGATTGACGACGGGACGAAAACGAAAAGACACTCCTCTTGGCTGTTTCTCCTTGTTTCGCTCATTTGGCCTTTGCTATACTTTCGCGCGGTCTGGAACGTGGATATTCGAGGAGGCATTTGTGGAGGGTAGAGACTTCCCCAGCTGTTTGGCTTGTACCGAAGGAAACCTGTTGCCGCTGTCCGATTTTGGGAGTCAGGGCGCGGCCATTCACTACAAGGCTTGGGTCTGCAGCAATCCTGACTGCGGGTTCAATATCAAGATTCGCAACGGTGACGTTTACCTGAACGAGCCTATCGCCAATGGAGCGATGCACTCACCCAGATACAGGTAGCATTAACAGCGGACAATCGCTGAAGAGAGCAGCCCGCACATCGCGGGCTGCTTTTCATTTCTGCCCAGTTGAGGTATGGATCTGCCGATGCGGTGCTATACTGAATTTGGATCTCCGACACCCTGAACTATTGCGATTGCAGTTATGGAAGGCTCAGACAGGATGATACGCCGACGCGCGACTGGCAAGCTCGTTGCCGGCTCCGCCCTCGTGCTGGTCGGAGTGATCGTAGTAATCGCTGTAGGAATCTACTACACACTCGGGCAGTACAACTCGACCCAACTCGAAGGGCTGAATTCCGCTGCACAGGGCCCCATCGCCATGGAAGTCGTACCTACGGAAGTACCCCAGGTACGCGGCGCGCTGATGCCTGATGGCAGCTTCAAACCCATACAGACGGCTGCCAAGGAGATCCAGGTTTACGTCGGTGACGATGCGAACGACGTTCCAGCACCTGCACGTGGGCCTGCTGCGCCTGTTGCCACCGAGGTGGCCGCAACAACTGTGCCAACCGCTTCCGCAGCGCCAGATTTGGCACAGGCAGCGACTGCGGAGAGTGCGGGAGAGTCGTCAGACGCTACGGAGCAACTGAGCGGCGCCGATCTGGTCTACGCCTACAACGCCATCTATCCCGGTTACCAGATACACCCCAAGTACTGGGACCAGCCGCTCTCGGCGGGGGCAGACCCCTATGCGTACGGAGCAGTCCTGCGTCCGGACGGTTACGTCAGCCTTGACTCATCTCAGGGAATGCCGAGGGGCACAGCATCCGACGCAAGTCACATCAAGATCCCGAGCATTGGCGTGGACTCCGCGGTATCGAACCTGGCGATTATCGACATTGGCGACAGCCGCCAGTACGAGACCCCCAAGCACGTTGTCGGTCGAATCCCGGAGACATCCAATCCGGGCGAACTGGGCAACACCTGGCTGTTCGGCCATCTCGAGAGTCCCATCAGGGGAGAGGGCAACGTCTTCCAGAAACTGCCTCAGATTCCCGCACTTGTGAACAGTGGCGATCCTGTCTACGTCAGCCTGCTGAACGAGGCCGGTGACGAGTTCCTCTACCAGATCACGGGGACCGAAGTCGTACACCAGGACGAACTCCAGCTGTACGAGACTGACGAGTCCACAATCACGCTGGTCTCGTGCGTTCCACGACTGGTCTATGACCACCGCCTGCTCGTTATTGGCAAGCTGGTGGGCGTGAAAAAGAGCGCCTGACCCCGTTAGCAGCGTCCGTCCGTCGACAGCGTTTCTCGCATGACGGAGATGAACCGCTCCGCAGGCTTCGAAATCTGTTTACCCTTCAGGGTCACGATCCCGCCCTGTTCTACGGGCAGGATGTGGGCCAGGCTGACCACGCCAAGGTTATCGTGGTCTTCCGGGTCGATTGCCAGCCGGGGGCCAACCGATATTCCCATACCCAGCGCCACGTACCGTTTGATCATGTCCATGCTATCGAGGTCGACGACGATCTCGTAGTTGATGCCACGTCGTTTGAACTCAGACTCGAGCAGGTCGCGAGTGTGCGTTCCTTCGGTCATCATTATCAGTGGGTACTTTGCAATCTGCTCGATGGCTTCCACGGGCTGTCTGGCCAGCGGGTGGTCTGCAGGCGTTATCAGCACTCGTTCGTAAACAAAGAGACCCTCGAACAGGAACGACTCATCCCTGTCGAAGTGCTGAACGATGCCGATGTCCGCCTCGCCTTCCGCGATCATCTGCATTATCTGCGTCCTCGGAGCAGACCTGATAGTCAGGTGAATCTGGGGATGGAGGTCCGTGAAGACCCTGACCACGCTGAGCAGGGTGTGCGGGATGATGTCTGGTGTAGCCACCAGGACCACAGGTCCGCGCTCCTCGGCCCCTGACGCTGACTGGACCAGTGAATCGAGCCCCTCTACTAGTGGTACCGCCAATTCCTGCAGCCTCTTCCCCGCAAGTGTGAGCTGAATCGGCCGCTTCACACGGTCGAACAGAACGGTGTTGAGCTCCGACTCAAGCTTCTTGATGTGCGTAGTGACCGTGGGCTGTCCCATGCCCAGGTGTTCCGCTGCTCGCGAGATGCTTCTGTAGCGGGCTGCGGAGCAAAAGCTCCTCAGTTCTCTAATTTCCATTAGATCACCGCCTTACATCGTATGTGAAAATAGTAACTATCTTAGATTATCCCTTTACACGATGTTATGTTCGGGGGATAATGAATTTGTAGAACATAGTATTCTACAAATGGATTCAGAGTACAACCCAAGGAGAGGCATAATGATAAACAGAGTGAATATCATGCTGGGACGCAGAAACGGGATCAATGCCCTGGACAGTTACTTCTTCAACGTCCACACGCGCACTGACTGCCCAGGCCCAACCTTCGACGAGGCCCGCAGGGACTTCAAGGAGATGGTCCGCAAGCACATCTACAACTAGCAGATTCCCGTTCATCCTCGGGGGCGCGGGGTTTCCGCCTACCCTTTGGAGCAGCCGGAACGGTACTCCGGCAATCCAAGGTTAGGGGCCGCGCCCCTCCCGGCTCCACACCTGGCGCCGAAGCTCAGTCTTCGGCGCCTTTTTCTTTCTCCAGGGGTATGTGCCTAAACTACAGCCGCTTCCTGCGCCTTCACAACGTCGCCGACCGAGAAAGTCCCACCCTGGACCACTGTCGCCAGCATCCCGCGCTGCTCCTCGAGCTCCACTCTCAGCCCATCTCGGATCTCGTCCATCCGGGCACATGGTGTGCAGAAGCCCGTGATTTCCACAACAGCGGAATCACCCAGAGACACCCGTTGGCCAGCCTCGATCGTGTGCATGTCTATCCCGGAAGTAGTGATGTTCTCCCTAACATCGCCGCTGCTCAGACCGAACTTGCCCAGCGTCTCCTCATCCATCAGAAGGACCTGGCGGGCCGTTCTCACACCCTCAGAAACGGCGTGCCGGTCTCCCTCGATACCGAAGCCAGTCGTCATCTCAGCTGAGTCTACGCTCTTCATCGGGTCGCGGTGGCCCGTACAGAGGTATATGGACACTATCGTTCCCTGCGCATCGTTGCTCATCTCATCCTCCCTGAATGCTGGGTTCACGACATTGTACACCCTGGAACGCGCTTTTACTGCGAGTCCAGCAGGGGAAACTGTCAACCCATTCGCCAAGATTGTAAACTGACCCGCATCAGTACGTTACGGTACCTGTATAAGGAGGAGAGAAGGCGCATGGTTAGCACGGTAAAACTGGGAACTGGTCAATTCGGATATGAAGTGGCTGTTGGCTGGGAGAGCCTGCCATCCGGCATCGGCTGGCGGGAGGTGGCCGGGGTCATCACCGACGCAGACGACAACGTCTATGTCTTCAGCAGGGGAGAACACCCCATGGTCGTCTTCGACAAGGACGGCAACTTCATCAAGACCTGGGGTGAGGGTCTCTTCTCGCGAGCTCACGGCGTCAGCAGGGGGCCGGACAACACCCTCTACTGCACTGACGACGGTGACCACACTGTAAGGCAATGCACCCTGGATGGTGAGGTGCTGATGACGATCGGCGTCGCCAACCAGCCCGCCGCGGCCTTCTCAGGAGACCCGTTCAACAGGTGCACGCACGTGGCGACCGACCCGGCGAACGGCGACCTGTTCGTCTCGGACGGCTACGCCAACAGCCGCGTCCACAAGTACACGCCGGACGGGCAGCACATCATGTCGTGGGGCGGACCGGGGGTCGAACCAGGACAGTTCAACATAGTTCACAATATCGCCACGGACAGGGACGGCTACGTGTACGTCTGCGACAGGGAGAATCACCGCATACAGGTATTCGACCGCGACGGTAAGCTTGAAGACGTGTGGGGCAACGTCCACAGGCCGTGCGCCATCTACATCGACGACGACCAGCGCGTTTACGTTGGCGAACTCGGTTGGGGCATGAATGTCAATCGTGAGATGCCAAACATCGGGCCGCGCATCGCGGTCATGACCACGTCCGGCAAGGTGCTGGACCGGCTTGGCAACGGCTATGGCCTGGACGTCGGGCAGTTCATCGCCCCGCACGGCATCGCCGTGGACTCCCAAAAGAGCATCTACGTTGGCGAGGTCGCTCACACCAACATTAGCCACACCGCGACGCCACCGGACAACGTTCGCGCCTTCCAGAAGCTCGTGCGGGCCGACTGAGATAGGCAGCCGAACTGGATACCTGACACTCACAATATGATGTGCTATGCTCACTCCACCATCTGAGGAGGTTACCGGATGACGACCGCACACAAGCATGGATCAGCCGCTGCCATGACCGAGGCCGCGAAGAAGTTCGTCGAGAGTCTCAGTAGCGATCAGCGACACAAGACCGTCTACGAGTATATGGACGGCGAGCGAATCTTCTGGTACTACCCACCCGTTAACAGGCACGGCCTGCCTCTAAGGGACATGGACGACGACCAGCGTCAACTCGCCTACTCGCTGATGGAGACGGGTCTGACCGAAGACTCCTTCGAGAAGGCCAAGCTCATCATCGAGCACGAGTCCGTACTCGGCCCGTTGGAGAAGGAATCAGGCATCATCAGCTTCGTCCGCGATCCCGACCTCTACTACTGGACGGTCTTCGGCGATCCCGGTGATGACAGCGAACCCTGGGGTTGGCGTGTTGAGGGCCACCACATCTCACTGAACTTCAGCCTCTGGGGCGACAAGTTCATCTCCATGACCCCGTTCTTCTTCGGGGCCAACCCGGCTGAAGTCCGCAAGGGTCCGAAGAAGGGCCTGCGAATCCTGGACCAGCGCGAGGACCTGGCCTACGAGCTGATGAACAGCCTCGACAAGGGCCAGTCGTCTACGGCCACCATCTATGGTGAGGCTCCGTACGACATCCTTACATACAACGCTTCTCGAGTATCGCTGCCCGCTGAAGAGGGTCTTCCTGCGTCAAAGATGAACGACACGCAGAAGGACATCCTGCGCAGCCTGGTAAAGGTGTACGTCAACCAGGTACGCAGCGACATGGCCCAGCAGAAGTGGGAGCGCCTGGAGTCCGAAGGATTCGATGGCCTCCACTGGGCATGGGGCGGAGGCGTGCAGGAAGGCAAGGAGCACTACTACCGCATTCACGGCGGTAACTTCGTAGTCGAGTTCGACAACAGGCAGAACGGGGCGAACCACATTCACTCGGTCTGGCGTGACGTGGAAAACGACTTCGCAAACGATGTACTCAGGGAGCACCTGCTCCTCTACCACGTTCTGTAGGGGTCAAGGTGCTGAGTCGGCTCACCCGACCCAGAGAGAATAGACCATGATTGGGGTGGTAATGTCATACTGGCGCTGCCGCCCCAATTTACGTTGGGTGACGAAATCACGGTCCACACTCATTGCAATCTCGCTACTGGTCGTCGTGGGACTGACTTCATGCGGTGACTCCGAGCCCGAGCCTTCCCCTGCCCCTGCTCCCACTGCAGAGACGCTCGTCATTGCGCCCAGTTCAACACCTGTTCCTACGCCAACAGTTCCTCCTCCGCCTCCTACCTCCACGCCACAGGCGACAGCCACACCCGCGCCAACTTCCACGGCCGTGCCATCTCCGACAGCGGCGCCGACTGCCCAACCCACGTCGACCGCGACTGCCCAACCCACGTCGACCGCGACTGCTGTTCCAGCACCCACGCCAGGGCCAGCCGACCTGCTCTTTGCGAGCGCCGAGGCAATGTCAGAGCTGGACAGCTACCGGGCAACGATGGATGCGACCATAACGGTCGGAACTGGAAGTCTTACGCTCGAGATACCCGTCAATGCCAACATAAACTACGTTTCACCTGACCGCTCTCAAGGGGTCACTTCGATCGACTTTGGCTTCTTTCAAACCGAATTGAACTTCGTGGCAATTGGAGACGACTTCTACTTCACGGACCCGGAGACCGGCGAATGGACGAAGGGCTCAGGGAACGACGCTGGGCTCTTTATCGGTCCTGAGCAGCTGCTCGACTTCGGCGATTCCGACGCCATATACGACTTCCGTGGACTGTCCGACAACGGCTCCGGGATTGTTTCCGGTCCCGAGGAGATCGACGGCACGTCCGCCTACAGGCTTTCGTACTCCGTCGGAGACGAAGCTGACGATCTTGGTCTGGGTGACTTGAACGTAGATCTGTGGATCGACGTGGAAGACAGTTTCCTGCGCAGAATCGAGATCAGTGGAGAGTTCTCCGTCGAGGATGAAGGTGGGGCGGCAGCGTCCGTCATCCCCCTGGACGACCTGTCCGGCGACGTCGAGTTGAGCGCAGTCATTACGTTGTCGAACTTCAACACACCGGTCGACATCGAACCGCCTGCGGTCTTTGCGGAACTGGACTTCGGAGACGTCGAACCTGGCGAAGGTCGGCTTGTCGAGACGAGCCTGGCGAATGGCTGGACCAGCTACAAGCTGCCCGACGGATCTATCGGCATATCGACTCCTCCTACATGGGTGGTTGCCGACCTCAGCGCCGAGAGCATCGAAAACCTTGTGACGAAGTCGCCAGACCTTCCTGAGAATCTTGCCCGGCAGCTCGACAGGTTGATAGGTTCGGCCAGTTTCAGGCTGTTCGGATACCGGCAGGGGCAGACGGCGAGTGCAGAGTTCGCCCCCAACTTCACAGTCCTGACTGAGGAGAACGAGCTGGCAGGCGATCTGGAGACCCTGGCCGAGCTCAGCATTCATCAAATCCAGGCGGCGCTGCCAGGTGTGGGGAGGATGAATGCAGGCCTGCTCGAACTCGGCGACCGTGACGTCGTGGAACTGATCTACTCGGCTCCAATGTCACTTCCAGATGGCGGCGAGCTTGAGCTGGGCGTTGCCCAGTACCTGCTGTCGGCAGGGTCGAGCTATGTCGCCGTCACTTTCAGCGATCTCGCCTCATCGATAGAAAGTAGACTGCCTGAATTCAGGCAGATTGTAGAGACCCTTGAGCTTCCTCCAGAGACTCAGACCCAAGGCATGATTGATCAGTCCGACAAAGGAGATTCCGTGACACAGCAGTACAGTTCAGCCCCTGCGATGACCATAGACCCGGAGAAGTCATACACCGCGACGTTCGTGATGGAGGACGGCTCCGAGTTCAAGGTCAACCTGTTCGCCGACAAGGCACCCAAGACGGTTAACAATTTCGTCTTCCTGGCGAGAGACGGCTTCTACGACGGGGTGACCTTCCACCGAGTCATCCCCGGGTTCATGGCCCAGGGGGGTGACCCCACGGGCACTGGACGCGGAGGACCGGGCTACAGGTTCGAGGATGAGTTCCATCCCGATCTCAGACACGATCGTCCCGGGATTCTGTCGATGGCCAACGCCGGCCCCAACACCAACGGCAGCCAGTTCTTCATAACATTCGTGCCAACGCCTCACCTCGACGGCGCCCACGCAGTCTTCGGAGTGGTCGCTGAAGGCATTGACGTGGTCAACGACATAACTACCAGGGACCCTGCAACCGCGCGTACTCCGGGAGACGCCGTTACGTCCATTATTATCGAAGAGAGTTAGTCCGCCGTATGGTTTCCTTCGCTGCCCCGTCCGTAAGAGTGGCGAGCCTGTCCCAAGTTGGTAGGCAGTCCAATAGGCAACGGTCCTTCGACAAGCTCAGGACGAACGGATGCGGGCAAGATGCCCGCGCTCCAAATGGGGGCGTCTACTAACCTGGGACAGGTACTGGAGTGGTACTCTGCTTGACTTGGGCAATGGCTGGTGACAGACTCTACTATCGAGTCTGAAGTCTGGAGCAACTGCTACACACTTGATAATTGACATCCATACGCACACCTATCCCACGTCTGTCGACAGCTTCATCGAAGCCGACGACCTGATTGAGCACGCCAAGAGCATCGGGCTCGACGGGGTCTGCATTACTGACCACGACGGCTTCTGGGACCCAAGGGAAGTCGACGACCTCTCGAAGAGGCATAATTTCCTGGTCCTTCCGGGTTGTGAAGTGACGACCGAAGAGGGGCACCTGCTGGTCTACGGCCTTCGCAAGTACATCTTCGGAATGCACAGGGCGACCTTCGTGAAGGACAAGCTCGATAGGGAAGAGGGCGCAATGGTCGTTGCTCATCCCTATCGAAGGACGTACAGGAAGGGTGCGCATACAAGCGAGTCCGCCTACCATGAAATGCTCGAGCGGGCGTCTCGAAATCACGTTTTCGACATGGTCGACGCGGTTGAAGTGTATAACGGGCGCGGCCTCGACGAAGAGAATGCCTTCAGTCACGATCTGGCGAAGTGGTTCGATCTTCCAGGTACGGGGGCCAGCGATGCCCACAAACTGGATGACCTCGGTACGTTTGCCACCGAGTTCGAGCGTCGAATCACCTGTCTCGACGATCTCATCACTGAGTTGCGAGCGGGCAGGTTCAGGCCCGCTGTGCTGGATGAGGCGCGGAATCCAGTGCTGGCCACCGCTGCCTGTTAGCACCGGCATAGGTGGTGAGCAGACCCTGCTCGCAAAAGGTCATAAGTCCGAGTACCAGGCCCAATGGCACCAATACTCGAAGTCAATAGCCTCCACACCTACTTCGCGACCAACGAAGGCATAGTCAAAGCCGTCAATGGCGTAACGCTGTCACTGGACGAGGACAGCGTTCTTGGTGTGGTAGGAGAGAGCGGGTCCGGCAAGACCATGACCGCCCTCTCGATCCTTAAGCTCGTGCCCTATCCGGGCCAGGTGGTTGCCGGCGAGATTCTGTACGAGGGCAGAGACCTCCTTCAGATGTCCGACGACGAGATGCGGAACATCAGGGGACGGCAGATTTCACTGATCTTCCAGGATGCGGCTTCTGCCCTGAATCCGGTCATCACCATCGGCAGCCAGGTCGAGGAGCTGATGCTGGAGCACACGGCCATGAGCAAGCGTGAGGCCCAGCAGGTCACGACCGATCTCCTTGCCAACATGGGCATTCCTGATGCAAGGCAGATGCTCGGCCGCTATCCCTTTCAGCTCAGCGGCGGAATGGCGCAGCGTGTAATGATGGCAATCGGAGTCGCGCTGAAACCGAGGGTGCTCATCGCCGACGAGCCCACTTCCAATCTCGACGTCACACTACAGGCTGAGATGCTGCAGCGCCTGCGAAACCTTAGGGAAGAGAGCGGCACCGCGATCATGCTGATTACCCACGACCTCGGGGTGATTGCGCAGATGGCCGAGAACGTCGCCGTGATCTACGGCGGCTACGTCGTTGAGTACGCCGACACCCCCGCGCTGTACAGGCGTCCGATGCACCCCTACACGTGGGGACTGTTCCAGTCTCTGCCGCGCCTCGACGCTGTCAATCAGAGGCTCAGACCTCTGACCGGCGCTCCTCCGCAGATGCTCGATCCGCCCGATCAGTGCCCGTTCCTCCATCGCTGCGCCAAGGCGACCGTGGAGTGCCGCACGAGTCCGAGGCCGCCTCTTCTTGAGGTCGAGCCCGGTCACGCTCTCGCCTGCTACAACCCCATGGAGCTCGAGGAGACCGCCCGAAACTAGCTTTTCGGACGTCCGCGAGGGGCCAGTGACCGGATGGTGTAAGTCGGGACGTCTTCACTGGGAAGCATCGAGATGTCCTGGGTAGACACTCCGGTCCCTACCAATGCTGATGCGATCCGGAAGTTGTTTGCGCCCCTGATATCGGTGTCAGGCGTGTCGCCGATCATCACCATGTCCATTGTGCCGCTTCGCCTGTGTGCCTCTTCGAAAATGGCAGCGTGCGGCTTGCCAAGCCTCGTGAACCTTAGCTCCGGACGGTCCGGGTATCGCAGCGCAAGCGCACCCTCGAACATCTGGGCAACCGTACCACTGGCGAACGCGAATCCGTCGTCGCTTGGGTAGATCAGGTCAGGGTTGGGCAAAATTAGCCTGGGATGTCGTCCATCGTCAATCATTCTGAATAGGCCGGTCAGGACCGTGCTTCCCGTCTCGAGCAGCGGGAATCCGCTCTGGTCGCCGACAATGACTGCGTCAAAGTCATCGTCACTGGACACGACCACGCCGCCAGCAATCTCCACGTAGCGTGCGCTGTCATGCGGACCAAGGGTGATACAGCGCAGTCCCTCAAGGCCGTGTTCCCTGAAGTAACCCTTCAGCAGGCTCCCGGACGTGATAATGCGCTCGGGGTCGATGGCAAGTCCAAGAGCCTCGTAGCGGGATGCGCGTGTCTTGGGCAGAGCTGAGGCGTCGTTCGTCAGCACGAAGTACTGCTTGCCGATCTCATTGAGATGGTCGATTGCCTCTCGTGCCCCCGGAATTACGAGGTCGGAGTTCGCAAGCACGCCATACGCGTCGAACAGAATGACTGAGTACCGCTCGATCAGGTCTTCCAGAGTGACCTCTGGGACGTTCGTCATAGCCCGCAAGCTCTACTGAGCCGTGTAGCCACCGTCAATGACGAGTTCAGCGCCAGTCACGTAGGACGACTCGTCGGATGCAAGGTAGAGCGCCCCGTACGCAACCTCTTCGGGCTTGCCATATCTGCCCAGGGGCGCGTTCTCAGTAGCGACGTACTCCTGCTCGCCAAACGTCTCGGCGCCTTCCCAGCCCTGCTGGGTCATGGGCGTCTGTATCGGCCCTGGATGGATCGTGTTGACCCTGATCCCGTCTCTTGCGTACTGGACTGCGGCAGACTTTGAGAAGATCCTTACGGCTCCCTTCGAGGCGTTGTACGCGGCAGCGACATTGTCCTGCCCTATGTTGCCGCTGATGGACGATATATTGATGACTGAGCCGCCTGTTCCCTGGCTCTTCATCTGGGTGATCGCCGCCTTGGTGCCGAGGAAGACACCCTTGGAGTTGATGTCCAGGATGCGGTCCCACTCTTCAACCGTGGTCTCCTCTATGGACACCCTGCTGGCGATTCCCGCGTTGTTGACGATAACGTCCAGCTTGCCGAACTGCTCGACCGTCCTGCTGATTGCGGCATCCCAGTCGGACTGACTGGTCACGTCAAGCGAGACGAAAATCGCGTCTCCGCCAGTCTCGTTGATCTCGGCCTCGGTCTGGCGGCCCTCAGCCTCCAGCACGTCGGCGATGACGACCTTCGCTCCCTCTCGCGAGAACAGTTTAGCTTCGGCCGCTCCCATCCCTCGGGCGCCTCCGGAAATCAGTGCCACTTTGCCTTCGAGTCTCATTCCTCAGCCTCCTGGCAGCTTGGAGCCGCACATGAAAGAGCGTTGTTAATCCGCTTCCACTCCCAGCTTGACGGAGAGGTTTTCGAGCATATCGTCCACCATAGCGTCGAGGTCAAAGGCCGGACACCAGCCCCACTCTTCCCTGGCCGCGGTGTCGTCAAGCGAGTCGGGCCACGAGTCTGCTATTCCCTGTCGAAGCGGGTCTACATTGTACTCGATTACAAAATCCGGCATCCGTTTCCTGATGGCCGCCGCCAGCTCGTCAGGAGTGAAGCTGACCGATGCCACGTTGAAGTCGGCATGATGCCTGAGTTTCGACACGTCAGCGTCAGCGAGGTCCACTATCGCCTTGATGCAGTCCGGCATGTACATCATTGGAAGTCGAGTGTCGGGACCCAGGTAGCATTCGTACCTGCCCTCCCTGAGCGCACCGTAGAAGATCGCTACCGCGTAGTCGGTCGTGCCGGCCGTGGGTTCCGTCTTCCAGCTTATGATGCCCGGAAGCCTCAGACCCCGGACGTCAAGGCCCAGCTTTTCGAAGTAGTAGTTGCCCAGGAGCTCTCCGAACACTTTGGAGATGCCGTACAGCGTGTTCGGCCTTTGAAGCGTCTCGTTGGGAGTGTCCACAGCCGGAGTGTCGGAACCGAATGCCGCGATCGAGCTTGGCACGTTTACCTGAGTGACGCCGGCCGCGAGCGCGGCCTCGAGTACGTTGTACAGGCCGTTGATGTTGACCGCGTGAGCCGTCTGCCGGTTAGCCTCCGCGAGGGCCGATAGTATCGATCCCATGTGGTAGATCACGTCAATGCCGAGGTCACGTATCGCGGCCTCTACGTCTGCCTGGACCGTCACGTCTAGCGTGATCGACGGCCCGCCTTCACGCACGTCATCAGGCAGCGGAGTGCGATGCCCGGCGGCGACCACGCTGTCGCCCCCATGTTTCTCGCGAAGCGCAGGGACTAGCTCCGAGCCAATCTGCCCGGCCGCCCCTGTGACCAGTATCCTCGTCATTAAAGGCCCCTTGCCAAGTGTGAGCGGCGCCATTGTATATTCAATCTGCGGTCGCAACCAGCGCTGGTATAATCGTTGAGCGGTTCAGAGTTTGGATTTTTCAGTTCGACGCCTAACGTTCCAACCACACACTGAGATCATGATTACAACGAAACTATCCAGAATCGCTGTCTATGGCTTCAAGAGCATAGGAGCCGTTGATATTGAACTGGGACCCATCACAGTGCTGATTGGGGCCAACGGTTCAGGGAAGTCGAACTTTGTCGGAATCTTCTCACTTCTTCATGCCGTCAGCGATGGTCGATTGGGGGAGTATGTAGCGAGGTCCGGCGGTGCGGATACTTTGCTTCATTTCGGGCCGCATGTTACCGAGACCATGAGAGTCGAAACTTGGTTTGAACGTGACGAACATCATGAAGACAGATATGAAATCAGCCTTGGTCACGCTCTGCCAAATAGACTCGTACCACTGGGCGAGGTCGTGTACTATCGAAATGCGGCCCACTATGCAGAGCCATACAATTACGCCCTCATGTCGGATGGTGAAGAAGCAGGCCTGAGCCTGCGTCCATCTCGTGGGGTTCATAGCCACGTCATTCGACACTTGGAATCGTGTCGCGTGTATCACTTCGACGATACCAGCGATCTGTCTCCACTGAAAAAGACGGCGGATCTGCACGACAATCGATACCTGCGTGCTGACGGGGCCAATCTGGCGGCGTTCCTGTATCTTCTTCGAGAGCGACACGAGTCCTTCTATTGGCAGATCGTCCGGACCGTGAAGTTGGCAGCGCCCTTTTTTGTGGACTTTGACCTAGAACCGGATCGCTTAAATCCAGGCAGAATCAGGTTACAGTGGCGACACGAAGGATCGGACGCCTACTGGGATGTGTCGTCGCTGTCTAATGGCACACTGCGCTTCGTTGCACTCGCGGCACTGTTTCTTCAGCCTGTGGAATACAGACCGACTGCGATCATCATTGATGAACCTGAGCTAGGGCTGCATCCCTACGCGATTACACTACTTGCGTCCATGATTCAACAGGCTTCTTTTGAAACTCAGGTCATCGTTTCGACTCAGTCTTCGTTTCTCGTGGATCACTTCGCTCCAGAGGACGTGTTAGTGGCTGATCGCATCGAAGGTAGCACGCACTTCACGAGACTGAGTTCGGAGAATCTGGGGAACTGGCTGGTACGCTACAGTCTGGGGCAACTGTGGGAGAAGAACATACTTGGTGGCCGACCCAGACCTGAGCGGCTGCAATGACCAGGCTAGTTGTTCTTGTTGAAGGTCAAACTGAGGAAGGGTTTGTCAACAATGTCCTTTCGACTCACTTGTATAGCGTTGGATACACAATGGTTAGGACCCATCTGCTTGGCAATGCGCGTCAGCAGGTACGGGAGGGTGGTATTGTACCGTGGACCGTGGCTGAACAGGATATAGTGGACGATCTGCTTCAAGATCAGGGTGCTATCGTTACCACTATGGTCGATTACTATCGCTTGCCGGGGTCATGGCCGGGTCGGACGGATGCTGCCACGAAGCAGGCCGTTGTCGAACGGTCTGCGACTGTAGAGGACGCAGTGCTGGGGCAGATCGTAGCCTCGCTCAACAATTTTAATCCTGGGCGATTCATTCCATACATTGTGATGCACGAATTCGAAGCGCTTCTGTTCAGCGATCCGCGCCAATTCGCCAATGGAATCGGTGATCCAGGACTCTCCCCTAGCTTTCACAGTATTCGGAGCGCATTTGCGACTCCTGAGCACATAGATGATTCGCCGGAAACCCATCCCTCAAAGAGGATTACAGATTTGGTCAGAGGCTACAACAAGCCTCGCATGGGCCTTTTGGCAGTTCAGGCTATTGGTTTGGACTCTATCCGAAGCGAGTGCTCCCTTTTTGACAGATGGCTCACGCGATTGGAGCAGGCGGTTCAGATATGATATGCCGCCGCCGAGAACTTCAGGGGGATCCTTGATTCATGCCTCCTAGAGGGATCGACGTACCCAGACTGGTCCAGCTGCTTCAGCATCCCAACGGTCCGTGCGACGTGGTCATAGACACCGATACGGCCAACGAAATAGACGACCAGTTCGCCATCGTACACGCGCTGCTGTCCGATGTTCTCAGTGTCGAGGCCATCTACGCAGCCCCATTTCACACTGAGCGGACCCAGACTTCCGGGCCGGATGAGGGTATGGAGCTGAGCTACCAGGAGATTCTCAGGGTACTGGAGAAGATGCCCACTGAGTTCGCCGGCCCAGTCCTTCGAGGGCCTGCCGAGTATATGTCCGCTCCTGACAAGCCTGTGTCCAGTGAAGCTGCCGATGATCTCGTCACGCGAGCGATGGCCGACCGGAATGGCCCCCTGTACGTGCTGGCACTGGGGGCTCTCACCAATGTCTCTTCAGCGATCCTGTTGGAACCTGACATAGTGAGCAGGATTGTGGTCATACCCCTCGGCGGCTCGCCATACGAGACCGGATCATTCGCCGATCTGAACTTCACCGAAGACGTCCACGCCGTCAGAGTGCTTTTCGCTAGCGGCGTCCCAGTCGTCCACGTCGTCGGGTACGTGGTGTCCGAAATGATGAGAACGACCGAGCCCGAAATGGCGCGCTACGTCAAGGGACGAGGGGTGATCGGAGACTATCTGTACGGCCTGTATCGGGATTTCGTGTCGGACTTCCCCGGCAGGAGCAAGCCAATCTGGGACATGGCCGTCGGCGCATGGCTGATGAGCCCGGATTGGACTACAAGCCACCTGACCCCAAGCCCGATCTTCAACGAGAATCTGCTCTACGGCTTCGATCCCAGCCGCCACCCTGTGCGTGTTCTAACGCGCGTTGACAGGGATGCGATCTTCCGGGACTTCTTCGAGAAGCTGGATGCGCTTAGTCGTTGAGTCTCAGTCGATCGGCCAGTTCCCGTGAAGCCTCGTGGGAGACGCTGACTTTCGTGTGCAGTCCGCCCCGGACCTTGTAGTCCAGCGAGATCGTCATGCTTCTGGGACTACAGAGCGCGACCAGGTCGTTCAGAAGGCGATTCGCCGCATGCTCCTGGACGATTCCCACTCCCTCATAGCTGAGCAGGTAGTATTTGAGCGATTTCAGCTCGATGCACAGCCTGTCGGGCACATACCTGATCTCAAGCGTCCCGAAGTCCGGTAGGTCTGTCCAGGGGCATACGGCGGTGAACTCGTCAGTGTCGATGACGACCTCTGCGCCGCGGTTCGGGTAGTCGTAGTCGAAGGCAAGAAGACGCCCGGCGTCTATCTCCTCTTCAGTCTTTGGCTTCCTGTGCAGGTCGCTCAGACCCTCGTACTGCCTCTGGAGTTCTTCGATTGTGGGCATCTGGCTCTCTCACTCACTTCCGGCTGCCATTTCTGGGCTACGTGTCATCTATACTACAGGGACGCGATCTCGCCACAGGCTGAGACCGACGTGTATGAAGGATAGCTACGATGGCTAGACCAATCAAACTGAAGACGCCCTGCCTGCTCCTGCGAGACGAGTGTGGGCAATTGATCTCTGTCACGCACTACCAGCGGGTACCGGTCACAGATTCACCAGAGTAATGACGTCCGTCGAAAATCAGCCCGCTGTTCAGATCAGAGGTGTGACCAAGTCCTTTGGGCGCACTCCGGTACTTCGTGGAATCGACCTCGATGTGCCGCAGGGCACCGTGCTCAGCCTCCTTGGCCCCAACGGCTCCGGCAAGACCACCCTGATCAGGGTGTTGGCAACACTCACCAAGCCCGATGCGGGCGACGTACGCATTGGCAGTGCTGGCCTCGGAAGACAAAGCGCTCGACTCCGACGACTGATCGGTGTCGTAGGCCACGACCCTCTCCTCTACGACGACCTCACGGCGCGCGAGAACCTCACGTTTGTCTGCAGGATGTTTGGTCTCGACCGTATGGACGAGCGCGTTCACGCTGTAACGGAGCTAATGGGAATGGTCCCCGATCTCGACAGGAAGATCGGCGCAATGTCCCACGGCATGAAGAAGAGATTCAGCATCGCCAGGGCGCTGTTGCATGACCCGCTTGTGCTGCTCCTGGACGAACCTGAGTCCGGCCTCGACCAGGAGGCCCTGTCGCTCCTGGATGCAGTCATTGCCAGCCGGTCAGATTCGTTACGATCCGTCATCATGACCACGCACAACCTCGACCGCGCTGTGGCTCTGGGCGACCGGATGGCGATTCTCTCTGGCGGGCGGGTGATGTACGACGAGCCTGTAGACGTGTCCGACCCGGATGCCTCTCGCAGCGCATATCTGCAACACTTGGGTACTCATCGGTGAGGGGTTACTTCGGCGCGGTCTACGCGATTCTGGCCAAGGACCTGCTTCTCGAACTGAGGACCAAGGACATCCTGGTTACGACGCTGGTGTTCGGGCTTCTGGTCATCGTCGTCTTCAACTTCGCTCTCGATCCGACACCTGCTATGGTTGCGACTGTTGCGCCGGGAATTCTATGGGTGTCGTTCACGTTCGGCGGAGTACTGGGACTGAACCGCTCGTTCAGCATAGAGAGCGCCCGGGGGAACCTCCAGGGACTGATGCTCGCTCCCGTTGGACGCGACGCGATTTACTTTGGCAAGTTCCTGAGCAACTTCCTGTTCATGATCGGCGTGGAGGTGGTCATCTACCCGCTGTTCCTGGTGCTGTTCAACCTTCCCCTGGCGGTGTATTCCGTCATACCGGTGCTGGTCCTCGCGACGGTTGCGATCGCCGCGGTCGGTACTGTCTTTAGCGCAATGGCTGTCAACACGCGCTCCAGGGAGGTGATGCTGCCACTGCTGTTCTTCCCCGTTGTGGTGCCGGTGATAATTGCCGCCGCTGAGGCCACCGGGATACTGCTCAGGGATGCTGTCTCCGCTGAGGGGGCCTCGACCTTCAGGCTGATCGGCCCCGATGTCTCGACCTGGATACCCCTACTCGTGGTATTCGACGCCGTTTTCTTGGTAATCTGCCCAGCAGCGTTCAGCTTCATCATCGAAGACTAGTAGTCATGACGGACCAGACCATGAACATACCTGCTGAAATTCTGACTGAGATCTTTCGCCATGCACGCGAGGACTTTCCAAACGAGTGCTGCGGCTGGCTCATCGGGCGGAGGGAGACCGAGACCGTTACACAAGTCAGGCGCGCGGCGAATGCCTATCAGCCCTCATCTCATCCCACAGCCCCCGACCGCACTGCTGAGACCGCGTACGTGATCGACGGCGCAGACCTGATCGAGTTGAACCGCACAATGGACGATCCCGAACCACCCCTGGTCATCTACCACTCACATCCGAACGGCAGGGCCTACTTTTCCGACACCGACCGTAGGGTCGCGACCGACCCCTGGGGTGACGGGCCGGTCTATCCGGTTAGGCAGCTAGTTATTGGAATAGATGGCGAGCGTGTAGTAGAGGCGCGACTCTTCGACTGGGACGATTCTGACAAGGGATTCGTCGAGATAGCCAAGTTCGACGGCGCGGAGATCTAGAGAACGGACTCCAGCGCCTCTCGCAGCTCTTCGAGCGTGCAGAAGCCCTCGAACCTGCTTGCTATCCTGCCCTGGCTGTCAACTACAAACGACCACTCGGTACTGGGAAGGTTCCACTCACGCACCACCGGAGAGATGACCGCTCTCCCCAGGTCTCCCTGGATCTCGTGCGGGTTGTCGTACAGATCTATGTGTATGTAGTTGGCCTGGTCTGGGAACTCGTTCTTCAGTTCCTTTAGCACTTCAACCTGTGGACCACACACCGCGTTCGTGCAGAATGCCGGACTCGCCATGACTATGACGGTCGGCTTGCCACTCTCAACGGCGTCAGCAATGGTCACCTGGTAGAGGTCAGCGTCTTTCATGGAGCCGGTCGTTAACTCGGCCAGACTCTTCACGTCCCGCTCGGTCCGATTGACGCTTTTGACTGCTGCATCCCCAATCGCCGGCGCCTTTGATGATTCCGGTACCTCGAAGAACAGTCTCGCACGTTTTGGGCTGGCGTCATCTCCAAGGACGGTAGCCTGGATGGCCCACTCGCCCGCCCGGTCAAACGTCAAGTTAGTGCTGTAGAGGCCCCGCTCAACCAGGGGGAACGGTCGAAACAACGCAAGTGAAGTCTCGACGGGCTGTCCGAGTTCTTCAGGGTCAGGCTCGTAGAACGACTGCACCGTAGCCGAAGGCGAGTCGACCAGACCGGTCTGCGACTGCATTGCAAAAGCTACTCTGTGTTTGCCAATTCCCAGGTCCGGCGTCGCGAATATGGCCTGAAGTCCGTCCTCGGATTCGGGACCAAATATCAGTGCCTCGAAGACTAACGGCTCTTCTTCCTGCTGAGTGGGGATTTCAGCTTCGGGACTTGCATCAGTCTCGCCCTGTGCGGAACAGGCTAGTCCGAGTGCCAATATCGATACTGTGATGAAGACTACCAGGCGCATGTCAGGAGTCTCTGGCCGGCTCCCCACCTTCGTACGAACCGAAGGTGAAGGCGAACACAGTGAACTCAGGTGAATTCGACGCAAGCCGCAGCTCGCCTGAAGCGAACTCGTCCTGGTCTACGAGGAAGTACATTCGCGACTCATCGACTTCTATGTAGCTGCTCCCATCGGGACCGTACATGATGTCCTTCCCTGCGCGCTCTTCCGGGACCGGAGCGTCGTCCAGGTAGACGACGACGTCGTACGGGCTGCTCATGCCCGGGGACATGACGACATTTGCGCTGGTCCCCACGAACTTAAGCGCCATGTAGTCCTCGAGGTCTGTGGTTTCCCGCGCGTGGACCAGGCTCTCAGCCGTGTTCAACCACAGCCCCTGCAGGTACAGGAAGTGGTTCCTGTGCTCGCCCGGGTCCGTGTACATGACCTCCATGTCCGGCCCCTGGTAGTACTCCTCGTGGAGCACGTACGGCGGCACCCCGCCAGACATCAGTGTTCCATAGTTGCGCTCGTACCCGGCGTACAGCTCGCGGGTCTGCCCGTCCGATACCGACGTAACTTCCATCGCCGCGGAAGCCACGGGCGGCCCGGGATTCGTCTCCGTCGTGATCTCACTCACGTCGTATCCGGCTTCCGTCAGGATTTCGCGTATCTTGAGTTCGGTCTCGTCGTACTTGCCCTCTCCGAAATGCGAGTAGCGAATCTTCCCGTTGTGATCGATCAGGTACTTGGCAGGCCAGTAGCGGTTGTTGAACGCCCGCCAGGTGCCGAACTGGTTGTCCTGGACTATCGGGTACTCCAGGGCGAACTTGTTCGTGGCCTCCACGACGTTGTCGTACTCGTGCTCGAACTTGAACTCTGGCGTATGCACACCGAGAATCACCAGTCCGTGGTCGGCGTACTTCTCGTGCCAGACTCTGAGATAGGGCAGGGTGCGTATGCAGTTGATGCAGGTGTACGTCCAAAAGTCGACAAGAACAACCTTGCCCTCTTCCTGCATTCCCGAAAGCGTGAACGGCTCCGAGTTGACCCATTCGCCTGTCTGCCGCAGCTCAGGCGCGTCCTCGTACATGGCCGTTTCAACAGTAGGCTCAGGTGCCGGTGTCGGAGTGTCAGGAACGCTCGTGGCCGTGGCGGGTGGGGAAGTAGGGGCAGGAGCGGCTGTCGGGGGTGCCGTTGGCGCTGCCTGCACGGCCAGCGGCGGACCTGTGACGGCCCCCTCGACGGGTGCAGCCCCGTCTTCCTCGTTGGAGGAGCAGCCGACTGCGATCAACGCAAAGGCGACCAGGATTAGTCCCAGTACCGTAAGGTGCCGACGGGTGACTTTGGTCAGATAGAGCATGAGTTAGTCCTATGGTCTCTCCAGCTGGCGAGGGACCGGTTTCCCCTGCCGCTGTCTGTGGTTACGCAGTGTTTAGATGTGCCGGTTTCCTTTAGCGATTCAGCATCATGTGGCTCATGCTCGGCGCTGTCGTTGATTGGCAACTTCTCTGACGCTACCATGAGCCCAAGATGCACTGGTCACGAGTAAGTTCACTGGAGGAATCGTAACATGAAGGTAGGATTCGTCGGAGTTGGGTTTATGGGCCGCCACATGGCGCGTAACGTACTCAACGGCGGCCACGAAATGAAGGTGTACGACCTCAACAGGGAGGCGGCCGACGAGGTGCTGTCCCTGGGCGCGACCTGGGTGAACAGCCCGCGAGAGGCTGCGGAGGGGAGCGAGGTTACATTCACGTCGCTGCCTACCCCCCAGGTGGTCGAGGAAGTGGCCTCCGGAGAGGGCGGAGTGCTTAGCGGCATAGGCAGGGGAAGCGCACTGTTCGATCTCAGCACCACGGACCCCACCACGATTCAGCGCATAGCCACCCGGGCCGAATCGGGCGGCATACACGTCCTCGACGCCCCGGTGTCGGGCGGCACAGGCGGGGCGGAGGCTGCCACCCTCTGCGTGATGGTGGGGGGAGACCGTGAGACATACGATCGCTTCAAGCCCGTTCTGGACCTAATTGGCGACAAGGTCATGTACTGTGGTGGACTCGGCTCAGGCGCGGTCTGCAAGATCGTCAACAATCTCGTGGGTCTGAGCGTGGGCGTGCTGCTATCCGAGGCGTTCTCGATGGGCGTCAAGTGGGGCGTCGATGCACAGACTCTGTACGAAGCAGTCTCGGGCAGCTCCGGCAACACCAACTCCATGCACAGCTTCCCCAACGGGATCTTCCAGAGGAACTTCGATCCCGGATTCGCGCTGGACCTGGCCGCCAAGGACGTCGGACTCGCCACCCAGCTCGCGCGCGAACTGCGTGTACCTATGGAGATGTCCAACATCGCCCAGCAACGCTACATCGACGGCCAGAACCGAGGGTTTGGCCGTCTGGCCGCGGGGGCGGTCGCGATGGTTCAGGAGGACAGGGCCGGCGTGGAGATTGCTCCTAAGCAGTAGAATCTTTCAGGAATTCTGACCCGAAACGTGCTATGACCGCGTGAGTAAGGCATAACTAGAATTTGTGCGATGACTACACAAACTTTGCCCTCACAACGGTACGAGCTAACGACACTGGCCAACGGCCTGCGTGTCGTCTCGTGTGAAATGCCCCACACAAGGTCGGTAACCATCTCGGCCTATGTGGGAGTCGGTTCGAGGTTTGAGCCTGATGATCAGGCCGGCGTCTCCCACTTCGTCGAGCACATGGTGTTCAAGGGTACGGAACGCCGGCCTGATCCTGTCGACATCAGCGCGCAGATAGAGTCCACCGGTGGAATGATAAACGCCGGCACTGAGCAGGAGCTTACGGTCTACTGGTGCAAGGTCGCCCAGCCGTACTTCTGCGCAAGTATGGACCTGATGCTGGATATGCTCAGGAACTCGGTCTGCAGGCAGGATGATATGGAGAAGGAACGCCAAGTCATCCACGAAGAGATTGCGATGATCAACGACTACCCGGCCTCTCGGGTGGACTCCCTCATCGACGAGATGCTCTGGCCGGACCACCCCCTGGGAAGGGACATCGGAGGTTCACACGAATCGATCGACAGTATCGACCGTGAAATGCTCGTGAAGCACATGAACGAGTACTACACGCCATCCAACACGGTGATCAGCGTGGCCGGCAGTGTTCCTCACTCTGAGGTCGTCGAACAGGTAGAGAGGCTGTGCTGGGACTGGCCCGACAGCGTGCCCGCCCCACCTTCTCCCGCTGTGAGCCATCAGCAGACGTCGCAGCTAAGGCTCGAGTACAGGAAGACAGAGCAGCTTCACCTATCGATAGCCCTGCCCGGTCTTGCACTCGACGACCCGGACATATACGCGCTGGACCTTCTGAGCGTGATTCTGGGAGAGGGAATGAGCAGCAGGCTGTTTGTCGAGCTGCGCGAGAACCGCGGCCTGGCTTATGACGTGCACAGCGGAGTCTCTCACTTCAGGGACACCGGCGCGTTCATCATCACGGCGGGCGTCGATCCATCAAGCGCCTATGAGGCAGTGCCCGCTATCCTGGAGCAGGTTGCATCAGTCCGCGATTCGATAGACGAGCGCGAGGTAGAACGCGCCAAACAGCTCGTGGCAGGCCGCCTCATGCTCCGGATGGAAGACACTCGAGCCGTGTCAGCGTGGATGGGCAGTCAGGAGATGGTCCGTGGCGAGATGCTCGACGTGGACCACGTCGTGGAGCGGGTGAATGCGGTCACGACGGAAGACCTGTGCCGGGTGGCTTCGCAGAACCTTATCGACGACCACCTGAATCTTGCCGTAGTGGGGCCGTGTCGCGGACAAAAGCGCCTGTCCAAACTGCTGAAGCTCTAGTACTTACTCGCTGCTGCCCCTGTAGTCGCTGAAGGGACTGTCCCGCCACTCGAGGGCGGCCTTCAGGCCCTCTTCCCTGGCCATCCGGCTGAACTCCTTGACGATCGGAGCCTGGTGGGCGATCGCATCTGTCTCAGCAGCTATGTGCTGAATGGTCTCACGCCCCATCAGGTCCATCGCCTTGTTGACGATGCTCTTATTGGCCGCCAGCAGCTCCCACGGAATCCTCGCCATCGTCCGCGCCAGGTCCTCGACCGCCGCGTCGAGACCCTCGCCGGGAACCGACTTCCAGACCAGCCCGAGCTCCTCGGCTCGCGTACCTGAGACCGATTCCCCGGTCAGCAGGAACCACTTGGCCCACTGGGGGCCCACCATGTATGTCCACATGTGAGTTGGCGGCGTACCCATGGAGCGCACAGGCGGAAAGCCGATCTGCGAGTCGTCTGCGGCGATGATGATGTCGCAGTGCATTGCGAGGTCGGTCCCGCCGGCGATGCAGTAGCCATGCACCCCGGCGATTACAGGCTTGCTGAGATTCAGGATGGTGTTCATCGTGTTTGGAGTGCGCTTCATCCGGTGGATGTCCGCGCGGATGTTGTCCCGCTGCTCCTGTGCCGCGGCCTGTGCTTCAGGCGTCGATGGCGGCGTGATGTCATATCCCGCACAGAACGCCCTGCCGTTGCCGCGCAACGTCATAACCCGGACTTCCGGGTCGTCGTCCGCGCGTTCAAGACAGTCCACGAGTTCGTCCTGAAGCTCGCGGCTGAGTGCGTTCAGCTTCTCCGGCCTGTTGAGTCGCACCCGCCCGATGCCATTTGACGCCTCGTACTCGATGAATTGATAGCTCATCCTGACCTCCCGGTCTCTAAACGTTGAAGAGGACGTGAACCACGTCACCGTCATGGACGATATAGTCCTTGCCTTCCTGTCGCAGCACTCCCTGCCTCTTCGACTCAGCTTCGCTTCCCCACTGTGACAGGTTGTCGTAGGATACGACCTCGGCCCTTATGAATCCTCGCTCCATATCCGAGTGGATTGATCCGGCCGCGCGGGAGGCCGAGTCGCCACTCGTGATCGTCCACGCGCGGACCTCCTTCGGTCCTCCCGTGAAGAACGTGATCTGGTCGAGCGCCTGGTAGGAGAGCCTTACCATCCTGTCCAGGCCCGACTCGCCAGCAGCCAGCGACTCACGGAACTCGGCCTCGTCTTCGGCAGACATCTGGGCAAGCTCCATCTCCAGGCTCCCGATCAGGACGGCAGTCAGGACGTCGCTTTCTGTGATCTCTGCATCCAGCCGTTCCTGGATCTCGTCTACCTGATCGGCCTGGTCCTCTCCGGCGTTTACCACTACTATGACTGGCTTGGCCGTGAGGAACTGGAACTCATTCACACGCTTCAGTTCGTCTGCACTGAGGCTTTGCTTGCGTACCGGCACGCCGGATTCCAGCCCCTCCTTGAGCGACATCATCAGCGCGCGTTCGCGTTCGAGCGAATCTCGCTCACCAGACCTGGCGCCCTTGTTGTTCTGGTCTATCCGCTCGATCCGGCGTTCGAGCATTTCAAGGTCCGCGAACGTCAGCTCGTAGAGCATGGTCTCGATGTCTCGAAACGCGTCGACGCCGTCGCCTCCATCGGGCACTGACGGGTCTTCGAAGCTCCTGGCGACAATAGCAAGCGCATCTGAGGACTGAAGCTGGTTCAGGTAGACGCCCGATACTCCCCGGGTCTTCCCAAGCCCTTCAGGGGCCGCGGGAAGGTCGACGTAGGTTACCTCAGCCGGCGTGGTCTTGGCTGGCTGATAGATCTCGTTGAGCCTCTCCAGCCTGCCATCGGGGACCTTGGCGACCCCGATGTTGGGCCTGGATGCCGACGAGTACTGGGCGACCTCTGCCGATCCCCTGGTGGCAGCGTTGAAGATGGTGGTCTTGCCGCTGTAGGGCAGTCCGATTATCGTGATCTGCATGTGGTCAGACGCGCTGCCTCATTCTTCGTCGAGTCTCCGGTACTCGCCGTCGATCACTCTCTTGCCCTTTCCAGGGTCGTGCTTCGTCCCATCCTGTGGAGGCGACCCGGAGGCTTCCATGAGCACTTCCCTCGGCGACATCAGCATGAACAGGAGCCCTGCCAGGACAAGCACCAGGACATCGTCCAGTCTGCCAATCCCCCAGGGTATGAAGTCGGGAACGAGGTCGATAGGGAGGATGACATAGGCGATTGCCGCCGGCAGCAGCAGCTTGAGCCTGAGCGGTACTCGACTGTCGATCATCAGCCTGAACAAAATCCTCGGGATGCCCGTCATGCTAATCAGGTAGAAGAGACCACGCAGCATAAGACACCCCCTTTCACGTTCTTGTACAGATTATAGCCATAACCGGTTCATAGTGGAATGTGAAATCAGTCAGTTCACCTTGCCCGCCCCTTCTATCGACCCATACAATTCAATCAGGCCCCACGCATCGACGAGAGAGGGAGTCCATCCAATGACCACGCTCCGTGAGAGTGACCCACAGATCGCCGAGGCCATCGAAGGCGAGATTCGCAGGCAGCGCGAGAATATAAACCTCATCGCTTCAGAGAACTACGCCAGCCGGGCAATCCTCGAGGCGCAGGGCTCTGTGATGACGAATAAGTACGCCGAGGGCTATCCCGGAAGGCGGTACTACGGCGGTTGCGAGTTCATCGACGTCGCAGAGAGCCTGGCCATACGAAGAGCTAAAGATCTCTTCGGAGTCGACCATGCCAACGTGCAGCCGCACTCCGGCGCACAGGCCAACATGGCTGCCTACTTTGCCACCATCCAGCCCGGCGACACCGTGATGGGGCTCAGTCTCGATCACGGCGGCCACCTGACCCACGGCAGCCCTGTCAACTTCTCGAACAAGCTTTACGAGTTCGTGCCGTACACAGTCGATCGTGAGTTGGAGCTGATCGACTACGACGAGGTGCGCCGACTGGCCCAGGAGCACCGGCCCAAGATCATCGTCAGCGGCGCTACTGCATACACCCGGACGATCGAGTTCGACAAGTTCCGTGAGATCGCCGATGAAGTAGGCGCGATCCTCATGGCGGACATCGCCCACATCGCCGGTCTGATCGCCGCAGGCGAACACCCATCGCCCGTGGGGCACGCACAGATGATAACGTCCACTACGCACAAGACCCTGCGTGGCGCGCGCGGGGGCATGATCCTATGCGATTCAGACCTTGCACGCAACGTCGACCGCGCCGTCTTCCCAAACGCCCAGGGAGGGCCTCTGGAACACGCCGTGGCGGCGAAAGCCGTGACGTTCGGTGAGGCGATGACCGACGAGTTTGCCGCCTACCAGCAGCAGGTCCGCGCCAACGCCGTGGCACTGGGAGAGGCGCTCACCAGCGGCGGCCTCAGGCTGGTCTCCGGCGGCACCGACAACCACATGGTGCTTGTCGACCTTCGTCCTCTCGATGTCACGGGACGCAAGGCAGAAGAGGCGCTGGGACGCGCCAACATCGTCGTCAACCGCAACGCCATCCCCTACGATCCGAAGCCACCCCGCGTCGCCAGCGGTGTCCGCCTCGGCACCGCAGCCATTACCAGCAGGGGCTTCAAGGAAGACGACACCCGCAAGGTCGGCGAGCTGATCCTGAGAGTGCTGAACGTTACAGACAACGAGCCGGTCCAGTCCCAGGTGCGTGACGAAGTGCTGGGGATGACCCCGGGGTTCCCGATACCCGGCATCGACTTCTGACCCAACAAGGTCTTGCTACCAGCAGGCACTCAAGTCACCGTGCACGCTGTCTGTTAGAATCGTCCCCAACGGCCGTTTATCTCAGATACTTAGGGTCTTCCTGTTGGAGCGAAGCATTGCTGAGTGCGTTAGATCCCAGGGGGAGCGTCTCATCACCTCGTAGCGAGGCCAGTCCTTGATCTGGCTGAAGTGGTCGTGGCGGGACCTTCGTTCGCGCTGGGTGCAGGTTGCTGCTATCGCGATTGTGATAGCGGTTGGCACCGGACTGTTCTCCGGCCTCAGAAGCATGAACGTATGGCGCGGTCTGTCCAACGAGGCCAGCTACGCAGCGGTACACACATTCGACGTTCGCGTCGCGCTGAGCGAAGGAAACCTTGTCGATCAGGGTACTCTCCTCAATGCTCTCTCCGACATCAACAGCAGTGCCGTGGCCGTTGCCGAGGAGCGCCTGATTCTTCCAACGCAGGTCTCGATAGATACTGCCGATGAGACCATCCTAGTTCCGGGCCGTATCGTGGGCGTGGACCTTACCAGCGGCGGGCCACATGTAAACTCGCTCCACCCGCAGGTTGGCAGGAGTCTCACCGAGAATGACGCCGGGTCCAGCGTAGTGACCCTCGAGCACAACTTCGCCAAGTTCTACGACCTGCCGCCACAGGGTCCCGCACTCCTCGCTGGTGCAGTTCCGGTCGAGTACGTCGGACAGTCACTGGCGCCCGAGTACTTCTTCGTAATCACCCCTGAAGGCGGGATACTCGCCCAGGCCAACTTCGCGGCAGTCTTCACGTCTATAGAGACTGCCCAGCAGCTCACGGGAATGGACGGCAAGATCAACGATCTCGTATTGAGGCTGGAGCCGGGAGCAGATGAGGACGCCCTGTTCACCACGATGAGCGAGCACTTCGGTCAAATGGGCGGAACGGTCACGCGGCGACTCGATGACCCATCTATCAGACTTATGATCGAAGACGTGGAGGGTGATCAGCAGTTCAACACCGTGCTGGCGATAGCGATCTTCGGCGGCGCGGTCTTCGCTGCCTTCAACCTCACAAGTCGCATTGTGGACTCTCAGAGGCGCGAAATCGGCGTGGCAATGGCGCTGGGTGTGCCCACTAGGCTGGTTGCCCTCAGGCCGCTCCTGTTCAGCGCTCAGGTGGCCTTGCTGGGCGTTGTATTCGGTATTCTGATGGGGATAGGCGTTGCTGAGGCTCTGGGAAGCTATCTCTCTGATTTCCTGCCTCTCCCTGCGTGGCGAACGCCGTTCCAATTTGGGGTATTCGCCGCCGCCGGTGCGATCGGCTTTCTGGTGCCGTTCCTCGCCACGGCGATTCCTGTTTGGAACGGAGTGAGAGTCTCTCCCATCGAGGCGATCAGGACAGGCCACCTCGCTGACCGTGCTGGCGGGATGCCCAGGCTGCTTTCGCTGGTCAGAATCCCAGGGCAGACGATAAGGCAGATTCCCTTCCGAAACGTGGCCCGGGCGCCTCGCCGTACTCTGCTGACCGCGCTGGCCATAGGGGCGATAGTAGCTGTCATGGTGACCGTGCTCGGTATGCTTGACTCGTTCATCGAGACTATCGACCGTGTCGGCACTGTTACTGCAGGCAACTCGCCGGACCGGGTGGAGATTGCGTTCGACACCGTCTATCCGACCGATTCTCACATCGTCGAGAATATTCTGGACTCCCCAAGTGCCGGACAAGCCGAGACTGTCTTTCGCACGGGCGGGCTTCTCTCTCATGGCGACCAGGGCTTCGAGGTCCTGGTTGAGTTTATCGATTACGAGAGCGGTCTCTGGCTCCCCACGATCGTGGACGGCTCGTTGGATGCTTCCAACCCTGGTGTCGTGATAGCTGAAAAGGCCGCAGACGACCTCGGAGTCGGTCCAGGGGACATGGTCATACTGAGTCACCCAACGGTGTCCGGCGATGGCATGTTCAGTCTCGCCCAGTCCGAATTGGAAGTTGTCGGCCTGCACGGGAATCCGATGAGGATGGGGACGTACGTCGACTGTCGCCACTGCGAGTCCCTGGGAGTCGCAGACATGGCAAACGTCGCCCTGGCAATGCCCGCTGCCGGTGTTGAGGTGGACACTCTCAAACAGGAGATGTTCGGCCTGCCGGGTGTTGCCTCGGTGCAGAAGGCGACCGCATCGAGCGAGGTGTTCCAGGACCAGTTCGAGCAGTACACCGGCATCCTGGGATTCATCCTGGCCTTTGTCGTCCTGTTGGCACTGCTGATCGCGTACAACACGGCGAGCATCAACATGGACGAGAGACGACGCGAACACGCGACGATGCTGGCCTACGGTCTGCCGGCCCGTACGATTCTGGGCATGGCGATGGCTGAAAGCGCCATTCTTGGCATTATCGCGACAGTGTTGGGGATGATCGGGGGCTTCCTGATGCTTCAGTGGGTTGCAAACGTGCTGATGCCGAACGCCTTCCCTGACCTCGGACTCCAGATTGTATTCAATCCTGCCAGCATTGTGACGGTCATCGCGCTGAGTGTAATCGCAGTGGCTGTCGCTCCCGTATTCACCATCTTCCGACTGAGGAAGACGGACATCCCGTCCACGCTACGGGTAATGGAGTAGCAGAATTCAACCCATGGCGCTATCACATTGATCCAGCTACTTTACGGAGACGACCTGGTCGGGGTCGAAGAGGCGCTGGCGGAGCTGATGGCCAACTCAGGCCCGGAAGATCTGCGGGACGTAAATCAGATCACCCTGCGTGCTGACTCCCTCACGCCCGAGTCTGTGGCGGCTGCGGCTTTCACTGTGCCCTTCATGACAGACCGCAGGACCGTGGTAGTCAAGGACCTGCTCACAAGATTTGAGCGGGGCAGATCTCGAAGAGGCTCCTCGGCCAGGGAGGGAAGGGATCCGCTCGGTGAGTGGTCAGGTCTGCTGGACCAGCTCGGCTCCATGCCGCCGACTACTGATCTGCTCTTTGTGGACGGTGGACTATCGGGGAACAACCCGTTGCTCAGGCGACTGTCTCCGATGTCGGAGGTGCGTCAGTTCAGGATGCCATCCGACCGTGACCTGCCCGGTTGGATTGCCAATCGCGCGAATAACATCGGCGTGAACATCGACCGAAATGCATGCGCTGTCCTGGCTGATGCCGTCGGCCGCCAGCCGATGCTGATCGATTCGGAACTCCGCAAGCTGGCCCTGTACTGCGGGGACCGCCCTGCGTCATCTGAGGACGTCACGGAGATGGTCGCCTATGTTCGAGAGGCAAACATATTCCAGGCGGTAGACGCCGTGATCGACGGCAGGTCTGACGTCGCTCTCAGGCTGATTGGACGAATCATGGACGATGGCAGCCCGGCGGTCTATCTCATGACCATGATCGCAAGGCAGATTCGCCTTCTGCTCATGACCAACGATCTGCTTGCCAGGGGAGAGCCGCAGGACCAGATAGGGCGTCGTATCCGTCTCTCGGGCTGGGTGCTGAACAAGACGCTCCAACAGGCGCGTCGAATAAGTCAGCAGAACCTGGAGTACATGCACGAGCGGCTAGTTGAGACCGATCTTCTTCTAAAGACCAAACCCATCGACGAGCAACTCGCACTCGAGATGCTCGTCGCCGAGTTAACTACACGTCGCTTCTAGCCTCAGGTCGTCCCGTCTAGATCGAGAAGCTGTCCAGCAGCTGCGACGCAGGTCTGGAGGGCGCCTTCTCGGAAATCTCTTCGATCCTCTGATCGAATGTTGGGCGACTGCAGTCCTTGTATACCACGCCGAGCGGGACACCGGATGCGGACGCTATCTGGAACGCAGCCTCCGGGTCTGTCTCGTCGTAGTCTTCTGGGATATCGTATGCGATCCCGGGGATGCCCTTGCGACGATTGCCTCTCAGCAGGTCGTAGGTATTGTTATATTCCGTGCATGGGGACTGGACGTGGACGATGGAGAAACCGGGGTGTTCCATCGCCTCAGACATCATTTCGGACATCGGGCGGACCTGGCTGGACATAGTTGAAGCTATGTACGAGACGCCCATGCTCAGGTACATCTGGAACGGGTTGAGCTTCTCTTCAGCCTTGCCGAACGGGGTCGAACTGGTTACGACGCCCATCTCCGTGGTCGGCGAGCTCTGGCCCTTGGTGAGGCCGTACACGCCGTTGTCCATGACGACTGCGGTCACGTTCAAGTTGCGGGCTGCCTGGGGCGCGATGTGCTCGAATCCGATGCCGAGGAAGTCGCCATCGCCTGCGACGACAACGACGTTCAGGTCGGGACGGGCCATCTTCACGCCCATGGCGATTGGAAGTGAGCGTCCGTGGATTCCGTGGAATCCGTATGGCTGCTCGTCGCTCTCGAGCATGTGGACCATGTTGCCGGAGCAGCCGATGCCAGCCACGACCACGTTGTTCTCCATCGGCGCCTCGGTCTCCGACACGCGGCGCTGGAGGGCTCCCTCCAGGGCGCGGCGGACACCGAAGTCACCGCAGCCTGGGCACCACTTGAAATCGTACTCAGGGTTCTTCGAGGTCATGCTGGCACACTCTCCTTCTGCTGGATGCCTGCCTTCTCAGTGATGGCCTGCACCAGGTCTTTCGTCTTGAAGGGCAGTCCGGTGATCTGCGTGATGGACTCGGCGTTGACACCGAGTGTCCTCAGGTGCGCGGAAAACTGGCCCATGAAGTTCAGCTCCGGGACGATCACCAGGTCCTTGGACCGTAGCTCCTCCACCATTCCCTCAGGAAGCGGGTTGAGGAACATGGTGTAGTACCACCCGAGGTCCGCACCCTGGGCCGTCAGTTCGCGCCACGCTCCCAGTGCGGGCCCCTTGGAGCCGCCCCAGGGCATCACTGCGACGCTGGCCGATGTGTTATCGCTCTCGTAAGTGCCGTCCCTCAGCAGGTCGAGCTTGCTGAAGCGGCGTGTGGTCATCTGGATGTGTCGCTCGGGCCTGTGGGTGGTGTCACCCATGCCGTCGTGCTCAGAGCCGTTTGCTACGTATGAGCCCGGTCCACCCGGTATGGGCATCGGAGAGATTTCCCAGCTCTCATACCTATGGTATCCGTTTGTGCCCTGGTAGGTCTTTCTGCTCTCCACCTGGACCTTGGACAGATCGGGCTTCGGGATGTTCTGGTTGCGCTCGGACAGCATGTGCTCACTCAGGATCACGACGGGACCCTGGTATCGCTCTGCCCAGTTGAGCGCGTGAATAGCAGCGAAGAAGCACTCCTCAACGGTACCTGGGGCGATGATGGGAAGCTGCACGTCGCCGTGACCCGGATACATCGCCGTCATCAGGTCGGACTGCTCTGTCTTGGTGGGAAGACCCGTGGAAGGCCCGCCGCGCTGGATGTCAGCGACGACTAGCGGTATCTCAGCCATCCAGGCCAGTCCGAGTCCTTCGCTCATCAGCGAGAAGCCGGGCCCTGCGGTTCCTGTCATCGCCTTCTTGCCTGCGAATCCGGCGCCGACGATGCTAGTGATCGACTCGATTTCAGAAGTCGCCTGGTAGACGAACTTGCCCGGCCCGGCGAGGTTGGTCTCGAGCCAGACGAGCAGGGAAGTGGCCGGCGAGATTGGGTACCCGACATACACGTCGAGACCTGCTGCCAGCGCTCCAACGGCAATCGCCTGGTTGCCGTTGATAAGTATCTGGTCGACTTCGGGAGGAATCGGATCTGCCAGTTCGCCGAGGCTGAACCCGCTCTTCTCCGCCTCGGCGCGGCCGAGCGCGAGAGCCTGGTGGTTCGACTCGATGATCTGCTGGTCGTTCGGACGTCCGCGCGTGAACCGCTTGGTGACGAAGTCCTCGAGGATCTCCTGCCGGATGTTCACGAGGTACGCGAGCGCGCCCATGACGATCATGTTCGCCGCGCGAGCGTTGCCAGTGGAGCGGGCAAGCTCGTCGAACGGCATGCCAAAGCTATTGCCGGACGGTTCGAGATCGACTTCCTCGGAGTTGAAGATAATCACCCCTGAGTCCGAGACCTCGTCCTTGTGAGTCTCGTAGGCGTACTCATCGAACGCCACCAGCACGTCCAGCTCGTCTCCTGAGCTGAGCACCTCTTCCGTGGCGATGCGAGTCTGGGTCCATACCGGACCGCCTCTGATCTGCGATGGGAAGGTCGAGAAAGTCTGCACGTGGTATCCCACCTGTGCGTTGGCCTGGGCAAAGCCCTCAGCCGAGGTCACGACACCAGCCCCGCCCTCTCCCGCAAACCGGACTACGAAATCTGTCTTCTTCAAATCACTTACTCCCCGCTGGCCTCGGCCGCGCTAGACGCACGTGGCGAGCATCGCCACAAGTCGCAGCTACATCAGTATGGGATCGCTCGACGCACGCGCGGCCTTTGGCGTGCCTTGAAACAGTACGGCCCTCCGGAGCATTGTCTGGCGGGCCGTTAAATTACCTCGATGGTCAGTGGGCAATTGTTGTGTTGTGGTGCTTCCGCGGCAGGCGACTCATGGAGTCGCACTGTGTGTTTGATCGCATCCGCCGCACACTTGAATATATCAGGGGTGATTTTAGAGTGTCAATTGCGATTGGGGCGGCAGAGTTGGATAAGTAGTCGCCTGTGATCGTCCCGTCGTTCCCGCGAAAGCAGGAATCCAGTCAGGAAGGCCCTCCAGAAAGCTCCGCGATCCCCTCCGCCAGGCCGATCCGCGGCTCCCAGCCGAGTACCGACTTTGCCTTCGAGCAGTCTGAGGACTTTCGGAGCTCCTCGAACTCGCCTCTGGGATTGGGGATGATGTGCTCGACATCGCCGCCGATCATCGCCGCGATGTCGTTCACCGACGTCTCCTCGTTCGGGCCGATGTTCAGCACGACGTTATCGCCAGCCGCCAGCTCCTCGTCAGCCGCCAGCACGTTTGCCCGCACGACGTCGGAGACGTGCGTGTAGCTCCGAGTCTGCTCGCCGTCCCCGTAGATGGTCAGCGGCCTGCCCTCGTCCCTCAGCTTCAGAAAGCGAGGGATGACCAGCACGTACGCCCCAGTCGCCGTTTGGCCAGGGCCGTATACGTTGAAGTACCGCAGCGACACCACGCTCATCCCGAACAGCCGCGCGAACATGCTCCCGTACTGCTCACCGATGAGCTTGTGCAGCGCGTACGGCGACTTCGGGTTCGGGTCCATGTCCTCCTGCATCAGGTGCGAGTCTTGGTCTCCGTACACGCTCGACGACGACGAGTACACGACCCGGCCGACGCCGTTCTCCCGCGCCGCCTGCAGCACGTTCAGCGTGCCGTTCACGTTGACCGCGTGAGTGCCGACCGGATCGTCGATCGACCTCGGCACCCGCGCCCACGCCGCCGTGTGGAACACGCAGTCGGCGCCCCTGGTGGCCTCAGTGACCAGCTCGAGGTCCGTCACCGAGCCTTCGATCAGGGTAGCCTCCGGATTTACGCTCCGCCCCTCATTGGTAGACAGGTCGTCAAGCACAGCCACCTCGTGCCCAAGCTCCACGAGCCTGTCCACTAGGTGAGAGCCAATAAATCCGCATCCACCGGTAACGACGTGTTTCATGTTAGGAGTAGTCTCAGAGAAGGGAGTGAAAGTGGTTGGCAGTCCAGTGGTTCATGCTACCATAATGGCGGTGGTCAACCCGGATTCCCCACGGCAGCTTATGAGGGATTTCGCCTACGTAGTTCGATACCTTTACTCCGCCCTTCGGTGGCGGCTGTTCGTCTGGCTGGCGCTGATTGTTCTCGCCTCCGCGCTGGAGGGCGTCACGCTGGGCCTGTTCCTGCCGATAATCGCCGGAGCCGACTCTGACGCTCCCCTGCAGCGGATGTTCGCGTCCGCATTCGACTACCTTGGGGTCGAGTACACGCTGCCTCTCGCCCTCGGGGCCATGGTGGTACTCTATGGGCTCAGGACTATTCTAGTCGTGCTCCAGGAGATCTTTGCGGCTAGGCAGATTGCCGACCTCATGGTCCAGATCAAGTCCAAGACGGTCGATCAACTACTCAGGGCGGACTACCAGTATTTCATAAATCGCGGCATCGCGTTCTTTAACAACGCCGTAACCGTAGAGTTCACTAACCTCACCAACGCATTCGTCTACTGCGCGCAAACGACCGTGGCGGTTGGATTCACCATTGCGTACTTCCTTCTGGCATTGGCCATTCATCCTGTGCTTTCTATGTCGCTAATCGTATTCGCGATACCCGCATACTTCGCTCTGAGGGCTGCCTTCCGAATGGTTCAGCGGGTCTCGATCCTGAACACAGAAAACAATGCCCTGCTGCAGTCCCACCTAATCCAGACTCTCAGTGGCTTCAAGTACTTCAAGGCGACGGATTCTACACAGGGAATTTCGGGAGCAATTTCATCGGCCATCAATGAGCAGGGACGCCTGTTCTACACTCAGCGCCGACTCGGCACGCTGGTACGAAACTCCATAGATTTAGTGGCAGTTCTTCTGATCGGCGCTTTGCTGCTCTACTACGTGGAGATAGTGGGTACCGCCTTCGTCGAGATGGTTTTCGTGTTAGTCATACTTCGACGCTCTTTGACCTTTGCGCAGAACGCTCAGAGGTCTTACCAATTGTTCTTGGACTTCTCAGGCAGTGTCAGGTTATTCAGGAGTTTGGACGATGAACTGGCCAAGAACGAAGAACTATTCGAAGTCGACTCTTCCCCCCCAGACTTCGATCAGCCCATACGACTAGACAACGTGTCCTTTGGCTATGATGGGTCGCCACCGATCCTTGATGGCGTCAGCCTAGCCATTCCGCCTAGGCGGAAAGTGGCATTTGTAGGGGCATCTGGAGCAGGCAAGACGACGCTTGCCACTCTGCTAACCGGGATATTGCGCCCTACCTCTGGCGTGATTTCGATAGGAGGCATCCCATATAGCAGTCTCGACCAGGGAAGGCTCCGGCGGGGAATCGGCTACGTTACGCAGGAGGGCTTGACATTCAACGACACGATTCGTAACAACGTGAGCTTATGGGATGAGGATGAGAGTTGCCTGGAGAGGGTTAGGCCCGCTGCCAAGACGGCCCATGCCTCCGAGTTCATCGAGGACTTTCCAGACAAATATGACACCGTACTCGGTGACAACGGGATGAAGATATCTGGAGGGCAGCGACAGAGGGTCTCGATAGCACGGGAGGTCTACAAGGACTCGAGGGTTCTGATACTCGATGAAGGTACCAGCGCTCTCGATACGGAGTCCGAGATGATCATCCAGAAAAACATCGACGAGTTGAGGGACAATACTACTCTGATCCTAATTGCACACCGGTTGTCCACTGTGAGGAACAGCGACATGATTTTTGTCATGGAGGATGGGAAATTGGTTGAGCAAGGAACCTACGACTATCTCTGTGCAATTGGAGGCACGTTTGCAGAGATGGTGGACCGACAGAAGGTCGAGGTCGGAGCCTGAATGTGCCAGTTAGACTAAATGTCCTGCTGCTCCAACCAGACTTCAGCCAGTACGGGGCAGCATACTACCAGCACCAGTTCACGATGGCCCTCGAGCGAGTTCATCGTGTTTTCAGGTACGGCAGGAGGCTGCCACATTACGATACAAATCACACTATAGAAGATGTCCTGAATCTGTGTCCCTTTGAACCGGACCTAATCTGCTTTGCCGCTGGGTGGGAAGTTGAGATTGACGAAAGCCAGACACAGGCTCCGCACTCCAGCCTCAGTATTGGCAACCTGGACATACCAAGCGTTATGGTCCTCAACAAGGAATACTCGAACCTCGACGCGAAACTTCAGTTCATTCAGGACAACGAACTAGACCTCGTATTCACAGTGCACCAAAACCATCAAGGGTGGGCTAGACAGACCGGCGTGGAGTTCGTCCACTTTCCATTCGCTGTGGATGAGCAAATGTTTAGGGACTATGGAGAACGGAAGCAGTATGGCTTTGGTTTCTCAGGCCGACTGCATGACCGGTGGACCGACATTAGGGCCAAGATTAAGGACCAGATCTTCTTGAAATGGCCGATCAAGCGCCCAAAGTACTGGTACACAAGAGTGTTCTGGTCTGAAGGGATTCGATTGCCCGGCCTGCGCTTTCCCAGGGGCGATGCTTACGTCCGCCTAATCAATCGCAGCAAAATGTGGCTATCTACACCGAGTGCGATGGAGATTGTGGGAACGCGCTTCTACGAGATTATGGCTACAAGGACACTGCTATTCTGCAATCGTTCGCCCGGGTACCAGGGACTGTTCGAAGATGAGGTGCATTGTGTCATGTTCGACTCCGACTTGAGTGATTTCGACGAGAGGATGTTCTACTACCTAGAACACGAAAATGAGCGTGAGGAAATAGCCGAAGCAGGATATAATCATGTTTTGGAAAACCACACATGGGATCGCAGAATAGAGCAATTTGCTGACAGCGTTAAGAGAATTCTATGAGATCATGTCATTTCAGGCCCTGTCGCTCCCATGTTGCTGTCAAGTGAGAGCGCTTAGGGTAGCCGCGCAAGTTAGGAAGCAAAGGTTGGGTACATGAATCAGTTCGGCGACTATTACAGTGGAAAGAGGGTGCTCGTCACAGGAGGAGCAGGCGCCATTGGGTCGAACTTGACGAGGGCTCTCGTTGAGGCTGGCGCGCAGGTGATAGTCGTCGACGACCTCTCGTCAGCCGAGCGTTGGAATGTACCATCTTTCTCAAGTGTCCTCTTTGTAGAAGCTGACATCAACGACGAAGTTGCGCTCAAGCGCGTCTTCTTCGAGAGACCTGATGTAGTCTTTCACCTCGCCGCGTTCTTCGCTAACCAGAACTCAGTGGACCACCCGGAGCGAGATCTTGAGACGAATGGTCTAGGTACCCTGAGATTGCTGCAGTATTCATCGCTGGCAAGCGTGGATCGGTTTGTTTACGCATCCTCTGGATGCTCCATTTATGGGAGCGATGCACCGTTGCCCTTGCGTGAGGAATTCATGTCGATGAACCTGAGCACTCCTTACCAGGTGACCAAAATGCTGGGTGAACTCTACTGCAATTTCTTCTATAACCACTACGGACTGAAGGTGGTCAAGCCTCGGTTCTTTAATTCTTACGGTCCGGGAGAAGTTCCCGGACAATATCGAAACGTGATTCCCAACTTCATTTTCTGGGCCATGAATGGCCAGCCTTTGCCAATCACTGGAAGTGGCGAGGAGACTAGGGACTTTACTTTCGTAGGAGATATCGTGGACGGTTTGCTACGAGCCGGATATAAGGAAAGTGCTGTTGGACAGGAGTTCAATCTGGCATCCGGATCAGAGACAAGGATCATTGACCTTGCCAGCATGATCAACTCTGTAACCGGTAACAGCGCTGGTGTCAGCTTTGTATCTCGACGGAAGTGGGACACGAAGAGCCGACTTCTGGCTGCAACCGATCGTGCTCAGGAACTCATTGGCTACCAGCCTCATACAGATTTCGAGGAAGGGCTTGAGCTGACCGTGGAATGGTTCAGAGCAAACTGGGACAAGATAGAGAGTGCTGCCCGCTTTGCTCCAGGTTCATCGGCAGCTATTAGACAGGCTTCTACAACCACCGCAGGATAGGTGACTTTGGATGGACACACCACCAGTAGGAGTTGAGGCCGAATCTGCGAAGATTCTAGCTGTCTTTGGCACTAGACCAGAAGCAATAAAGTTGGCCCCGGTCATCAAGGATCTCCAGCGTAGGGAGCGGTGTGGCGCCGTTCGTCATACCGTCTGTGTGACTGCTCAGCATAGGCAGATGCTAGATCAGATGTTGAGCACATTTGACATACGGCCGGACTACGACCTTAATCTGATGACTCAGTCACAGTCCCCTGCACAGGTTGCAGCGGCTACTCTGACCGAGTTGACTATGGTTATGGAGGTGGAGCGACCTGACTGGGTGGTTGTCCAAGGTGACACAACCACTGTGGCGGCTGCATCCCTAGCCGCTTATTACTTTGGTACCAAGGTTGCACACGTTGAGGCTGGCCTCCGTACTCATGACAAGTGGCAACCATTCCCAGAAGAGATAAACCGACGGATCGCTGGCACGGTTGCAGACATTCACTTCGCTCCAACTCCGACAGCCAAGTCAAACCTTCTCCGTGAGGGAGTGGCTGAAGAGTCAATTGTAGTGACAGGCAACACCTCAATTGATGCCTTGAGGCTCATAACTGCAATGCCAAGTTCATCTGGCGTGGACGAGCTAGTTGGCTCGACCAAGTCGGCAGTCAGAAGGGTAATAGTAGTCACCGCACACAGGCGTGAGAACTTCGGTGTTCCTCTGGAGAACATATGCAGAGCCATCCGTGTTCTCGCACACGAGTATCCCGATGTCCGGATTGTCTATCCGGTGCATATGAACCCAGATGTGAACGTACCGGTTACACGCTTGCTGTCAGGGCTTCGAAACGTCATTCTGACGGAGCCAATGGACTACGCATCCATGGTCCATTTGATGAATGCCTCTTACCTCATCCTGACTGATTCGGGCGGAATCCAAGAAGAGGCACCGGGACTGGGTAAGCCCGTAATTGTTCTGCGAGAAGTCTCGGAACGTCCCGAGGGCGTTGATGCTGGTGTCGCGAGGCTAGTGGGCACGAATACCGAACGAATCCTTAGTGAAGTGAGAACTCTACTCGACGATGAGTCGGAGTACCAGAAGATGGCCCAGGCAGTGAATCCCTATGGAGATGGTCACGCCGCAGAGAGAATAGTTGAAGAATTGCAGAAGAGGGTCGCTTAACAAGAACATGATCCAAACGGATTTGCTGAAGAAATCAAAATCCCACAAAATGGATGGTGTGTTCTAAGTGCGCAGAATACTCCCCAGATCGGCGAAGGAGAGGCTCCGTGCAATGGCCAGAGTCCTGCTGGGATTGGACATCCGGTTTGCTAACAGTCGCAAATACGACATCCGTCGTTACGAACTGGATGCCACCCATATCCGTCGCTTCTACCACTTCGAGTATCTGCTAAAGCAGATAGAGGACGTTGAAGGACACATAGTCGAGTGCGGAGTTGGACCAGGACGTTCCATATTCGCCTTTTCGATCATCACTCAAGGTATGACTCGTCCGCGTGAAATCTGGGGCTTCGACACCTTTGAGGGTATTCCTCCTCCAAGTTCGGAGGATGGAGAGTCGAACTCACACAAAACGGGGTGGTGGAATCACCCACGTCGCCAGGTAGCTCAGTTGCTGGAGTTTAATGGCATTGACCGGACCTTTATCGCTGACAAGATAAGATTCGTTCCAGGCTTGTTCAGCGAGACTCTGTCAACTTACGGTGGTGGACCAATTGCACTTCTCCATCTCGACATCGATTTCTACGAGTCGTACTGGACCGCGCTGGAGTCACTGTACGACCATGTGGTCCCCGGTGGCATCATCGCATTCGACGAATACCTTAAACCCGTTTGGCCTGGTGCGACTCGGGCAGTGAACGAATTCTTCGCCGACCGCCCTGAAGGGGTGCTCAAGTCACCAGTAACGGATCTCTACTACGTCGTCAAATCCGGCAGTGTATCCTAGCCGGAAGGACGGCCGTGCATTTTCTATTTACCGCTCCCCGTTATCACACAAACCAGCACTTCCCCGTGAAGGCTCTAATCGACGCTGGTCACGATGTCTCGTTCTTGGCCCTGACAAGGAGGTGCAGCGAAGTCTATGATGTGCTGTCTCCAACTATCTTGGAAAGTTCCGCGACCTTACGCGCAATCGGCCTGAGGACACCTCCGCCTTTAAGGCTCGCTGGCCTAATGGTGAGAGGGAAGCCCGATGTCGTCGTAGTCCGAAATCCTAACTCTGCCTACGGCTTTCTGTCTGCTGCTACAGCCAGGCTTACTCGCCGCACCGTCGTCTTCTACAGCCAGACACCCATGCACCGCAAGCTGAAGTGGTGGGAGAGATTTGTCCGTGCTCTTCCAGCCTGGGTTGCAGGGGCAAAGTGGATCACGCCCGTAAACGGCTCTCCTGAAAACTATCCCCCAGCTTTCGGCGCATTGAGGTATGTCCCATTCGTTATGGAGCCGCAGACGGCTCCGGAGAGACGAGAGTGGTTCCGCAGTACCTCAGTAGACATTCTTTGCATCGCCAAATTCATGAATCGAAAGAACCATCACCTATTAGTGCAGGCCATCGCTAGACTCACCGAGAAGTACGATGTCAGCGCCACCATAATTGGAGAGTGTACGACGAGCGAGAACTATGAGCTTCTCGCAGAGGTCAACAACCTCATCTCGACGTTGGGAGTGGAAGGACGGATCCGGATCAAATTGAACTTACCGTATTCGGAAGTCCAGAAGGAGTACGCTAACCACGACCTATTCGTCCTGCCCAGCCGAGATGAACCCGCTGCCGTCTCTCCCCTTGAGGCCATGTCACACTCGCTACCCGTAATCTGCAGCGACTCAAATGGCACCCAGTGCTATGTCCGCCCTGGCGAAAACGGCTACATCTTCAGGACCGAAGATCTGGATCACCTCGTAGAGTGCATGGAGCGGATCATAAGCGACCGGGAACGGCTAAAGCAGATGGGCGCGAGGAGCTACGAGCTAGTCCTATCCGAGCACTCACCTTCAAGGTACGTCGAGACCATGGTGGCTATTGCCGAAGGACGTGGGTGAAGTGCATCGCCAGCCGATCGCCCTATTTGTACCCTCCCTCCACGGCGGCGGAGCAGAGCGAGTCATGCTGGAGCTTGCATCCGGTCTGGTAGATCGAGGAATACGTACGGACCTAGTTCTGGTCAAAGCGGAAGGCGAATACCTCAGCCAGGTACCCAATGGGCTGCGCATAGTCGACCTCAACTCCCACCGAGCCGCCGCAAGCCTGCTGAAGCTCGTGCGGTACGTCCGGCAGGAGCAGCCTGTCGCTCTACTGTCCACCCTCACCCAGGCCAGCGTAATTGCGCTCGCCGCCAAGCTTATGCTGCGGGGGAATCTCCGTGTCGTGACTCGCATTGCCAACACGTACAGTGAAGAGTTCGCGACCGGGACTTTCAAGCACAGGCAGGCGCTGCGCCTGCTGAAAGCGATGTTTCCTGTGGCCGACGGAGTCGTGGCTGTGTCACAAGGCGTGGCCGACGATCTGAAAGCCGTGACCCCGGGCATATCTCGGAAGGTCACGACTATCTACAACCCAGTCGTAAGACCCCAGATTGCCGAGCAGGCTCAGACGCCTTCAGAGCACCCATGGTTAGATTACAGGATTGCTCCCGTGGTCTTGTCGGTCGGTCGTCTAGCCGCTGCTAAGGACCACGCCACCTTGATAAAGGCATTTGCACTGGTGATCTTAGCTCGACGGGCTAAGCTCATAATACTGGGTGATGGACCAGAGCGAGAGAGTTTGATCAAGTTGGTCGAGCAGCTCAATCTATCGGAGTACGTGGACTTACCTGGCTTCAAGGCCAATCCGTACACCTACATGTCCAAGGCAAGCGTGTTCGCCCTTTCTTCCCGGTACGAGGGGTTCCCCAATGTGCTCGTCCAGGCCATGGCCTGCGGAACGCCGGTCGTAAGCACCGACTGTCGCAGCGGTCCGAGGGAGATACTCGAAGACGGCAGGTGGGGCCGACTGGTGCCGGTGGGCGACTGGCGAGCGATGTCGAAAGCCATAATCCAGGCTCTGGACAACCCGCCACCATCCGGGCAGATCTCTGCCAGAGCGTCAGTATTCTCCGCAGACGCAGCGATTGACCGCTACCTGGAAGTCCTGACAGGCTCTCGCAGAAGTGACTGACCACCTCCCGTCCCCCATCGCCATCGTCTCGAACTCCGACACCAATATCTACCGATTCCGTGCGCCGATCATGCACAGGCTCATGGAGGCGGGCGTTCGAGTTTACGCTGTAGCCCCACCGGGTCGGTTCGTCTCCGACATTGAGGGCATGGGTGTCGAGTTCATCCCCTGGAATCTTAGTCGTCGAAGCCTAAACCCGTTCCTGGAGATCGGGCCCCTCTTCGAACTCATCAGAATCTACCGTCGTCTCAAGCCCGACCTCGTCCAGCACTTCACCGTCAAGCCCAACGTCTACGGCGCAGTAGCTGCGAAAGTCGCCGGTGTCCCCATGGTCTTTGGAGGCGTGACCGGCCTCGGGACTGCGTTCGCATCAGGTGGGCGCCTACGACCGGCGCTCCGCCTTTCGGTGAAGCTCCTCTACAGGCTCGCTACAGCACTGAGCGATAGGGTTACATTTCAGACCGACAACGACGCCCAACTTCTATACGGTGAGTCAGGAGCCGAGAAGGCCCTGGTGATACGCGGAGGCTCATCCGTCGATCTTGCCATATACAACCAGGACTCAATCTCCGAGGCCGAGCGAGACGGGATCCGAAGCGCGTTTGGCATAGGGTCTGACGATCTCATAGTCTCTATGGCGTCTCGACTCCTGTACGACAAGGGAGTTGCCGAGTATGTCCGAGCCGCAAGAAGAATCAAGGGCAGCCGGTCCGGCGTTCATCTACTCCTCGCAGGTGACCGAGACTCCGGCAACCGGGACTCCGTCAGCGCAGAAGACCTGAAACAGTGGTCGGACGAGGGCAGCATCAGGTACGTCGGCTATCGTGATGACATGCCTGCCCTGCTTGCTACATCAGACGTGGTGGTTCTTCCCACCTACTATCCAGAAGGCATCCCCCGCGTGCTCATCGAGGCCGCGGCCATGTCCAGGGCCATCGTGTCGACCACGATCCCCGGTGTGGCCGAGATAGTCGAGGACGGCGTCAACGGCACACTGGTCCCGCCAAGGGACGCCGATGCCCTGGTAAGGGCGATAGTAGACCTTCTGGACAATCCCGAACTTCGGGCAGAGTACGGAGCGGCGGGACGCCTGAAGGCGGAACGAGAGTATGACGACCGTGAGGTGGCCCGTAGGTACGTCGAGGAGTATCGAAAAGCGTGGACTCTGGCCCGCTCTCGCTGAGAGAGGCCTAGATATCCCGCCCGAGGTTCGTCAGGAACTCGTTGTTGCCCCTGGACTTCCGCAGGTGGCCCAGCAACTTCTCAGTGGACTCGCCGGGGTACTTCTCATCCGAGGAGATCATCGTGACCATCCGGCGCAGCAGCCAGATCTGCTTGAGCGTAGCCTCGTCGAGCAGCAGTTCCTCACGTCGCGTACCGCTTCGTGCGATGTCGATAGCGGGATAGATGCGGCGCTCGGCCAGGCGGCGGTCCAGGTGGACCTCCATGTTGCCTGTGCCCTTGAACTCCTCGTAGATCACGTCGTCCATGCGGCTGCCAGTGTCTACCAGGCACGCCGCGAGGATGGTCATGCTGCCGCCCTCTTCCGTGTTGCGCGCCGCGCCGAAGAACTTCTTCGGAGGATACAGCGCAATCGGGTCCATGCCCCCGGAGAGCGTCCTGCCGCTGGATGGCACCGCGAGGTTGTAGGCCCTCGTGAGACGAGTAATGCTGTCAAGTAGGATCAGCACGTCCGTGCCGGCTTCAACCAGCCGCTTTGCCCGTTCCAGGACCATCTCGGCGACCCTGCAGTGGTCTTCGACCGGCTCGTCGAACGTGGAACTGTACACCTCGCCGTCGATTGAACGACGCATGTCAGTGACCTCTTCAGGCCGCTCTCCGATCAGAGCAACCATGATGTGGACATCCGGGTGATTCGCAGTGACACCGGCGGCAATGTCCTTCAGAATCGAGGTCTTGCCTGCCTTGGGAGGGGAGACGATCAGGCCGCGCTGTCCGCGACCGGTTGGGGCGAGAAGGTCGATTAGTCGGGTTGAGAGGATTCTGGGAGTGGTCTCGAGCTGCAGTCGCTCGATCGGGAAGATTGGAGTCAGGGACTCGAACTTCGGTCGATTTCGCGCCGCGTCCGGTTTGACGCCGTTGACCTCTTCCACTCGCACCAGGCCAAAGTAGCGCTCACCGTCCTTTGGGGGACGCACACGGCCGGACATCTGGTCGCCGGTCCTGAGCCCAAATCGCCTGATCTGAGATTGAGACACATACACGTCGCTGGCGCTGGAAGTGCCAGCGTCCTGCCTCAGAAATCCATAACCATCATTGACAATCGACAGTATGCCAGAAGCAATGATTGGCCCCTCTTTTTCGGCGACTGCCTTGGCAACGCGTGTAACCAGGTCGTGCCGCTTGTTTGAGCCGTTCGTGTTTGCTCCAAACTCACTAGCCAAGTTGGTGAGTTCGTCGTTGGACTTGGTCATAAGCTCCGAGAGATTCATAACATTTCTCCGACGGATGGCATGGTCAGACTATCTGCGATGTGGATTCCGGTCGCGGTGTCTGTGAAAGTAACGGTCGCGGTTTGCGATTTGACGTGGGTGCGGTACGCTCGGGATTCCGGCATAAGAGTTAAACAGAATATGCCGGATGGCGTGGGAGGAAATCGAAGAACGGATCAATAACGATCATAGCACACGAGATTATGTTATACCAACAGGTAGATGTCACCTTACCCAGAACGGCGTCGGCAGTTTCCGCTGGCCGCCCTCTCGCACAACACCTCTCGCGACTCCTACGAACTCCCTGAACAGCGGGTGAGGCCTGTCCGGACGTGAAAGGAACTCCGGATGGAACTGCGTTCCGACCATGAACGAGGCGTGAACGTACTCCATTATCTCTACGAGCTCTCCGTCAGGTGAGATTCCGGTGGGCCACAGTCCGACCTCTTCGAAGCCTTCCCTGTAGCTGTTGTTGACCTCCCACCTGTGGCGGTGCCGCTCCTCAACCATGGGCTCCCCGTAGGCTCGCTGCGCCCAACTGTCGGGCTCTGTGACGCACGGGTAGAGCCCGAGCCGCATCGTTCCACCCATTTCGGTAACGTCCTTCTGACTCTGCATCAGGTCGATCACAGGGTGGGGAGTATCCGGGTCCATCTCGGTCGAGTTGGCAGCGTCAAGGTCCATGAGGTTGCGCGCTATCTCGACCACCATCACCTGCAGGCCCAGGCAGAGGCCGAGATAAGGAACGTCCCGGCTCCGGGCATACTTGACCGTCTCGATCATGCCCTCGACTCCGCGAGGTCCGAATCCGCCTGGCACGACAATTCCCGCAACGGACTCCAGCAGACGACCTGGTCCTTCCTTTTCGATCTGCTCGGAGTTGATCCATTGGACTTCTACGTCTCTGTCGTAGTACAGACCGGCGTGGAGCAGCGCCTCTTTCACCGATATGTAGGAATCGCGAAGGTCGACGTATTTGCCGACGATCGCAATCGAAAGCGGCTCTTTTGGCTCCTGAATGGCCCTCACCATACTCCGCCAGCCGGCAAGGCTGTCCGCCGAGTTACCGTGCTCCGCATTCAGAAATGCTGGCCTGGCCTCAAATGGTGATGGACTGATCGGAGTTCCCACGCCCAGGCTCCTCATGACCAGTTCCCCAAGTCCCTCGTCCTGGAGTATCAGGGGCACTTCATAGATGCTGGATACGGTCGGCAGCGTAACAACGGCCTCGTTGGGGACGTCACAGTGGACGGAGATCTTCCTCTTGATGTCTTCGTCGACATCGTAGTCGGACCGGCACAGAATGGCGTCAGGCTGAATGCCGATGCTCCGCAACTCGCGCACTGAGTGCTGCGTCGGCTTGGTCTTTAGCTCGTCTGTCGAGGAAATATATGGCAGGTACGTCACGTGTATGTAGTACACGTTGTCACGGCCGACCTCGTTCCTCAACTGCCTGATCGCTTCCAGGAACGGCAGGCCCTCGATGTCGCCGACAGTACCTCCCACCTCGACAACGATCACGTCAGCGCCGGAGTCTTTGGCGAGCTCGAGGATACGCTGCTTGATCGCATCAGTTACGTGAGGAATCGCCTGGATTGTCCCACCGAGGAACTCGCCGCGCCTCTCCCGGGATATGACGTCACTGTATATCTGGCCCGCGGTAATGTTTGACAGCCTGGTCAGGTTGACGTCGACAAATCGCTCGTAGTGACCGAGGTCCAGGTCGGTCTCGCATCCGTCTTCCGTGACGAACACCTCGCCGTGCTGGTAAGGAGACATTGTACCCGGATCTACGTTCAGGTATGGGTCGAGCTTCATCAGCGAGACCGATACGCCGCGACTCTTCAGTATCCGGCCAATGGAAGCGACGGTGACTCCCTTGCCCACAGAGCTGACTACGCCACCTGTCACGAAGATTATTCTAGTCATGCGGTCATCTTCTCCGGCAGGCAACTATCGGTCCACTGGTCACACTGAAACACGCAAATCATCGCTCTGCGTGATAGCTGGTCAGCGGATTTGAAGCAGTTGAGGAGGGGGCTGAGAGGGACAGTGCGAGAAGGGTAGGTCTGGAGGTGAGTGCCCAAATTGGGTCTCACTTACTCTCGACTCCATCGCTGGCTGTGGCGAAATGGTGCGTCACGGCCCCCAGTCCCTGAACGTTTGATTGAGTATATGAACGTACGTCTGAGAGTGTCAACGACAAAGACAGGCAACTTTTGCCGACAATCGCCGGCACGGATTGCCAGAGGTTCCGACCAGGCCTGTTGCGCTGTATGATTGCCGTGTCGAAGATAAAGAGGCGTTCTCTCAGCCACAGAGACGGGACACGAGGTTGAACTAAGCGGAAATGCGTTACTACACACTGATATCAAATGACGGCGAAGCCAGGTTGATAGTGGAAAACCACCAGTCTATCGCCATGGACCTGACGAGCCTGGATCCAGATCTGACTGAACTCAGCGACCTGCTCCTGGCGGCATCGCTGTCTGGAAGTATGGTTGACGAGATTGCGCAGCTCATACTGGAGACAGGCGACGCAGACCGTTTCGATCTCGGCGAGGTCATGGACCGTTCCCGCGACGGCGACGGCTACTATCGCCTGGACAGGCCCTTCGAGCCGCCAGAAGTCTGGGCCGCGGGAGTCACCTATAAGACCAGCGAGATGGAGCGTCAGCGGGAGAGTGATACCCCTGACGTCTACGCTAAGGTGTTTACCGCCGACCGCCCGGAGGTCTTCCTGAAGGCGACGCCGGACCGCTGTGTCGGGCCGTTCGAGGAAGTCGGAATCAGGTCAGATTCAGAGTGGAGCGTTCCCGAACCCGAGCTGGCGTTCGTCCTCTACAGGGGCGAGATCGTCGGCTACACCATCGGGAACGACATGAGCAGCAGGTCCATCGAGGGTGAGAATCCTCTATACCTTCCCCAGGCAAAGGTGTTCGACAGGTGCTGCTCGATAGGTCCCTGCTTCGTGACTGCCGAGGAACTCAATCCAATGGACCTCGGCATATCCTGCTCCATTATTCGTGACGGTCAGGAGGTCTGGACTGACCAGACCTCGACGTCCCTGATGGCCCGGAGCTGCGAGGAGCTGGCCGACTGGCTTCAGCGTCACAATCTCGTACCAGACCTGACAACCGTGCTGACCGGCACCGCCATCGTGCCGCCGCCTGAGTTCACGCTTCACGAGGGGGACGTCGTCACTATCACGATCGACGGCATCGGCTCCCTCGAAAACAGCGTAATCGAGGTGTAGCGAGCGCGAGCGCTCCTAGGCGTGGCTCAGCCCGCCATCGAGGTACAGAGTCTCGCCGGTCATGTACGCGGAGGCGTCCGAGGCGAGGAACAGTGCCAGGAATCCAACTTCCTGCAGCTCACCAACGCGGCCGAGCGGAACTGTGCTCTGAGCGTTCTCCCTCGACCTCGCAATCTGTGAGGGATCGCCAGTCTCAGGATCAGGGAATATGCCGGGGGCTATGCAGTTGACCGTTACGCCGTAGGGCGCCCACTCCAGCGCCAGGGTCTGCGTGAGTCGAGCGAGCCCTGCCTTGGCCGTAGAGTACACGAGCATCTCAGGCGAACCCTTCCTCGCAGCGAATCCGCTGATGTTGATGACACGTCCGCGTCCGCGTTCGATCATGTGAGGTCCGACTGCACGACATCCCTTGAATGCTTCCGTCAGGTTGATGTCCAGCACGAACCTGTACTCGTCATCGCTGATGGCAGTGTCACCCGAGCCTGGAGGGGGTATGAGCGGTTTGCGTATCGCGTCGCCGAGGTTGTTGATGAGCACGTCGATGTGGCCCCACTCTGAGAGGGCGTAATCGACGGTCCGCTGCCAGTCGTCCGTGTCTGTGGCGTCCGCCGTCATCGTGAGGATAGGGTATCCTGCAATCCTCATTCCCTCCGACAGTGGTTGCAGGTACCTGTCTGTGAGGGCAGTGACCATCACACGCGCGCCTGAATGGGCCATCACCCGGGCTATGCCCTTGCCTATGCCGCGCGCCGCACCCGTCACGATTACGGTCTTCCCCGTTACGTCAAACTCATGTGGCAGCATCGTCGGTCCTCCCAGGTGATCTCAGGTTGTCGGTGTTCCTCTCCTGCCCAGTGTTATCAAGAAAGCGAGTCCAGGGCCTGCTGGACGAAGTCGATGCCGACCATCTCCTTCCACGCCGTCATCAGCCTGCTGGTTACGCTTCCGGGTGTCGACTGCCCGAACCGGTATCCATTCAGCGAGGCGACCGGAAGCATGCAGTAGCGGGTGCTGGACACGAATGCTTCTTCAGCGCCGTAGATCATCGAAGGGCTGTAGAGTCCCTCGTCCACTTCGATCCCCAGAACACCTGCAAGCTCCAGGACGGTGTGCATGCTCACACCGGGAAGTACGTTCCTGCGGTCCGGCAGCTTGATCCTGCCGTCCACCACAAACATGAAGTTGGCGCCCTGGCACTCGGTGATGAAGCCGCCTTCGTTCACCATCAATGCCAGCGTCTGGGCGCTCCCGGTCTTGCCGTCGCCGGCTGCGTCCTGCGGCTTGGGGTAGGTGTGTGGAGTGTAGAGCCTGACACCGTCAACGTAGCTTCGCGCAAAGCCGCTGAATTCCAGCGGAGTGCAGTAGATTGCGATGTCCACGCTCGGGATGTCATCGGCAGCGATCGGACGTGTCACCGTGATCGTCTGCGTGACGACCATGTCGCCCAGTCCACCCTCCATCAATGTGAAGTTCGCCTCGACAATACCGCGTGAGGTCTTTTCCAGGTCGTCGACCGTAATGCCCGGGTCTATGTTGGAGTACCTGAGTCCGCTGAACAGCCTGTCGAGATGCTTGCGGAGCTGAAACGGCCGTCCGCCAAACGTGCGTGCTGAGTCGTAGTAGCCGCCAGCGGACCTCATGTTGATCCTCTGGAGTTCCGGCAGTGCCTGTGAATACGGCATGACCTGCCCGTTGACGTATGTCAGGAACTCGCGCTGGTCAGTCACTTTAGCGTCTTCCAAACAGGCGTTTCTTGATCTTGGTGAGAGACGTAACAGCGTGGATCAACGGAGACATCTTCCGACCATGGATGGTCCCCTGGGCAAGCGCGTCCTTGAAACCCTCCGGTGTGCCGTCGAACTCAGGCATGATCACGTAAGTTCTTCCAAGCTCGATCGGGGTGTGCGAGTCGCTGACCCCCGATGTCAGCAGGCCGTGCTCATGCGCAAACTCGTAAGCCTTCCTGTTGTCGGCGTCCATGTTGTTCCGGGAGTTGAACACCTCGACAATGTCGACATAGGGCAGCACGTCCTCTATGCCGCTTCGGGTTATGACCTCGCCCCTGAACCTGTCGAACGGGTGTGGGAGACTTACCAGGCCGCCCTGTTCCTTGATCCTCCTGGCTGTCTCCAACGGCGTCAGCCCTCGCGGAATCGTCTCTTGCAGAAACAGGCCGGTGACCTCTCCTTCCGCAGTGCCCACCTCTTCGCCGATTATGACCTGGAACGGCGCGATGTCACGTACGACGAATGCCCCTTCGGTAGTGTTGTGGTCGGTGACTGCTATGCAGTTCAACCCAACCTTGAGGCAACGCGCCACCAGTCTCTCGGGGTTCATCTCCGAGTCATAAGAGTAGTGCGTGTGCATGTGGAAGTCTGCCTTAAGCACTGGCCTTAGACTTCCATCTGCTCATCATCTTCGACCATTCTCATCTGCTCGCCGTACGCCGTCCGGATACGCGTTATCTTCAACTCTGCCGACGTCAGCATCTCGTTGCAGACCCGAGCCAGCTTCATACCGCGCTCGTACATCGCCATCGACTCCGCGAGGGTGAGCGAGCCGGACTCCAGTGCGTTCACCGTTTCATCGAACTGCTGCAACGCCTCCTCGAAAGAGAGGTCTTCGATGGCCCTGGTTTCACTCTTGGACTCGTCGGTCGTCATGCAACCCTCTTCCGGCATCACTCGCTGAACCTGAACGGTGGGTATCGGTCTGTCGTCAGCAGGAAGGCGTAGGCCCCCACTCTAATTCCCCAGCGGAACATCCCGACAATGTAGTTAAACATCCACACCGGGTAACGGCCTGTGATAAGTATTGCTATCCATGCGAAGAACACGACGATTATGGACACTATTCCAAGAACCAACAGCACGATGTAGTGGGGAATCGCGAGAAGCCACTTGACGAGGGGCAGGAACCGGTTGAGTTGCCCCTGAACGTCGGGATAGGCGATCTCCAGGGTGACAGACTGCTGTTCGTCCGTCGATGGGTACTCATCCCGGAGTAGGAACAGGTACGCGCCCACCCTGGCTGAGAAGCGGCTGATCTCCAGGTTCCAGTCGAACCACCAGCGCGGGTATTTTCCTCGAAACACAATCATCAGCATTGTGGCCAAGAACAGTCCCAGACTCGCCAGCAGAACACTGGTCTCTCCAGAGCTCCAGAACGAGCCGGTGTCACCGGAATTGACGAACGATCCTGAGATAAGCCCGATAATGATGAGTATTGGGATTGCCAGAATAATCCGCACGAGGACAGTGAGCCTGTTTCTGCCTTCTTCGGGGTATTCCACACTGAACTGGACCGGGTACATATCGGTGGAATAGACCATTAACTCCTCCTGCGGGGGACTAAGATCCTACAGGAGCGGTCGACACCGTCTCCACTTTTGCCGCAATTGTACCCTCATTGACTGTAATGTCCAGTGATTTACCGGGCTCGGTCTCGCGCGCCGTTGACACGACCTTCCCGGTCTCTCGATCAACTACAATCGAGTAGCCACGTCTCAGGGTGTCCTGCGGAGACAGGGTGCGCAGAGCGGTCTCCAGCCTGTCGACCTGACTCATCGACAGCTCGACCCTGTGAGACAGGAGTGTCCTTGCCGCGTCGAGTTGGTCGTCTACCCTCTGTCTGAGCTGGTCCACCTCAGGCACCGCACGTCCGAGCCTCGCCCACAGCAGGTCCACGTTACCTGTCGCCCCAGCCACCTGCTGAGTTGCCGAACTCTCGACCCTGTGGACTGACGATGACAGCCTGTGAAGCAGTTCCATCCTGTCCGGCACAATCATCTCCGCAGCCGCGGATGGGGTTGGAGCCCTGACGTCTGCCACCAGGTCGCACACAGTGAAGTCGGTCTCATGCCCCACGGCGCTTACCACTGGAACGCGGCTGGAGAACACCGCCCTTGCTACTGCCTCCTCGTTGAAAGGCCACAGGTCTTCGAGGGAGCCTCCACCGCGCGCGACGATGATGACGTCTATGTCCGGCTCATCGTTCAGGGCGACAATCCCTTCAACGATCGTCCCAGCCGCAGCGTCGCCTTGGACCATGGCCGGAGCCAGAGCGAGTTCGACCATGGGAAATCGTCTGCTTACAACGGTGCGAATGTCCTGCCAGACTGCTCCGGTGGGGGACGTTACAACTCCAACTCTTCTGGGAAAGACGGGTAGGGCGCGCTTTCTGGATGCCTCGAAGAGCCCTTCACGTTCCAGTTGGGCCTTCAACTGTTCCAGTCGAAGTTGAAGCTCGCCGACTCCCTCCGGCTGGATCACGTCTGCGACGAGCTGAAGATCTCCTCGAACTTCGTAGAGAGTCACCCGACCGTGGGCGACGACCGCTGCGCCGTCCTGGAGATGCTCTGCGCCCCTTGAACTGCGGAAGTGGACGCACCTGAGCGAGCTGTTGCCGTCTCGGAGCGTGAAATACGAGTGACCCGAGCCCGGACGCCGCAGATTGGCTACCTCGCCCTCGATCCAGACGTCGCTGAGCAATTCATCGTAGGACAGCAGGTCCCTGAGGTATGTGGTGACCTGCGAGACGCCGTAGATCAGCGGCATGTCAGACCCTCGACAGGTAGCTGCCTGACCTTGTATCCACCTTGACGGTCTCACCCTCGTTCACGAAGAGCGGGACCTGTATGAGCAGGCCGGTCTCCAACGTAGCGGGCTTGGTGGCGCCGGTTGCGGTGTCGCCCTTGAGTCCGGGCGGTGAGTCCGCAACGACCAGGTCAACCGTGAGGGGCATGTCGATCGCAATCGGGTTGCCCTGGTAGAAGACTAGGTCGATAGTCATCCCCTCTTTCAGGTAGTTCAATTCGTCGGAGATATCGCTCCTGCCGAGAGGGAACTGGTCATAGGTGTCGGTATCCATGAAGTAGCATAGATCGTCTTCGTCGTAGATGTACTGAGCCGATCTTCGCTCCACGTCGGCAGGGGTGAGCTTGACGTCGTATCCGGAGAAGCTCCTGTCGAGAACACGTCCGCTGCGGATGTCCTTGAACCTGATCCGCATCGTCGGAGCGCGCTGCTGCATCTTGCTCCGATCATAGTCGACCACCAGGTATGGAACGCCGTCCAACTCTATGGCCATGCCCTTTCTGAGGTCTCCGTATCCGATTGTCATTCGACTAGCTCCTGTCGACCCTGTCCTACTTCGGCGATCTTGTCAGGGGCCGGGCCCTGCCATCTTCCATCACCACAACGTCCTCAATCCTGACCCCACCCCAACCGGAGATGTATATCCCCGGCTCGATGGTGAACACCATGCCGTCCTCGACGATGTCCTGCGACCTTGGCACCACCATCGGGCGCTCATGTATGACCAGTCCGACGCCATGTCCGAGTCCGTGGCCGAACTCGTCACCGTAACCGGCATCGGCGATGACCTCGCCGGTCATGCCGGGCCTTGCAGCGTCGATCGCGGCCATCTGCGCCTGCAAAACGATAGCATAGATACGTCGAAACGTGTCGTCGGACTCGCCGACCATGAACGTCCGGGTTAGGTCGCTGCAGTAGCCACGGTAGTTCGCCCCCATGTCGATGACGATGGGCTCTCCGCCACATACGACAGTGTCGTCTGCGCGATGGTGGGGCAGGGCGGCGTTGGGGCCGACGGCAACAATCGTGTCGAATGACGGCCCTTCGGCTCCAAGCCTGCGCATCTCCCTGTGCAGTTCCCAGGATACTTCCCTCTCGGTCATGCCCACGCGGATTTCGCTCCGAATCGTGGTCATGGCCTCGTCGGCTATCTGCACCGCACGGTCAAGCGCCTCGATCTCGCTGTCGTCCTTGACGGCCCTGATCCACTCGATCACACCGGCCGTCTCTTCGAACTCCAACTGCAGGGCTTCCTCGGAGTCTTCGATATCTCTCTGAAGGCGGCTGAAAGCAGCGACGCTCATGTCGTCCGCCTCGAATCCAAGTCTGTGCAGCCCGAGGTCGTTGATGACAGCGGGGAACCAGGGCTCGCCTCCTCTCATGTGGTGCACCTTGAATCCAGGAGACTCCGACTGGGCCTGCTCGATGTACCTGAAGTCGGTGGCCAGGACGGCCTTGCTGGCGGTGATGACGAGGTAACCGTTGGAGCCTGTGAAACCCGACAGGTAGCGGCGATTCGCGGGTGAAGAGACCAGGAAGCCGTCCAGGCATTGCTCGGCCATGTGCTCCCTGAGCCTCGAGAGCCTGCTGGATGTGTTGCCCGTCACCCCTGTTCGCCGAGATGAGCTGCGAGAAAATCGAGCGCATACCCGTATCCTCGCCAGCCCAGTCCTGCCATCTGCCCGACGGCGATGTCTGCGATCACCGAGTGACGCCGGAACTCGTCCCGCGCATGGATGTTGGACAGGTGGACCTCGACGATAGGCAGCCGCGAGTCAGTGAGCGCATCTCGCATCGACAGGCCGTAGTGGGTGAGCGCCCCCGCGTTGATTACGATCCCGTCCGCTCCGTCAGTCGAGCGCTGTATGTAGTCGACGATCTCTCCCTCGTGGTTCGACTGGAAGAAATCGACCTCGACGCCAAGCTCCGATGCTCGCTCGCGAAGCGCGTCCTCGATCTGCGCGAGGGTAGTCACGCCGTAGTGACTCGCATCACGGCGGCCGAGGTTGTTCAGGTTGGGGCCGTTGATCACCAGGAATTTCACTCGGCGCTGCTCCCGGCTCCTGCGCGAGGATGTGCCTGCATGTACGCCTTGCGCGCCTCGGTCTTCGTGATGTGGGTGTACACCTGCGTTGTCGCAGGGCTTGCGTGTCCCAGAAGTTCCTGAACCACGCGCAGGTCTGCGCCGCCCTCCAGGAGGTGAGTTGCAAACGAGTGCCTCAGCGTGTGCGTGTGGACCTGAGTCCCGAGTCCGCTGCGGGCGGCGTAGCTTCGCACGGCCTTCTGGATACTGCGCTGGCTGAGGCGATTTCCGTAGCGGTTTACGAACAGAGCACCGCCTGCATCTGAGGATGCCACATCGGGCCGCACCTCGGACATGTACATGTTGAGCGCGTCTCTGGCCGATTCGCCAATCAGTGCGACGCGCTCTTTCGAGCCCTTGCCAACTACTCTGACCTCTCGCGTGGTCAAGTTAACGTTCTCTAAGTTAAGATCGTGGACCTCGCTCACCCGCAGACCGGCCGCGTACACTAGCTCCAGCAGCGCGCGGTCCCTCATGCCTTTGGGTGTGGTCTGGTCCGGCGCGTCCATTAACTCGGACGCCTCCTCCTGGGACAGGAACCTGGGAAGACGAGAGTCGACCTTGAACGTCCCACGAGGCGGCAACGGATCGTGCTCGGCAATACCGACACGGTTGAGCCACTTGAACAGTGTCCGAAGTGCGCTCAACTTGCGGGCGATGCTGGGACGTACGTACCCCAGTACGTGAAGCCACGAGAGGTACCCGCGCACGGTCCGCCTGTCGAGGTCCGCGAACGAGCCTACGTCGTGGTTCTGCATGTAGTCACGCAGAGGTTCCAGGTCGGACAGGTAGTTGCGAATCGTGAGGTCGGCGAGGCCGCGCTCCGCGACGAGGTGGTCGCGGAAACGGTCCATCGTCTCACGCCATGCCCGCGACTCCATGGCTAGGCCGCTTCAGGTTCGAATTTCGGAGCGGGACCGGTGAATCCGCATGTGTCGTCCAGGCAGCGTCCGCTGCGTCGATTGCGTCCCTGCGATACCAGGATCTTGCCGCATCCCGGGCATGGCTGGGGCATCGGGTTGACCGTGTGATTGCAGTCGGGGTATCTGATGCAGCCGTAGAAGATCCTGCCGTTGCGACCCTTCTGCTTGCGCTCGATCATGTCGCTGCCGCACTTCTCACATGCGACACCGACCCTGAGCGGCTTGGCGTTCTTGCACTCGGGGTACCCGGAGCAGCCGAGGAACCGGCCGTTCTGCGAGTTCCGGACGACCATCCGCCTTTCGCACTTGTCGCATAGCTCGTCGACGTCTTCGCTGACCAGCTCCCGGACAGCCTTCTCCTCAGGAGTCTCAACAGGCCGGGTGTTCTTGCAGTCGGGATACCCGGTGCAGGCCATGAACCTCCCGAAGCGCCCGCTCTTGATGACCAGTTCCTTGCCGCACTCTTCGCACATCTCCCCGGTCGGCTCTTCGAGCATTTCGCGGGGAACGCGTTCGGCTTCCTTCATGGCCTTCTCGATAGCCTGCTCGAACGGGTCGTAGAACTGACCGATAACAGGGGTCCACTGCTTCTCGCCTTCGGCGATGTCGTCCAGTTTCTCCTCCATGCCCGCGGTGAAGCCGACATCCATCACGTCGGTGAAGTTCTGGACCAGCAGGCCTGTCACGGCCTTGCCCAGGTTGGTGGGTACGAATCTCGAACCCTCTTTCGTGACGTAGTCTCGCAATTCCAGCGTGGATATGATCGAGGAGTACGTGCTTGGCCTGCCGATTCCCTCTTCCTCGAGGGACTTGACCAGCGAGGCGTCTGAGAATCTCGGAGGCGGCTTGGTGAAGTGCTGCTCCGGGTCTATACCGAGGCAGTCGAGGACCTCACCCTCAGCCAGCTTGGGTATCGGTGGATGGTCGGCATCATCGTCTTCCACGTCGTCTTTGCCTTCCATGTAGACCGCGCGGAATCCGGCGAACTTCAGGATAGACCCGTTAGCACGCAGCTCGTACTCCCTGCCTGAAGGGGTCCCTGTCACGCCGATAGACACCGACGTGGAGTCGAACAGGGCATCCGACATCTGGCTGGCAACCATTCGCTTCCAGATGAGGTCATAGAGACGCGCCTGGTCGTTGGACAGGTAGCTTCGTATCGCCTCGGGTTCACGCATCACCGAAGTGGGCCTGATCGCCTCGTGGGCCTCCTGTGCACCCTTCACCTTTCGGGTGTACGTCCGTGGCTTGCCGGGGGCGTACTCGGGTCCGTACTTGCGCTTGATGAGGTCGGCGGTCTCCTGCAATGCCTGGGACGCCACGTTAGTGGAGTCGGTACGCATATAGGTGATCAGCCCAACGTCGCCCTCACTCCCCAGAGACAAACCCTCGTAGAGCTGCTGCGCGACCGACATGGTCCTGCGGGTGCTGAAGCGGAGCTTGCGCGCCGCCTCCTGCTGGAGTGTGCTCGTGATGAACGGGGGTGACGGCCTGCTCTTGGTCTCGCGGACCCGAACGCTGCTAACCGAGTAGTCAGCGCCACGGATGTCCAGCACAATTCCGTCACTGGTCTCCTGGTTAGGGATCTCGATTCGACCCCTCGTTCCCTTAACGGAGTGGAGCCGGGCCTTGAACACGCTCCTAGAGTCCTGCCTCGGACGCTTGGAGAGTGTCGCGTCGATGGTCCAGTACTCGACCGGTACGAAGGCTTCTATCTCAGCCTCGCGGTCCACGATCAGCCTGAGAGCGACCGATTGCACCCGTCCTGCTGAGAGTCCTCGGCGCACCTTCGACCACAGCAGTGGGCTGAGCTTGTATCCCACGATTCTGTCGAGAACGCGGCGCGCCTGCTGCGCGTCTATGAGCGAGTGGTCCAGCTCGCGAGGGTTGTCGAACGCCTCGGCTATGGCGTCTCGCGTTATCTCGTGGAACACGACACGCTTGGCCTTGTTGGCCGGGATCTTGGCTGCCTCCATCAGGTGCCAGGAAATTGCTTCGCCCTCCCTGTCCGGGTCGGTGGCGAGGTAGACAATGTTCGCCTGCTTCGCCTCCTTGGAGAGCTCGGAGATTATCTTCCCCTTGCCGTTTACGGTTCTGTAAGTCGGCTCGAAGCTCCGGTCGTCAATCTCGACGCCCATGTCCTTCTTCGGAAGGTCACGTACGTGACCCATGGAGGCCTTGGCGACGTAGTTATTGCCCAGGAATCTCTGGACGGTTCTTGCCTTTGCAGGCGACTCAACTATGACTAGGTCTTTTGCCATATTCCCTACACTGACTGGTATTCTGCCGCGGTCTCCCGCAGCCGGACATAGTTCATTCCACCCACCTGCCGAACGAGTCCCCTTAGTTCCATCATAGTCAGGGCGCCACCTACTGTCGAGGCGGCAAGGGCGGAGTTTCTTGTTATTTCGTCAATATGGATCGGGTCGAATGTCACGAATTTCAGTACCGCTGCCTGGGCCTCGTCCTCCGGGAAGAAGGCCGCCAGTTCCAGCTGGTGCTCTGCCGCTGACAGGTTCAATTCCTCCATTACGTCGTCGGCGCTGGTGACGAGCTTTGCGCCTGAGTCGCGAATGAGCTGGTTCCCGCCTCGCGAGCCGGGAGAGAGTATGCTGCCCGGAACGGCGAACACCTCTCGGTTCTGTTCGAGAGCGTGCCTGGCGGTTAGCAGAGCGCCGCTCCCTTCTGGAGCCTCGATCACCAGCGTTCCCATGCTCATCCCGCTGATGATGCGGTTTCTGCGAGGGAAGTTCTGGGCATCGGGACGCGCTCCGAGCGGGTGCTCGGAGACTACAGCGCCGTTCTGTGAGATATCGTCGGCGAGGTTGCCGTGTTCGCGAGGGTAGATCACGTCCACGCCGCTCCCAAGCACTGCAATGGTCCGGACCCCTTCGTCCAGCGCTGCCCGGTGCACGACTCCGTCAATGCCCCTCGCAAGGCCGCTGATGATGGTCACGCCACTCCGTGCGAGGTCAGACGTGAGCTGTCTCGCAGTCTCTCGTCCATACGCTGTCGGTCTGCGCGTGCCTACGACTGCGATCGACCTCTCATCCGAGGGTTCCAACTCGCCCCGGACGTAGAGTACCGGCGGCTTGTCGTAGATCTCCTTCAGTCGGGGAGGGTAGTCTTCGTCGTGCCACGTCAGGACTTTGACACCTGACTTCTGCACGCGTTCCATCTCAGCATCCGGGTCGACGTTACCGCGCGTCTCGGCAACATGCTGCGCCGTTCTCCGGTCGAGGCCGGCCTGCTGCAGCTGTGCCGCGCTTGCCGTCCACGCACTGGCCAGCGACCCAAAGCTGCCCTCCAATAGCGCGAGACGAGCGCGTCCGACCCGCGACACCCGGCTGAAGGCGATCCAGTATTTTAGCTCAGACGTTTCCATTGGCGGTCGGTATTCTACACCATATCGACTATAAGGCAACCCCGGCAGGTCGGACTTGGACGGTTAGTGTAAGTGCCATCATCAACTTCCAACAGGGAGGATGAATTCACACAATGTGTCAGAGGATGACACACGAGTTCGTGTTCCACAAGGGATCACGTCTGACGGGAACTGCTGTGAGGAGATGGCGGAGAGGGTGGGATTCGAACCCACGGTCGCCCTATAAAGACGACACGCGATTTCCAGTCGCGCCTATTCGGCCACTCTAGCACCTCTCCGCGATGGACCATCGGCCCCACGTGCTGGCGGAGAGGGTGGGATTCGAACCCACGATGGAATTGCTCCCATACTGGTTTTCGAGACCAGCGCCTTAAACCGCTCGGCCACCTCTCCGAGGCCACGCGAAATTATAACATAGCAAGGGGGCAGGTCTTAAAGAGATTGTGGCAGACTAGGAGGTGGGCAACACGAAGCGATCGATCGCTTCGACGAGGCCATCCTGCTCGACACTGCCCACCTCGTGACGGGCCAGGCTGAGCAGCTCAGGCGGCGCTCCCCCCATCGCGATTGGCAGTCCCGACACCTCGAACATCGGAATGTCGTTGAAGCTGTCTCCGACCGCCGCAGCCTCCGACGGCTCGACACCCAGCAGACCGCACAGTTCAATTAGACCGGTCCCTTTGTTGACCCCACTCCGGGTGAAGTTGACGGCCCACAGTTCGTTATAGGGCAAATAGGCCTTAACCACGTCCAGACCGTCGTGACTGGAAACCTCAGTGACCAACCTGTTGGCTTCTGTTTCGGTGAGGTCGAACGCTGTGATCCAGGTCAGTTCCCGGCCGCCAAGTTCACTCTGATCTCTAAAGACCTCCGTGCCGCGAGTCGCCAGGAACGTGTACCCGGATTCGAGGATGGGTCGCAGGGCCAGCAGCGCGGCCTCCTGGGGCATCGTAGTGCTGGATATCGCCTCGCCTGATGCAGGGTCGAGAATAACCGCGCCGTTGTTGGCAATCTGAGGTTCAGCCAGGCCAAGCTCCCTGGCGAACGGGAGAAGGGACTCAGACTCGCGTCCGGTCACGATGGATACTGGAATGACACGTGCCGCCCGCCTAACGGCGTCGGCAACTCCGGGAGAGATACGCTCATCCGGTCCCAGGACAGTCCCGTCGAGGTCAAGCGCGAGGGCACTAGCCCTGAAACGGGCCAATCAACTAGGACCTCATAAACTGAGGGGCACTTTGGATGATTCTTCTCGTAGGTTACGAACCGAAGTTAGTTCATTGTCCATGACCACCTTGGCAAGACCCCTAGCTATGTCTGGAGCGATGTGTGGTCCTCTGTACACCATGCCGGTCAACAATTGCACCGTATCCGCACCTCTACGCAGTGCCTCACACGCGTCTTCTGCTGTAAATATTCCACCGCACGCGTTGATAGAGATTGATTCACCGACTACATCCCTGACCTCAGATACCATTTGGAGCATCTGCTCGAAAATTGGCCTACCACTGAGTCCGCCTGAACCAGCATCAAATCTAGGCTCAGGTATGGGCTGGGTGTTAGAGATGGTTAGTGCTTCGACTCCAGCCGCTACGCACTCTTCTGCCAGCGATAACACTAGCTCATGTTGCTCGGAATCTCGGTCTCTTCCTGGAAATGGGGGCAACTTGACGAATAGAGGTCGAGACCTACGCTCATTGAGGGCCGTGAGCAGGTCAAACAGAACATCTCTATCGTGAAATACCCTGAGACCTGCAGTATTCGGAGAGCTGATGTTGATCTCGACCGCGTCTACCAATGGTTCAAGCCGCCGATGGCACGTCACTATGTCCTTGATGTCAGTCCCTGACACACTAACAACGATCGGAGTTTCGTCACGCCAGCGTTGACCCTGCGAAATGCATCGTTCTGCCTCATCAAGGCCACTATTGGGAAATCCCATGGAGTTTACGAGGGCATTCTGTGATTCATATCTGAGCAGCCGGGTTCCAAGGTTACCCTGCCTAGGTTCGAGCGTAACGGTTCCGCAGGACACGTAACCAAAACCAAGATATGAAAGCGATGGGAGAATATCGCAGTTCTTATCGAATCCAGCTGCTAACCCAATGGGGTTCTCGAGTTGAATTCCCGCGACAGAGGTTCTGATACAGGGTGACTTGAAACTGTTTACTGCCCCTATGACGCGCCAGATTGGCCACAACTTTAGGAGTTGAGAAGCGAGTCGGTAGGCTCGCTCAGCGGGTAGCCTAAAGAGAATGGGGCGTATCAGTTTCCGGTAAATGGGAAGGCCAAGGTCCTTTTGCATGTGTAGGTCTCTAGCTGGACCAGACCGTAACCTCGCCGCACGATCTCCTGATTTCAATGCAACTCATAGGCGCACCCAACCTCTGTGGTGAGTTGCGTCCTCAATTGTGCATAACAATCATTTTTCATCGCAAGGCTTTATTGTTGAATTAATTTGTGAAATCAAGCAGGAATGTTAGCAGAAACCTACGTCACACGACGACCCTGGCCATGTGGTCGGCCACTTCGACCTTGGCGACGTGTGTGATCAGGAAGTCCCGCTTATCTACGAAGCTCAGGTCTTCCCACCTGCTGAGGGTGTCGTCAACGTCCACGGACGATTCCGACCGCTCCGCTCCCTGTCGCGCGTCGTCGAGTTCACCGAGCGCCTCCTCGAGGTGGTCGGTGTCGGCCCCGCCTGAAGCGGTCTTTCGCATTGCCTGAAGGAAACGGCGTTCAGCGTTTCTGACGCGCTCTTCCCAGATCGCCTTCAGTGGCTCGTCAAGATCGCCGTCACGTCCGTTCGCGTCGAACCTGTCCATCTCCTTTGCCTTGATCGCCATGGGGATCTGGGCAAGCACTGCGCCCTCGAGGTCTGCCTCACGCCACGTGTGGTACCCGCATACGCTCTGATTGTTGCGAGACTGGCACTGGTAGTAGCGGTACGTTTTGCGGTTGCGGTCGCCGTTCTTGTTTGTCCATCTCTGGTGACGAGTCACGCCCATCATCTTGTTGCCGCAGTAGTCGCAGAAGGCGATGCCAGACAGCAGGTAGGGTTCCGCCCTCGATACCCTGCCTCTGGGCCTCCGGCTCTCGACTATGTCTCTCGCTGCCCTAAACGTCTCCGCATCTATGATCGCTTCGTGGCTCCTTGGCAGCCGCAGTCCAAAGCGCGTGTAAGTGCCGATGTAAACGGGATTCTTCAGGATGTCGCGAATGCTGACTACGCTCCACCTGCCTCCCCTTCTCGTGGTGATCTCCCGCTCGTTCAGGTGCTGGACGATGAGGCGCATACCCATCCGGTCGCGGGTGTACAGGCGGTAGATCAGTTCCACCACGGCGGCTTCGTCTCTGATGACCTCGTAAGACCCGTCCTCGGTGTAGCGGTATCCGAAGGGAGGCCGACCAAGGCCTTTGCCCCACATCGCCTGCTCTTGCATGGACTCCCTGATCTTGCCGCTGCGCGTCCGGGAGACACCTGATATGCCCAGTACAGAAAGAGCGTTCTGAAGCGGGTCAGGCATGTCTTCGTCCTGGCACGAGACCTTCGCACCAGCGCTTTCGATCTCCAGGAACGAGCGTGTAACCGTCTCGATGTCACTCCCCAGGTGGCTGGAGTCGGGTATTGCGACCAGGAAGTTCGAACCTGATTCCTTGATGTAGTCGACCAACTGGACGTACTGGGGGTAGATTCCGTCATCCCCGGCATTCAGGTCACCAAACGTCCGCACCGGCTGATGCAGGTATAGGTCGCAGTAGGTCTCGAACTCGTTATGAAAGTCGACCAGTGTCTTGATGTGACCATCAACCTGTGAAATCGCGTCGACCCTGAAGTATCCTAACGCTCTCATCTCGTGCTGCCGGACCTCGACTTAGCCATAGATAAGAATTCTCGTGCAGCTTCCGCACTGCACGATGCCATCGCTGGTGCGGGCCCGGCTGAGCTCAGCGTTCGGAATCGTCAGGCGGCAGCCCTCGCACATGCCACGCTGGTCGACGAGCGCAGCTCCCTGGCCTCCGCGGGTGCGCCTGACAGTCTCGTACACTGCCATGATGTTCGGCGGGTACTCGGTTGACATCTCCTGGCGCTGTGCGTGTAGGCCAGGCAGATCTGAGGTCAGCTCCTCCCGGCGGGCTACCAGCGTGCCCAGTTCGCTGCTCCGCTCTTCGTCGATCTGTTCAAACATTGCCTTCGCGCGGTCCCGAAGCTCTTCTGTCTCTTCGATCTCTACCATGAACTCCAGCAGACGGTCCTCCTCCTCTCCCTGGTTTCGGACCTGGTTCGCGCGCTCTTCCTGGAGCGCCTCAAACTCCCGAGGATTGGTGACGCTGCCGTCGTACATCCTGGCGTCTAGGCTCGAAATCCTCTCTTCGATCACCTGGACTGCCCGCTCGGACTGGCGTATCGAAAGGCCAAGCGCCTCAAGTTTTGCTTCCAGGGTGGACAGCCTGCGATGTGCCTGTATCCTCTTCGTATCATCAGCGATCCGACCCTGGACCTCCGATAACTCCTCCTCGCGCTGCTGGATTTCCCAGTCCAGCAGCTGGAGATCGTAGAGTTCCCTGACTGTCCGCATCGCTTGCACCTTCTATCCGAGTCTCTTCATTCTATGTCAATTCTCCGTGTCAATGAACCGTTTATGCTGCCATTGCTCAGGCTCCTCGACAGATTTCCGAATGTGATTCGGTCCGTCCACTGCATCGCATGACGGGTGCAGATTGCCTGCCTGTCCAGACTGATGGGCTATGGTCGTTCCCTGCCTTTTCTAGTAAAATCACCAACGAACTGATCTCATTTCACGAACGTGACAGGCAGCCTACATGACGCAATCTCCCCGGATACTGGAACGACCAAGGACCAAGATCGTCGCTACTCTGGGGCCGGCGTCCGATAATTACGTCACTATTTGTGAGTTGGTGCTTGCGGGCCTGTCGGTTGCCAGATTAAACCTCTCGCATAATACGCTCGACGAGCACCTTCGCGTCTTCCGGAACGTTCGGCAGGCTTCGAGAGACCTGAACATCCCGGTCGGGATTATGGTTGACATCCCTGGTCCAAAGTACAGGACCGGCTCTCAGTCCCCTGGTGAATTCAACCTGGAGCCAGCGGACAGGATTGTGCTGACAAGCAGGGACGTCATCGGCAGCCCGGAGATCCTGGGAGTCTACCCGTCGGGTGTACACAACGATGTCACCATCGGAGGGAGCGTTCTCATTGACGACGGCGCCATCGAGGTGCGCGTGCTGGGCGTGGAACCGAAGTCCATGGACGTGGCCTGCGAGGTGGTAAGAGGCGACAGGATGGTTGAAGGGAAGGGCGTGACGATTCCAGGGCGCGCCCCGTCACTGCCATTTCTGGACGACCGGGCAAAGGAAGGGCTTAAATTTGCCGCGACGTCAGGAGCCGACTTTGTAGCGCTCTCCAACGTCACTTCGTCGAAGGACATCGACGAGGCTCGGGAACTGATTTCCGAGTATGGCAGCGAAATGTTCATAATCTCCAAGATCGAGACCGAAGAGGCGGCCGTCAATAATTTCGACGAAATCCTCGAGGTCAGCGACGGCATAATGGTCGCACGAGGAGACCTCGGAGTCGCCATAGATGCCGAATCGGTACCCATCCTGCAGGAGAAGATGATCGAGGAGTGTAATCTCGCCGGCAAGCCGGTTATCACCGCGACTCAGATGCTTGAGTCCATGATCGTATCGAGCAGCCCGACGAGGGCCGAGGTCAACGACGTGTCCAATGCGGTCCGGCAGGGTACCGACGCTGTGATGCTCTCGGGCGAGACAGCTGTCGGAGACAATCCCGTGCTTGCGGTCGAGACAATGAACAAGGTCGCGATCGCACGGGAGGCGGCGCTCGACTACGAAAGGAATCTCGAAGATCGATCTCGCGAAATCCAGCCGCGCATCGACGACGGCATCAGCTACGGCGCTGCCAGGAACGCAGTGAGATTGGGCGCCTGCGGGATAATCGCGTTTACGGAGTCAGGCAGTACTGCCCGCCGAGTTTCACGGTATCGCCCCGGAACGCCCATCCTGGCGATGTCTCCCCACGAAGAGGTGCTCCGCTCCCTGACAGTCAGCTGGGGCGTGTCACCAGTGAAAGGCCCCGACCTCACGAATGTCGCGCATCTCATCGACGTGTCCGAAGAGCATGCCATCTCATCCAAACTGGTACCGGAAGACGGCGGAATGGTCGTCGTCACGGCTGGGTTCCCTTTCGGAACGGTTGGAAGCACCAACTTCCTATACATCATGGACATACCGCCGAGGGCGGCACGACAGGAGGCAAGCCAACCGTGCTGAAGATATACAACACCCTCGAAAAGACACTCAGCGAAGTCCAGCCGATCGAAGACGGCCTGGTGAAGATGTACACCTGCGGTCCAACAGTGTACCGCGACGCCCACATCGGCAACCTGCGCTCATACCTGATGGCTGACTGGATCAGACGCATCCTGACCTCCCAGGGGCTCGATGTCGTCCACATCAAGAACATCACCGACGTCGGCCACATGCGCCAGGAGGTGCTCGAGCGCGGCGAGGACAAGATCATTGCCGCCGCTATCGAAGAGGGAAAGACCCCCGCGGAGATAGCCGAGTTCTACACCCAAAGGTTCAGGGCCGACGAGGAGAAGCTGAGCATCCAGCCTGCCCACGAGTTCCCGAAGGCCACCGATCATATCGAGGAGATGCTCGAGATCGTCGAGAAGCTCCTGGAGGGCGGCTACGCTTACGAAGTCGACGGAAACGTCTACTTCGAGGTCTCCCGGTTCCCGGACTATGGCAAGCTCTCAGGCAACATCCACGAGGCCGAGCTGCTGGAGGCGGTTAGAGTAGATGCCGACCCCCTCAAGCGCGATCCCCGCGACTTCACTCTCTGGAAGGCTGCGGAGCCTGGAAGGACGGTCAAGTGGCCCAGCCCATGGGGCGAGGGCTTCCCAGGATGGCACATCGAGTGCTCTGCCATGTCAATAAAATACCTCGGCGAGAGGTTCGACATACACACCGGCGGAGTCGACAACATCTTCCCCCACCACGAGGGTGAAATCGCCCAGAGTGAAGGCTTCACGGGCGAGCCCGTAGTCAACTCGTGGGTCCATGGTCAGCATCTGCTAGCAGACGGGGTGAAGATGGCCAAGTCCGCCGGAAACTCGTTCATCATGTCAGACATCGAGGCGCAGGGACTGGACGCGATGGCCTTCAGGTACCTGTGTATGACGGCGCGTTACAACACGAGGCTGAACTTCACATTCACGTCTCTCCGGGCTGCACAACGAGGACTTCAGCGACTCAAGAACCGGATCTGGCAGTGGATGATCGAGTCTGAAGAGGCCGCCGTTACAGGCGGTGCGGACCCCGACGGCGCGGCCGTCGAAGAGTGGGTAGGGCGGTTCTTTGACACCGTCAACACCAACCTGGACATGCCGGGGGCTCTGGCCCTCACATGGGAGATGGCACGCTCTGACCTCGATCCCGCGACCAAGCTCGCGGTTGTCGAACGATACGATGAAGTTCTCGGTCTGGGCCTGCTGGGAGTCGGTGACGAATACGAGACTCCTCCAGAGGCGCTTGAACAGCTCCTGCGCCGGGCGCACCTGAGAGACATGGCAGAGTATTCCGCCGCTGACCAGATCCGCGCGGCCCTGGAGGAAGTCGGCTACGTGGTCGAGGACCACGAACGCGGCTCCAGAATCAGGCCAAAGGCCGAGTGGGAGAAGCTGACTGAAGACCGTGACGTCGTCTCGGCTGCTGCCGAGGTGCCCTCACTGCTCGATCAGGAAGACGCCTACGACGTGACCATAGGCATAGTGGCGTGCAACTACGTGGACGACGTAAGGCGTGTCGTCTCCAGCGCTCTGGACTCGAGCAATGGCCGCGATATGGAGATGGTTGTACTCGACAACGGATCGACCGACGAGACTGGGGAGTATCTCGACGATCTCGCATCATCAGACACCAGGGTCAGGGTCATTCACGCCGATCACGTCCTGGGTGAGGCCGCCGCCAAGAACATCGTGCTCAAGCAGAGCCTGGGCAGAATCGTCATCCTGCTCGACACCAGCGTCGAAGTAACGGGAGACCTCATAGGGCCCGTCAAGAAGATGCTGAGCGACGACCAGGTTGGCGTGGCCGGCCCGTTCGGACTTCGCACTGACAACCTCCATCACTTCCACGACGGCGAGGGCGAGTCCGGCGACATGGACGCCATGCAGGCATACTGCTTCGCGTTCCGTCGCAAGGATCTCCTCAAGGTGGGACTGATGCGCGAGAGCTTCCGCTTCTACCGCAATCTGGACATCGACTACAGCTTCCACTTCAAGGAGCAGGGCAAGCGCATCGTCGCCGACCAGTCTCTTCCCGTTGTGCAGCACGAACATCGTGTCTGGAATGAGCTGGCCGAGGCTGAACGCGATGAGCTGAGCCTTAAGAACTACCGGCGTTTCCTGGAGAAGTGGGGAGAGCGGGCTGATCTCCTTGTCAGCAGCAACACAGGGTAGCTAGAATCCTTCGGGGTTTGAGAACGCGGCCTCCCGGCCGGTGAAGACCCCCGGGGACGGCCCTCCCGCGTCAGGCCGGTTGTCATTGCGTGACTGGATCGCCGCCGCTATCGTGCGCCGTTCCGATCTGCTCCAGGAGAAGATGTGGACCTAGCCCTCCTTTGGCTACAGTTGCTCGCTGCCGCCGCTGTGATCCTGGTAACTGCTCACTTCATGGCCAAGTCGGCGGACATCGTCGCCGAGAAAACAGGGCTGGGAAGGTCTTTTGTCGGCGTAGTCATGCTGGCGACGGCCACGTCGCTTCCGGAACTGGGCACCGGCGTGAGTTCGATTACGCTGGTTGGGGACGTCAACCTGGCTGCTGGTGACGCCTTTGGCAGCAACCTCTTCAACCTCCTGATAATCGGCCTAATGGACCTCTACTGGCGTAAGGGTCCGGTGCTAGGTCACATCTCGCCCACGGCGGCCCTCGTTGGCGTCCTGGGCATTGCGGTCATTTCAACCGCCGCCATAGCTGCGATTGTCCACCATCAGACCGACGTGGCCTCGACGTGGTATATCAGCCCCCTGTCGATCCTGATGTTCGGCATATTCCTGGTGGCTATGTACCTCGTATTCAAGGCAGAACGCGGAAGCGACTCTTCAGGCTCCGAAAGCGATGACGAAGCTGAAGACTCAAACTATGCAGACGAGAGTCTCTCACGCGCCGTCGTCACGTACGTGGTAACTGCGGCCATTGTCGTCGCATCCTCGGTTTGGCTGGCCTTCACCGGCGACCACATCGCTGAAGCGATGGGCTGGGAAGCCAGCTTCGTTGGTACACAGTTCCTGGCATTCAGTACGTCGTTGCCTGAGATTGCTGCCTCCTTCGCAGCCCTGAGGCTGGGGGCGCCTGAGCTTGCGTTTACCAACGTCCTGGGCAGCAACCTGTTCAATATGGGCTTCGTGCTGTTCCTGGACGACGTCGCGTTCACGGGAGGAGCCCTGTGGCATGCGATCGACGAGATTCACATTCTCACTGCCGTAATCGCGGTCCTCATGACGGCCATCGTAGTGGTGGGAATACAGAACACTCCCCGCAGGACGGATCGGGGCTCGCTCATCACTGTGACTGGCGCGTCCATGATCGCCCTGTATATCGCTGCCAGCGTTCTCGTCTTCACTCTTGCCTGATTTGACAATGCCCCTGGCTCTACATACATTTGTGACTGTTAACCATCTTCCCAAAGGAGACCGAAATGTTCTTCGAACTTCGTGAGTACAGGACTCTTCCCGGCCAGCGCGAAAACTGGGTCAGGTTCATGGAAGAGGAGATCATTCCATTCCAGGTCTCCAAGGGCATGGTGATCGTCGGAAGCTTCGTGGGTGAGGAAGAGGACGACCTGTACATCTGGATCCGCCGCTTTGAGAGCGAGGAAGACCGCGAGGCCCTGTACGAGGCCGTGTACCAGAGCGACCGATGGGTCAATGACATCGGCCCGAAGGTCCCCGAGATGCTCGACCGCGACAAGATTGTCGTCCGCAGGATCGAGGCCACTCCTCACTCCGTTATCCAGTAGGGGAGAAACTGTCCCCTCCAGTCACCAGGACCGGGTTGGGGACATATCCCATGGGTCCGCCAGGAGACGCCAGGCCAGACCTCATCCTGACGAATGCGCGCATCCTGACTCAGGACTCACGCATCGCAACCGAACAGTCCCTGGCCGCCCTGGGAAGCCGCATCGTATGGGTGGGCAGCGATGCCGAGTCCCGTCATTTCATCGCCCCTGACGCCAGGGTAATCGACTGTGGCGGCGGCACGCTGATCCCGGGCTTTCACGACGCCCACATGCACCTGCTTGCCTACGCCTCGACGTTCGGTTCTGTCAGCTGCGGTCCTGGGCGAGCGTCGTCGATAGCTGACATCGGGCGACTGATCGCCGACCAGGCTGCTCGCACGCCACAGGGTCAGTGGGTGTCGGGCTGGGGGTATGACCCCTTCCATCTGGCCGAAAGTCGACACCCCACTCGCTGGGACCTTGACCGAGCCGCGCCCGACCATCCCGTCAAACTTGACCACCGTTCTGGGCACGCCTGCGTGCTCAATTCCCTGGCGTTGGAGCGGGTGGAGATATTTGAGAACACTGATGAGCCTCCCGGCGCAACCATAGCTCGCGACCTTGAGACTGGAAGTCCTAACGGACTGCTCCTCGATATGCAGGACATTCTGGACCAGAGAATTCCGAAGCCGCCGGTTGCTGAGTTGGCGTCACACGTACGCAAGGCTGCCATGAGATTGCTCTCTCTCGGCGTGACGTCAATCCAGGATGCGACCCACACTAACTCCACTGATCGGTGGAGCCTGTTTCAGGATTTGGTGAGCGACGTGCGCATGCTCCCCAGAATCACAGTGATGCCCGGAGCTGGCAACATTGCAGAGTTCGGGAGCGCCGGCATGACGTTCGCAAGCGGCAGTGACATGCTACGTATTGGTCACGCCAAGATCATGGTCACCGAGTCCTCTGGAACTCAGACGCCGTCACGTGAGGGCGTGAGGTCTGCGCTGGAAGAGTGTGCGTTTCACGGCTTTCCTGTGGCCGTCCATGCGGTAGAGGAGGATGTAGTTCGTACTGTGGTAGAAGCCCTGTCAGCATCCCAGGGACTGCCTGAGCATCTGCCTCCACACCGAATCGAGCACTGCTCCGAGTCGCCGCCAGAAGTGTTGGACGCCCTCGTGGAGTGTGGGGCCGCAGTCGTCACACAGCCCGGATTCATCCATCACCAGGGTGACCGGTACCTGGCAGAAGTCTCGTCTGAGATGCATCCCTGGCTTTACCCGGCGGCTTCACTAGCCTCGCGGGGAATCATCGTGGCCTTCTCCTCGGATGCACCCGTATCCGACCCTGACCCCATGCCTGCACTTCACGCTGCGGTGACCAGGCGGACCAAACCCGGTGACACTCTGGGTGAAGGAGAGCGAATGGGCCTGGAGTTGGCCCTGCGAGCCTACACCATCGCGCCGGCACGACTGACCGGCTTGAGCGATCAGGTGGGCAGACTCTCTCCAGGTTTCATGGCTGACATGGCGCTGTTCGCCAATGACCTGACATCAATTGAGCCGGACGCTCTGCCTGGATTACGGCCGGCAATGACCATACTCGGGGGACGAGTAGTCTGGGAGTCCTGATCGGCCTGGTGGGTGAGTGCCGGCCGCTCGTTCAGGTCCGACGCGTGAGCATGTAGTCGAGCAGACTCTCCAGCGAATCGCGCGACGGTGTGTGTGGGAGCACCTGAAGCGCCTCTCGGGCGATGTCGCATCGCCTGGCTGCTTCGTCGTAGGCTGCATCGATGATTTCAGGCTGTCGGACCATCTCGACGGCTTCAGCCAGCAGGTCCTCATCCACGCTGCCGGCGTTGAGATACGCGTCTATCGGGTTCTCTGACGGGCTTGTCTCCCTGGCAATAAATGCCGGGAGGGTCATGATGCCGTTTGCGAGATCGCTGCCAACGGGTTTGCCAATCTCTTCTTCGTCGCCCTGGAAGTCCAGGATGTCGTCCACAATCTGGAACGCCATTCCGAGCTCGCGAGAGTACTTCTTCAGGGCAGCGACCTGTTCGTCCGGCGCTCCGCTCAGTACGGCGCCTGTTTCGCCGGAAGTGCTGAACAGGGAGGCGGTCTTGTTGTAGATGCGCTCGTGATAGCCGTCCAGGGTTTGGCCTGGATCGTGAGCGCTAACGCGCTCGTGTAGCTCGCCGCTCGAAAGCTCCATGATGGTCTGAGAGAATCTGCGGATGACGCCAACGTGACCGGTGTCACACACGAAAGTCGCCGACGAAGCAAACACGTAGTCGCCCACCAGCACGGCGATGTCCTTCCCGTACAGGCTGGAGATCGTAGCTCTGCCCCGGCGCGTGTCTGATTCATCCACCGTGTCGTCATGTATGAGCGTGGCGATATGCAGCAGTTCAACTGCCGTTGCCATAACTTCCGACTTGTACTCCTCATGGGGGTGAAAGCTCGCGGCAAGCAGGGTTATGGCAGGTCTGGCGCGCTTCCCGGTCGAACCGTAAACGTGGGTGAGCATCTCGGAGAGGAATTGGAAGTTGACGCCTGCCAGTTCCTTCAGACGCTGCTCTACCTTGGTGAGCCGCTCCTGGATGGGAGCGTATATGGCGGCAACCTGGTCCCTGTCGGCAGTTGCTCGAGGACTATGCACCAAGCCTCGACCTCTCCTCTTCTACCACCGACTCATCGAGCTTGGTGAATAGAGGCTTGGGTCTCGGCAGCGCACTGCCGGGAGCCAGCGCCGACCTGTCCCACGACCAGCCATCGTCCTTGACCGTGCCTTCGAGACCCAAAAGCCCGTGCAGTGTCTCAGAAGTGCCTGGCATGAACGGATACAGCGCGGTCTTGAGGCAGTTGATGACGGTCATAGCCGTCCAGAGCGTTCTGGCCGCGTCATCTTTATCGCTTCTGACCGCCTGCCAGGGGGCCTTGGAGTCCAGGTACCGGTTGGCCGCGCGGGCAATGCCCATCGCCGCCTGGAGTGCGTTCCTGAACCTGCATCGTTCCAGTTCACTGGAGACTGCGTCTAGGCCGCGTCCTGCCTCTTCAAGTAGCTGCTCCGACTCCTCGTCCAGTTCTCCGGGATCGGGGACCGACCGGTCAAAGTTGCGCCCGACCATAGAGAGTACGCGGTGAACGAGATTGCCGTACGTCGCCACGAGTTCGTCATTGTTGCGGCGCACGAACTCTGCCCAGTTGAAGTCAGAATCGCTGGTCTCAGGCATAATCGAGGCCAGCATGTACCTGATCGAGTCTACGTCGTATCTTTCAAGGATGTCCGGCATCCACACCGCCCAGTTGCGGCTGGTCGATACCTGCTCGGACTCCAGGTTGACGTACTCGTTTGCCGGTACGTCGTAGGGGAGTTTCAGGTCCCCGTAGGCCATTAGCATGGAAGGCCAAATCACCGTGTGGAACGGGATGTTGTCCTTGCCCATGAAGTAGTAGGAGCGGGCATCCTTGAGCCAGAACTCCTCCCACTTATCGGCGTCTCCGTTTATCTTCGCCCACTCCTTTGTGGCCGAAAGATACCCGATTACAGCCTCGAACCAGACGTAGATGCGCTTGCTGTCAAAACCGTCGACCGGGAGTGGTACACCCCAGTCCAGGTCCCGAGTGATGGCGCGATCTCTGAGGCCGCCCTCCACGAAGCCGATCGTAAAGTTCTTTACGTTGGGCTTGAAGTGGTCCTGTTTGCTCACCCACTCCAGCAGCCTGTCTTCAAATGCGCTCAATTTGATGAAGAAGTGCTCAGTTTCGCGGATCTCAGGCTCGCTGCCGCACATCTTGCACGTGAGCCCGATGAGCTCTTCAGGGTCGAGCGTACTGCCACACCGGTCACACTGGTCGCCCCTCGCGCCCTCATTTCCGCACTGTGGGCACTTGCCCTCAACGTATCTGTCGGGAAGGAAACGCTCGTCCGACAGACAGTAAGGCTGACGCATCGTGTCCTTGTACAGGTACCCACGGTCCAGCATCTTCAGGAACATATCCTGGGTGACTTCTTCGTGGTTCTTAGTGTGTGTGGAGGTAAAAAGGTCGAAGCTGATGCCGAGGCGGTCCCAGGTATCAAGGAACTCCTGCTGGAACTTGGAGTATATGTCCTCGGGCCTCACGCCCTGCTGGTCGGCGGCGATAGTCACAGGTGTTCCGTGAGCGTCGCTTCCGGAGACCATCGCGACCTCGCGGCCCTGCATCCGGTTGTACCTCGCGAATATGTCCGCAGGCAGGTACACACCTGACGCATGACCGACGTGGATGGACCCATTGGCATACGGCCACGCAACACAGACCAGTACTCGTTCAGGCAAACCGATACCCCGAAACACCCTGTGTGGAAGTTGCCCCCAATGTTATCACACCGCTCGGATAGCCTGCGAACAAAGGGGCTCCCTACTTATCCAGTGCGACCCACCTGGAGTACAGCTCTCGCCTCGAAACTCCCGTGATCGCCCCTACCTCCGCGATAGCGTCCCTCGCCGTCATTCCCCGACCTTTCGACCCTGCGAGCAGTTCGTCAAGATCGGCGTCACTCTGGGGCGCCTGCACAGCCGAGGCGCCCTCAATGACCAGTGTGAATTCGCCACGCGGCTTCACGAAGTGCGCAATCGCGTCTGTTACGGTCCCACGGTAGATCTCCTCGTGGAGCTTCGTCATCTCCCTGCACACCGCGATCCGCCTGTCCCCCAGTGTCTCCAGTATGTCCCTGAGGGCTGCTGCCAACCTGTGGGGAGTCTCGAAGGTCACGAGAGTCCGGCGCTCGCCCTTCAGGCTTGAGAGAAGTTCAACTCTTCGCGACCGTTCTCGGGGGAGAAAGCCGACGTAGACGAAGCCATCGCCCTCCACGCCTGATGCGGCCAGCGCGGTTGTCACGGCCGATGCACCTGGGAGCGCCACAACGTCGAATCCTGCTTCAGTCGCGGCCGAGACCAGGTCCTGCCCCGGATCGTTTATGGTCGGTGTTCCCGCATCAGAGACGAGCGCAATGTCAGAGTCAACCAGCCTCTCAAGTAGATCTCCGACCTTCTCACGCCTGCTGTGCTGGTGAAACGAGGTTAGTGGCGTCCCTATCTCGTACCGTGACAGCAGCTTGCGGGTGACCCGCGTGTCTTCGGCAGCTATGAGGTCCACCTCTCGCAGGACACGCAGCGCTCGCAGAGTGACGTCCTCCAGGTTTCCGATTGGCGTTGGGACGAGATAGAGCGTTGGCAATTCGTCAGACCGTTCAGTATCCATGCTGTCGAGCCGTTGTCGCGGGGCCCCAGCATACAGCATCGGCGGACTTGTCCAACGGTTGCCCGCCTCACACTGTTGGCGTACAATCGGCCCACTCACGTGCACAGGAGAAGTCCCATGGTTGAAGTCCTAGACATCGAGACCCAGTTCGACAATCAGTTCACGCGCCAGTTTGGATTCCCCAAAGAGAGGCCCGCGACGAAGGTCCTTGGGCTGCTGCAGGACAACGTGCGGGACTTCATAGAACAGTCGCCCATGCTCGTGATGGCGACAAGCTCGGCTGACGGCTCCTGCGACGCCTCTCCCAAGGGCGGAAAGCCAGGCTGGGTCAAGATACTGGACGAGAGACGCCTGCTCATTCCAGATGTGGCCGGCAATCGTCTGTTCCAGTCCTACCTCAACATGGCCGAGAACCCGCACATTGCGCTGATCTTCTTCATTCCCGGAGTCAGGGAGACTGTTCGCGTCAACGGCACAGTCGAGATCGTCGATCGAGCGGAACTCGATGAGCTGCAGGTCGAACTGCAGGTATTCAATCCCGATGAGAACGCCAAGATTCTCCAGGGCGTGGTTGTAAACGTCGAAGAGTCGTACGGACACTGCCCGAGGGCGCTGGCATTCTCTCGCTTCTGGGACACCGACCGCATCGAAGAGAACTCCAGGCGCTCTTAGCGCACCCCTGGTCAGATAGGGAAGAGTAGCTTCTCGTGACCAGTGGCGCACTCTCGGGTCTCCGGGTAGTCGAATACAGCCTTGGCCCTTCCGGGGCCATGTGCGCGAAGACTTTTGCCGATCTCGGAGCCGACGTACTCAAGGTCGAACCACCTGGCGGGGACCCGCTCAGACGTCTGGGCCCGTTTCCGGCTGATCGGCCCGACCCCGAGTCCAGCGGCATCTTCCTGTATCTCAATGCCAACAAGCGAGGCCTGACTCTCGACCTGCATGAGGAGTCTGACCTACGGCGCATTCGAGACCTGATCACGGGTGCGGACATCTTCGTTACCGACGTGCAGCCAAAGCAGGCCGCACGGCTCGGCATCGATTCGGCATCGGTAGCGGATCTGTCCCCGGGCCTCATCCGCACCTATGTTACGCCCTTTGGAAACACGGGCCCCTATCGCGACTGGAAGGGCACCGATCTCATTGCCTGGCACATGGGCGGCATGGGTTGGGAGTCACCCGCCGCATACGTAACGGACCTGGAGGAGCACACTCCCCTGCGCGGCGTGGGAAACATGGGTATGTACCTCGCGGGGTGGGTTGCTGCCGCAGGAGCCATGTGCGCCCTGTTCCACAGGGAGGCCTATGGCCACGGCCAGGAGATCGACGTCTCTGCGATGGACTCCGTTGCCAGCCATATCCGCGGCAATTTCGCGACTTACTCATACGACATCTCCCGACTCCCCGAGGATAGGAAAAAGGTCTTCTTCCCCTGGATCTGGAAGGCCGCTGACGGATATGCCTCGCAGACCTTCTTTCTGGACCACTGGTGGGAAACTCTCAAGGACATGATGGGAAGACCCGAGTGGGCAGACAACGAGGAATATGAGACGTTAGAGGGACGCAGGGACCACGCGGGGGACATCGAGGTCGAGGTAGCCGAGTGGACAAGGCACAAGACCCGGGGTGAACTCTACCGAAGTCTCCAGTCGAAGAGCGTACCGTGTTTCCCGGTCCAGACAGTCGACGAGATCGTCTCCTCGGATCACTACGATGCACGCGGCTTCTTCGTGGAACAGCACCATCCGGCAGCCGGAGTCGTGAAGCACCCGGGTCCGTCGGTGAGATTCTTCAGGACTCCCTGGAGTTTGCGCTCCTCAGCCCCGGCATTGAGTGAACGTGGCGAAAAAGCCCCTGAAGGTCTTTCTCACAAAGCTGCGGCTGACTCTGCAAGCGACGTTCTTGGTGAGTCTGTCGAAACACGGACCGCCCTTCGACAAGCTCAGGACGAACGCAGTTCGGTCACTCCTGGCAGTCCTCGCAACAGGCCACTTGAGGGCATCAGGATAATCGACTTCGGTTGGATCCTCTCGGTGCCATATGCGGGCGGCTGGCTCGGTTCTCTCGGCGCAGAGGTCATCCGGGTTGAGTCAAACACCAGGCTCGAGCCCGGCAGAAGCGGCCTGGCCGGAGCGGCGGATGGAGTTGTCGGTGTCAACAGGTCCAGCATCTGGAACTGCCTGAACCACAGCAAGCTCGGCGTCACGCTCAACATCCGTGATCCCGAGGCGCAGGAACTGATCAGGGAACTGGTCGCCGTCAGCGACGTGGTGATAGAGAACTTCTCGACCGGCGTGCTGGAACGTCAGGGACTTGGCTACGAAGACCTCAGGAAGATCCGTCCCGACCTGATCATGCTGAGCGGCTCGACGATGGGTACGGTCGGACCAGACCGTGAGTCGACTGGGTTTGGCCCCAACGTATGCTCGTACGCGGGCCAGCCCTCGATTACCGGATACGATGGTGGGCAGCCCCAGAACCTGGGCGGTAACTGGCCCGACTACCTGGTCGGCACCATGATGGTCCACTCCGTGCTGAGTGCGCTATGGCATCGGCGCAGGACAGGTGAGGGTCAGCGTATCGAGCTTGCGATGGCTGAAGTCATATCCAGCATGATTCCAGAGGCGTTCCTGGATTTCACGATGAACGGCCGGGTGCCTCCTCGAATCGGCAACCATGACCCACACATGTCCCCACACAACGTCTACCGCTGCGCCGGCGATGACCAGTGGGTGGCCGTTGCCGTTCAGTCCGACGGCGAGTGGGCCAGGCTATGCAGCGTCATGGGGCGTCCTGAACTGGCTGCCGATGCCAGGTTCGCCACACTGGACGCCAGGAAGAAGAACGAAGAAGTCCTGGATCACCTGATCAGGGAGTGGACGTGTCCTCAGTCTCCGGAGGAGGTCACGCACCTTCTGCAAGGGGAGGGGATTGCCGCGGGTCCCGTCATGGAGGTTATGTCGCTGATGGGCGACCCTCACTTCCGGGAGCGCGGCAACATCATCGAGATGGACCACACGGAAGTCGGCATCAGAGAAGTGGCGGGCTTGCCTATTCGCTTTGGCGACATTCCGCGACCCGCCTACTACACTGCTCCTCGGCTCGGCGAACACAATGACGCCGTCTTCTGCGGGCTGTTGGGCCACGAGGCCCGGGAGGTCAACCGACTGAAAGACTCCCAGGCCATCTTTTGACGGTGCTGTTCCCGTCTTCTAGACTATTCTAAAGGACACTACTCAGGGAAGGAACAATCCAGGCATGGCAACCGGACAATACAGCATTCCATACGGCAGAAGTCGCGCTGACGCCATCTTCACGGACGCGATGGCCCGCATGTACGGCCTTGTCGCGCTAGGAGTCGTCGTCACAGCTGCCGCGATATGGGTCGGCGACGCGATTGGAGCCGGAGATGTCATCTTCTCTCTTGGCTTCATCGGGATACTGCTTTTCTTTGGCGTGGTCTTTGGCACCCTGTTCGCAGCGAATGCTGTCGTTCAGCGGGGGAATATCGGCCTGGGTACTGCCCTCTATCTGGCCTTTGCCGGCATCTGGGGACTATTCCTATCGCCAATTCTCGTGCAGTACACGGGAGAGATGATCGGGGTGGCGTTCCTGCTGACTGCGGGCCTGTTCGTGGCCATGAGCGCGGTCGGCATGACCACCAAGAGAGACCTGTCGAAGCTCGGTCCGATGCTGATCTTCGGACTGGTCGGAGTCACGGTAGTCAGCCTGGTCAACGTGTTTCTGCTGCAGTCGAGCATGCTTTTCCTGCTGGTCAACATAATACTGCTGCCCATCTTCCTGGCCCTCACGGTCTGGGAGACCAAGCAGATGAAGGAGTTGGCTCAACAGGCTGCCATGGACGGCGACGAAAAGGCCGCAACACAGGTCGCCGTCATCGGCAGCATCGGGCTCTACCTGAACGTGCTCAACATGTTCATCATCATCCTGAACCTGCTCGGCTTCCTCTCAGGAGACGACTAGAGAGAGGCGAGCGGTGTTGTTAGGCAGGGAGATGAGGGGGCCGTTGTCAAAAGAACGGATTGGCTAGGCTCCGGGCAGATTCCGGTCCAGCCATCGCTCGACCTCTGTCTTGGCCGTCACTTCGAACCCTTGGGCGAATAGTGGGAATGGCAGGTCCAGGTCCAATTCGTCCTCGGTCACCTCAAGGTTGCCCTCGAAGCTGGCGATCCGGCTCACCATGAACTGAAACCTCATCGAGTCGCCGTCCCACGAGTGGGACACGTCCGACACGGAATCGCCGAACTGGGTCAGCAGGTTATCAAGTTCCCGGCTGACCCAGTCTTTCGCCTCGGCCTGGGTCATGTTGTGAGCTCTACTGATTCGCATTCGGCTACCCGGTCATACCGGGAAACCAGAATGGGAGTGAGAGTTCTTCACTAGACCGCAGCGCTCGCAGTGCCCACGATGGCGACGGTTCCGTCCTCTTTCTCCATCCAGACCGCAGCATTGGCGCGGCGGGAGCCATTGTCTTCGGACTCGTCGGTGATGACCGCTCTTGCCGTGACAACGTCTTCAGGCCAGACGATGTTGGTGAACTTGATGTCCAGTTCGCCACCCTCGAACCAGCCCTTGCCGAAGTGCCGGTCCATCAGGTCGCCAATGTAGGACATCGTCATCCGCCCGCCGACTACGACTTCCTCGAAGCCCAGCTCTTCAGCAGCGCTCTTGTCGGTGTGGTAGTTGGCGTTGCCGTGGAAGAACGTCCCGCACATCTCCAGGCTGATTGAGTGAGAGTCGCCTTTGATGAGATCGCCCTCAGGGACTTCGAACCGTCTCGCGCCGCCCTTCGCCTTCGGATCGCGCAGCGCAACTCTGCCTGAAGACTGGCTCAGAAGGTAGCTTTGGTGGTGGTGCCCGACGGCCATTACCTCGCCTTCAGGCGACCAGAGCGTCACTTCGGAGTTGACCAGCGTCCTGTTGCGGTGATCGTAGATGTCGACAATCTTAGAGGTGGCCGTGTACGGCTGCCCCGGATAGATCGGAGATTTCATCTGCCACTGCTGGCGCATCCAAAGGTTGCCGAAGGTGTTCTTGAACCCTCCGCCAGGGAAGCCGCCGTCGACCGATGTCAAAGTCATGGACGGAGCAACAGCCCTCCCGTACGGCTGGCTGTCATACCAGTCCGACTCGATCTCCAGCCCAACGAAGTAGTCGTTAAGGATCTGATCGTCAGCGACGAACTCCCTGGACCCCAGTTCCTTGCCGACAAATGCTTCCTCTGGGTCGTTCGATACGTATGCCATTCTCTGGTCCTCCCGTTTCGTAGGGTTCTTCTGCTGATGTTCTTGCGTGTGGTGTCTGCTCCCCGGTCAGAGGATGACACTCTCTTCCTGCAGCGCGGCGATGTCATCCCACGAGTAGTCGAGGAGGTCTATAAGAACGCTCTCGGTGTCTTCTCCGTGTGCGGGCGCCATCTTGCGTGTTGATACCTGGTCTTCGGAGTACGTGATCGGAGTCTGCACCCACTTGCTCTCGCCGAGCACTGGATGCTCAAAATCGACGATGTAGTTGTTCTTGACCACCTGTGGGTCATCCTGAAGGTCCAGGGTGTGCTGTACTCTCTCGTAGATGAGGTCGCCTGCCTCAGACAGCCTTCGCTCCCATTCGTCTCGCGGGAGTGTCTTGAATACCTCTGCCATCTGCTCGATCACGTGCTCACGGTTCTCGTACCTTGCCTCGAGCGAGCTGAACAGTTCGTCTTCCAGCCACTCCGGCTTATCCATGGCTCGGCACATCGCGGGCCAGTACCGATCGCCCTGGCTCATCGAGAAAGCGATCCACTTTCCATCCCCGCACTCGTAGGTGTTCCAGAGTACGTTACCGGCCTGACGCCATGTCTGCCGCTGGAACTCCCGGTCAGCAAGCAGGCTGATGCCGTTCTGCATTCCGCGCGTCCAGATCATGCTGCCAAGATGGGAGACGTCTACCTTCTGACCGTAACCGTACCTCTCCCTGGCTACGAGCGCGCCGAGTACGCCGTAGCTGAGCATGATACCGGCAGCCTGGTCGGCAATGCCGACAGCATAGGGCGATCCGTCGTTGGGCCCGGACCAGAACAGCGCCCCCGACCGGGCTTCTCCAGTCAGGGCAAACGCGGGCTTCCCAGAGTCCGGGCCCTCCGGGCCGTACCCGGACGCCGACCCGTAGACTATCTGCTCATTGATCTTGCTGAGGTCCTCGTATCCGAGGCCGAGTCTCTCGGCGACCCCTTTACGAAAATTCTCTACGAACACGTCGGACTTGGAGACCAGCTTGTACATGATCTCCCTTCCGCGCGGGTTCTTAAGGTCGAGAGCGATGCCCCGCTTGTTGCGGTTCATTCCCTCGAAGTAGGCGTTGACACCGTGGGGCATGTCCGAAAGCACGCCGCCCACGCGACCGAACTGTCGGCCATGATCGCCGTCCAGCGATTCGACCTTGATCACCTCGGCGCCGAGGTCGGCGAGCATCATCGTGGACACGGGGCCGAACTGCCACATCGTCCAGTCGATGACCCGGATTCCGGTTAGCGGACCCTTCGGCTGCTGATGCCCGTTAGTTCCGTTCATGGACATGCCCCACGCTCCTCCCGTCTCTCTAGTACTGTCTTGACTGCCGCGAGCGGCCTCCCATGGCGGCATATGCCACTTCTGGGTCGATAACCACGTCCAGCAGGGCAGCCTTGCCCGAGCCAAACGCGCGCTCGAGAGCGGGCTTGATCTCTTCTGGATCAGTCACGCGCTCGCCGTATCCTCCGAGACCCTGCATGATCTGTGCATAGTCGGTGTCCTGGGACAGGTACGTCCCGACTCCGCTCATGCCCCTGCGGACAACGCCCTGGGTCGTCTGGTTCCACGCGCCGTTGTTGCCGACGACGGACACGATCGGCAGGTCGTGGCGCACATAGCTCTCGACGTCAAATCCGGTCAGGCCGAATCCGCCGTCTCCGTAGATGATGCAGACCTGCTTGTCAGGCCGTGCGAGCTGCGCGGCGGCCGCGAATCCTGAACCGGCGCCCAGGCAGCCGAACTGTCCGGGGTCCAGCCAGTGGCCCGGCCCGTTGATGTCGAGCACGCGCGCCGCGAACGTCACGATGTCGCCACCGTCGCCGATCACAGTCGCGTCGTAGTCGAGGAAGTCTCGTACTTCCTTGACGAGCCTCATCGGGTGAATCGGAGTCTGGGTGCTGTTGAGCATCTCCTCGTCCGCCGCCTGGAGGGCGCGGTCTTCGGTCATTACCTCTTCGACCCACGCCTTGCCCGGCGAGTTGTAGCCGCGAGACTTCAGTTCGTCCATGATCTGCTGGAGGATGGCTTTGGAATTGCCCACGACGCCTACGTCGAGATCGCGGTTCTGGCCGATCTTCGACCCGTCCATCATGATCTCGATGAGCTTGGGGTTCTGGGGGAACATGTGGTCCGAGCCGTAGCCAAGCCTGAAGTCGATTGGCGTACCCAGCAGAATCACAGTGTCCGAGTGTACCAGGCCATAGCGTCTGCCAAGGCTGCCGAGGTTTGGATGGTCGGCAGGGATTGAACCGCGTCCCATCGCGTTCAGGAAGACCGGAGACTCGATCATCTCGACGAATTCACGCAGCTCTTCAGAGGCGTCGTTCCACCAGACGTCTGACCCGGCCAGGATCATGGGCTTCTTGGTCTCCATGAGTATGTCGGCCACCTGGCTGATGTACTCAGGGTCGCCGTAAGCCTTGGAGTCTGTCCGGTACGTCTGCGGGTATTTGACCTCGTCCTCGTCAGCCATGCCGTTGACCAGGTCGACCGGGATCTCGAGGTAGGCAGGCCCTGGCACACCGGTAGTCGCATGCCTGAAGGCGATGGCGACGTACTCGGGGATGCGCTCGACTCGCTTAACCTGCTCGGAGAACTTGGTAACAGGCTTGAGGAAGGTTGCAGAGTCGAAGTCCTGCAGTCCGCCTCGCAGATGGTCCGAAATGCCGGCGTTTCCGCCGATCATTACCATGGGGCTCGGCGCCTGGAACGCGTTCGCAATTCCAGTTACTGCGTCAGTGACGCCCGGCCCCGCCGTGACGATCGCCACTCCGGGCTTGCCTGTGACCTTCGCCCAGCCTTCTGCGGCGTGTGCGGCTACCTGCTCGTGCCTGAAGTCGATAATCTTGATGCCTTCGGCGACACAACCCTCGTAGAGGTTATAGATGTGGCCGCCGTTGAGAGTGAAGACGTACTCCACACCCTCCCGTTTGAGTGCTTTGGCGAACAGTCGTCCGCCGTCTATTTCCGCCAATTGTTCCTCCTGGGTCTTTTGTGACCGTTTAAGATTGCGAATGTTAAGGAGACGACTAGAGTATAACGCCCTTGTCCTGGAGGGCTGTGATGTCGTCCCACGAGTAGTCCAACTCCTCTACCAGTATCTCCTCGGTGTGCTGGCCGAGTTCAGGAGCCTCCTTGAAGATACCTGAGGGTGTCTCACTGTATATGTTGGGGTGGTTACACATCTTGATTGGGCCTATTACGGGGTGATCGAACGTGGTTATGTACTCGTTGGCGATCACCTGCGGATCGTCCACAAGCTCGTCCGTCGACTGCACTCTGGCGTAGATGAAGTCTCCCGTCGCGCGGAAGTGCGCGTCCCACTCCGCGGAGGTCCGCGTAAGGAACTGCCTGTCCATAATGGCGACGAGCTCTTCACGGTTCTCAGACCTTGCGTCCATGGTGGCGTATTTGGGATCGTCAACGATGTCTTCAAGCCCGAGGGCGGTCATGAACGATTCCCAGTAGCGGTCCGGTTGGAGGTGCATCAGCTGGATCCAGCGACCGTCACCGCACTTGTACAGGTTGGCGAGCACGTTCCAGGCCGACTTGCGATCGTATGCCCCGAAGCGGTTGCCGCCCATTATCAGGCTCATGCTCATACCCATACCCTGCAGCCACATGTTGGCGCTCAGGTGAGAGGCGTCGACCTTCTGGCCGACTCCCTGGATGAACCTCGCTACCAGCGCCGCGAGAACTCCCTGGCAGAGCATGATCGCTCCCATCTGGTCCGATACGCCCTGCGAGACCCTCACAGGCTCGTCAGCGTCGGCAGGAGTGGCGGAAATCATCAGTCCGCCCCTGGCCTGGCCGCAGCCGTCGAACGACGGGAGCGCTGAGTCAGGCCCATTCGGGCCGTACCCACTCGCCGAGCCGTACACCAGCATCGGGTTGATTTCGCGAAGCGTGTCGTACCCGATTCCCAGCCGCTCTGCTACGCCCTGCCGGAAGTTCTCGACGAAGACGTCAGCGTTCTCGACCAGCTTGTAGATGATCTCCCGGCCTTCCTCGGTCTTCAGATTGACTGCAATGCCGCGCTTGTTCCGATTGTTCGACTCGAAGTAGGCGTTCCGCCCACCTGCAAGGGTCGGCGTAATGGTCGATGCCCTCGACAGAGAACGACCAGCGTCCCCATCCAGGGCCTCGATCTTGATTACGTCCGCCCCCATGTCGCCCATCATCGCAGTGGACATGGGCCCAAACTGCCACATTGTCCAATCGAGGACACGGACTCCCTTCATCGGCCCCGTTACTCCATTTGCGCCGTTCTGGAACACTGGCCACCTCCCCGTTGCATGTCCAGCTCTAAGCTGGTTTGGACTGCGCGACATTGTAGAATATCAGGGCGATTTTAGCATCCGCCCTGGACGATGAATGCGGAATCAAGTGTCTTCTGATAAGTGAGTGGAGGCGCGGGCGCGCCTCGGTGAGAGGAACGAGGAGAGAGAGCTAACATTCTCCTTACGTGACCAGCTTCAAGCTGGTAGAATCGGCGGCGTGCCAACTCGCATCGTCGTAATCTCAGATACACATTTCTACCGCTGGGACGAGGTCCACCCGGACATTCGAGCCGCCGTGCGGGATGCCGACATAGCCGTACACTGCGGCGACATCGTCAGGCAGGACGTCGTTGACGGCATGAGGCGTGAGACGTCGCGCACGGTCATAGTTCACGGCAACTCAGACCCCCCCGACCTACGCGAGTCCCTGCCATTCACAGAGGTCATTGAGATCGAGGGTCTCAGGATCGGGGTGACACACCCGGCATGGGGAGGGCCCGAGTTTCCCCTGGAAGAGCTGCTCCCTGACTTTCCTGAAGCGGTCGACGCCATTCTGTTCGGGCACTTTCACGAGACGATCAATGAAGTGCGTGACGGTGTGCTATTCCTGAACCCCGGCCAGGCCTACAAATCATTCATGGTCCCGGCCACAATCGCCGTGCTTACCATAGCCGACGGGACTATGAGCCCGGAGATAATCACCATTGAGGAGTGATTTCTCACGCCCCGTGATAGAATAGTTGCATGGCGAGACGATCGGGCAACCATGACAGGCAGAACAGGAGAGGAATCGGGCGAAACTACTGGATGTTCGCCGAGACCCCTGAGAACTTTGCCATCATCAAGGAGATGGGAGTCACTCTATTCGGTATGGGACGCCGCTTCAGACGGCGCGCTGAGCGAATGTCTCCCAACGACAGGGTGCTGTTCTACGTCAAGGGCATGAGGAAGTGGCCTGCGTCCGCCACCATTGCCTCCGAGTGCTTTGAGGACGACTCCGAGGTCTTTGTCTCTCCCGACTCCAAAGAGAGATTCCCTTTTCGCGTAAAGCTCCGTCCGAACATCATCCTTGACGAACCGGACTACATTGACGCCATGCTCCTGGCTCCGAGGCTGGACTACGTCCGCCGTTGGGAGCCCAAGGACTGGCCCCTGGCCTTCTTCGACCGCCTTCACCTGCTTCCCCAGAAGGACTTCAGACTCATCGAAGGCGAGATGGAGCGCATCCGCAGAAACAACCGGCGTAACTCCTCCCGTCAGGACGAGAACCAGAGTGAAGAGCCTTCGCACGAAGAGGAACCTGCCGTAGCCGCCGAGAGTTCTGACGACGAATAGGCCCGGCTAGTCTCTCCACACCTGCCTGTTGGCGATCTCAGAGTCGTACACCTCGAACGCCTGCTCGATGAACTCGCGTGGCAGCTCTTCCCGGTCGGCTATCTCTGCCAACTCCAGCAACTGCGCGTAGGACGTGATGATCGGAAGTGTCGACGCGACAGATGGTGACGCCAGCGCGAACTTGATCGCCCAGGTCCCGACATCGCCGCCGAACTCCCGCAGTGCGGATACGAGGGCCTCGCGCTCCCTGCGATGACGCTCGAAGGCCTCCTGCCTCATTCGCTGGTTCAGGTTTTCCGCTGAGTTCTCATCCGTCGGTACGTTCTCCAGTGCCCCTGACGCGCCTGGATCGTAGGCAATGATGGCCGTGGCGGCCTCCTGCGCTCTGCGTATGAGGTTCCTGCCGGGCTGCTGCTCGAGCAGGCCAAAGGTCATCTCGACAGCAGACACTTCCCTGTGTTCTATAGCGCCTTCGCCTGTCTCTTCAGACTCAGCCACGCTGTCGAGCATCACACCGTAATATCGCGTCTTGCCCGCGTTAACGAGCTCATCGAGCATCCCGAACAGCTCATCGTCATCAATAACGTCAGGGTCCGGGTGGTGAAGCAGGAAGAGGTCTATGTAGTCAGTGTCCAGTCGTCTAAGGCTCTGCTCACAGGCGTATTGGATGAATCCGGGAGTCCATCGCTGGTCAGTTCCACGCTCGCTCGGATCGACGACGGGCCGGTAGAAGTCGTATCCAGCCTTAGTGGAGATTACGATGTCGTGTCTCCGTCGCCCCAGCGCGCGTGCCAGCACCCGTTCTCCGTACCCTTCCGTGTATGAGTCGGCCGTGTCGAAGTATGTGAAGCCCATGTCGAAGGCGCGGGACAGCAGGTTGAGAGTGTCCTGCTCGGTGACGTGGCCGTAGTCGTTGGTAGAGAGAGGTCGCAAGGGAACGCCGATCTCTGAGACCGTTAGCTCGGTGTTTCCTATCTGACGGTACTTCAAGGAAGTGTCGCAGACCCCCGGTGACAGGTGACGTGAGTGGTCGCTGCCATGGTCAGTCCCTATTTGGAAGACGGGTCATCAGACCGAAGCCGGCATAATGCCGAGCGCCGACCTGACAGCATCGCACTGGTTCTCGAAATCTTCGTCGTCCAGGACAGGCTCCATCGTTCCCAGGGAAACGTCGTGTCCCAGCTCCACCCAGGACTTGCACCCTGAGTACTCGTCGAGCACAGGCAATGCCTGCGGTTGGAGCAGCCTGAAGACGCGGAGAAGCGCGACCGTCAGATGCTGCTTTGGACGCCAGTGGAGGCGCGTGTGGGCATAGTCGTCCGTCCAGATATGATGGTCGGTTATGGAATCGAGCGTTGACTCGTCACGCAGTTCAAACTTCTCGACAACCTGGCAGTAGTACCCCAACTCGACAACGCCTGGATCGTTATCTTCGTTCACGGTTTCCCTGTATGTCTCGAGATGGTCCGGCTTGATCAGGTCCGCCTTCTGGTGCAGGTACGTCGGAAACAGCAGGAATTCCGGGTGCACCAGCCTGAAGTCTCGGTCGTCTCTGTGGATTCCTCCCTTGCGGAGGATCAGCGTCTGTTCGCCCCTGCCGAGGGCCTTGACCGCGACCGCCCACTCTTTGAGAGCCATGTCGGAAGTGTGAGGAAGTGTCATTCTGGGACCTCTTGGCGTTGGGGTTAGTGTTCTCGTGACAAAGACAATTATATCCTAGCCTTGCGTCTATTGCCCACGATGATACAATCACGAGCGATCATTAGTAGCTGGGCCTCCAGGCCCAGACCCAGAGGGACAAAAATGAGACTAGAAGGCAAGGTTGCTCTGATCTCCGGCGGCGCGCGCGGTCAGGGCGCGACCGAAGGCCAGCTATTCATCGACGAAGGCGCCAAGGTAGTCCTTGCCGACATACTCGACGTCGAGGGCGAGGCAACAGCCGCACAGATACGAGAAAACGGCGGCGAGGCGTCTTACACCCATCTCGACGTCACGAGTGAAGACGACTGGCGGGCTGCCATTGAGTTCACACTTCAGACATATGGACGTCTCGACATACTGATCAACAATGCCGCAATCTACAAGCGCACTCCTATAGTCGATACCGACATCGAGGAGTGGCGGCAGATCATGGAGATCAACTCCACCGGTGTGTTCCTTGGAACAAAGCACGCCATCCCTGCAATGCAGCGCTCTGGCGGCGGCTCGATCATCAACATATCGTCCACCGCCGGCCTCGTAGGAAGCGCGAGGGGCAGCGCCTATGGAGCGTCCAAAGGGAGTGTGCGTCTCTTTACCAAGTACACCGCCATTCAGCACGCGAGCGAGAACATCCGCGCCAACTCGATCCATCCGGGACCAATAGACACGGTGATGATCGCTGACAACATCGGCACGCCCGAAGGTCGCGCCGAGTCCGAGAGCAGGGTGCCTCTGGGAAGAATAGGCACGGTGATGGACGTGGCGTACGGCGCTCTGTTCCTGGCATCCGACGAGTCCTCCTACATGACCGGCGCAGAGCTTGTCATAGACGGCGGAGTCACAGCCCGTTAGCAGATTGGTTCTCAACCAGGTAGATAGTCACCAGGGTCGAGGGCGACTGGAACAGCTTCAGCCCAACGACCGTTCTCACGAGGCTCTTGCTCAGCGTTTTACGACGTTTGCCGCTGAGGAGTGTTCTGGCGAGTCAGGCCTGAACGTGCTGTCACCCACCTACGAAGCTCTCTCGTATGCCGTCGCAGCAAGAGGAGAGTTGCTGGAGTTGGCCCGGTTCTGCCAGACAGGCCAGCCAATCCCGAATCTCTTCTTCTCGGCAGTGAAGCGGGTACTCGCGGATTGCCCGGAGGATGAACTGAACGATCACTACGCCCGATGTGCCAGAGATGGTAAGCCCACTCCCGGCCTCGACGAAGCATTTGGCGAATTCTGCTCAAAGCACCGGCAAGAGATTCGCGCTCTCGTCGAGACACGGCGTGTTCAGACAAATGAGATAAGGCGCTGCTCTTATCTGATGCCCGCATTCGGCGTAATCGCCGGTGAAAATCCGGACAGACCTCTAGCTCTGATCGACGTCGGGGCCAGCGCCGGACTCAACCTTCTGTGGGACAGCTATCGATTCGTCTACTCGGACGGGTCTGCCTACGGTCCAGCCGACTCCACTGTCGTCGTAGACTCCGAAACCAGAACACCCATGCCGCGCATTCCGGCCCAGTTCCCGCACATATCGTTCAGGGTGGGAATCGACCTGTCTCCGGTCGACCTGAGCGACGACGAAGAGTACCAGTGGATGATGGCTCTCGTGTGGCCCGACCACGCGGACCGCGCCGAACTGCTGGCCGCTGCCAGGAGTATCTGGCTTCAGACCCCGCCGGAGATCGTCGCAGGTGACGCGGTTTCAGTCTTGCCTGACGTATTGACACGCGTTCCCGAGGACGCCATCTTGTGTGTATACCACTGTCACACGCTGAACCAGTTTCCAGTGGAGGCACGTGCGGCCTTTCACGAGGTCCTTATGAGTGAGTCCGAGCGTCGCACCTTATATCACGTTCCTTCAGAGGGCGAGCGCATGTCCGTCGACTGCATCGAGAACGGCCAAACGTCTACAATCCTGTCGGCCAGGAGAAACGCACACGGAAGATGGATTGAATGGGATACCCGGAAGTGACTCCATACACACTGGACATAACACTCGAAGTGAACGGCCGGTCGCATGACCTCGAGGTCGACACCCGATGGTCGCTGCTCCACGTTCTGCGCGAAGTGCTGGGCCTTACCGGAGCCAAGCGCGGCTGTGACCGCGGCGAGTGCGGGGCCTGCACAGTCCTGTTGGATGACCTGACCGTCAATGCCTGTATGGTCCTCGCCGCAACGATCTCGGGGAGTCGTGTTCGCACTGTCGAGGGACTGTCGACTCAGGGCTCGCTTCACCCGGTACAGCAGGCGTTCCTGGATAACGACGGTGGCCAGTGCGGCTTTTGCACTCCCGGATTCGTGATGAGTGCGACTGCGCTGCTTGAACGGAATTCGAGCCCCACAGATGACGAGATTCGCTCGGCCCTCGCCGGCAATATCTGCCGGTGCAACGCCTATGGGCGAATAATCGAGTCTGTAAGGTCGGCCAGGAGGGCTGAATGAGCAGCGTCATTGGGCAGTCGGTACCCCGTCGAGACCTTACTGGGAAGCTGACCGGCGACGCCCAGTATGCGGCCGACGTCCAGCTTCCAGGCATGTTGGTCGGCAAGATACTTCGCAGCCCCCACGCACACGCAAGGGTCGTGTCGGTAGACACCGCAGCCGCGAGTGAGTTGCCCGGTGTCCACGCGATTGTCACACCATTCGACGTGCCGGACGGGAATATCGCTCCGGACGTCGCCATTCTCGAGACCGAGGTCCGCTTCGTCGGCGATGAGGTCGCGGCGGTTGCCGCCGAGGACGAATTCATCGCAGAACGCGCCCTGGAACTGATGGAAGTCGAGTACCAGCCACTACCCTTCGTTACCGACTCTCGCGAGGCGATAGAGCCCGGTGCGCCCCACGTTCATGCCGGAGGCAATCTGGTCGGCGGCGAGCCAATCGTCCTGGAGCGAGGCAACGTCGAGGAGGGCTTTGCCGAAGCAGACATCATCGTTGAAGACTCATTCAGCACACCTGCTCACTCGGGCGCCGCACTCGAACCCCGTGTTGCAGTTGCGTCCTGGGAAGGTGACAACCTCACTGTCTGGAAATCGACCCGCGGCGTCCACCAGGACCAGCTTCTCCTGTCGCTTGCGCTTGGAATCCCCAGGGACAGCGTAAGGGTTATTGGCGGAGCAATGGGCGCGGGATATGGCAACAAGGACGAGACGCGCCTGTCAGTCATCACAGCGGTCGTCGCGCAACGGGCTGGTCGACCGGTCAAGATCGAGGCAACCCGAGAGGAAGAGATCGTTGCAGGTCGTCACAGGCACGGCACGTACACCACGGTCAAGATGGGTGTTAAGTCCGATGGTACAGTGACCGCCGTCCACGCCGTCACGATTATGGACACGGGCGCCTATCTCTCCTCCGGCCCGGGTGTTGTGCGCAGGGCAGGGCAGGGTGCGCTGTACCTCTACCGCTGCGCCAACGTCCGCTACGACGGCTACCTGACGTACACCAACACCCCATCCGGAGGCTCTTACCGCGCGCTCGGGGCTCCACAGGGCCACTTCGCGCTCGAACTGATTGCAGACCGAGCGGCCAGGGCCGTCGGAATGGACCCCGTGGAGTTCCGTCTTAAGAACCATGTGGGACCCGAGGGCCAGCCCGGCGAGCGCACCACGCCCGCAAACGAGATTATCGACACACAGCCGCTCGAAGGGGGCATCCCATTCTCCAGCAACGGCCTTCGCGAGTGCATAGAGCGCGGAGCGGAGGCATTTGGATGGGATGACTACACTCCGGCCTCTGAAGGAAACCTCAAGCGCGGCAAGGGAATGGCGATCCTGATATACCGGGGAGGCCCAGGCGGTCGCTCGAACGCCCGGATGCGTTTCGAGGTAGATGGCTCATTCGCGATGGTCTCAGGCGTCATGGACGTCGGCGAGGGCAGCGCGACCGTGCTGACACAGATCGCCGCCGAAGCTCTCGGTGTTGGCTACGATCAGGTCTCCGAGACACTTGGAGATTCCGCACTCACGCCGGAGGCCCCAATCACGGCAGGATCGACCGTGACATTCTCTGCCGGGCTCGCAGTCAAGCAGGCCGCGGACGACCTGCGCGCACGGCTGTTGTCCACCGCCTCGGACGTGCTGGACCTTCCTCAGGCAGACCTCGAATTAGACTCTTCCGGCATCGTCTCACAGTCCGGGCGTAGACTGTCTTTTGCGGAGCTAGCCGAGCGCACAGGGACAGTCGAAGTCGAAGCGTCAATCTCGCCAGGAAGCACCGACTACATCGTCAACTCGTTCGGAGCGCACTTCGCCGAAGTGGAGGTCGACACCGACACCGGCGCTGTCCGTGTGCTGCGCTATGTTGCCGCGCACGACTCTGGGCGGATACTCAACCCACAGCTCGCTGTGAACCAGGTGGAGGGGGCCGTATCCCAGATGCTTGGCTTTACTCTTACTGAGCAGATGCTTACAGACCCCGGGCATGGGGTAACACTGAATGCCAGCTTCCTCGAACACAAGAGCCCAACGATTCTGGAGTATCCAGACGTCGAGGTCATATTCGCTGACGTAGTCGACCCGATCGGCCCGTATGGAGCGAAGGCGCTCGGTGAGCCACCGAGTGTCGGAGTTGCACCTGCGGTCGTGAGTGCCATTCGCGACGCCACGGGCGTAGAGGTCCGAGACCTTCCCGCGACGCCCGACCGAATTCTCAACCTTCTTGCTGAATTGGAGGGTGCTGACGCTTCATGAGACCCTTCCAGGTACTTCGCCCAACCACACTGGATGCCGCCAGCAAAGCGCTGAGCGGCTCCGACATCGACGCAAGCATCCTCGCGGGAGGCACCGACATACTCGGCGAGGTCAAAGAGGGCACGGCGACGCCCGACGCGCTGATCGACATAACCGGCCTGGAAGGTCTTAGTGACATCCAGGTCCCCGAGAACGGCCACGCCTCCATCGGCAGCCTGGTCACGCTTGCCGAGATCGAAACGGCCCCTGGTATCCAGGAGAACTTCCCAGCCCTCGCTCAGGCAGCGGCGTCTGTCGCCACGCCCCAGATACGCAACGTCGGCACGCTGGGCGGCAATCTGTGCCAGCGCCCGCGTTGCTGGTACTACCGCAGTCCGTTGTTCAACTGCCTCAAGAAGGGCGGTGATACCTGTTACGCGGTCCAGGGGTTGAACAAGTACCATGCCATATTCGGCGGCGATGGCTGCCACATAGTCCATCCGTCAGACACGGCTGTCGCGCTGACGGCACTTGATGCTTCGATCGAGACATTCGGTGCTCAGGGACTGCGGCAGACTCCGATTTCAGAGTTCTACGTCGGGCCCGGAACCGACATGCTCTCCGAGACGGCGCTGGAACGCGGTGACGTCGTGACCCGAGTGCTGCTCCCCCAGGGAACCGGGTCCAACAGCATCTACCTCAAGGCCAAGGAGCGCCAGGCGTACGACTTTGCACTCGTCAGCGTGGCGGCAAGCATCTCGGTTGAGGACGGAACGATTACCGGTGCGCGACTTGCCCTCGGCGGAGTGGCTCCAGTACCGTACGCGCTGCCCGAGGTCGCAGACGCATTGACCGGCGTGCCCGTTGGCGACGTAAGTCCGCGAGACCTCGGCCAACTAGCAGTACGAGGCGCCAGGCCAATGACTGATAACACCTACAAGATGCGACTGTCGTCCAACCTGATCGCCAGGGCTATCGCTACTCTACTCAAGTGACCATCCCCAACATCCTTCGTAGATCAGACATTGTCCGTGCCGTGGCGGAATCGGCGCGTCCGGGCATCGTACTTGACTTCGATGGCACGATCTCTGAAATCATGCCATCCCCGGAACTGGCGGTTATCCACCCCCGAATATCTGAGACCCTCCCGGTCATTGTGGACCGGTACGTTGTTGTGGCGGTGCTTTCCGGCCGCGCAGTTCGCGATGTAGCGTCCAGGGTTGGAATTAGTGGCATCAACTACGTGGGCAATCACGGCGCTGAGTCGATTGTGAATGGACAGCTTAGAGTCCTGTCAGCCTCTGCTCCGGCTGGAATCGGACAGGCGCTCGACTACATCAGGCGAACGGTCGACATCCCGGGGCTCGTGTACGAGGACAAGCGGTTCAGTGCGTCCATTCACTATCGCCAGGTAGAGGACGTCCAGCACGCCGAGCGCCAGCTGAGACGGGCGCTAACTCGCGCGCCCGGGTCCGACATGCTCGACACCTTCTGGGGCAGAAGAGTGCTTGAGCTAAGACCGGCAACTGCAATTACCAAGGGAGACGCGATCGCCTATCTCGCGGCGCAGTACTCCCTCGATGCCCTGGTATTTGTGGGCGACGATACGACCGACGTGGACGGTCTGCGCAGGCTGCCTGCTCTCGACGGTGTCCACACTGTCGGAGTCGCGGTCACCTCGGCCGAGACGCCAGAGCTCCTCCTGGAGGCGGCTAACTATAGTGTCAATGGGGTCGATGAGGTAGCCGACCTGCTCGACCTGCTCGCCGAGCTGCGGACGACTTCCGGGCAGGCGGCCGACGCCTCCTAAGGGAGCTTACGCCTTCTCCGATTCAACTCCCGTTATCGCGCTGATCGACGCGATGAAGCTGCCCGCCCCAAAGTATCGGACCTGCCACCTGTAGAGCTCGCGCCCTTCCATTCCACGCGCCTTCAGCTGGTAGTAGGCGGGACGCCCTATCGAGCCCTGGAGCAGGATTACTATTCCCATGACAATGGCCACGATCGGAACGATCAGAAACCAGGCGAACAGCGTGAGAACTCCAGCTACCAGCAGCGTGCCCCCGATGATCAGACGCCTGTGGTCGGAAGCCCGCACCTCGGTAATGCTCTCCAGGTCCGTATAGGGAAGCTCGTGGGTCTTCGCCCCGCTCTGGCGTTCATTGACCAGAATAACCCGCCTCGAGGTTGCGTGGTATGGGCCGAAGCTGGACACCAGTCGTTCCCCGCTCTCAAGTAACGGCTCGACATGCTCTATCGGTACTGGATTCGGCAGCGACTTGAGCATTGGGACTCAGAAGATGGCTATTGGGTTGACCGGGGATCCTGTCGTGTTGTGAAGACGCAGCGGGCCTATGGAAAGCATGAACTCCCAGCGATTGCGCTCGCGGCAGGCTTGGGCAAGCTCCTCGAGGTTGGCGTTATCGAGAATCCACATGCCCATCGCCACGATGCCGACCTGGTGAATCGGATTCGTCATGCTCGGGTATCCGGTGGGCATGACGTCGTTGCCGGTGTCGCTGCCCAGCATGGCGATGCTCCGCTCATGGAACAGCGGCAGACAGGCTGCCTGACACGCCGACGATCCCTCTTCCCTGGGGTTCCACGGGCCTTCCGTGTTCCTGCGGTGTAGGTTGCCCGTGCGGACCAGCAGAACGTCTCCCTCTTCGATCTTGAAACCGCACCGTTCCTCTGCGGCCAGGATGTCCTCAGGCAATACTCCCTCGCCCCGCTCCAGCCAGTCGACTCCACGAATCATCGGCGCATCTACCAGCACACCCCTGGTGACTATGCCCTCTTTGGCCAGCTCAATGGACTCCACTGTCGCGCCCAGCCCTGTCGCCACTAGGTGTGCGGGCTGGTTGTTGTACATCTTGCCTTCCCAGAAGAAGTGGGCGAGGCTGTCGACGTGCGTGATCGAGTAGCCGTGGAAGATCATCCCGAAGAAGTCCGTCGACCCCTGAGCTGTGCGGGAAGTAACCTTGTCACCCGTGGCCCAACCCTCACCGCTCTCTGTCATGAAGTGAATCGGAGGGACGGGAACGTCAGGCGATGGCTCGAACATGACCGTTCTGGCGCACGACACCGTGGTCCCCTCTTCAACCAGTGAGACCGCCCGCTTGACCTTGTCAGGGCCGAGAAAGTTCAGGGTCCCCATCTGATCGTTGTCACCCCACCTTCCCCAGTTGGAAAGTGAGTCGAAATAGCTCAGGACTTCCTGTTCGGAAGGGATACTGCTGGTGGTCATACTGCTCACCTCGTCGAGACGCTCTGATTGGCTCCATTCCCGAAATCCGGCACTTGGCTCCAAACGCACCTGGACTCCGGTCTCCGTGGGGCAATTATACCACCCACATCTGTACATATCCGACAGCCTGGATCTGATGTTGCGCGCGCTCTCGCGTTGCTCCTTGCGCCTGGAATTACATTGGAGTAAAGTGGGCGGAAGAAGCGGATTTCAGGGCAATTCTCTCGCCAAGGAGGCTGGTTATGAGTAACTGTACATGTATCGGGGCTGGGCTAAGCGTAGCGCCGCAAAGCGCGCAAGTCCGGCCGGGTAAGACGAAAGAACTAGTAACTATCGAACACGAGCCGCAGATAGGCGAGACTCCACAAAGCGTCCTTGACGCATGGCTCACACCTAATCCCCACTTCTACGTCAGGAACCACTTCACAATCCCTGACATCCAGTGCTCCACCTGGAGCCTCAGTATCGACGGACTCGTCACGCGAGAGCGTCGATTCACACTGGACGACCTCAAGCAACTTCCGAGAGTCACATTGCCCGTGACGATGGAATGCGCTGGCAACAACCGCAGTGACCTCGAACCCCCCGCGCCCGGCAACCAGTTCCAAAACGGAGCGATCAGCACTGCCTACTGGGCCGGTGTAAGACTGAGTGAGGTTCTCAAGGCCGCAGGCATCAGGTCCAGGGCCCGCGAGGTCCTCTTCGAGGGCCATGACCACGGAACGCCAGAGCCTGGTGAGCCGGAGATGCCTTACAGGCGCAGTCTACCTTTAGACGTCGCGCTGCATCCCGACACTCTGCTCGCCTACGAGATGAATGGCCTCGAGCTTCCCAAAGAGCATGGCCATCCGCTCAGGCTGGTAGTGCCTGGATGGTACGGCATGGCGTCGGTCAAGTGGCTGAAGCGGCTGACCGTAATCGACTCCGAATACCATGGATACTTCCAGGGTCACAAGTACGTAATCGAGGACGATGCTGGAGTCCCTATCCCCCTAACCACGATGGGCATCAAGTCCCTGGTCGGCAGCCCTGGTGATGGCGAGGCCGTCGCGATGAGACAAGTCTGCGTGACCGGAATGGCCTGGTCAGGGGACAGGCGGATCGCCCGTGTAGACGTCAGCACCGACGGTGGCACTACCTGGGAAGAGGCCGAAATTGTCGGTCCGTCCGAGCGGTACGCCTGGCAGAAGTGGCACTACACCTGGGCGCCGGACGGACCCGGAGACTACACCCTGATGTCACGAGCAGTTGACGTTCAGGGAAATGCCCAGCCTATGAAGACCCGTTGGAACAGACTCGGGTACATGGTAAACGGCGTCAGGCATGTTCACGTGACCGTAACGGAATAGGCACGTCCGTCGGCTCGATTGGCAGCATCTGCGATTTAGTGTACTCTCCCGCATGATGACCGCCCGATCTGGGCTGTCCAGGGGAAGGATCGGACTATAGCCAACTTGACCCGCAGCGCAGCGGAGTTCGCTGGCGTTGTGTTTGAACGCTACACAGCCGCGCTTGCCTACCAGGACTATCGCACGCTGTGGATAGCCAACCTGTGCTCAGGTGCAGCGGCGTGGGCGCTCATTGTCGCTCGTGGCGCGCTGGTCTATAACGAGATCGAAACAAACGCCAATCTGTGGGTGGGGATCGTCACATTTGCCGCTATGATCCCCCGCGTGTTCATCCCGCCCATCGCCGGCTACCTGTCAGACAAGTTCGACAGGCGACGCGTTGTCTCGGTCATGTACGCGGTCAATTTCGCGCAGACCCTCGGACTCGCGATCTACGTCCTGCTTGGCACGATCAACCCGTGGATCATAGTAGTTATGTCGCTGATCAACGGTTCGGCGCGTGCTGCTCAGATGCCCGCGTCCCAGTCACTCGTGCCGAACCTGGTGCCTCGCAAACTCCTGCTGAATGGCATCGCTCTGAACCAGGCCACAATGCAGGGTTCACGTCTGTTCGGTCCCATCGCAATCGTTCCGATGCTTGCGACCGTCGGCATCTCCGGCGCGTTCTTCATGTGCACCGGCTTCTACGTCGTCAGCCTCGTCCAGAGCCTCAGGATCAGCACCAGGTCGACCGGCACTGTTCGCGAAGGCAGCAACTTCATAGTCAACTTCGCCGCCAGCGTCTGGGACGGCATCAAGTACGTGTACAGCACTCCAATTCTCAGGGTCGTTGTGTTCATGGCCCTGTTCCATTGTGGGCTGACCATGTCGTTCGAGTCTCTCCTGCCGGTGCTGTCGGACACTCGGCTGAATGCGAAGGACGCCGGCTTCACTCTGCTGATGGCCGCTGTCGGAGGTGGGGCGCTGATCTCGGTTATCGGAATCGCCGGAGTAACCAGCGAGTCCGTGCGCGGAAAGCTGTTCCTGAATCTAGGTGTTATCAGCGGCCTTGCCCCTGCCGTTTTGGCCCTTTCAGTAAACATGCCGACGGCCCTCATAGCCGCCGCGTTCATGGGGGCCACCCAGTCCGGCTTCATGACGCTCACGCACACGATGATCCAGTCGGTAACGGACGACTCCGTGCGCGGCAGGGTAGGGGCCGTGTATTCGATCCACATCGGAGGCATGATGGCATCGGCCAACCTCATCAATGGGTGGATGGCCGACATTCGAATCTCTGACATCCTTCTACCTGTGACCGCGCCCATGTCCGGCATTGTCAACGGCGCACTCTCTGCCTTGCCGAGTCCGATCGGCCCATCTCCTCTGCTCCTTGTCGGTGGAGTTGGGTTCATCATTGTGATGTTCGTTAGCTGGCAGGCCACGACGATCAGGCAGATCTACCGGGGTGAGCTGCGCTACTCCGTAGCCGCGGCTGATTAGCCGGCCTCTCTTCCTGACAGTGCTGCCCCATACGTTCATTCACCTGCCCAACATTGGCCCGGTCACGGAACTGGCGCTATGGGACGACGGAATTCACACATGGCAGGACTTCTGCTCAGCCGATACACTGCCGCCACGATTACGCGCCAGGGCTCGAAGTCTGCGGGACGCGGTCCTTGAGTGCATTAGTCGCCTGGACGAGAACGACGCCTCCTACTTCTCCCGTACTGTGCCCAGATCAGAGACCTGGCGAATGTACGCGGACTTCCGCCACAGCGCCGCATTCCTGGACATCGAGACAACGGGACTCTCGCCCGAGTACAGCATCATCACGCTGGTTGGCATTCTCGACAGGGACGGCTATCACGCTTTCGTGTACGACCAGAACCTCTCCGACCTGCGCGAGGCCCTTGAGAAGTACGACCTCATCGTCACGTTCAACGGCGCCTCTTTCGACCTGCCGTTCATAGAGAGTCACTTCGGCGAATTGTTCAGACACACTGCTCACATCGACCTGCGCCACGTTCTAAACCGGATTGGAGACAAGGGCGGCCTGAAGGCAATTGAGCGCCGCCTCGGAGTCGGACGTCCAAGTGAGCTGACCTCACTGGATGGCTTCGACGCGGTCAGGATGTGGCGGATGTGGGAACTCGGCAGCCAGGGTGCGCTCGATACCCTCATCAGGTACAACGCAGAAGACGTACTCTCCCTGCCGAAGCTGGCCGAGATCGCGTACAACCGCCTCTCGTCGTCAATCGGCTCCCCGGCTAGTAAGATTGAGCCATTAGACTACCCTGAGACCGAACTCCCCTTCGACGCTGATGTAATCGACTACCTTTCGGGATCCGGTCTTGGACGCCGTGGGTAGTAGGACAGTCTTCCCCTCTTATGCCCACAGCCAGTCAAGTTCACTGAATGCGAGTTCGCGCCCGAAATTGTCTATGTTATCCCTGACATTTAGAATCAGACACCGGTCGTTGCCGCCGTTCTTGACGCCACGCAGACCTCTTCCAATCATCTGAAAGTATAGGTTGGGGCTGTACACCGGACGCGCTACTATGATGGCCCTCGTCTTTGGCGCGTCGAACCCTTCTCTGAATACTGCGTAGTTGACCAGGGCCTTTATGTCGCCGTTCCGAAACTCTTCGACAACACGCCGACGAATGGATCTGTCGGTGGAACTGCTTACGGCTCGTGACTTCACTCCCATCGAGTTTAGCAAGGCTGAGAGGGTTTGCGCGTGCTCAACCGACGTGGCGAATATAAGCGTAGGCCATTCAGGATTGATGCGTTTCAGGTACTCTTGGACGATTCGCTTGGTGCGGCTTGCGTCACCTGCGATGCGCCTCTCGACGCTCTCTGGAAGCCAGGGGACGTTGCTAGCCAGTCGCTGTTCATCTGGATTAAGGGAGAACTGGCCGCCCTCGATAGTGGCATGATCGGCTTGCGCTAGTATCCGCATGTCTTGAAGCTCGCGGATCACGTCTTCAGGGTCATCGCTGCCGAATGCCCCTGAGTCCAGCCGGTTGCTGCCGTAGCGTCTCACGAGGCGTTGAGTCTCCGCCTCATCGTATCCCCTGTATGGGGTCGCAGTAAGGCCGATAAGGAGCGGTTCGGTCGAACGTCGCCAGCGGGTCACACCCAGTTCCTGCATAGCCGACGTGAATGTAGGCGCAACTGACCTGTGCGCCTCGTCGAAGACCAAGAGCTTGAAGTCCGCTAGGAACTCGTATGAGTCGGGTTGCCCATCTATTCTGGATGACAGTGTCTGGATACTCGCGACTATGACGTGCATCTCGCTAGTCGGCAGGGGACGTGGCTGCCCCGCCCACATTCTGGAAATCCGCAGCTGCGTAGCCTGTTTGCCCTCGCTGGCCCAGACTTCTCTCCACGCCTCGACCGCCTGCTCGCAAAGCTCATCTCGGTCGGCCACCCACAGAATGCCGCCCTCGAAGCCATCCTCTCGGATTGATTCAACTATGGACTGTACGGCGACGCGCGTCTTACCCGAGCCTGTGGGCATACTCACCATTCCGCGCCGTTCGCCGAGTGCACCCTTCGAGCGGATCAGGTTCCTCACGTTGCTGACGACCTTGATCTGGTAGTCATGAAGTGGTGGAAGCGAGTAAGGCCCCTCGACTTCGATGTACGGATCGCGTCGGGTGTTGCGCTCACCGGCCCACTCTTCGCTGAATCCGAGTGATTGTACGAATTCGATTGCTCGTGGACTTCCTGCCCACTTCTTCGGCGGATCCAGATGGCCCAGCGCGTGGCGATACTCTCGAAGTGCGCCGGAATGGAAGGTGGCTATTGCGGCATCGGCTACCTGAACACCGGTAAGCTGCTCAGCCTGCTCCTCTTCGAGTATCGCGATCAGACCTTGTGGCAGGTGCCACCGCAGACTGTTCTCACCCACCGCAGACAGCAGACGCTCCGCGTCAGTAGAGCATCTGCGGACTGCTTCCCGCGCTGCCTTTACGTCCGCGTCGGTTAGGCCAAGGAGGATCATCTCTAACTGGCTCTGACTGAGTTGCAGGCCAAGCTCTTCAACGATCGTTAGAAGTTCTTCTCGCTCAGCATTCTTCCGGACAATGTACACGGCTCCATTTCTGGAAACGCTGTCTAGTTCAGTCGTTACGTCGTCGATTTCAAGAATCCTGTCACAGTGGATTAGCTGAATTGCGGTCTGCCGCAGTGATAGGTGGGGTTCCAGACCTGGCCAAGTGTCTAATAGGGGGATCGGATCGTCCTCTCCGAATGTCTCTACCAACGCGTCGAGTTCTACATCTATTCCGAAGGCCTTTCTGATCAGGGAGGCTCTCGGGTGGCGTAGAAGGTTTCGCAGCACTGTGGGGACTTGAGGTGGGTCTCCGAGTCCGTCAGAGAGTTTGTGAATTCCGTCATCGGTCTTGATGCGTCCGTGTTCACGCAGAGCTTCGATTGCGGGAGAGTCGAAGTCCATAGTCCCGTAAACGCTCCGCCTCTGTGGTGAGTCATGGCGCATCGTCCATGGCTTGTACGTGTCATCCTGACTGAGCAGGTCCCATGTGTACAGAGCCTTGCCTTCTTCGGACAGGTGCTCCAGGACTTCCAGCGGACCGCTGGTGGTGGTTGTGTCGAAATTCAACAAATCCCAGCGCGGGTTACTTGAAAGGTTGCGTGAAGGCGAAGTGAATTCTCTCCTGCAACCTCCTGTGAATCTCGTCAGCTGCCCTTTGGATACTTCACGTCCAGAGCGTGGTCTCTCGACCGCGCCGAGCAGCCTAAGCAGAGGCAAATTCGACTCGTGGAACCCGACGTCAATGGCAATGTCGCTGTCTCGGCTTCCGTTGTTCGGCACAATGCGGCCGGGCAGCAACGAGATGAAGAGCGAGTTCCAATTTCCTGACCGCGAGCGAACGCGAAGAGTGTCACGCCAGAATTCCTGGTTCTTAACTATCTCGACCGCGTCAGAGTGATCGATCTGGTTAGCGAGGTTCCAAAAATAGCGCCAATCGCTATCAGTTGGTGCCCTGTATTGGTTTCGTGAACCATAGTAAGGATGTGGCCTCAAGCCCAACATAGCTGAGGCCAAATCCTTGAACGCCGTCTCCTGGGACGCTGGCCTGATGCCCAATTTCCTTAGTGATCGAAGGGTTTCATCGTCTGCCTCTAGGTCCGGATGCACAGCCTTACTTCTGGAGGATATCGTCTCGCCACTTAGGCGCACATTCTCTGGATCAGGTGCAACCCAATGCTCGTCAGCGGTGAGCACGATGGTTCCGAGGTAGTTCCCCTCCCGAACATGTTGAGGAATGTGCGATGCTGTCTGGATAGCAACTTGGGTCGATACAACAGGAATCTGTTCAATCCATTTGATGCGTTCCGCTTTCGTAGTAGCATCCAAGTCGTCTGTGCCACGAATTACCTCAACATACTCTTGCAGTCGGGGTTGCAGAGCCTTCGCAGTTCCTACCAATGCCTCCAACCATTGGGAAACTGATGCACGCGGTAGCCGAGCTGAGGTATTACCGCTGTGATAGCTGTACAGTTGATCGAGTCTGGATATTCTGTCCCTGCGGTTATGGGTCACCACACTATGATGGAGCCAGTCCTTCACGGGGTTTGTAGCCCAGCGTTCGAATGGAGCGAAGTCCATCTGCCTATCGGGAGTCAACTCCCTTGGGGGATAAGAGATATCCAGGAGCTTTCGCAGCTCGCCTGTCTGGTCAGGAACCATTTCTTGTTCAAGTAAGCTCGAATAGAGTTGGTCACGCAGGCGGTTGATTTGCTCGTTGTCGCCAGACTCATACCTACGTGGCAAAGCGTCAAGATGCTTGGCTGGGTCGTCCGCTGTAGACAGTCGAGGCAGCGCATCGGCGACCATCTCGGCCGCCGAGTCGATCAACTCGTCGTTGTACACTCCCGGCAGCAGATTCTGCCTGTCTTCGTTGGTCTTCCATGGCGCGTTGAGAATACCTGCTAATAGGCTGGTCGTCAGGGTAGGGAAGAATGCCCAGAATTTGCCCGGATCGTTCAGTCTATCGACTGGAGCCGCCCACCAAATCGGCACCTCGTCGGCATCATCTAAACTGCGACTGTCGCTCTTGGCGTCGGAGGATAGCTTGTGAAGCCGCCTTTCGATCATCCAACGCGTTTTTTTGCCTGCATCATCCAGTATCCAGAGGTCGTCTTTCTGATCTAGCTTAACTACCCGTGCCACTTCCCGGCTGTCCGTCTGCAGCACGAGCCGCTTGACGTGCCTGGCGAACAACAGAAATTCAGCTGGAAACTCCTCTAGCTGCTTTTCGAGCGCTTCGTGAGCCCCTTTCTTCAGGGGGAGACGAACGATGTTCGTCGCCCATCCCATCATCTCGCGCACAATCGAGTCTGTTGCCATATCCTTAAGCGGATCGATGGATTCCGGCATTCGAAGAACTGGACACCGCTCGACATCTGGTGCGACAGACCGGATACGCTCTGCTGACTTCGCGCGGTCGAATTGGAATGAACCGGACCTGCTGAAGAACTCGGGTGTATCCGTAACTCCAAGCACAGACTTAAAACCCAGCCCGAAACGTCCTATTTCTTCAGTGCCGCGCTTCGGAGACAAGTGCGAGAACATCAACGCCCTCACGCCGTCCTCGTTGATTGCCTCCCCTTCGTCAGCGCAATAGAGGTACGTCGGTGTCAGTCTAATCCAGATCTGTCCTCCATCTGACAGCGAGAGTGCGTCAGCGCCGTTCTGTACCAGCTCGAATAGCTGGCGTTGTGCGTAGCCTCCGCGCGCCGTGTCCTCTTCGGTGTTGGCGTGTTCTACGATGAGATTCGGCTGGCTGCGGTAGGCGTCAAGAGTATTCTTGGACTCTCTGCGGATGTATGTTCCGATGTGCCCACTAGGGCCTGCCCACTTCCACGTGGAGCCGTACATGGCACGGGCACGGGCAACATCCCGCAGCACGACCTGCATGTGATCGGGGTCATAGTCCTCGAGTGCCGCCTCCAGATACCCGATCACGTCCTCCTCGGTCACCAGGTAGTCTGTCACTTCCCACGGCAGGATTTCTGTCTTTGCCATGACTTCCCTCTATAGATCGCTCGCCAGATCAAGCGCTGTTCTGATGTCACGATTCTGGCTGTCTTTGTCTCCACCAGCTAGCAGCAGTATTACAGATTGGCTTCGTCTTACGAAGTACACTCGGTAACCTGGTCCGTATTGGATGCGAAGTTCAGATACACCCTCGCCCACCGCCCTAACGTCGCCTGCCTTGCCCTCTGACAATCGACGGATACGGTCTATGATACGCCCCTGCGCTCGACTATCACGAAGCCTGCGAAACCACCTCTCATAAACACGGGTTCGCTGAATTTCAATCACGCTTGGATTGTATCGACTCGCATACCCTCACGCAAAGCACCCACCACTCAGTGTCAGTTGCAAATGTGTACCATATATACTGATCCAATGAAAGTCGCATACGCAGCCCACGATCAATCGGTTCGAGTCCACGACATGAGCGATCCGGACGCTGCGGACCGCATAGTTAGCGTTCCTGGACTCAGGTGCACCTGGCCGCTTGCGTCAGGAGCCGGAGACCTCGTCGCGTTTTCCGGCTATGCCGGAGGAAGCAACGGCAGTGCGAGACTGGGTCTGTACGTGGCGAACCTGGAAGGCCAGGGTCCGGGGCTCATATACACGAATGAGCCCGGCACGGACGGCATAGCGAATGGAACGCCGCACTATCTGTGCTGGTCACCGGATGGTACAAGGCTCGCATTCATCGCCCAGACATTGCAGGGTCTGTCGCTGTTCGTATGGGACTCCACTTCAGGCGGTCCGCCGGGGCACTTGCTCGATGGCGGGCCAATGTACTTCTCATGGTCACACACGTCGGACGAGCTGTTCGTCCACTCTTTTACCGGGCACTACCTGGTGAGAGTTGCGTCAGATTCACCTCCCGAGCAGTTCCCCGGCCTGAGTACTCAGTACATGTCACCGTCCTGGGACAAGACGAGAAGAAGAATCTCGTTCTTCCTCGACGCTGAACAGCGACGTCAACGTCTTGTCACAATTGACCTGCAGGACCAGGCGGTAAAGGTCCAGACAGAATTCCCCGGTATCGCCGCCGCTACATGGCGACCCGGGGTGCCTCAGCTTGGACTGGTGAGGTCCATGATCGGATCGACAGGATTCTACTCAGGCCTTCAGGTCGTAGACTGCGAAACGCAGGACGAGAGACAGATTGTCGATGATCCTGTACTTGCCTTCTACTGGGCGCATGACGGCTCCAGGGCAGCCTTTGTGACCTCGTCAGAGGGGGCAGAGGGTTCACTCCGCATAGGTGTGGTGACCGTCGACGATGGGAGCGTCGTCTACTTGCCGGACTTCCGCCCGAGTCAGGAACAGCTCACGAGCTTCATGTTCTTCGACCAGTACGCCCAATCTCTTCCGATGTGGTCACCCGACGACAGCTTACTGCTGCTGTTTGGGGAACTGGGATACCACGAAGAGAGAACTCCACTGAGCAGCGGGGACTCCATTCGCGCGTTCGTCCTGGACCCTGAGGGCGTTACTGAGCCGCGCGAATTGGCTGCCGGGTTCATGGGCAGCTGGGTTGCCGACTCTCCCACAACGTAGGTCTCGTTAAGACAGCGGCCTGACTCGCAGCCTGCTGGCGAGGTCGTGCACGTGGTCGAGGGCGACGGCGCTCAGGCCGACTCTTGCGCACTTCAGCGAGGCAGCCGCAACCGCGAATCTCAGCGATTCCTCGAGGTCTGCTCCCGCAAGCGAACTCAGGATAAACCCTGACGAGAATGTAGCGCCCGCCCCACATGTGTCCACTGCCTGGATTTCGGGGGCGCCAACGTGAATGGCCTCATCGCCTCTGATGCCGACTACCCCGCCTGCTGCCAGCGTCACCAGTGCCGTCTCTACGCCTTTATCCGCGAGCAATCTCGCGACCGATTCCGCGTCAGTATCGATCTGGGCAGCATCCGTCACAGCCTGGCAGACCGTTGCATAGGGCACGAGCTCGGAGAGCGCACTGTCTTCGGCGTGTCCATGCTCGAGGTTCAGCATGACCGGCACACCTGCCGATTTGGCCGCCTCCATTGCGCGGACGATGTGTGGCGCGTCGTACCAGTCGACGTATAGAAGTTGCGCCTGTGCGATGGATGAGAGGTCGGTGTCATCCAGGGTAGCCAGCACTTCCGGGCGACGGTCCCAGACAAACGTACGGCCACCGGCAGAGTCTGAGATGTTCACCTCGAAGGGCGTCTCAAAATCGTCACTAAACTCGAAGCTGCCGCCGACTCCCATGTCCTGGAGTCTGCGGACCGTCTGCCTCCCGGCCTCGTCATTGCCCAGGGCTGTACCGATGAGTTCGGTCGACATGCCCCATGCTGACAGCATTCCAGCAATTATGGCGGCGTCGTCGGAGATGAACTCCGCCGAGCCAGTCAACACGGAGCCGGTGTTCCACTCTGGCAGCTTATCGACCACAAGCGCCCTGGCAGGCGTGATCATTCCAAAGCAGACAACGTCAGGATTGGAGGGGTATCTGGTTTCAGTCATCTCTTAAGTCTAATTTAATTCTCTAAGCCTGCGCTGGGTCAGGAGCACGGCGGCAGTAGTGAGCAGAAGAAGCACGCCAAGCAGCATAACGGCGAACTGGCCGCCGAATCGCTCAGCCAGAGCGCCTGCAGGCAGCACTCCAAGCGGCATCAGACCAAAGTTCATCATGAAGACGCTCATTACTCTACCGCGATACTCGTCGTCGACCTCTTCCATGATAAGCGCCTGGTTGAGCGTCCTTCTGCCTGCGTCTCCGAGGCCCAGCAGGATCATCAGCCCTGCGGCTGCGTAGTAGATCGGAATGGCCGCCACCAGCATCAGGGCAACCGCAGATATGAAGCTCCCTAGTAGTAGAAGCAGCCCTCGCCTCTTCTTTCCAAGTGTGGCGATGAAGAGCGCCCCGGCCAGCGAACCCACTCCCATGATCGTAACGAGAAGTCCCAATGATTCGGGCCCGCGACTGTACACGTCTACAACGAACACAGGCATGAGGAATCTGAACGGCATCGCCAGCAGCGCGGTCGCAAGTCCCATGACCAGCAGAATCAGCACGATCGGGCTGTTCAATACATAGCGGAGACCCTGCGCGATGTCGCTCGCCATTGGTACGCTGGGCCTATTGGCCGTGCCGCCGCGAGCTGATACCAGGGAAGTGAAGAACACGGCAATCACACCGAGCCCAGCGATCAGGAAATACACCCCCTCGGGGCCGATTACGCTGTACAGCACGCCCCCGACTGATGGCGCGATAAGTGTTGTAATGCTCATGGCCGCAGCATCGAGCGACATGGCATTGGTCAAGTTTTCCTTTCCCACGAGCTGCGGCACCAGCGCCTGGCGTGCCGGCATCAGGAAGGAAAACTGGGCTCCCTGCACCATCGACACGAAGAGCAGGTGCATCCACGTGATCGTGTCAGTCACTATGGAGACACCAACGAACAGCGCCAGCAGCACCGCCATACACTGTCCAATCTGGATGACCCGCTTGCGCTCCATCCTGTCCGCTACGGCGCCACCAAAGAGCGCGAGCGACAGCATGGGAATCGCGAAGCCGGCGTTCACCAGGCCAAGGATGAAAGGCGACGAGGTGATCTCGTAGGTCAGGTACCCCCGGACTATCATCTGCATCTGCATTCCCATCATCAGGAATACCATGCCCAGCCAGAGGAACCTGAACTCCCTGAACCTTAGTGAATAGAAGGTCTTTCTGATCCCCCTGCCGCCGGGTGTGTCCCCTTCAGAGCTCTCACCGATCTGAGGTGCTCTGACTGATGAAGCTGTGCCATTGGCAGAAATCGGATCTGTGCGGACGGTCCCGGAAGGCTCCGACCGCATCGGAATATCAGGCATGAAGTCCAGTATACATTAGCCTGCGATTTCCATGATTTCGAGAGCACTCGCGCTGGCAAACGACGTGATACAATCGGCCCGCAACGGACAGAATCGATTCTCGATGTACAGGAGAACCCAGATATGGCAACCCAAACGGAAACCCTGCGAGTCAGCTACGGAAAGTACGTGTACGAACATGTCGCCGGCTGGGGAAGCCTCCCGGATGGCTGGGAGTGGAACCACGCTGTCGGCGTCGGTATAGACGCGCAGGACCGCATCTTCGTCTACAACCGCAGCGAGCATCCCATTATCGTCCTGGACACAGACGGAAACGTCATCAATAGCTGGGGCGAGGGTCTGTTCGGGTCGGCGCATCACCTTGAGGTCGGCCCTGACGGCTGCATCTACACGACCGACGTCGGAAACCACACGGTCCGCAAGTGGACTGCCGATGGCGAGCTGCTCATGACCCTCGGCAGGCCAGACGATCCGCCCGAGCCGATGAGCGGCGAGCCCTTCAACAGGCCTACGGACATCGCCATCGCATCAGACGGCTCTCTCTACATCGCCGACGGCTACGGAAACGCGAGGATCCACCACTTCACCGCCACGGGTGACCTGATTCGCTCATGGGGCGAGCCGGGGACAGGCCCAGGCCAGTTCAGAATTCCTCACAGCGTCTGCCTGGATAATGCGGGCAACGTCTACGTGGCCGACCGCGAGAACAGCCGAATTCAGATATTCACCCCCGACGGCCAGTACATGAGCGAGTGGGGCGGAGTCCACAGGCCCGACCACATCTGGCAGGGCCCGGACGGCAACATGTACATCACCGACCTCGGCTACCACCAGGGACTCGGACCCGATCAGCCGTCGCCCAATGCCCTCTCACATCCGGCGGGCGTCAAGATCATGACCCCAACAGGCCAGTGGCTCGGAGGCTGGGGAATGAGCACCGACAATCCCGGCGACATCATCGCCGGACACGCGGTCGCCATGGACTCGAACGGCGACCTCTACGTTGGCGAGACGCTGGACGGCGCCAGGGTGCAGAAGTTCGCAAGGGTTAGCTGACGCCGGCTCAGACCCACTGCGGCTGCCTGTACTGAATCGCCTCAGCAACGTGCGCGACGCCGACCGTCTCGTCACCGGACAGGTCGGCGATCGTGCGCGCCAGCTTGAGAATCCGGTGGTACACGCGCGCTGACAGTTGCATCCGCTGCATGGCCGAGCGCACGAGCCCGGTTGCCTGTTCGTCCAGGTCGCAGTACTGGTAGACCTCGTTCGGTCCCATCTCCGAGTTGGTCAGGAGGCCTGTGTCGCCAAATCTCGCCCTCTGAGCTTCACGCGCGCGCTCTGTCCTGTCGCGAACTCTGGCCGATAACTCAGACGCTGACGGCGCGACCAGCTTGTCGTATTCGACTCTCGGTACTTCGACGAATATGTCGATACGGTCGAGCAGGGGACCGCTGATCCTCTTGCCGTACCTGCTGACCTGGCCTGGGGTGCATGTGCACTCGTGGTGTGGATCGCCGAAGTAGCCGCACGGACACGGATTCATCGCTCCCACGAGCATAAAGTTCGCCGGGTACGTCACGGAGCCGTGTGCCCGGGTTATCACGACCCGCTTGTCCTCCAGCGGCTGCCTCAGCGCCTCCAGAATCCTGTGGCCGAACTCCGGCAGCTCATCGAGGAACAGCACCCCCCTGTGGCTCATGGTTATTTCACCAGGACCGGGCACGGTGCCGCCGCCCACCAGGCCTGCGTAAGAAATCGTGTGGTGGGGAGACCTGAACGGCCTCTCCGAAATCAGCGGGTTCTCCTTCGGCAGAGAATCGGCGATCGAGTAGATCTTGGTGACTTCAATCGCCTCCGAGTGGGTCAGAGGCGGGAGGATTGACGGGAGGGCTCTGGCCAGGAGCGTCTTGCCCGAGCCCGGAGGCCCGGTCATGAGCACGTTGTGGCCACCGGCTGCAGCAACCTCCAGTGCTCGCTTGGCGTGTTCCTGTCCACGAATGCTGGAAATGTCGAATGCGTAGTCAGGAATGCTCCGGGAGTTAGCTCGCCGGTCCGGGGAAAGAACGCTCAACTCCTCCTCTCCCCTCAGGTGCCTGATCAGTGAGAGGAGATGGTCGACTGGATACACGTCTATTCCCTCGACCAGCGCCGCCTCTTCGCCGTCCGGCATGGGAACGAACACCCTGGACGCTCCAGACTCCCTCGCCAGGGCTACCATCGGAAGCACGCCATCTGTGTGCAGAAGATCGCCGTTCAGCGAAAGTTGCCCCAGGAACATCGTGTCATTGTGGGCGGCCTCCAGTTGACCTGAACTTTGCAGGAGGGCGATGGCCAGCGGCAGGTCGTAGCTGGACCCCGCCTTGCGCACGTCGGCGGGAGCGAGATTGGCGGTGATGCGTCTCAGCGGGAACTCGCAGCCCGAGTTGCGGATTGCGGCCCTGACCCTCGCTCTCGCCTCCTGCACGGCGGCGTCGGGCAGCCCCACGACGTCGAATCTGGGAAGTCCGGGCGAAATGTCCACTTCGACGTCGACGACGATTCCATCCAGCCCGACGACTGCACACGACTTGGCACTGGCTAGCAATTCAGCATTCTCCTGCTTGACAGTATTCGACACAGTCAATGCTATACAGTTGTCATTCTTAGGGTCAATTGATAATCTGCTCCGATTTTCGTACAACTGCAATTGTCTGGCCCAATTGCTCTATCATGTCTCTGCACATGGATGAGACAGACCAGACAGCCCCAGAGCGACGGCTAAAGGACCTCCCCGCGCCTCAGCGGCGCGTCATCCGAGCCTGGTGCATGTACGACTGGGCGAATTCAGCATTTGCCACGAGCGGTGTGGCGGCAATCTTCCCCGTTTACTTCGTCTTCCTCTTCAAGGAGGCGTTGGGTGAGAGTGCGACTTTCCTGGGGATCACGTTTACTGGAAGCTCAACGTGGAGTGTCGGAGTCGCGATTTCCACGGCCATTGTGGCCCTGTCGAGTCCAATACTCGGTGTGATCTCGGACCGTGTGCCGATCAAGAAGACACTCCTGTGGACGTACACCATTGCGGGTTCACTCTTTACGTTTCTGGCGTTCTTCTCCGCATACACGGGCCAGCCGTGGCTGTGGCTGTTCGGAATGTTCACGCTGGCAAATATAGGTTTCGCCGGGAGCCTGGTTTTCTACAACTCTTTCCTTCCGCACCTTGGTCCGTCGAGGTTGCTCGACGACATCAGCAGTCGTGGCTACGCGTACGGCTATGCGGGAGGCGGACTGCTTCTGCTCGTCCACCTGGCGCTGATCCTGGTGACTCAGGACACGGACTTCGCAGACCTCGCCACCCGGATCGCTATTGCTTCAGTCGGCATCTGGTGGTTCGGATGGGCAATCTGGACGCTTCGTGTCCTTCCCGAGCCCCCTATACGGACGAGAGTCTTCGGACTGACACCCCTGTCGGCCATTTCGATGGGATTCCGGGAAGTCGGGGAGACCTTCCGCGAGCTCAGGAGATTCAAGGTTGTCCTGCACTACCTGGGCGCTTTTCTGCTTTTCAATGACGGTCTCCAGACGGTCCTGGCCATTGCCGGAGCGTTTGCTGCCGACACCTTGGGAATACCACTCGCTTTCAACATGGCGACAATCGTCATCATCCAGTTCGTTGCAGTACCGGGAGCGCTGGCATTTGGATGGTTGGCGGACCGGATTTCAACTAAACCTGCGTTGATCGTGTCGCTGATCGGTTGGACAGTGATTATTCTGTTCGGCGTAGCCATAGTCCCCTTGTCGCCCGCGAAGCACTCGGACTTCGATTTCCAGCTCAACTACCGTCCCGCGACGGATGAGTACGTCATCGATGTTGCCCCTGACCTGCCAGACGAGGGTCTGGAGTTGGCGCGAGGAAGCGAGATGTGGGTGTTGAGCGAAGGTGCCGCATTTACGCCTCGTGCCGTCAGGAACCTTCCAGAGGGGATCGAGAACGCCGAAGAGTTAAAGTACAGCCTGTCGATCTCAGGGGGAGACCTGGATGGGCGGTCCGCAGTGGGTACGTCCCACGCCTCAGTGCTGGGCGAAGGGCCACTGGACGACTGGCCCTCGGCCGTCAGGACCTATCTCTGGGAGCCTCTTGGACTGGATTCCGGGTACCAGTGGCTCCTTCTGGGGGTGCTCGTGGGTATGGTAATCGGGGGAAGCCAGGCCTTGGCCCGTAGCCTGTTCGCCCAGATCACCCCTGAGTCCAGAAGCGGGGAGTTCTTCTCGTTCTTCGGGTTTATGAGCAGGGCATCCGCGGTGTTTGGACCGATGATGTACGTTGCCGTGACCGCCGTATTCGACACGCGAGTCGCCGTGACGTCAATTCTCCTGATCATCATTGCCGGGACGATAGTGCTGATGAGGGTGAACGTAGCAGAGGGTATTCGCACCTCCGCCCGCGCCGAACGCAGGGTCATTCACACCTAGGTCTGCTCAGCAGGACAGACCCGCTGGACTTATCGAGGGAGTCGGCGCAGGAGTTGCTCCATGAACGACTTTGGCGACCACGCCCACCTATCGCGGCAGTCCCAGACCCCTCTGAGCAATGATGTTCCGCTGGATCTCGGATGTGCCCGCCGCTATCGTCGCCGACGTGGACATCAGGTAGGCGCTCTGAATGTGCCCGTACAGAGGGGCCCACTTTGAATCCCCCGAAAGCTGCCCGGCCATGCCCAGAATCTCCATGCCGGTCCGCGCGACGCGCTGAGTCAGCTCCGTGCCGTACATCTTGGACATAGACGCCTCGGCGTTGGGAATCTGCCCCTGGCTCTGCATCCATGCAACCCGGTACGACAGCCACCGTGACACCTCGGTCTCGACGTACCTCTGTGCCAGCTTCTTGCGCACGCTGGGGTTCTTGCTCAGGGGAGCGCCGCCTCTCTCGGTCTCCTTGACGTACCTTGTCAGCGCATCCAGCGACCTGCGAGCTCCGGCGGAGTAGCCAACGCCTGAGCGCTCGAAGTCGAGTGCAACTGCGAGCGTGTACCATCCTCGGTCCTCTGTACCGACCAGGTTCCCGCTTGGCACTCGAACGTCGTTGAAGTAGACCTCGTTGAAGTCGTGCCCACCCGCCATGTTGTAAATCGGCCTGACCTCTACTCCCGGGCTCTTCATGTCCACCATGAAGATGCTGATGCCGCGGTGTTTTGGAGCGTCAGGGTTCGTTCGCGCCGCGAGCCAGCCCCAGTCAGAGAAGTGTGCACTCGATGTCCAGATCTTCTGACCATTGATCACGAAATCATCGCCGTCTCGAACGGCCGATGTCTGAAGTGAGGCAAGGTCGGAGCCCGACCCCGGCTCGCTGTAGAGCGTGCACCAGTAGCGCTCGGCCCTGGCGATGGGTGGCAGGTGTTCTCTCTTCTGGTCGTCCGTGCCTGCGAGCATCAACACTGGCCCGACCCATGAGATCGCTCCGGTCCCCAGCTCGGTGCCGGGAACGTTCCAGCAGGACATCTCCTCGTTGTAGATGACCTGCTCCATTATGGAGCGGCCCTGACCCCCGTACTCTTCAGGCCATGCCAGAGTCAGCCAACCCCTGTCAGCCAGCCGTTTCGACATCCCGCGTGAGAACGCCTGCTGTTCCTCGGCGGTATCGCCCGGCTTACCAAGTGGGTCCCAGTCCTCCGGGAGTTCCTCCCTGAGAAAGTCTCGGATCTCCTGCCGGAAGCCCTCTTCCTGTTGAGTGAATGTGATGTTCAAGTCAGGCCTCCGTGACAGCGACCGGGTGGTGGTTAGAGAGGTAGCCGTAGTCTAGGAATCGACCGATGGCGTGTCAATCTTCCCGCGTCCGCCGGACATCCAGGCCCTGTAGGCGAGATAGGCTCCCGCCATGAAGAGCAGTCCCAGTCCTCCAGCTATCGTCAGGAGCTCGAAATTTTCCTCGATGAACTCCTGTATCGCCTCGCCAAACAGGAACACCAGCACACCTATCGCCATGAGACGTGCTCCTCGTCCGATCAGGGACGCAATCAGGAATGGCCGAACGGGAAGCGCCATGACCCCTGCAAGTATCGCAAACACCTTGTACGGGAGAGGTGTAATCGCCGCCAGGATGATTGTCCAAACGCCGTACTTGTTGAACAACTCCTCTGCTCGTTCGATCTTGTGCTCTGCCACAAGCCGGTTCAGCAGAGGTCTGCCGACCTTCCGTCCCAGCCAGTGTCCCGTGAAAGCCCCTGCAACGGAAGTAGCAGTTGCCAGAAGGGCGACCCAGATCGCGGAACTCGGATTCGCCACTCCTATGGCGATCAGCAGTGGGTCTGGCGGGATCGGAAAGAATATCGAATCACTAAACGCCACCAGAGCCAACAGCACAATCGCCCAATCGCTGTCTGCGGCCTGGAGGGTCCAGTCGGTAAGCTCATGGTATAGCTCACGCAATTCGACGAGCTACCTTGTGTACATAAGTGGATGAATCAGGCAAGGCCGGCCAGACTCAGGACGCGGTGGACGTTTTCGGGGCCAGGCGCGCGCTCACCGGACTGCACTTCCTGGACGACCTGAACAATGGCAGTGTTTACCGGAGTCGGGACACCGACGCGTCGACCTTCGTCCGCGATGAATCCATTCATGAACTCGATCTCGGTCCGACGACCCTTCTCGACGTCCTGTCCCATCGACGACTTCCAGTCAGCGCCGCCGCCTGATGGCTGAAACAGCGAGTCCAGTTCCTCGAAGACCTCGCCGTCGTCTGCCTTCGCATAGGTCTCTGCAGACACTCCCCTGATCGGCTCAACTTCGTAGTTCTGGGCCAGTGCAACCTGGCAGGACTCCTTGCAGATGTTGATCTGGATCCTGCGCGCCTCGGGCATGGAGGCAACACCCTCGGCTCCGAGGGCCGTCATGGCTCCGACCGGGTTGCCAGACGAATTGGTGGTCAGCTTGGACCACCTCTCGCCCCAGAGGTTCGACGTAGCCTTGGCGTCATCGACACACATCAGGATGTCTGCAAGCTCCTCGACTCTCGGCGTGATGCGCCCATGATGCTCCCCTACGCGGAACACAACGTGTCCTCGACCTCGACCCGGAGGTCCGCCTCGGGTCACGTGTCCGGGCTCCCAGAGAGCGACCGTTATGCTCGACATGATGCAGCCGACGGCCCTGTTGTGCCCAACGATGGCCCCGACAAGCCTGTCGTTCATGCAGTTCTGCGACGACACGATCACACCGTCGTCCTTCACCAGCCGCTTGAGGAAGTGAGCTGACCACTCGGTGTCGTAGCTCTTCATGGCCAGGAAGCCTATATCGAACCCGCCCTGCAACTGAAGCGCGTCGGACAGGTGATGCGCGTTTACTTCGACAGTGAAGTCGTCCTGAGTGCCAGAGGCCCTCAGTCCGTCCTTTCTCATCTTCTCGACGTGCTCGCCCCACATGTCAATCAGCGTGACGTCGTATCCTTCCCTGGTCATGTAGGCTCCGAGATAGCTCCCGGCCGCGCCTGCTCCGAAAATCACGATCCGCTTGTCGGTCATATCAACTCCCTTGGCCCTGAGCTACTGGAACGCTGTAGTGAGTTCGAACTCGAACTCTTCGCCTTCTAAACTTGCCGATACCGTGCGTGTGGAAGTCCTGGATCCGCGCACGTCCTGGACGGCAATTCTGCTGCCATCCTCGCCCATCACCCGGACTTCGCTATCTTCAGACCTGACCGATACGGCTCCTGTCAGGTCCAGACCCACGTGGGTCTTGATCTCCCGGATCATCGATTCCTGTTCCTGCACCACCTCGTGGGCCTCTTCCACAGAGACCGCGGTGAAGCGCACCCTCGCTCCGGGCAACGCCTGGGACAGCAGCCCGATGTCTGGTGCGATGACGGTTGCGATCTTCGTATAGCCGCCCGTGGTGCCCCGGTCTGCGAGCAGAACGATAGGCTGGCCGCTTCCCGGCACCTGTATGGATCCCAGGGCGGTGCCGTCCGACACTATGTCCGGCCCACTCTGGTGTGAGATCTCCTCGCCCTCCAGCCGGTAGCCCATCCTGTCCGAGTCTGAAGAAACCGTGTAGTCGGACGAAAGCAACGTATCCACGCCACTCTGCGTGAATTCGCTGTCCTGGGGACCCAGGACTACCCTGATCTGGAATTCCTGCCCGAACGTGGGCTGTCTGCTGATTCCAGTCGGCAACCCCTGTTGAGACCAGTTAACTATGTGGGGAGAGTCCCCAATGGGCAGCGAGTCTCCATCACGGAGAGGCCGTCCCTCGTACCCTCCAAACATGCCCTTAATGTCCGTCGATCTGCTGTTCATCACAGGAGGGACATCTACTCCGCCAGAGATGGCGAGGTAGGCGCGCATCCCATCCGTGGCTGCCCCGATGCTCAACACTGAGCCCGCGGAGACCTCAACCGATTCCCAGGTGCGCACCGCGTGGCCGTTCAGGTCGATCCTGAAGTCGGCGCCTACAAGGGCCACTACGGCATCTGAAGCGAACCTGAACGTGGGTCCCAGTGCCGTGATCTCCAGGCCTGCTGCTCCTTCTGGATTGCCGACCAGTACATTGGCGATACGCAGCGACACCGGGTCCAGCGCACCGCAGACGGGGATTCCATAGCGCTGGTATCCCCTCCGTCCAAGGTCCTGGACTGTCGTCAAAAGCCCGGCCGAAATCACTTCGAGCGACTGGCTGCTCATCGTCCGACCCTCGTTACGGTCGAGTAGTTGCCTTCCTTTACTTGCTGGTCTATGTCGTCATACGCGGCTGCGTTCTCCAGGGACACGAATCTCACTCGGTCCCCCGCGTTTATGACTGTGGGAGGGCTCGCAAGTGGATCGAAGAGTTTGAGAGGGGATCGACCGATGAGTCGCCAACCGCCCGGACTTGCCACGGGATAGACTCCGGTCTGCGTCTCAGCTATTCCAACCGAGCCTGCCGGTATCAGCGTCCGGGGTGACGTAAGCCGGGGTGTGTGCAACCTCGTGTCCAGCCCTCCCAGGTATGGGAACCCGGGGCTGAACCCCATTGTGTAGACCAGGTAATCGGTGCCTGAGTGCAGCGCGATAACTTCCGTCTCCGCCATCCCCGCGTTCTGGGCTACGAACTCAAGGTCCGGCCCGTGCTCGCCCCCATATAGGGTGGGAATCTCTACTATCCGGTATTCATCCCGGCTCTCGTCGTCCCCAATAGCAAGCCCGGATATCTGCTCCTGGAGTGCAGGTAGAGAAACTTCCAGCGGATCGTAGTAGACGAGAAGGGAGCGGTAGGTCGGCACCATCTCGAGCACGCCTTCGATGTCGGATTCATCGATTGCGGCAGCAGTCCTGTGCACCAGCGCATTGATCTCCGGGTCTATGACGGACCCGAATTCGACCACGACCGCCTGGTCGCCCGCGGGAAGGAACTTGATGCCTGGTGAGGACGAGGCGTCGCCGTTAGGCTCCGAGGTCACTAGACCAGCTCGCCAAGAGGCTTGATCTGTACGCCCTCGGACTCCAATGCCTCCTTGAGGGCTCTGGCCATCTCGACGGCGCCCGGTGTATCACCGTGCAGGCACAGACTATCGGCCTCGACATCGATGACGTCGCCATTTATGGCGCGCGCCTTACCCTCAGTTACCATCTGGAGGCTGCGCTCTACAACCTCAGACGTGTCGTGTATGACAGATCCGGGCTGCGACCTGGACACCAGCGTTCCATCAGGATTCAGGGCTCGGTCGGCGAAAATCTCCCGTCCGACCCTGAGGCCCATGCCCTGGGCGATTCCAATCCACGCGGACCCTGCCAGCGCCAGTAGGGCGACGTCCTTGTCCACTTCAAGCACCGCTTCACAGATCGCCTTGGCCAGTGTCTCATCATCGACGGCCATGTTGTACATCGCGCCGTGCGGTTTGACGTGCTGGAGCTTGCCCGTGCTGGTGAATGCCTGTAGTGCGCCCATCTGGTAGATGACGTCGTTACGCGCTTCATCAGGGGACACAATCATGTTCCGCCTGCCGAATCCGGCCAGATCGGGGAAGCTGGGATGCGCTCCAATAGCCACGCCCTGCTCCTCAGCCAATTCGACCGTCGTTCGCATCCAGCTGGGATCGCCCGCATGAAATCCGCACGCGATATTGGCCGATGTAATGTACTTGATGACCTCTTCGTCGAGGCCCATCTTGTACATGCCGAAACTCTCGCCCATGTCGCAGTTGAAGTCTATCTGGCTTCCCATAAACACCTCTCAGGGGTAACTCTCAGGAATTCCACGCTCCAATTATATCCGCCACTCTTGCGGCTTCTCAATCTGGCGGGTTCGACTTGCTATCCTACATTAGAGATACGTAAGCGGGTAAAGCCATTAATTGAATGTGTATGGCAAGTAACAAAACCGTCCGTCTATGATTGGCGTATAATAATATAAATAGACACACATATGA
>CAZIDM010000003.1:0-168017 GCA_964537915.1 uncultured Dehalococcoidia bacterium
TGTCAGCCCTTGATGGGTGAGGGTAATCAATTCCACTTACCACTAACCCACCTATCCGATACAATTGGATGCAATACACCCCCAAAAGGGTGCAGCCCGTTCCCGATTCATCCGAGGCTCTCGCAGAAAAACCGTGGCAGAACAGTCCGCACAGCAGGCCCAGGGCTCGGCGATAGTCCCCGATTTCGAGCAGGTCGTCGAACAGCACTCCGACCTTGTCTACAACGTCGCTCTCAAGATGATGGGCAGGCCCGAGGACGCCGAAGAGGTCGCGCAGGAGGCGCTGATATCGGCCTACAGGGCGTATGACAGGTTCAGGGGCGACTCGAAGATCACGACCTGGCTTTACAGGATCACTGTCAACGCCGCGCTGATGCGGCTGCGAAAGGACAAGCGCGAGAAGACCCTCACTCGCACCGGACTCGAGGACGTGGACATACCCGACTGGTCCGACACGCCCGACCGCTTCGCCTCGAACTCCGAGCTCGGCGACAGGCTGCGCGAGGGCATCGCGATGCTCCCCGAGGACTTCAGGGCCGCCGTCGTGCTCAGAGACGTCGAGGGACTGACCAACGCCGAAGCCGCCGACGCGCTCGACATCACCGTCTCATCGTTCAAGTCGCGCCTCCACCGGGGTCGCGTCCTTCTCAGAAAACACCTCGAAGAGTACCTAAGCCTGACGCGTACCTAGTTACCCAGTCAACTGACTCCCTCTCCCTTGACGGGGCGCAGATGCGCGTTGGCATGAGAGTGATACCTAACCCCATCACAGTTCCCTACCCGTCATTCCCGCGAAAGCGGGAATCCACTGTCCCACACACCATTGTGGCCGCGCTCCAATTTGGTATCATTTGGAAGGAAGCTGGAACAGGAGCGTCAGGGCCATGCGTGACATACCGATAGTCTTTCCCCTCGCACTGGCGGTAATCATCGCGATGCTGCTGTTCACGAGTGCCTACGCCGTATCGGCCAACGCCGTTGCGAACAACTCCGCCTACACCTCGCAGGTGTCGCCCACCGGGTTCATGATTCCGTCGGGACAGGGCAACGCCGCGTCAGACGGGTCCGCAAACTATAGCTGGTACGAGCAGGCCGCGCTCGCCGTTTGACCGCTCCACTGAGTCCGAGGCCGTCGGCCTCGCTCACAGCTTCAGGACAGCGTCAACCTTGCAGGTGTCGCCACTCCGCTAATCCCACGAAAGCAGATCGCCATCCCCTGATGTCCAGCCCCCGTTCCTGATTTCACGAGGAGAGAATCATGAGCAACTTTGAGAAGATGCAGGCCCGCCTGGCAGCGGGTGAGACTGTCCTGATGGACGGCGGAATGGGCTCGGAGTTCGACAGGCGCGGGATGACGACTCCCACCACGTGGTCGGGCGGCCCGATGCTCACCCATCCCGACCTGGTGAGGGACATTCACCAAGAGTACATCGACGCGGGCGCCGAGATCATCATCACAAACACGTTCAGCACTGGGCGTGACGTGCTGGCGCAGGTCGGCCTCGAAGACAAGATTACCCAGGCCAACAGGCAGGGAATCGAAGCGGCGGTACAGGCGAGGAGCAACGCCGGAGCAGAGGACTCGGTGGTAATTGCAGCCTCCGTATCCACGATGTCTCCCAAGGCGCACGCGGAAGTCCCTGTGCCCTACGAGCAAGCCCTGGAGACCTACCGGGAGCAGCTTGGAGAGCTCGCCAAAGGCGGCCCCGACGTGGCCGTGGGCGAGATGCTGATCCGCATATCGGACACGCTTGCGGTGATAGACGCGGCAGAGGAGCTGGGCCTCCCCGTATGGGTCGGACTCTCCCTGGTCCGGGACGGCGATGAGCTCTACCTGGGCATCCAGGACAGGCATGGAGGCGAGACCCTCCAGGACGCCATGGACGTCATGAAGGACAGGGACATCGCGACGGTGTTCATAATGCACACGTCGGTGGACGACACGGCGCCCGGCTTGGATATAGTCAAGGAGAACTGGACGGGGACCATCGGCGCCTACGCCCACTTCCCCCGCGCTGGCGGCCCAATCGAGGGCACGGCCGTCGGTCCGCAGCAGTACCTGGAGTACGCCAGGGTGTGGAGTGAGCAGGGAGCGCTGATAATCGGAGGGTGCTGCGGCACTCGCCCAGACCACATCCGGGTACTCAGAGAGTGGCTGTCCGGCTCCTGACCCTGATTAACCACCGAGGAGGTGCAACGTGTCCGATAGACCGCTCGAAGGCAAGGTAGCGATAGTCACCGGCGCTGGAAGTCCCATAGGCATTGGACACGCGATTGCGCTGGGACTTGTGCAGGCGGGGGCCAGGGTCGCCCTCACCGACATAAACCGGGAGTGGCTCGACCAGTCCGTCAACGACGCACGAGAGATCGGCGGGGACGACTGCGCCACAGCCATCGTCTCCAATGTCACCGACTCCCAGTCATGCCAGGACGCGGTTGACGCCACAATTGCCGAGCTTGGCGGGCTGCACATCCTGGTGAACAACGCCGGCATCAATCCAAGGGCCGGCGGAGTGGGGAACAACCCCGCCAGCTTCTGGGACAACTCGCCGGAGGCCTGGAGCCGCGCGGTGGCGGTCAATCTCAGCGGTCCCTTCTACATGGCCAGGGCGGCAGTGTCCCACATGATCGACCAGGGATGGGGTCGAATAATCGGAGTGACCACGAGCATGGATACCATGTGGCGCAGGGGCGCCGCGCCATACGGCCCGTCCAAGGCCGGACACGAGGCGCTGGTGTCGATCATGTCCCAGGAGCTGGAGGGTACCGGAGTAACCGCCAACGTCCTGGTCCCAGGAGGCTCCACCTACACCAACATGACGTACAGCGGAGAGCCCAACCAGAGAGACCACATGATCCGGCCTGAGGTTATGCAGAAGCCCGTAGTCTGGCTGGCCTCTGACGATTCATCGGAGTTCACCGGGCGTCGCATAATCGCCTACAACTGGGACGACACTCTCCCCCTCGCAGATCGCCTAGAGAAGTGCAGCGCCCCCGCCGCCTGGCCCCAGCTAGGTCGCCAGGCCATCCGCCTCAACCAGTAAGGGGTGGCTCGGGTCCACCCGCCGTCATTCCTACAATGGGCATGATCCTCCACTCCCTGAGGGCTGACAGAAGTAGGTAAACTACGAAACAGATGTGCAGACCAGCCAACAAGCCCCCTCTCCCTTGATGGGAGAGGGTTGGGGTGAGGGTGAAAACGGCTTCACTCCAAGTTGGTAAGCACCACCCATACCCCTCTGGATTCCGGCCTTCGCCGGAATGACGGAGTTACGCAAAGATCTCCGAATGCGGGAATCCACGAAGTACAGGCACTCGAACTTATGACTCATGGAGGAAGACTAGAGCGATGACCCAAACGATTTCGATCCAGGAGCAGATCGCCCGGCCCGCCGCAGAGGTGTGGAACGGGCTCACCGACTGGGCGAATGCCCATAGATGGATGCCTGGGGTCGAAGCGATGTCGGCGGACGGCGAGACTGCCGAGGGCACGAATCTGACATTCCGCTCGCGCGGCGCGGACCGGTCAAGCTCCATCGTCCACTGCGACCCGGGAAAGTCGATCGTTCTGCGTTCTGTCCAAGGTGGAGTGACCGCCGACTACAGGTACGAGGTCCACGACATCGACGGAAGCTCGACCCGAGTCGCGCTGGTGGCCGACTGCCAGGTCACAGGTCTCTGGCTGCGAATTGTCTCGCCCCTGCTCCGCATCGCCATCCGCCTCACCGACGGCAAGCAGCTAAGACTGCTAAAGGCGATGATAGAGGGGGGATAGGGCTACGCCGCCCACCACTACTGACCGTCACGGAACTCAACCAACACAATCAGGGCCATCACATAAATCCAACAAATCAGAGTTCAGACAGAGACCCCTCCGTGACCCTTTATTCACGTTTGTGATACCCTTGGCTTGGCCTGTCAGCAGCCTGTTGACGAGGTGCATATTCAACGGAGATCAAACTAGGAGAGACGCATGGCCAAGGTTATCGGAAGCTATCTCATTTCGCGGACGCTCAAGGAAGAGGGCGTGGACACGCTCTTCTACCTGATGGGCGGCCCCAACTTCGACATCGTCATGGCTGCCGAAGACCAGGGCATTCGCTGCATCGACTTCAGGCACGAGCAGGCTGCGGCCTTCGCCGCGCACGCCTATGCTCGCGTCACCGGCAAGCCCGGCGTCTGCACCGCCGCGTCCGGCCCCGGCACCCTCAACCTGCTCACCGGCGTCTACACCGCCGCCATCGACTGCGCCCCCATGGTCATCCTCGGCGGCGCGGGCCCGGTCCACGAGATCGGACGCGAGGCCTTCCAGGAGGTCGACCAGGTCGGCATCATGGAGCCGATGATGAAGTGGGTGCACCAGACCACGATGGCTGAGCGCTACCCCGAGGTGGTCAGCATGGCCTTCCGCAAGGCCACCACCGGTCGTCCCGGCCCCGTCTATATCGACTGCGGCGCCGACGTTCTCTACGAAGAGGTCGAAGAGGAAGACGCCATAACCCCCTGGCGCGCCGAGAGGCGCAGCCGTCCGGCCGCTGAGGCAAGCGTCGTCAGAGAGACCATCGACATGCTCGCAGCCGCTGAGCGTCCGATGATCTTCGCTGGCGGCGGAGCGTTCTTCTCCGGCTCTTCCAACGAGCTCACCGAGTTCGTCAACCTGACCTCCACGCCGTTCTACACGGCTCCGATGTCCCGGGGCGTGGTCGCCGAGGACAATCCCGTATCCTTCCAGGCCGCCCGAAGCACCGCCATGCGCGAGACCGACTTCGTTCTCGTCGTCGGCACCAGGCTGAACTGGATGGTCCAGTACGGACACCGCTTCAACCCCAACGCAAAGGTCGTGCAGATCGACATCGATCCCGCAGAGCTTGGACACAACCGCAACATCGACCTCGGCATCGTCGGCGACGCCAAGGCTGTCATGTCCCAGCTGCTGGAAGAGGCCCGCAACCGCGAGGCTGACTGGGCAGGCCGCATCGAGTCTGACTGGATCCTGCGCCTGAGCGAAATCGAAGACCAGCGTGCCGCGCAGGGTTCCGCGCTGCGGAACTCCGACCAGTTGCCCATGCACCCGGTGCGGCTCTGCAAGGAGATCAGTGAGTTCCTAGACCGCGACGCCATCGTCTCGGTGGACGGCAACGAGATCCTGCACATCGGACGCCAGAACATCCCGACTTTCGAGCCCGGTCACAGGCTGAACTCGGGCGTCACCGGCACCATGGGCGTCGGCCTGCCATACGGCATCGGCGCGAAGGTCGCCAAGCCCGACAAGCAGGTGCTCGTTCTTCACGGAGACGGCTCGATGGGCATGAACGCGATGGAGCTGGACACCTGTGTCCGCCACAACATCCCGGTCGTGACCGTGGTATCCAACAACGCCGGCTGGACGGCCAGGACTCCTGACCGCCGCAAGCCCGGTCGCGAGCTAGGCTTCACCAACTTCGACGGCATGGCCCGCGAGCTCGGCGCATACGGTGAGAGGGTCGAAGACCCCAACGAGATCAAGCCCGCTCTCCAGCGCGCGTTCGACAGCGGCAAGCCCGCCGTCATCAACGCCATAGTAGAGCCCACCGCCGGTGGCGTATCCCGCGCCTGGGGCGGCTCCCGCATGGAGTAGCAGTCAACCGTTCATACTGTTGAAAATCCGCCTTGGCGGGAGCTTGTCGAAGGATAGGCACGAAGTAGAGCACGGACGCTCTATCTGAATCGAACCCAATCAAGTAGGGGCAGGTCGCAGACCTGCCCCTTGCACTTTTCCAGTCCAATAACTCAGATGTCACGATCATCCCGTAAGCGGAGCGTATCTCTCGACTCTGATCTCGTGCTCCCGAGCACGCATCTGTGAGGCGTCGTACCAGGCCTGCATCCTGAGTAGCATATCCATACCGACGCCAAAGGCCTTTTCGATGCGCAGGGCCAGTTCAGGCGACAGTGATGACCGGCAGCTTAGGACCTCGGAGAGGACTGACGGATCAGTTCCCAGGGCATGGGCCGCCTCATCGACACTGAGTTCAAGCTCCTGGACAATCTCGATACGTATGAAATCCCCAGGATGCGGAGGGGTCATTCTGACTTCGATGCCCTTGGATTCCATTAGTGGTAGTCCTCCAGATCAATTTGATCAATCTGACCATCTTCTTCCACAAACGTTACTCGCCAATTCCTGGTCACTGACACACTCCATTCGTCTCGCCGGTCACCTGAAAGTCGGTGAACTCTCCATCCCGGAGGAGCGTCGGAGATGAAACTGTCAATGCTCTCAGCCAGTATGAGAGCAGCGAGAACATTGCGTACGCGAACGATCATGTCAGCCGGAATGGCCCGTGAATCATCAGAGACGATGAGACGTCGGAGTCCTCTGTGACGGACTGAGCGAATGTCCATAGGGCTTGAGTATATGGGGACTACATACGATTAACAAGCCAGCCACCAGCCAGTGAAAGAGTCATCGAGAGCACCGAAGATTGTTGGATCAGCTGGAGGTCTGTCTGCCCCTCAGTTCTCTTCGCCCAGCCACTCGACCATCAGGATGCCGATCTCGGCGGCGCGGCCCAGGAGCTCGGGGTTGACGTGCTGGATCTCGTCCGCTGGCGAGTTGATGCGCGATAGGTCGTCGGAGATCAGGAACAGCACCGGGATGCCTGCCAGCCTGAACGGTCCGTGGTCGCTCGCTCCTCCGAGTCTCCCCCACTGCTCCTCCGAGAACGTGCCCATGCTCATTCCGAGCCTCTCCCCGATCATCTTCGCCTCGGAGGTCAGCTGGATGTCGCCGGCCGCCTGAAGAGTCCTGCCCGACCCGAACGCGTCGAAGTTGAGCATGGCGATCGTGTTGTCGATCTCGTCCTGGCTCATGTTTTCGGCGTAGTGACGGCTGCCGAACAGCCCGATCTCCTCTGCGCCGAACAGGATGACCCGCACGTTGAACGGGTAGCTGCGGTCGGCTATGTGCTCAGCGATCGTCAGGACTGCCGAGATCCCCGATCCGTTGTCGCTCGCGCCCTGGGTGTTCGGCACCGTGTCGTAGTGGGCCCCGACTATGAGCGTCCGGTCGCTGCCCGTGTCTGTGGGCTTGACTGCGATGACGTTGCGGGACGGCGATGTCTCGTCTCCGATTGACACCGTCGCCCCGAGGTCGTCCTGCTCGACGAGGTCGCGCAGTTCGCGGCCGTCGGCCTGGGAGATGGCTACCGCCGGGATGCTCTGCTGGTTGGTGAACCTGCCGAAGAACAGTCCACCCTCGTTGTTGAAGACGATAGCCCCGACCGCTCCGGCGTCGGCGACGCGCCTGACCTTCTCCTCGAACGTGATGAGTCCCCGCTCGATCAGTGCGATGCGGCCATCCAGCCCTTCGGCTGGGATGTCTTCCTCGAATGCCCTGCCGACGTCGGTGAGGAGGCCGGTGGCGATCCCGTGTACGGATGGCGCGATTGGGACTGTCGGAGGCGACTCCGGGGCATCGCCCGATGGGGACGCCAGTTCGACCTTCGCCACGGTCCGGGTGACGCCGAACTCCTGAATCGAGGTCTCGTAGCCGAGCTCGCTGAGCCTGCCTCGCAGGTGCTGGGCGGCCACCAGCTCCTCGTCGGTCGCGCTCTCACGCGGGCTGTATTCTTCGGTCAGCTCCTGAAGCGTCTCGAACACCTCGTCGGCGAGCACGCTCGGCGCTGCGGGCACGGGAGTCGCCGTCGGTCGGGGCACCGGTGTCTGCGTGGGCATCATCGGCATGGGAGTCGGTGACGGCCTTGGCGTCGACGTCGGCCCTGCCTCGACGGTCGCAGTCGGCGGCGCTGCCGTTGCGGTGGGCGGCGCTGCCGTCTCCGTGGGCGCAACGGCGACGGCAGGCGCGGTCTCTTCAGAGCCGCATGCGACTAGCAAGGCTATCGCCGCGACTACGACGAACAGCAGGAGTTGGGGAACGCGACGTTTAGGCAAGTGCATCATGACGTGAGGTTACAGCCTCCGGGTTTCCAGTTACAACGACATGGGACGGCCAGTAGTTGGGACGCGTCGTACCCCAGTATGTGGCGACTGACGCTCTATGGTGTGGTGATCGTCAGGGTGGTGCTTCCTGCCAGATAGCCGTTGACGTATGACCATAGGGCCAGCGTCTCATCGCCGTCGCGGTTGGAGATGGCATCGATGGTCATTGCCTCTAACGTCGTCGCATCTCTCCCTGCTTCCTGAAAGGTCGAGTCGATCAGGTATACCCAGCCGCCACTGTGATGGATGTTAGGAGAGAACGGGTGGACCCTCAGGATAGAGCCGTCGTGGTTTTTGACGACTACATCATCCCTGTCGGCGGTGCTCTCCCATCGCCCGATGTGAAGTGTCACTCCGATCTGCTCGTCATTCGGCACAGTGACGTGTGGATTGGTCTGACGGACCAGCATGACAGTAGAGGCGCCCTCGTCGATAGAGGTGTCTTCCCAGGTGACTTCCCATCTGGGGGCATCGGGATCAGGCACGGTTACATACACGTAGACGCTGCTGTACTGAATTCCATCGGTAACTTCGTAGCGGAAGATGTCCCTGCCATGGAAGCCGCTGTTGGGCGTGTACCCCACGTTGCCGCCCGGCAGGACCTCGGCCTGCCCGTGACGCGGGCTGGTTACCGATTCGACTGACAACTCATCGCTGTTTCCATCAGGATACGCGTCGTTGTCAAGCACGTCCAAAGTGGTGCTGGATGCCCCCAGGTCCATCAGTATGGCATCAGGCCGGGCAGTTAACGCGCTACCCTTCCCCTCCTCGTCGCGGACCGTCACCGACGCGGTCCCACGAGTGGCGATACGGTCGGCGAGTTCGCCAGCATGGCCTGAGATGGTGAACTGCACCGTCCGTGCCTGGCGCTGGTCGGCGGTGTCGTCGATCGTTGCGAAAGTGAACTCGACAGAATTCTGGCAGGAGGGTATGACGACGTCTTTCTGCGTCTCGGTGAGCGTGGAGGTATCGCCCGACGCCATGACAGTGAAAGTCTGTGCCGTGGATACGGTGCACACACTTCCTGCGTCCACGCGATCCAGGTAGAGCGTTACGTCGTCGCCCTCCTCGATCTCAGCCACGGTACTGCTCAGCTCCACTACGCCTGTGTCAGTGTCGGTAATGGTGACAGTGATCAGCAGGTTTCGCTGGGTAAACTGGCTGCCGTTGTTGGTAATTGTCAGAAGGAGCTTCTCTGGGGCTTCGATTTGGCTGTCGTCGTCAATCGAGAATTCGAAGCTTGCCTCCAGTTGAGCGGGCTCTATTGTCACCGTACTTGTCGAAATTGTGTAGTCGTCTGTACTGAGTCCCGACATGGGTGTGCCAGTTACAGCTGGGGCGAGTTCGTATGAGATTGCCTTGCTCTTGACCAGCTTGACCGTCCCCTTGCCGTCCTGTTCTCTGAATGATGGGCCGGTCTCGGCGCCACCCGTGGGGTAGCCGCCTTCGAACTCCACAATGGCCAGGTCGGGGTCGTCGTCCGCCACATTGACGGTTGCGGAGCTGTTTGTGCCAACGGTATAGCCGTTGCCAGCCTGCAGGGTTGCCACTAACGGATTGGTCCGCCCGTTTCCAGCCATGCTGTCCTCATGCAGGCCGTCGGCCGTCGTTATCACGGTCAACGTAGTGGTGGTCTGCCCAGGCAGCATCACAGCCAGTTTGATGCCTTCGTTGCTGTCGGGCACCAAGTTGGAGTTCACCTCACCGATTACGTGTGGACGCTCTGTCTCATCGACCAGCACCTCGATGATGTAGGCTTCGGTGGCCGTCGCGCTGGCCGTGATCGTGAACATTGCGGTCTCGCCCTCGGTAATATCACCGGAGGCTGAAATCTCCAGTTCGGGCGTGCTCTGCGCCTCCCCCTGGAGAGGCCAGAGCAGCATCCCAAGGGTGAGCACTATCGGTACGGTCGCAATCTTGATTCCGGTTGAAAGGTCCTTCCACATCGTGTTCTCTCCCTTCGTTGACGGGTCTTGCATATTGCTGTGAGAACATCCCCTCTCTACCCCTCAACTTCGGATTTCTGTCAGTGTGACTGCACCCCCTCGTATTTAGCGTAGTCTCTACGCAGCCAGTGTGTTAGCGAGATAAATTAATGCCTCTATTCGTTGAGTTTATGAATGTTGTCGACGCCGGAGGTGGAGTTACGGTGAGAACGTATCGACGTGAATGAACTTAGTGGATGTCGTCGGCCGGCCATGGGCGATCCGCGAACAGCCCACTACTCTGCCAGCCGGTCCAGCATGGCGATGGCGATCTCGGCGGCGTAGCCGAGCAGGTCTGGGTTGATGCGCTCGATGTCGTCGTCAGTGGGGTCGATGCGGTAGGCGTCGCTGGACGACAGGAGGAGCGCCGGGATTCCTGCCTCTTCGAAGGACATGTCATCAGCCAGGGCGAACGCTGCCACCCGCCGGGCGATTGGCGCGTCGAGCTCTTCGCCGATGTCAATTGCCTCCGACGTGAGGTACGGGTCGCCGGTTGCGGTGAGCGCGCTCCCCGCCCCTAGCGAGTCGAAGTTCAGCACCGCGATCGTGCCGCCTATCTCATCGACGGTCATGGTTTCTACGTAGTGCTTGCTGCCAAGCAGTCCGTGATTCTTTGCTCCGAACAGGACGATCTGGACGTCGAAGGGGTATTCGCGTTCTGCGATGTGCCTCGCGGCGGTCAGCAGAACAGCCAGACCTGAGCCGTTGTCGTTCGCGCCCTGGGTTTCTGCGACCGTGTCGTAGTGCGCCCCCAGGATGACCTGTCGCGGAGAGTCGTCCGCAGTCCCAGGCATGTGCGCGACCAAGTTCCATGCAGGAGCCTGCTCCACGTCGACCTTGATAGATGCGGTCACGTCCCCCCGTTCGAGCAGTTCCAGCAGCGCGTCGCCCTTGTCCATGCTTACGGAGATCACGGTTATGATGCGCGGGTCTGGCGACGTCCTGAAGGGAAAGGCGTTCTCCATGGTGACAACGAACGTCATCCTGTCATCCCCGAAAGCGTCGTCCCCGTCGCTGACGATAATCGCGCCAACCGCGCCGGCCCTCCGGACACGCTGGACCACGTCATCGGTTGAGACCGTGACGGAACTCTCTATCAGCGCGATTCTTCCCTCGAGTCCCGGGTTGTAGGCGTCTACCTGGGACGTGTCGCCCACGGGAGTCAGCAGTCCAGTGACGTATCCCATGGGCGGAATGGCCGGAGGCCCGGAACTCAGATGAGGCCTGATGGGGTCCAGCGACGCCTCGTTCTCCAGGGAGTCCAGGGGCACGCCGGTATAGAACATGTAGCTGGAGTCGAAGACATAGCTGGTGCCGAACGTCTGACGTGAGGTGTCGTACCCGATGGCATCGAGCCTGTTCTGGAGGTGGAGCGCCGCGGCCGTTTCATCGGCGGTACCGGTCTCACGTGGGCTGTACTGTGACGTGAGTTCGTCGAGAACGGCGTAGGCCTCGTCAGCGATGGCATCCGGGTCGCGTGCAGGGTCGCCGCACGCGGCGATAGTGAATATAACCCCAGCCAGAGCGACTGCGGCGTACAGGAGTTGTCTTGCTGCTGTCATGGGCGCAGCCTGCGACAGGTGTCTGCGCCGTAGTTCCGGGCGAAACCAAGGGTTGTGAGACGCCCTTCATTGTTGGTCGGGCCGTTTACATCAGGATATCCACGCTGCTGACTGAACACTCCATTGGCGTCCGTTCTCCCGGCTGCTTACGATGCCACCCGCATCTCTGTATCCAGAGTAACCCAGCCACAGGAGGATGCGTTAGAGAAGTTCTTAAATGCGGGAGACTAACGGGGCTTATGGGAATAGGGAAACGTAGGATGACGTATCAAGCCGACCTAAAGTCAGAGATTTGCACTGCCTCATTGCCCACTGACAGGGGTAGGTATTCTAGGTCTTCGCCCTCACCCCAGCCCTCTCCCCCAGGAGAGGGGGTTAGTTGGTGGCTGTCCACGCTTGTTTAACTACCTCTACCTACCCCAGTCGGCTCAATGCCCGTGAGCCGGGCGTAGCCAGCGGGGGGCCCACCAGTTGAGGTGGGACATCACGCGCATCAGGGCTGGGACGAGCAGGGCGCGTACGATGGTGGAGTCGACCAGGACGGCGATGGCGGTGCCGAGTCCGAGGGCCTTGATGATCAGTATGTCGCCGGTGGCGAATCCGGCTGAGACTACGATCAGGATGGCCGCCGCGCTGGTGATGATCCGCCCGGATCGCTCCATGCCGACCGCCACGGCGCGGGTGTTGTCGCCGGTGCGCTCGTACTCCTCCTTGACCCGGCTGAGCAGGAACACCTCGTAGTCCATGCTCAGCCCGAACACGATTGCGAATACCAGTATCGGCACCGTCGCCTCGGTGGTCCCGTCTGAGGTGAAGCCGAGCAGCCCCTCGAAGTTGCCCTGCTGGAACACGAACACGAGCGCCCCGAAGCTCGCCAGGATGCTCAGTGCGTTGAGGACCACGGCCTTGAGGGGCAGCAGCACTGACCTGAACAGCAGCAGCAGAGCGATGTATGTGACGATCACCACGTAGACGATCACGCGGGGGAAGTCGGAGTACATGCTGTCCACGTTGTCGAGCTGGTCGGCGGTTATTCCGGTGACGAGCACCTTCATGTCACCGCCCGGGGGATTGGAGCGGATTTCTGACACCAGCGCCCTGGTCTCGTCCGCTGTAGGCGAATGCACGGGCACCACGCGAATCATCTGGGTGCGGAGGTCTTCGCTGACAAGCTCGTTGAAGGCCGTCTGCGCCTCGTCGCTCAGCGAGGGCGGCGTTCCGGCGAGGTAGGCAGGGGTGGTTATCAGACCCGCCCTCATGTCCGGCAGATCGGCGGCGTAGATGCTGTCGACGCGGACCACCCTGGGGTCGCTCTCCATTCGCTCGACGAACTCGAGGTTGGCGGCGATGTTCTGTGGGGAGAGCGTTGACGTGGGGGAGGTCTCGACGAGGATCACCTGGGACAGTTCGCCCGGTCCGAAGCGTTCGTTGACCAGCTCCTGACCCTGCCTGGACTCGGCCTCCTCGGGGAGTATCGACGCCCAAGGGCTCCCGAGGTTGACGTTCAGGAACGGCAGTCCCAGCAGGATGAGCAGAGCCGTGGTCGGGATGATCACGGCTGCCGGGTGTCGCATCACCCACTGGGACAGGTTGAACCAGAAGCCGCCTCGCACCGTCCGGCGTCGCCAGATGGAGAGCCTGTCGACGCGGTGTCCCAGCACTGCGAACAGCGCCGGCAGCAGTGTGAGGGCTATCAGCATCGAGAAGAGTATTACTGTGATGCCGCCGACTCCGAGGGAGCGCATCATCATCATGTCGAAGAAGAGCAGCCCGGAGAGCGCGATTACGGACGTGCCGGCGGAGAATACTATGGCCTTGCCGGAGGTCTCGATGGTTGTTGTGACCGCCGAAGCCACTGTGGTATCCGGTCCTTCGACAGGCTCAGAGCCTGCCCCGGACTTGATCCGGGGACGAACGGTATTGGCCGGGTTGGTGGAGGGTCCTTCGACAGGCTCAGAGCCTGCCCCGGACTTGATCCGGGGACGAACGGTGTTGCTCCTGGTCTGGAGCTCCTCTCTGAACCTGCTGACCATGAGCAGCGAGTAGTCGACCGCCATGCCGAGTCCCAGGAACGATGCGATGTTCAGCACGAATATGGACATGTCGGTCGCCTGTGCGACCAGGAACACCAGCGCGAGCGTCGTCACCACGCTCAGTGCCCCCATCGCGACGGGGAGTCCGGCGGTGACAACGCTTCCGAACACGATCAGCAGCAGGATGGCGAGCAGCGGTATGGTGATAAGCTCGGCGCGCTGGAGGTCGCGCTCGGAGTAGATGCTGAGGTCGGCGAACAGCGCGATTCCGCCGGAGACCCAGACGTCCAGCTCAGTGTCGCCGAGTTCGTCCCTGATCGGCTCGACGAGGTCGACGGCCTCATCGAGCGATACGTCCAGTTCCACGAACGCGTACGTGGTGTGGCGATCTTCGGAAACGAACGTGTCGCCAGGGATTGTGTAGAACGTAACGATGCGCGCCACGTCGGGTCTCTGCCTGAGTGGAGCGACGGCGCGTTCCATCTGTTCGACGTAGGCGGGGTCGTCGACGTCGAGCGTGTCGCTGGAGAACACCAGGGTCACGGACGACTCAGTAAAGCCGAGCTCTTCGGACAGCAGCCGAAGGGCGGCCCTGGACTCGGTGTCTAGCTCGCCGAAGCCGTGCTTGAGCTGGGATGTGACCCTTGGAGCGAACGCGGCGCTGACGAGGAACACCAGCACCCAGCCCCCGATGACCCACCACCGGAACCTGATAACAAGTCCTGCGAGGTGGGTCAGCATTCGGGATGCCTGCTATGGAGGCTGCTTTCTCCTCTACAGCAGCTTGGCGGTGCCGTTTGTGCGTCCGTTGCGGCGTCCGTTGGTGGATGCCTTGTCGTCTTCGTCAGAGAGGTTCAGGTCGCTGACGCAGCTTATGGAGGCTACGGCGTCGCCCTCGGCGGGCTTGAAGATCGTCACTCCCTGGGTGGCGCGTCCCATGCTTCGGATCTCGGAGAGACTCGTCCTGAGTACCTGCGCCTGCTCGGATACGACGTAGATCTCCTTGCTGTCGTCGATGATCTGCGCGTCTGCCACCGGGCCGGTCTTGGACCTGATGTTGAAGGTCTTGACTCCCTTGCCGCCGCGGTCGGTGACCCTGTACTTGTCCAGCGAGGTGATCTTGCCGTAGCCCAGCTTGCTTATTACGAGCAGGCGGGCTTCAGGCGTACCGACGTCCATCGAGACTACCCTGTCGCTTCTCTCCAGTCGCATTCCGCGGACGCCTCTCGCGCTTCGCTGCTGCGGGCGTACCCTGTTCATCGGGAACCGTATGGACATGCCCCGTTCGGTGACCATGACGATGTCTTCGTCTGTGCCGGCGGGTCGTACCGAGACCAGCTCGTCACCGGCGAGAAGGCCCATGATTATCAGGCCCGACGGACGGACGTTGTCGACTGAACTGAGCGCCGTCCGCTTGATGCGTCCCTGCGACGTTGCAAGCACCAGGTAGCGGTCGTTGGTATCGAGGTCCCTTGGGGACATGCCGATTACCGCGCTGATGGTCTCGGTGTCGCTCATGGCAATGACGTTGAGCAGCGGTACTCCCCGCGAGTTGCGCGTCGTGTCGGCGCGCAGCTCGTACGCGGTCATCGAGTACACCCTGCCCTTGTTGGTGAAGAACAGCAGCTTGTCGTGAGTGTCGACGACGAGCAGGTGCTTGACCGCGTCGTCGTCGCGGGTGGTCATTCCGCCCACGCCCTTGCCTCCGCGGTGCTGGTTGCGGTAGGTGCTGGCCGGAATTCGCTTGATGTACCCGGCCTGGCTCAGCGTGACGACGATCTGCTCGTGCGGCTCCAGGGACTCGCGGGAGAGGTCGGATGCCTCGTGGCTGATGTCGGTGCGGCGGTCGTCGCCGTGCTTCTCCTTGAGCTCTTGTAGCTCCTCCTTGACCACGTCGAGCATCTTGCGATCTGACGCGAGCAGCTCTTCCATCTCTTGGATGGCGGCCTGAATCTCGTTGTACTCGTTTTCGAGCTGCTGTCGCTCCAGCGCGGCCAGACGGCGTAGCTGCATGTCCAGGATTGCCTGGGACTGGTCGTCGTCGAGTCCGAACCGGGTGATGAGCTGCTGCTTGGCATCCTGCGCGCTGTCGGAGTTGCGGATGAGCTCGATCACGGCGTCGAGGTTGCTGATGGCGATTCTGAGTCCGGCCAGGATGTGGGCGCGCTGCCGTGCCTTGGCGAGTTCGAACTCGGTCCTGCGGCGGATCACCTCGCGCCTGAACTCCAGGAACTGCTGGAGCGCCTGTCTCAGCGTGAAGACTCTCGGCATACCGTCGACGAGGGCGAGCATGTTCGCAGAGAACGAGCTCTGCATCGCGGTGAACTTGTACAGGTTGTTGAGCACGACCATCGGCTGCACGCCTGATCGCAGCTCGAACACTATGCGCATTCCCTCGCGGTCGGACTCGTCGCGGATGTCGGAGATTCCCTCTATCTTGCGGCTCTTGACCAGCCCGGCGACCTTTTCAACCAGGGCGGCCTTGTTTACCTGGTAGGGAAGCTCGTTGACTATGATCTGCATCCTGCTGGATCGGCGCATCGGCTCGATCTCGGCCTTGGCGCGCACCACGACCTGGCCGCGGCCTGTGGCGTAGGCCTCACGGATGCCTGACGTGCCCATTATGGTGCCGCCCGTGGGGAAGTCCGGCCCCTTGACGAACTGCATCAGGTCTTCGACCGAGGCGTTCGGCTGGTCTGCCAGGTGGACCAGGGCGTCGCATACTTCTACGAGGTTGTGCGGGGGAATGTTGGTTGCCATTCCGACCGCGATTCCGGAAGCGCCGTTGACCAGCAGGTTCGGCAGCCTCGCGGGTAGGACTATCGGCTCTCGCAGGGTGCCGTCGAAGTTCTCCGCAAAGTCGACCGTGTCCTGGTCGATGTTGATGAGCATCTCCTCGGCGATGGAGGCCATCCGCGCCTCTGTGTACCGCATCGCGGCAGGAGGGTCGTTGTCGACCGAGCCGAAGTTGCCCTGGCCGTCAACCAGGGGGGCGCGCAGCGTGAACGGCTGCGCCATGCGCACCAGCGCGTCGTATACCGCGCCTTCTCCGTGCGGGTGCCACTTGCCCAGCACCTCACCCACGAGTCGCGCACTCTTCTTGTAGGGGGCGTTCGGCCTCATGGTGAGGTCCTGCATCCCGTACAGGATGCGACGCTGGACCGGCTTGAGGCCGTCGCGTATGTCGGGCAGCGCCCTGGAGACGATGACGCTCATGGCGTAGTCGAGATACGAGCTTCGCATCTCGTCGACGATCTGCGTCGGCTTGATATATCCGAATTCAGTCTTCGTTACCATGCAGAACTCCTAGCAAGTGCGACAGCTTAAGGCTGCACAAGTAAATGTGCGGCTCCCCCGACTCTGTGGTTGCGGTTAGCAGGCTTGAGCCGCTGCCTGAGGCTCAGGCCACCGCGGGGGCATAGATTGAAAGAGGGCAAATCAGGTGCTGGAGGGCCGACATCTCAGGGTCCCAGAACGCTGTCTGGGGTGGGTGATCCGAAAGGGAAATTTCAACTGGATGCCATACCACATCTGAACGTAATTATTATACCAAGTTTCAGACGTTTTCTTAACGGCATATGAAACAAAAATCCGGCGATTTCACACTTGGCGCGGCTAGCGCGGGGTGGCGAGACGCTCCACGGCACGCTCCACAAGCGACTGAAACAGCCGGTCGAAGTGTGGAGGGACCTCCATTCGCCTCTCCGGGTGAAACTGCACGGCTATAACCCACCTGTGACGAGGGCTTTCGAGCGCCTCTATCAGGCCGTCCTCGAGGGAATATGCAGACGCGAGGAGGTGAGGCGACTTCTGGGCCTCTCGGACTCCCTGGTGGTGGAGGCTGTTGACCCGCACGAACCCGCCGGAGCCGACAACAGCCGCCAGCTTGCTGCCCGGGGAGATGTAGATGTGGTGGTACGACGCCTCCCACTCGTTGTCTTCCATCTCGGTGCCCGAGTGTCCGTCCAGGTGCTGGACCAGCCTGCCGCCCATCGCCACGTTGAGAAGCTGCATCCCGCGGCAGATGCCGTATATGGGGAGGTCGTCGTCCAGAGCGGCGCGGGTGATGGACAGCTCCATCTCGTCCCGGGCGCTGTCGAAGGGCATGTAGTCGATGTCGTCAGACGGCTGCTCGCCGTATCGGCAGGGCTCGATGTCTTCGCCACCGGTCAGGACGAGAGCGCCCGCGCGACTGACGACCTCGGACGGCAGGGCGCGCGTGTCCGGGGTAAGCACCCACGGTTCTCCGCCTGAACGCTCGACGGCGTCGATGTACTTCTGGGTGTGGGAATCGACTCTGCTGGCGGTTATGGCTATCAGAGGTTTTCTGGCACTAACCATTGAAGTTGGGTGGACGCTTCTCTCTGAACGCCAGCAGGGCCTCTTTGTGGGCGTCGGTGCCCATCGCTGTCCTGAAGATGACGCCCTCGTCGGCCAGCACCTTGTCCACGTCGTGTTCGAGGTAGTCCTGGTGGACGAGCTTCTTCACCTGCGAAAGTTGCCAGATCGGGTTGTCCGCAATCTCGGTGGCGAACTCGATCGCCTTCTCAAGCATCTCGTCGTCGGGATAGACGTAGTTGACCAGCCCGGCGTTCAGCGCCTCGTCGGCTGGAATCAGGTTCCCCCTGAGCATGTACTCAAGGGTGCGACCGAGTCCGATGAGGTACGGAGCGTAGTGCGTGGAAGCGAACTCCGGCGTCAGTCCGACTCGCACGAACCTGAAGGACAGCCGGGCGCTCTCGGATGCGATGCGCATGTCGCACGGAAGCGTGCGGGTCAGTCCCTCACCGATGGCGACGCCGTTGATAGCGGCGATGATCGGCTTGGCCGCCTTGACCATCTCGTGCCAGGTGTCTTCGGGCTCGGGGACGACGTCGTCGGTGCTCTCGCCGTCGCGTCGGGCCTCGAAGCGTCCGATGTCTGCGCCTGCGCAGAAGCCGCGTCCGGCGCCGGTCCATACGATGGCGCCGACAGAGTCGTCAGCGTTCCACTCGGCGATCTGCTGGCGGATCTCCTGGTTCATCTGCGGGTTCATGGCGTTGAGCCTGTCGGGCCGGTTCATGGTGATGAGGCCGACACGGCCCTTCACCTCGGTCAGGATCGTTTCGTAGGACATCTCAGGACTCCTCGGGCAGAGTGTGCTGGAAGCTGGTCGTAGTGTCGACCGGAGGTAATTCTACCTGAATTGGGTAGGAGGTTGGGCGTGCCCGGAGGGTCCTGTACTGGATCGGTGAGCAGTCGTCTCTCGGCAGGCTCAGGGTGATGTACGTATCCTGTTGTCGAGCAGGCCCTCGACAAAGCCCTTCAACTCGGAGATCCTGCTCTCTAGAGATCTCATTCGGCCATCCAGCTCGCTGACCTGACCGTGAATGCCCTGTATCTGTTGCTGCGTGTCGCGGTGGAGCTTTCAGATCAGCCCTGCCAACGCTATACCGACGCTGATGATCGTCAGCATGATTGAGATGTTGGCGCCGAGGTCGATGGTCATTGCCTGGCATCCTTTGTTGGCAGGAGTGGCGACTTTGCGGAAATCGGATGATATTCTATCAATTGCGAATATGGCTCTGATGGTATCCTTGTGGAGGTATATCGTCAATCGCGTCTGGTGCTAAGCCTAATATCCCACGACATTAGAGCGATCTCACATATTGGGAACAAGCTCGATTTACAGACATTGCCCGTACCATGACCTGGTTGTAGGGTAATATCGTAAGTGTGACCCTACAGTTAACCATGCTGGAAGCAATTAGTAGCAACGCGGCAGGATCAATAAAGTAATGGCCAGTCGACGTCCTCCCATAACTTTGCGTCCCAGCATGTTGACCTGGGCGAGGGAACGAGCAGGCCTTGGCGTTGAAGAGTTGGCGCGTAAGGTGAACGTCGGGACCGAGCGCGTCCAGACATGGGAACGCTCCGGCAGCATCAGTATGCCTCAGGCTGAGCGGCTTGCACGTACCGCTCGTGTCCCTCTGGGATACTTGTTCCTTTCCAGACCTCCCGATGAGAGTCTCCCCATCCCGGACTTCCGAGTTCGAGGCGATACACCCCCATCGGATCCCAGCCCTGATCTACTGGAAACCGTTTATGCGATGCAGCGCCGACAGATGTGGATGCGTGATGAGTTGATTGAGAACGGGGCGGAACCATTGGGCTTCGTCGGTACCTACGAGCCTAATGGTCACGCCAACGTGGTATCCGATGCAATGCGCAGCGCTCTTGGCCTTGCCGACCGATGGGCTGCGTCAGAAGCTACCTGGTCCGACGCTCTCAGGCTCTTGAGAGACAGTGTGGAGGACGCGGGAATACTGGTGTTCTTCAATGGCGTCGTGGGCAACAATACAAGTCGCAAGCTTGATCCAGAGGAGTTCCAGGGCTTTGCCCTCGTGGACGAGTACGCCCCTCTCATCTTTGTGAACAATGCCGATTTCAAGGCAGCCCAGATGTTTACTCTGGCGCACGAATTTGCACATCTCCTTGTAGGGGAGTCTGGAGTCTCCGGATTCAGCAACATGGAACCCGCCCAAAACACCACAGAGCAGTTCTGTGATCAGGCGGCAGCGGAGTTCCTAGTGCCTGAAGACGACCTGCGCGCATTTTGGCATACCGCGGACCGGTTGACTGAGCCTTTTCAGGCTGCCGCACGTCACTTCAAGGTGAGTGCAATTGTTGCCGCTCGTCGCGCTCTTGACTTGGAAATGATTGATAGAGGCACCTTCTTCCGGTTCTATAACGAGCACAGATCTCAAGGGAGTGGCAGTCCGCAGGCATCGGGTGGAGGCGATTTCTGGAATACGCAGCGATGGCGAATCGGTCCTCGATTCGCAGCAGCTGTGATTCGAGCTGTGAACAGTGGGCGTCTATCCTACTTGGAGGCATATTCACTTACGGGCCTGAGAGGTGACACCTTCGAGAAACTGTCCGATCGGGTGGGCGTTCGGTAGCGATGGATCTTGAGCGGATCGAGTATGCGTTGGACGCCAACGTCCTCATCTCAGCATATCGCGATCACTATCCTCCGGATCTGTTTCCTGGTGTTTGGGATTCTATAGCCCACCACATCACTGCTGGTCGGCTGCTGATAATCGACCGAATCCGTGCGGAGATAATAGGCCCATCTGGACTGGTTCAGTGGCTTGATCATGCCTGTAGTGGATCTTACGTCTCGACCGTTTCACAACCCGTAGTGGCCACTTACGGAGAGATGGCAGACTGGGTGCATCAGACTGCCCAATTCTCGGCAGCGGCCAGTGAAGAATTCGCCAGAGATGGCGATGGCTGGCTTGCCGCATACGCCTCGGTTACTGGTGCGATTCTCGTTACCAATGAGGTTTTCAGACCCGATGCGAGGAGAAGGGTTCCATTGCCCAATCTTTGCCGTCAGTTCAATGTCAGCTATCTCAACATGCTGGGGATGCTGCGCAATCTTGATATGCAGTTTGACTGGCGACAGCCTCAATGAGTGCGGGAAGACTGCTGACCGAGTCTTACCAATGACTCCCCACCTTGGTCTTAATCTCATGGGATAGCGCCGACGCGCGACGCGCCGTTGTACCATGCACTCGAGACCCATCAGCCGCGCCCAACCCAGGAGCTTTGACCCATGCGTATTACTGACGTGAAGGCCGTATATCCGAATTATGGGCACGTTGCGCCGTCGTGGAGGACGCATCTTTGGCAGATTGTGGTGCGGGTGGAGTCGGACACGGGCGTGGTCGGGTTTGGCTACGGTGGTGGAGGCAAGGCGGCGGTCGAGGTCGTGAATGGGCACATGCGCGACCTGCTGATCGGGCGGGAGCTCGACGAGAAAGACGACATCTTCGGCGCATGGGACGCGCTGTACTATGAGTCGATCCCGTACGGTCGCAAGGGCATTGGGGTGATGGCGCTGAGCGGCGTCGACCTTGCGCTGTGGGACCTGCTGGCGAAGTCGGAGGGCGTGCCCGTCCATGCGGTCATCGGGCCGAGGACGAAGGGGAAGATCGGCGCGTATGCCACCGGCGGAGACCCGGAGTGGTATAGCGAGCTGGGATTCAAGGCACACAAGTTCCCGCACAGATGGACAGGGGACCCGGCAGAGTTCGATGTTGCGGAACAGACGGCCGCCCGCGCTCGCGAGATCATGGGGCCGGACGCTCGACTGATGATCGATACCTACATGACGTGGGACTCTGATACCACTGTGGAAATGGGCAGACGGCTGGCGCAATATGAGATCTTCTGGTTCGAGGACGTGCTGACGCCGGACGACCTCGACGGCCAGGCGGCGCTTAGGCCGCTGGTCAAGCCGACGCTGATCGCGGGTGGCGAGCACGAGTTCACTCACATCGGCTTCGACGCCGTTGCGAAGGCGGGAGCTATGGACCTGTGGCAGCCGGACATCACCTGGTGCGGCGGCATCACGGCGGGCCTGAGAATACTGGACATCGCGAGGGAGTACGAGATCCCCGTCGCGCCCCATCGTGGCGGTGAGGTGTGGGGTCTGCACCTGATAGTGGCGTCGGACTGCATGGACCTCGCCGAGGTGCTGCCTGGTATGCGCGGCGCGCCAAAGGACGATCTGTGGATCGGCGAGCCATTCCCGGAGGACGGCTTCATGGAGCCGTCGGACAAGCCGGGGTTCGGGGTTACCCTGAACGAGGGACTTCTCTAGCTCCTGGTAGCCAGCGGTTCTCTCGATATGCCGATGACCACTGCGGCGGTCATGTAGACGGCTATGGCGGCGATGAACGCGGGGTAGTAGGTGCCGGACAGGTCGAACCATGCGCCGGCAAGCACCGGCCCAACTCCGGTCCCGACGACGGCGATGGGGTTTCCGATTCCACGGATCGCGCCGATGTGCGCGCGTCCGAAGTAGCGCGCCCACAGGAACTCGCTGAGCGGGATGGTGCCCCCGAAGCCGAAGCCGTACAGGAAGAATCCGGGAAACAGCAGCGCCCACTGTCCTGTCACGCCCGCAGCTATCATCAGGGCGACTCCCACTGACGAGATCGAGTAGGCTATCGGCGGCAGAAACCTGGCTTCGAATCGCTGGAGTCCATAGCCCCAGAAGACCTTGGACGACAGGTTGCCCACACCGTTGACCGCCAATGCGGACGCCGCGAGGGCGCGTGAGAACCCGGCCTCGGTGGCGAACGGTATGGCGTGGATCAGGATGGTGGTCAGTGCGGTGTAGTTCAGCGCGAATCCGGCCGTCAGCAGCCAGAAGCCACTCGTTCTCAGGGCCTGAGAGCGGGTGAGGGAAGGTGGTTCTACGCTGGATGGCGACATCGATGCTGGAGATGCGTCGTCGCCATCGCCGTCAGGGCGCAGGCCGTGGTCCTCTGGTGTTCGACGCATCACGAATGCGACCGGCGTGATGACGAGCATCACGAACACGCCAAGCGCGACGTAGCCCGCTCGCCAGTCCCACGTGTCGACGATGAACGTGACGGTTACCGGCGAGATCATCCCGGCGAGCGAGACGCCTATGGAGCCTATGGCGAGCGCCCAGCCGCGCCTCGCGATGAACCACTTTGAGACTGTGGCGTTGACCACCAGCGACCCGAACAGGTTCCAGCCGGCGAACCCCGCGATCCCGTAGAGTGTGACGAACACCCAGAGCTCCGACAGGATGCTCATTCCCAGGAAGCAGACCGCGGTAACTGCGGCTCCCAGCAGCATGAGCGGACGAGGGCCGTGGCGGTCCACCACCTCGCCGGCGACGATGCCGGACAGTGCGCCGGTGACCGCCGCGAGCGACGTCGCAAGCGTGAACTGCCATACCTGCCAGCCCAGGTCGTCGACCATGGGCCTCAGGAAAACGCCTACGACTGCCGGCCCCACCGCCATCCACGTGAACTGCCCCACGAGGGCGGCGCCAACGATCCACCAGCCGTAGAACGGTCTTCTGAGGAGGGCGTTCAACAGCGCGGCTGCCTTCGGACTGGGCTTCAGGGAGAGCCCGAAGGCAGCTTGAGCTGTTGGACGTCTCTAATTTCTAAAGTAGGCACTTATGACTGCCAGCGCCTCATCACCGCTTATCAGGTTGCCGAAGTAGTCTGAGACCGCGGCCAGCACCTCGGTGCCGTCGATGGAGCCGTCGCCGTTTCTGTCGTAACGACTCACGGCATCGGCAAGGGTCACCACTATCGTGTAGACGTGATGCGCGGTCTGGTCCTGTGAATCCACCCTGACTTTGACGGTGTTCTCACCGATCGTCAGAACGACCTGGTGCCCGTCCCTGTCGCTGTCGGCGTCTGCTATCGCAGCATCGCTCCCGTCCAGGATCTGGAAGGTGGCCCCGTGATCGTTGGCAGGAGTCACGGTTACCCGAGAGATCTCTGCCACTGCGGTGTACGCCGCCTGATTGGGATCGAACTCAGGTGTCAAGACCGTCCGGTCGATGGTCAGGCCGCTCAGCAGGACGACACAGGAGGGCAGGTCCGGACTGCCGAAGTCGTTCTGCGGGATTGCTCCAAGCTCCTGCGTGATGCACGCCGTCAACTGGTTCCCAGACAGATACAGCGCCTCCAGATTGGGCAGCGTACTCAGTTCCACCGGGATGCTGCCGGTCAGATCGTTGTTCGACAGGTCGAGCGTCTCCAGTCCGACCAGGTCGCCAAGGCTCGCGGGAATCTGGCCCGACAGCGACCTTCCGCTGAGTTCGATCTCTGTGACGCGGCGTGTTCCGTCGCCTGACGTGCCTTCCGTGACGCCGTCCCAACCGCCGATATCCAGTCCTGCCGACCAGTTCAGCAGGCCGTCACCGGCCAGGGTATCCCGCGCGGCCAGCAGGGTGTCACAGTCAGCTACCAATTCAGGGTTGGTCGCTGGACTGCCAATTGCGCCTCCGTCAGAACACGTGGCTGTGCTGACGGCAGGCGTACCGCTGGCCGAAGCCGACCAGGCGCCGGGGCCCGATGAGTTGACGCCACGGACCTGAACGTCGTACTCCCTGCCTCCAACCAGACCAGTGATCTCTGCGGTTAGTGCGCCGTCGCCACTGCTCCAGACACTTTCAACCACATTCCAACTCGACTCATCAGTCTCGTCGGCTGCCGTGGGGATGTACCGCAGGTCGTAGGAAGTTATGGCGGCGCCGCGCATGAAGCTGGGAGCGGACCAGCTAACAGTCAGAGAGCCGGACCCTGGTGTGATGGTGTCCACCGAAGGCGGCGTAGGCGCGGACCTGTGTCCGTAGACCTTCAGGGTCCACGATTCCAGCGTACCTTCCAGGCCAGGGATTTCGTCCGTGATCCGCAGGGTCCACTGGCCGTTGGGGTCTTCACCCAGGTGTTTCGCAGAGCCGAAGCGGAACTCACCGATCAGCGGCACCAGCTCTTCGGACTCAAACGAGCCCACCAGTGTGGATACCTGACCTGAGGGCGACTCCAGTTCGATCTCCAGGTCCCGGAAAGACGGGTGGCTGAAGTTGACTTCGATGTCGACGTATTCGACGAAGTCGACGTCGGTGGTCAGGGTGAGGTCTCTGGAGACCGTCGTGGTGTCATCCAGCGACGTGGCATCGGGGACCAGTGCATCCAGGTCCCCTGATGAGACTTCGCTGGTCTCCATTGCTGGGACGTTGACCCAGTCCCTGGCCAGATCGACTGCCGCACCCGCATCGACCATGCCGAAGCCGTACTCATGGTTGAAGTGGTACCTCTCGGTGCTCGACCCGTACTGCAGCGCCCCGTCTTCCCAACCCGTGTTCTCCTCGTCGTTCTTGCGGGCGGTTGCGGCCATAATCAGTTTCAGGTCGCGCCAGGTCAGTTCAGGGTTGGCCTGGCGAAGGAGCGCGGCCACTCCGGAGACCTGAGGGGCGGATGCCGACGTGCCGCCGAATCTGTTCGTGTAACGATCGGAGTTGTCTGTGGTGACGATTGCCCGGCTACCGGCGCTTGATGGGGCGCAGACCCACAGGTTCGCTCCTGTTTCCGAGTAGAAGCTTCTGACGCCACTGTCTTCCACCGCACACACTGAGGTCATCGCATAGAAATTCTTAGTTTCACTCAGGTTGGAGTCATCACCTTCGTCGCCTCCATTGCCCGCGGACCAGACGTAGAAGGTCCCCCTGCCTCCATAGCCCTTCTCTACGCTAGCTTCTATTGCAAGGTCCCACGACCTAAGGCCTGGCGATAGCCCGGGGCCACCGATAGGTCCCCAACTGTTGTTGTGTACCGCGGTTATATCCCGGTTGCGACTCAGAGCGTCCATGCCGGTCAGGCTCGATTGGAACAACAGGAAGTTGTACCCGTAGATAGTGGCCCTTGGAGCAACGCCCCGCGCTCCGATGTTGTTGTCCCTCGCCGCAATAACGCCGGCGACGGCCGTGCCGTGGCTATCCGTGGGCGTGTGTACGTCGCCTCCTCCCGTGTAGTCATGATTGAGATATGTGGCTACGTTAGGTGAAAGGTCTTCATGGTAGTGGTCTAACCCGTCGTCAACGACCGCTACGTTGATGCCGGCGCCGTTGATGCCGCTGGCCCAGACAGGTTCTACATTGATGTCTTCATCCTCGTCTTCGAGGTTATGCAGGTGCCACTGGCACTCGTATAGAGGATCTCCGGTCACTGCCTGGCATCCTCGTATGAAGCGGTCATATGAGGAGTAAGGAAGGGCATGCACCGTATAGTCCGCTGAGGACTCTACAGTAATTCTCACGTAATATGTGCCGGCATCGAAGTCGTCCCGGACCAGGAATCCGTCTACATCAAAGGGTCCTGAGGTCAACGGCACTATGTTGACGCTGATCTCTTCACCATCGCTGTCCAGCACATCCAACTTCAGCGATGTCCAGGTTGATGTTCTCGCATAGAGGAAGACGTTGGTCTTCTCCTGCAGGTCGAGCCGGAAGTAGTCCGTATCTCCGTCGGCGACAATTCGTCCGGGAACGCGCGGGCCGAGGGTCAGTGGAGTCGCGGTATCCAGGCTGTCGCCATGTTCGGGGATCGTCTCGACGGCCACCCCGAATCGGCCCGTGCCCGTACCGAAGCTGCGCACATTCACATAGTAGGTGCCCGCCCCGAGGCTCTCTCTCAGATGAAATGCGCTGAACCTGCCATTGAGGAAGCTGTCGTCGTTCAACGCAATCACGTTGAAGTCGCTGTCGTACAGCGTCCCCACGGTGTCCATAGACCCGTAGCCATAAATCCAGGTGTCCATCGCGTAGTCCAGGTCCAGCCTGTAGAATTCTTCATCGAATCCCTCGGCTATGCGGCGTGCCAGGCCAGGGCCGTCAACGCGGAGTTGGCTTACCGGTTCGGCAAACACGGCATATGCGCCAGTTTCCGACTCGTAGCTCCCGACTCGCACGTAGTAAGTCCCGGGCGCCAGATCGTGGCGCATGGAGAAGTTCAAGCCCGTGCCACTGTCGTCGTCGGTGGACAGCGAAGCCAGAGTGGAGCCGTCGCTGGAGAGAAGCTCGCCGGTGGTGTCGACGTCTCCGGTGGTGTAGACCACGACCTCGGTGGCCTGTGTGAGATTCAGTTCGTAGAGGTCGGTGTCGGTGGAGGGATCGATCAGGCCAATCTGTGGGACGCCCAGGTCCAGGGCTTCCGCCGTTGCCATCGTGTCTCCCGCATCAGGTGCTTCTTGAGCGAAGACCCGGTACGGCCCGCGGTCCCCAGCCCAACCGCTTACCTTGAGGTAGTGGGTCCCTGCCTGCAGGTTCTTTGCCAGGAAGAAACTGTATCGTCCAACAGACAGGTCGCTGTCGTCGTTGTACGCAATTCTGCTGCCGTTGCTGTCCTGCAATTCGCCGATAGTGTCCGTAGGCCCCACTGCGTAGACCCAAACGTCGGTCGCATCGGGCACGGTCAACTCGAAGTAGTCTTCGTCGTTGCGGTGGTTGATGAAGCCAAGCTCAGAGGACTCCAGGGCCAGTTCAGTAGCCTGGGAACGGCTGGCGTCCTGGTCGTCCACCTGTTCCACGTGCAGCCGGTACGGCCCTATTTCAAACGCGAGGACCTCAATGTAATACACACCCGGTTCAAGGCTGTTCCCAATGAAGAACTCGTACTCGTGCTCAGACATCGAGCTGTCATTGTTGCGTGCGAGCTCGACACCGCGATAGTCGTAAAGCACTCCGACGGTGTCGGCAGCGCCCGATGTATACATGACGATGTCGGATCTACTCGAGATCTCTACCTTGAACAGGTCAGAGTCTGTTGCGGACCCAATTATTCCCTCTGCCGAACTCCCGACGTCCAGGGAGGCCGATTCCTCGCGAGTATCGCCCTGGTCTTCCCCTGTCCTGGTATGCAGGCTGTACGAACCGGTGTCCTCGCCATTGCCTACCACGAGCACAAAGTAGGTGCCCGGAGTGAGGCTTGCTCCCGTGTAGAAGTGGGAAGTAGTTGTCGAGAGAGGGTTGTCGTCGTTGGTCGCAATGGGTATGCCTGTGGGGTCGAATATCGCCCCGGCGGTGTCCTCAAAGCTTCCCTGGGTGTAGACCCAGACGTCGATGGCCTCGACCGAATCAGGCACCTCGAAGGTGAAGACGTCGCGGTCGTCGGCGGGGTCGATGACGCCGTCCACGGCGGTCCCCAGGGTCAGGGCCGTGGCAGTGTTGAAGGAGTTGCCGTGGTCGTCTGACGTCTGTGCCAGCGACTCGCCGGCGTTCAGAATGAAGGACAAAGCGAGCAGGGCCGTCAGGAGTCCCATCCTGCTCAGGAGTGTAACTGGCATTAACCTGGCCAAAGTAAACATACGTCGAGTTCTCCGGGTAGTTGGGGTGCGCTTGCAGCAGTTATCGTGTGAGGAGGTCAGCAGCATTACTGCGCCTCGAACTGTTGCAGCCAGTTGGGACTGGAAATTACCACGCCATCCTCATCGGCCAGGGAGTTGGCCAGATCGAGGGACGGGAAGCCCGGGTCGGTCTCGACGAAGAAGAAATTGTCCAGGAATTCCATTTCTGACACCTTGCCGGCGTCAACACCGTTACCTTCGAGGAACTTGTCCACCGTCGCCTGGTCCCACTCAGGGTCCAGGGCGAGCATCACCCCGCCGGGGAGGGTCATCAGTCCCCCGCCCGACTCCGACTTGAACACCGGCTGATCGCCGGAGCCCTGCCTGAATTCGGCTTCGACGACGCTGTAAGCGCCCATCCTGGCGACGACGATGCCCTTGGAAGTGCCCTCGGACTTGCTCTGCACTACAAGGTCGTTCTGGAGCACGACACGCTGGGTGCGGTCGCCATCCTGCCATGTGTAGACGCTTCCGGAGGAGTCACCTTTAGCCGAGGAGTCTTTCGTGCCCGAGGTAGATAGAGATGACAACTCCGCAACCGGTCCGGCCGGGATGCGGTTTCCCTTGGGGCCCCTGTCCAGAGTTAGCTTGGGCGCGGCCTTGGGTTCCGTCTCTTCCTGCGTAAACGGCTTGGGTGTAGGTGGAGCTGATGGTTCTGGTGGCAATTCCGGGACGATGTCCGGAGTCTGCTCCTGTGACGATGGGGATTGCTGTGGGCTGGCGACCACCAGGGTGGTCGTGGCAACTGCCCCCAGGGCCACGATCGCCAGTACGGCAATGATTGGAATGACGAGTTTTCGCAGGTTCATTTGGTCACCGGTTCATGTGTTTTTACAGCGCAGAAGAATATCTGACCGCGTTCGATCACACAGTATGGCCTATGATGAGTGCTTTGCCAACATGTGACGCAGAATTCCTGAACGATTGGAACATCCTCGAATCAGGGGTCAGGGCCGGCGCAGGAACGAAGCTCGGGGCTAGTACCGTGTCCAGGTGATTTCGCCACATATGGGCCTACCGCGAACTCTGGATTCGCCGCGGCGAATGACGATTGGGATGGGTGGTATGCCACTTTCGCCTGGACGTAGTACTAGTCAAGCGTTGCTACGCGGTGGGCGTTGATCCAGTCCCAGTCGAGGTCGAAGCCGAGTCCAGGCTTCGTCGGGGCCTCCAGGAGGCAGTCCTCGTTGAGCCTGATGTCCTCTACCAGCCCGAACTGGTGGGCCTCGGTGGGCATCCAGTACTCGTAGTAGGCGCAGTTCTGCACTGAGCTAATCACGTGCAGGTTGGCGATATTGAGCAGCGAGTTGCCCGCGGTTCCGATCTCGCAGTTGACGCCGAATCCCTCGGCCATCGAGCACAGCTTCTTCAGCCCGGTGATGCCCAGCTTGCGGGCGGTGCCTCGCACCAGCCGGACGGTGTTGTGCCGAATGTAGTGGTAGCCGGTCTGGAACTGGTTCTCCGGCTTGTCGCTCATGCACAGCGGCGTGATCAGCCTCTTGCTGAGCTCGGCGATGTTGTCGTACTCATGAGGCGGAATCGGGTCCTCGTACCAGTAGAAGCCGAGGTCGTCCACAGCGCTGCCGACGTCGAGCGCCTTGCGGAAGTCGTAGCCGTTGTTGGGGTCGAGCATCAGCTCCATGTCGTCCCCCACGACGTCCCTGACGTTCGCCATCATCTCGAAGACCGTGGCCGTGTCCATTACGCCGGGGTGGATCTTGTACGCGCGGTGACCGGCGGCGCGAATCTGCATCGCCTCGCCGACGTAGCCTTCGGGGCTCTCGTGGCGCGGCGGGTAGGTGGCGTACACCTCGGTCTCGTACCGGCGCGTGCCTAGCAGGTTGTGGACGGGCACGCCCGCGGTCTTGCCTGCGATGTCCCACAGGGCGACGTCGACGGGGGCCCACGCGTTCATCGAGAGTCCGCGCCTGCCGCTGAGAATCGGGAGCCTGCTCCACAGCCGTTCGCGCTCGAACGGGCTGCGGCCCATGATCTCCGGCTTGAGCACGTTGAGGATCGGCCCGAACTGGCCGTGTCCGCCGCCCCTGAAGTCGCCGACGAAGCAGTTGCCCTCGATGCCCTCATCGGTCAGAATCCGCAGCACACCCTGCTCAACGTCGCCGCGAAAGCGACCAAGGTCGGAGTCCAGCCCCGTATCAGGCAGCGTGCGGCGTACGACTTCGATTTTGACGTCGGTGATCTTCACAGTGGTGGGCTCCTCAGGCGGTCAGTAGTCTTCGCAATTCTACGAGCCGCGGGCTTTCAGCTTCGGTAAGGTCGGCCAATAGCCTCTGTATCTTGCGCTCGTCCAGGTTGATTACGCGGTGGAGTGCGTTTGCACTGTCCGGTAAGCCGTAGGTATCCATGTCGAACCCAGCGTCTCTGACAGCTCTCAGCAGCCACCCTTCCAGGTCGGGGCACAGCACAACTACTCGATGGTTCAAGCTATTGTCGGCGTAAATTTTCAGGCCGACATTTGCTCTCTCCCGGCTCAAAGAGAGACGCGCCATATATGTTGGCTGAGTCTTGCCCGGGTCTTCATCGACCATCGCCACAAGGTTCCTGTTCCTCATCAGCCTGTTGAAGACGCCGCCCTTCCCTTTAGCTTCGTGGACTACTTGTTTGCGAGGCAGATCGGTTACCTGTCGAACCAGGAGTTCGTCAGGCCGACATTCGACGTAGATCATCAATCCTCGAGGAACATTTCGATGTTGGAGAAGACATCGATGTCGTCCGAGATTCTCGACAGATCGTCAGGTGATAGCTGCATGATCTTGGTCTGGTAGTCCTCGTAGTAGGTTATGAATACCGCGATGTCTTCGGAGAGGGTCTTCTCCAGGATGGGCAGTAGGAAGTACGGGTTATGGGTCGAGACGAAGTACTGATTCCCGCGTTCATCCAGCGCGATACTCTCGGCCAGGTACTTGGTGTAGTACGGGAACGCGTGGGCCTCGGGTTCTTCGAAGACAAGGACCGAGTCTGAGTTCGTGCGCAGTGCTGCTATGTAGAACACCAGCCGCTGGAAAGTGTCCGAGGCCAGATGGTATGGGTGGGAGACGATGACGTCTTCAAAGTCCTTCAGGACCTCGATTTTGTCCTCTTGGGGCCTCAGACCTAGCCTCAGTCCTCTTGATAAGAATGGCACAGCCACTTCGGCTCTCAACTCACGATCCTGAAGCAACAGTGCCAGTAGGTTCACACCCGATGGAGGCAGAAGGAATGCACTAGCTGCCTCAGGAAAGATGGCCCTGGGGGAGAACCTGTAGAACTTGCAATAGTCCACCGGTCCCGGATATTTGTCTGACCGTCTGACATTCAGGGATTGGTAGTCTCCCGAGATTGAGTAGTTCTGACGGCTGTCCGAATTAAACTCTCTCCCAGTCAGATCCTCCCGGGCTTGGCTTCTATGCTCAACGCTGCCGAGGAATCTTCCGTTTGTGAACTGCAGTTGGAGGTGGTCCCACTGTTGTAGGTGGTATTCGTTGCCAATAGGCTCTTCTTTGTGGAGGGTTATCTCGATCTCTCTGCTAAGGTCGCCGTCGTAGAAGAGATTGCTGACTTCGTCGCATCTCACGAACTTCTGGAGGTCAGTCGGAGAGTCGAAGTAACCGACGTAGGAGATCAGCCCGAGTGCCTCGAGGATGTTGGACTTCCCGGTATTGGGCTCGCCGATCAGGATGTTGACCCGTCGGCAGTTGAACTCCACGTGCTCGACGGACTTGAAGTTCTTGATTTCCAGGTGGTCGAACATTCGATTCCCGCGTTAGTTGGTTAGATTGCCGAATGGATGGCTATGCTCGGAGTCCAGCCCTGTATCAGGCAGCGTGCGGCGCACGACTTCTATTGTGACGTGGGTGATTTTCACAGTGGGGGCTCCTCCATCCCGGCTATGTTGACTATGTCGTACTATAGAGACGAGGTGGGAATTATTCCACACTCCGAAATTCACCTCTGATAACTTCAAATGCGAATTGCGTAACATATTTCTTGTGATAGACTGTATCTGCCATCAGGTGGAGGTTTCGCGATGATCACACCCAAACTCAAGAAGGATGCGACTCAGCTCGCTGAAGTCCACTACCCCATTGATGATGAAGAACCCTTGGCAGAGTCCGAGTACCAACTCTTCCCGCTGACCTACGCTCATGCGGCCCTGACCGGCTGGTTCGAGGACGACCCTACTGTCTGGGTCGGCGCGGACATGTTCCTCTACTACGAGGAAGGGGCGCCGTCGAGCGTCGTTGCTCCCGATGTCTTCGTGGTCACCCGGACTCACAAGAGGCACAGGCGCAATAAATTCAAGACGTGGGTAGAGGGGCGTGTGCCTGATCTTGTGCTTGAGGTCATGTCCCCAACATCGGTTCGCCGAGACACGGTGACGAAGTACGAGCTTTACCAGTCCCTCGGTGTGCGTGAGTACTGGCTGTACGACCCTACCGAAGAGGGCTTCATCGAGCCACGCCTTCGAGCCTACGTGCTGGTCGAGGGCGAGTACCAGCCGATCGAAGTGCGGGAGGTGGACGGAAGACTCGCCGGGGTGAGCGAGGTGCTGGGCCTCGAGTTTCACGCCGATGCTGAGTGGTTCCGGTTCTTCGACCCGGAGTCAGGCGAGTACCTGCCCGACACTTACGAGAAACAACGAGCACTCGATGAGGCTGAGCGGGCGTTGACGTCCGAACGCCTTGCGCGGGAGGAGTTGGAGCGTATGCTGAGAGAGCACGGAATAGAACCGCCTCCCAGTCCGGATGGTGGTGCCTAGTCTATCCTAGATAGAAGACTGAGCTCTGCCGGGAGTAGGCTCGTTGCTCCCCTGCCGGCGCTACTCCAGGCGTACGGCGGTGCCGTATGAGAGCACTTCGGCGGCGTCGCTCATTACCTGCGAAGTGGCTAGTCTCACGGCGACGATGGCGTTGGCTCCCATCGCCTGGGCCTCGTTGATCATCTCCGACACCGCTTCTTCCCGGGTCTCGGACAGCAACTCCACGTACACCCCCACACGTCCGCCTGCGATGGAGCGGACGACGGCCTGGAGGTCGCGTCCCACGTGACGTGCTCGCACCGACCTGCCCTCGACGAGTCCAAAGACCTCGACGATCTTCCTGCCCGGCACCTCGTCCGTTGTGACCATCAGCATCTCGTTCTGTGACATGTTTCTCTCCTGTGTTTGACTGCTTTGCCCCTGGGTAAGGGCAGAGTTCACGAGGCAGACCCTACCACAGGCGCCGCGGTACCGCTTTTCGTACTGTGGGTGCTGGGTTATGATATTCTCAGAATATCCGAGTGCGGCGAGGCGTCGGTTGCGCCTGTGTCGCGGTGAAGAGAAGGGGCTAACATGGGCAAATTGGGGGGCTCCGGCCTGCTGATCGCGGGAATTGTCCTCGCCTTCCTGGGCTTCGTGCTCAGGACCGGCCTTATCAAGTGGCTAATAGACATCACCGGCCTCATCCTGATTATTCTCGGAATCGTCCTGATCGTAATCGGGGTAATCCAGATGTTCTCAGGCAAGGATCGCAGTTCGTCGTTTTGACCCCCGGTCGATGTTGGGGACAGGCTTTCGTCCCCGTTTCAGAGTGCGGGGCTTACTTTTCAGATAAATCAGACCAACACTAGTCAGGAGGGGACCGATGGGTGTTATGTCACGGATGTCGACCGTGGTTAAGTCGAAGATGAACCGGCTGCTGGACAGGGCCGAAGACCCGCGGGAGACTCTGGATTACGCCTACGACCAGCAGCGACAGATGCTCCAGAACGTCAAGCGGGGCATCGTGGAGATGGTCACCAACAAGCGGCGTCTCCAGTTGCAGGCCGAGAAGGTGCGCGCCAGCATCACCAACGTGGAGAACCAGGCCCGGCAGGCCATGGCCGCCGGACGCGAGGACCTCGCGAGGCTTGCGCTCCAGCGGAAGCAGGCCGCGCTCATCGAACTCGAAGGCCTCGACCAGCAGATCGCCCAGCTCGAGTCCGAGCAGGAGAAGCTGATCAACGCTGAGCAGAGGCTCGTGGCGAAGGTGGAGTCGTTCAGGTCTCGCAAGGAGATCATCAAGGCTCAGTACAACGCCGCGCAGGCGCAGGTGCGCATCGGCTCCGCGCTGTCGGGCATCTCAGAGGAGATGGGCGACGTCCAGCTTGCCGTCGAGCGTGCCGAGCACAAGACCGAGGACATGAGGGCCAAGGCCAGCGCGATCGACGAGCTTGCCGATTCCGGTGTCCTGGACGACCAACTATCCGTCGGCAGCGGGGATGCTCTGAGTCGGGAGCTGGCGCAGCTGACCTCCGATCAGAACGTCGAAGACGAGCTCGCCGCTCTCAGGACCGGATTGCCGTCCGGCCCGGAGCGCAGGTCGCTGCCCAGCGGCTAGACTGAATCAATACCCCGTCATTCGCCGCGGCGAATCCAGCAGTGGGGTGTCCTTCGACAAGCTCAGGACGAACGATTTTTTGATATACATACCCCTCTCAGCCATCAAGGTGGAGGGGGCTGTTGTTCTGCTGGCAGACCCATTCGCTGGAATGTGAAGATACTCTTTTGGAGACTTTTAACCGATGATTATTCGGATACGGACAGAGGGCCAGTACAATCTTCCGGGCCAGTACCTGGACGACCTGAACGACCTCGACAACAAGCTCGTTGACATCATCGCCCAGGAGGACCGCGAGGGGTTCGAGGTGGCTCTCAAGGAGATGCTCGACCTGGTCCGCAACAACGGCGAAGCTGTTCCCATCGACGAGCTGGTGGAGTCCGACGTGGTCCTGCCCGAGCCGGACCTCACGCTCGAAGAGGCGGAGGAGCTGTTCATCGGCGAGGGCCTGGTGCCGGACTAGGGCCGGGCCTCGAAGCTGGGCTCGTGACTGGCCAGGTGCGACGCGTCGTTGATCCTCACGACTGACCAGCCGTAGCGGTCGAAGACGAACCGCGATATCGACGTGTTGTCTATCGCCAACTGCCACAGCAGGCTGTCCCGGTAACCCATGATGTACTGGAACAGGCAGCGCGATGACTGGCCGTGTCCGACCACAGCGATCTTGAGGTCCTGGGGTTTGGACGTCAGGTCTTCGTTGTAGATGATCTCCTGCTCCAGCCACGTGGAGATTCGTCTCTGGACCATCCGTAGAGACTCCCCCTGCGGGGGCACAAAGTCCGGCCCCTTCGCCGCCCTGTAGAGCATTACATCCGTGGTGAACGCCTCTTCGAGCGGGACACCGCGCCACCCGGGCATCTGCTGCTCCATGACGGCTTCCACCTTTGGGTAGTCGCGGTCCGGTTCGCCCATGGCGTCCAGCATAAGCCGCGCCGTCTTGATCGCCCGGTCGAGAGTTGAGCTGTATACGAGGTCGAACTTGACACCCTCCGCGAGCAGTCGTTTGCCGAGCAGAGTGGCCTGTGTCTCGCCGAGGTCTGTGAGCGGGGCGTCGTGGTTGGCCCCCGCGGCGAGTCCTGGAGTCGCGTTAGACTCCGACTCGCCGTGCCTGATGAAGTAGAACTCGCATCTGAAGTCGCTGTGAATCAATTGAGAGTGCCTCCGTGCTGTTTGTGGCTGTAGCCAGCCGCACGGAATCTAACACAGGAGGGAGGTGTGGTGCCTATTGGCCTCTGAGACGGCGAAGCTCGGCCTCCAGCTCAGCTACGCGAGTCTCAGCCCTGAGACGGCCAGCACGCTCTTCCTCTGTCCGTGCCTGTGCTTCCTCGGCGCGCGTAAACTGTTCCTCAGCGCGGACAAACTGCTCGTCGGCCCTTGCCTGCGCCTCCTCGTGACTCAGAAGCCGCTTTTCTGCTACAGGATCCCAGAAACTGAGTTTGCCCTCATCCCACCATAGGTCAAGGCCCAGAACGTCGCTGTGCGCCCGCACCCCACCGTGGCGATCATCGTGTAGCTCCAACCGCTGATACTCGCCATCCACGAGGCGCTCACCCACCAGTGGTTCGCCGTAGAATTCGCCGCCTGTCTCATCGTACCGCCAGTACTCGCGTACACCTAATTCGGCGTACAGGTCTCTCTTGCTGCCCAGATCCCTGGACGCCGTACTGGAAGAACCAATCTCCAGAATGAAGTCTGGCGCCTTGCCAACCTCCCAGATCAGATAGACGTTGTTGCGCTCGATGGACTCCAATGACTCATCAGAGAGTCCAAGTGCGACGTAGCAGTCGGGCGATACCGAGCGTCGAGAGTTTCCCTCGACGTAGTAGATGAACGTGTCTCCGTTTACCCTCGCTCCCGGAACGTCTCTGAAGTAGGCTCTCAACATGCTGAGGATTCTGACATACAGCGGCGCTTGGTATTCTCCATCAGGCAATGGCATTCCGTCCGTTTCTGGATAGACGATTGCAGTGGCGCCCCTGGTTGTCATGGACTCCTCCTTGCTTGCTGTGATTTTATCACAGGCATGAGAAGTGGCAGGTCATTCGGGGTGGTCAGTCAGATCTCATTCAAAGGGTGCTGTCGCCTTGCTAGAAACCTGGCTGGTCGTCTCCTAGGCTATGCTGCCTATCGGGATACCCTCCCGCAATCAGCAGTGTCATGAGAGGAATAGAACATGGAGCTTGGCGCGTTTTCGGTCAGCCTGGCGGTGAAGGACATCGAAGCCTCGCGGGACTTCTATGAGAAGTTCGGCTTCGAAGTCGTTGGGGGTGACGCCTCACAGAACTGGCTGATCCTCAGGAACTCCGGCCACACAGTCGGTCTGTTCCAGGGGATGTTCGAGAAGAACATCCTGACGTTCAATCCCGGATGGAACGACGATGCCCAGCCCGTCGGCTCATTCACCGACGTCCGAGATCTGCAGCGTGAGTTGAAGTCGAAGGGCATCGAACTGGTCAGCGAGGCGGATGAGGATGGCACAGGCCCAGCCAGCTTTGTCGCGGTCGACCCGGACGGCAACCCGATCCTCGTAGACCAGCACGTGTGAGGGTGGCTGCTACCTCCTGATCGACTCCAGGGCGCCCTTTGTCATGGACGGCGCGCTGCTCACCTGGCGGGCCACGAACTGACCTATCTCGACAATGCTGACGTTTTCAGTTGCCTTGTGCGCTGCGACTCCCACGCAGATGCCTGTCAGCAGGACGACCACCGCGGGACCGCTAACCGTGCTGGTCACGAGCAGCACCGCGCCGGTGCAGATTCCGCCCTTGGCGAGACCGTCAGTGAACTCCTTCCAGTCCCCTGTTTTCCGTGCTGAGTGGAACGCTTTGGCAAGAGCGACGACCGTCACTATCAGGAGCAACGGGTTGGCGCCGACGGCGGCAGACAGGCCCATGCCTCCCACGATGGTAGTGAACTCCTCGATGTCTTCGTTGTTCCAGTTGAGCGCAATCGCGACAACGCCTATGGATGACCCCACAAGCTCGACGGCATCGTAGTTGACGAGGTCGATGAGCCAGTCCCTGGAGATTCCGAGTCCTCCCAGCGTATCCGCCAAACCGTTGAAGGTGTCCCGGTCCCAGTTGACCAGCGGGAGGCCCATGGGGGTTGTGGCGTCCCTCGCGAGGGCCTGGAGGAGTCCCGCAGCCTCCTGGAAGATGTTGTCGTCGGGAGATGCGTTCCTGACGGCCTCGAATGCTCCGGGGATTGTGTGACTTCCGTCGAACATCCTGTGAAGATGGCCGCCTATGTGCGTTGAGTTGTACGTGGCGTCCATCGCCTTGTCGTAGATGGTCGGGGCTCCAGCGACCATGCCCTGGAGCCAGTCGTTGATCGTGCGGGAAAGCTCAGCGTTGGCCAGCAGGCCCTGTACGGTTGCAAGTGTCTGCGCCTGCGCGCTCCCTCCCTTGCTGGAAACGGCATCCAGAGCGGGGCCAAGTTGAGCGGTCAGCCTCTGCTTCGCGGCTGCGCTGAGGTTCTTGGAGGTCGTCAGCGAGGATGACAGGCTGTCTACCACCTCAGTGGGCAATCGCACGGACTCCCAGGGAATCGTTCGCCTGACTGAGTCCAGGCGCCTTCCTATGAGCCCCTTGGATTGAGCGGCTTCCTCTCCGCCTACAGGTTCGATCCGCCTACAGGTTCGAGGTCGGTCTTATTCCTTCTAAAGTCGGGCATGACTGTAAGCGTGTCCTTGTTCCCCTATTCGACGTGCTTGTCCCAGAAGTACGCGAATGATCGGCTCCTCTGACGGGCTACTTCTACGTCGTAGTGCTTGAGGATTTCGATCATGGCGTTCGTATGGTTAACTTTTCCGCCGACGATGCGGTCAAATTGCTCTTTTGTGGCCTCGTCGATGTTCCTAACTCGATCAAGTCCAAGATCATGCCATGATGCTTCGTCAAGGCCAGCCAGGTACCATGCTTCAATTTCTCGCCGAACCACTACAATTCGATCCCAAGTCAATCCAGCAAATCGATTCGTGATTGTCTCCTTGGTCACGGTGACGCAGGGACGTTCGTCGATGTCCCCAAACAGGAGGTGATCGGCGTTCATAAGGCCAATGCCCCGAAGGAACCGAGCCCGTTCCGACGGCTTACGCTGGCTGTATTCCCATGTCGCCACATGGTTGTAGGTTGCACCGAAGGCTGGCTTGACTACTGCCTCGCAGAATCTGCTATCGTCAGTTCCTTCGATGAGCAGCCATAGTCGGCGATACCCGGAACTCACAGTGCGAGTAGATCCTGTGCGAACAGGTCTTCAACGCCGAGGTCGTTCTGGAGGAAGTGCTTTACCACCTCGCTGTCAGCCGGGCGTGTGATCTGAGAGTGCCCGTCCGAATTGCGCGTCACCAGAAGGACATCATCCAGGTTCGCGTGACGAAGCATCTCCGGGTTGTGGGTCGTGACGATTACTTGGGTATCGTCGGTCACCTCGTTCATCATCTGTATGACTTGACCGGCGAGGTGAGGGTGGATATGTCTGTCAGGCTCTTCGAACAGCGCGACGGCGTTGTCCTGGAAGTACAGGGCGACGACCAGGGCGAGACACGCGACTGTTCCGTCTGAGGCGAAGTACGCTGGTAGTCGATGACCCTTGTCAGAGAAGCGTTCAGTCAGCGTTGTCATAAGTTGACCAAAGCCGAACTCTTCGACATCGAGGTCCTTAACAAACGGAAGGAGCACCGACACTAAGCTAATGAGGCGTTTCTTTGCATCCGGCCGTCTGAGTATTTCACGAAGAATGACAGACAGGTTTTCAGCATCCTCATCCAACTCTCGTGATCCTGAGGGCGGGACGGCTAGTTGGGCTTTGCTGGGATCGAAGTCGTACGCGGAGATACTAGCTAATGAGCCTGCGGCGCCTTCAACGAGGGCTGTTCGATGAATTCGTTGCAGCATCACTTGATGTCGACCCGTAGGAAAATCGACGCCAAGGTTCAGAGAGAAGGGTTCCTCCATGGACCGGACTGCTTCAGAAAGTTCCTTAATGCGGAATTCGATCTGGTCACCTTTTCGATAGTTGAGTCTTTGGCCGGTGCCAAGCACTCGTTGCTCCGTGTATAGCCCCGCAGGAGGGGTCGATGGCCAGGACGAAACTGGAGACCAAAAGCGTGAACCTGATCCAAATGATGAATCGAGTTCAACTACATTGAACTGCTCGGTCAGCCTATCCGTAACAACTTCGAATCCCTCATCAGACGCGTCTAACCTGATGGCAAGTTCATAAGTTGTCCGTTCAGTCTTGATCCCGAATGTACTGTCTGATGTGGCGTGAGACAGATGCCCCCGGACATCATCAGTATCTACGGAGATACGCAGGACTTTGTTGTCATCAAGGCTGATATTCCTTAGAGTATCCGCCCCACCTCGAACTCCGATTGCGCTCTCAAGTGAGGTGGCCTCGATATCGCGCAAGAAGCGGAACACGTCCAGAAAATTCGACTTGCCGGAGGCATTCGACCCTACGACGATGTTGAACGGGCGCAGGTCGACTTCTAGCTTGTCGAAGCTCTTGAAGTTCTCGACTGTGAGCTTGGTGATCGCCACCGTATCTCTCCAGTAGCCTGTGTTACGTAATAGTCAGGCGTAGACAGCCGCGCACACGACAGGGACGGTTGGGCTGTCGTCCAGTCAATTCTAGCATCGGAGCCGGGCGTCAGACCTCGCTGGTTGAACCACTCTGGGTTCCGGCCTTCGCCGGAACGACGGGGTTATGGCTCAGACCCCCGGGAACCAGTCGGGGAACTGCTCGGCGAGGTCCTGGTTGCCGTTGAGGGCTATGCGGCCTCTGCGGACTGTGCGGCGGAGGGGGAGGCGGCCCATCAGGAAGAGGATGTAGGAGCTTGAGTCTAGCTCGAGGGTCGCGGTGGCCTCTGCGGACTCGTCTGAGGCGTCGAGGGAGAAGTCGTCTGACTGTACCGTGAGGTCGTACGACTCGTCGCTCGCGTCGGTGAGGATGAACCGTAGCCTGACAGTGGGATCACTCTTGGACCGTGGGCTGAAGCAGGCTCTGAGCCATCTGTGTACCCATCCCTTGAGGAACGGGATGGCGATGGGGTTGATCGCCGCGCTGCGGTCGATGCCGTAGCGGACGTCCCAGCCGTGTATCGCCAGCTCCATTGCGCGCAGGTCTATGAGTCGTTCGACTGTCATGACCCTGAATGGATGCCATGCGGGAAGCTCGTACTGGTCGGGCTCGAGGTCCATGATCAGGCGGTTGAACCGCAGGCACGACACGTTGAACTCCGGGAAGAGGTCTTCGCCGTAGGCGTCACGCAGGCTGATTATCGACTCGATCCACTCATCTGAACTGAGATTAATGTGTCCCATCGGAGGCGACACGCTGCCGCTCACGGCGCGCTCGATGCTCATCGTGAAATTGTTTGCCACGTCGATCAGGTGGGCGACGACGTCGGCCATGTTCCACCTGTCGCACGCGCTGCCGTAAACGTCGGCGTCGCGCCAGACGTCCTCGGGCAGCGTGTGCAGGAACCCCGCCATGTCATTGGACAGTGCGCGGATGATCTGGATTTTCTGTTTGGTGTTCAGTGTTCGGTTACCAGTCTGGGGGAAGGGTGGCTCTCACTCCTCTCCCCTATCTCCTCAGCGTACAGCCCTACAGCCCCTGTTCGGCCAGGAACGCGGCGAGGTCTGCCGTGCGGCAGGAGTAGCCCCACTCATTGTCGTACCAGCCGACGACCTTCACCATGTTGCCGCCCATCGACATCGTCGACAGGCCGTCGATGATCGCGCTGTGCGGGTCCTGCCTGAAGTCGGAGCTCACCAACGGCTCGTCGGTGTACTCCAGGATGCCGTTCAACCTGCCGGCTGCTGCCTCGCGGTAGGCGTCGTTGACCTCCTCGGCGGAGACCTCGCGGTCCAGAGTCGCCACGAAGTCGGTCACTGAGACCGTCGGCGTGGGCACGCGCATGGCCATGCCGTGAATCTTGCCGTTCAGCTCGGGCAGCACGAGTCCGACAGCGCGCGCTGCGCCTGTCGACGTGGGAATGATGTTCTGCGCAGCGGCCCTCGCGCGGCGCGGGTCTGAGTGTACCTGGTCGAGGATGTTCTGGTCGTTGGTGTATGCGTGGACGGTGGTCATCAGTCCGCGCTCCACGCCGAAGCTGTCGTGCAGCACCTTGACCATCGTGGCGATGCAGTTGGTGGTGCAGGATGCGTTGCTGAGGATGTTGTGGTTCTCGGCGTCGTATCCGTCCTCGTTCACGCCGAGAACGACGGTGAGGTCCTCGCCGCTTGCCGGGGCGGATATGATGACCTTCTTCGCGCCGGCCTCGATGTGACCGCCGGCCTGTGAGGCGTCCGTGAAGATGCCGGTGGACTCGACGACGATCTCGGCTCCGAGGTCGCCCCACGGGAGCTGGGAGGGGTCGCGCTCCGACAGCACGGCGATCTCGTCGCCGTCGATCCTGATGCCGGAGTCGGTGGCTTCGACGTCGCCCTCGTAGCGGCCGTAGGTGGAGTCGTACTTGAACAGCCGGGCGTTGTCTTCAGGGTTGCCGAGGTCGTTGACCGCGACTACTTCGAGGGTGTCGGGGTGTCTCTCGCGGATGGCGCGGAGCACCTGTCTGCCGATGCGTCCGAAGCCGTTGATGCCGATGCGGGTTGCCATGATTCGAACTCCTCCTGCCAGCCTGAAGCCGGACATATGAAGCAGGGGCCGGACGTTGGTCTCACGGCTCTATGTTATCCGAGGCGGACGGGGTGGGGATAGGGGGATTGGGGTGGAGGTATCTTGTTGGATTGGAAGATGAAGAAAGCCCCCTCTCGCATTGCAAGAGGGGGCTTTCGACGTCACGTGCGGGGAGAACGCTCCGTCAACCGGTGCCTGGCGTTGTGGGCTGCCCCGGCGCGTCGGGGTCGGCCTCGAGTTCGCCGAGCAGGTTGACCGTTTTCCCGCTGGAGAGAGAACTACAGCCCTCAGCGTTACAGGCCTTAACGCCAAACACGAACACACTGCCAGAGTGGACGGCAAAATCCGCGCTTGTTGACGTAGTTCTCCTTACACGCCGAACTGTAACGACCGCATCTTCACGGCGCTCAATTGCCCTGTACTGCTCCTCGGTAACAGTGGTGGCGGAGATCCAATAGTGCGTAGACGTCGCCCCGTCGGACGCTGGCGTCCACGACAGCGTGATCATGGTATCGGAGCTAGTCGCCGTGCCGAGGTGAACTGTCGTTGTCGCGCTGATGGTGGTCGTCGCGGCGCTGAGGTCGGTTGGCCTGTTGGGCACGCCATACTTGAGGCCGGAAGTATTGACGATTCTCAGCTTGGAAAGTGGACTTCCAAGGTCTAGTGAATTGATCGTCTGGATCCGATACTGGTAGCTCCGATAGGGACTGATGTCGGTGTCGTCGTATGTCGTGGCGGTCGTGGTCGCGATCACGGCGGCGGTGGGGGTCGCCGATTTCAGGTCAGTGCGGTAGATCCTGTACGAGATTCCGCTGCCGGTCACGGCGTCCCATGATACGACGACCTTGGGATCGTTGGTCTCGTGCAGCACCTCGTAAACCGTCAACCCCTCGGGAGCTACCGGGTATGAGTCGGCCGTCAACCCTGCGGGGATTTCGATCGATACGGTGTCCGACCATGGGCTCCAGCGCGGGTCTTCGTTTGAGGCGCGCTTCACCAGGCGCACGCTATAGTTGAACGTGACGCCTGCCGTGAGCTGCGAGTCGCGATACTCCTCAGCCGAATAGCACGAGGAGGTGGTGGAGGATATATCGCAGTCGAAGAACGCTGGATGGTTGTCTGTGATCCAGCGTTTGACCTGGTATCCCGTTGGCGTGACTCCGCCGGTGGGGTTGGTCCAGGAGAGCATGACGTACATACTCGTCGTCGCCAGGGTCTCAGTCTCCATTGTCCCGAATCCGTTCGAGAAGCTCCTGGCTCCTACTCCGTCCGAGAAGCCCTTGGTTCCCAGCCCTTCCGAGCCGCCTCTGCCCAGCGACTCGGTCAACCCCTGGAGCGTCGCGGTCAGGCCGGATGGGGCGTCCGGGGTAGTCGTCGCAGTGGATGTGGCAGTACTCGTGGCCGTGGTTGTAGCTGACGGCGTGGAAGTGGCCGTGGTCGTAGCTGATGGCGTACTCGTTGCCGTGCTAGTCGCCTGCTCGAGTACGCTCTGTGTCACAGAGCCTGTCCAGGGTCCGCTCCACTTATTGTTGGCATACTCGCCGGTCTTGTAGCGCGCCCTCATTTGCACCTTGAACTCAGCTCCCTCTGTGAGCCCGGTGAGCGTCAGGGAGTTGGCGCTGCCGTCGGGGTACTCATTGCCCCTCGACTCTTCGTTCGGCGATCTCCACGAAAGGAAACCGAGGTCAGCCCGCCCCCAGTTGATGCGATAGTCGGAAGGCGACGGCGATGGGGTGTCCCACTCGATCGTGAGCGAACCAGGCTCATCGCTGGAGAGGGTCAGACCTGTAACCGTTCCATCAGCCGCTTCAGGCGTGGCTGTGGGCTCAGGCGTGGCTGTGGGCTCAGGCGTGGCTGTAGGTTGTGGCGTGGCTGTGGGCTCAGGCGTGGCCGTGGGTTCGGGCGTGGCTGTGGGCTGCGGTGTGGCTGTAGGTTGTGGCGTTGCCGTGGGCTCAGGTGTAGCTGTGGCCTCCGGCTGACTGGCGACAGTGACGGTCTTCTGAGTGCTCCAGGGTCCACTCCAGCGATTGTTGGCGTACTCGCCCGTCCTGTAACGCGCCCGTATGCGCGCCTTGTAGACGGTGCCTTCGGTAAGGCCTGAGAGGGTCAGGGACGTGGTGTCGCCTGAGGGATAGGAGTTGCCTCTGCCGTCTTCGTTGTCGTCCCGCCACGACAGGTAGTTTTCGCTACTGGGAGCCCACATGATCCGGTAGTCGCTGGGCGCCGGTGACGGGGCCTCCCACGTGAGCACAATCTCACCCGGTGTGGTGCTCGTCATGGAGAAGGTGGTGATCTCACCTTCCTGGCTCTGCGCAAAGAGCGGGCGGAATGTGAGGGCTACGATCATAACCGCAATGGCCAGCGAGGCCAGCAGCAGGAGGCGCACCACCGTCCTGGACACATTCGAACTGCTCATCACTGACTTGTAGGACATAATTTCCATCCTCGACACAGCGAATTAAATTGCCGAATTCATCAAGGCTGCCCATGTTTGACTGGGGGGAACTATATCAGATCAGGAGATGGATCTTCGCGAATTTACGTTCTGGGAAGCGCTGCCCTTGACCCAGGTCTCGCTGCCGCCATCAGCCCTCCGGCCAGTATCGCGATGCCAGTTATGACCACGAAGGCGGTCCTGCAGCTTCCGGTGGCGCGACCCATGTACCGCTGGAACCACTTCCCCGTCGTGACGGACGTGCCGATCTTCACCCCGGCCTGGCCGGCTATCCCCGCAGTCGTGACTCATGCTATGTGATGAATGAAATCGCATGAATGTTCTTTAGGGAAAATTCGGTCAGTTCATGTAAACTACGCCCGGACGGATGCACGCTCTCTTGAAAGGTGGAGAGACTCAGACGGTCGCATGATAACCAAGTTAACCCCAGGTTGGTGGGTCCGGTTTCTACTGTTAGAGGGCCGGCTGATCGACAGGAAGTTCCGTCGCCGGTGGAAGACCTATCTCCTGCAGTGCGGTCTGGCTACGCTGGCGCTGATGCTGATTCTGCTGGTCATGGACGTGGTGCTTCACACCGCGATAATCGTCGCTATCGCCTCAAGCGCGTTCATCGTCTTTGTGATTCCGCACAGCGCGTCGTCGATCCCTCAGAGGCTGTTGGGAGGACACATCGTCGCCATTATGGTTGGCGTCTCGCTCTCCTCGCTGTACCTCATACCGACGGTGGGTGAAGTGGCCGCGAATTCTCACGTCATCGTGGACCTCATGGCCGTGGTGTCCGTTGGCCTGAGCATACTCCTGATGGTGCTGACGAACACCGAGCACCCTCCCGCGGCCGGTACGGCCCTCGGACTTGTAATTGGCGGATGGGACCCGTCGGCGGTGCTGTTCGTGCTGCTCGGTTCGATCGTTCTCACCGTGGTGCACACGGTGCTGCGCCCTCACCTGACCAACCTGTTATAGCGGGCGCACGTGCGAACGTACCGATCAGATGAAGCCCGAGAAACATAAGATCCCGGACGGACGTGACGGTCGTGAGCCGTCCCGTCAGGAACGGGGGAGGTACTTGTCGTAGGCCTCTGCGCCGGCGTAGCGGGCGTTGGACCCGAGCTGTTCCTCGATGAGAAGCAGGCGGTTGTACTTGGCGGTGCGTTCGCCGCGCACAGGGGCGCCAGCCTTGATCTGGCCCGCGCCGACGCCGACGGCGAGGTCGGCTATGGACGAGTCCTCGGTCTCGCCGGAGCGGTGGCTGATCACGATGCCCCAGCCCGCCTCACGGGTCATGCGGATGGCGTCGAGGGTCTCGCTGACCGTGCCGATCTGGTTGAGCTTGACCAGCACCGCGTTGGAGGTCCTGCGCTCGATGCCCTGCGCGATCAGCTGGGCGTTCGTGGTGTAGATGTCGTCACCGACGAGCTGCACACGCGTGCCCAGGCGGCGGGTCATCATGTCCCAGGAGTTCCAGTCGTCCTCAGCAAGGCCGTCCTCGATAGAGATGATCGGGTAGTCGCTTATCCAGGCGTCGTAGATGTCGACGAGGTCCTCGGAGCTCAGCGAGGTCTCGCGCTGGGGAAGCGTGTAGCGTGTCGGCCGGCTGCTGAGCTCAGAGGCCGCTACGTCCATGGCGAGGAAGCAGTGCTCGCCGGGCGTGTATCCGGCGCGCTCGATCGCCTCGATCAGCAGCTCGACGGCCTGGCGGTTGGTGGTCACCGGAGGCGCGAATCCGCCCTCGTCTCCGACGTTCGTGCCGAGCGCGCGGTTGCGCAGCCCGGTCATGAGCGAGTGGTAGACCTCGACCCCGGCCTGCATGGCGCGCTTGAACGTGTCGAACCCGAGAGGAACCACCATGAACTCCTGGAAGTCGGTGGAGTTCTCGGCGTGTCGGCCGCCGTTGATGATGTTGAACATCGGCACCGGCAGCGTCATCGGCTCGCCGTCGTCTGAACCGTCCTGGTGAATACTGTTGAAGTGCTCGTACAGGGGCTGACCGCTGCTCTCAGAGGCGGCGCGCGCCGCCGCGAGCGAGACTCCGAGAACGGCGTTCGCTCCGAGTTTGCTCTTGTTGTGGGTGCCGTCGAGCTCGAGCAGGAGGCCGTCGATGGCGCGCTGGTCCGTCACGGACTTGCCGAACAGCGCGGGAGCGATCTCGTTGTGCACGTTGGCGACCGCCTTGAGCACGCCTCGCCCGTGGTATCGGTTGGGATCGCCGTCGCGAAGCTCGACAGCCTCGTTCGCGCCGGTCGACGCGCCCGATGGCACGAGCGCCCTGCCCCACGAGCCGTCGCTCAGGCCGATGTTGACCTCAACAGTCGGGTTCCCCCGAGAGTCAAGAACCTCACGCGCGCGTATGTCAGATATGGTGGTCATGGGGTGGGTATGCATCCTTTTCGTCATTCCGGCGAGGGCCGGAATCCAGATCGCTCTGACCAGCCGCCACGAAGAAATGTAAACACTACCTAGTAGGCGGGCTCCATCTCAGGCAGTCTCGACCAGAACACCTTGGTTTCGCGGTCCACGTCAAGCGGCAGCGGAGAGTCCTCAGTCGGAGCGTCCTCGATCCTGTTGTCTATGTGAACGCTCGCGACGGCGGCGTAGGCAGGCACTCCGGTGAACCGGGTGATGTACTCGGCGTGCCGTGTCGCCCGCTCCGTATCCCGGTTGTCCGCCGTGTAGGAGACTTCCACCGCTACGTAGTGCGTGTCTCCGTCACTGTTTGTCGCTTCGATCACCAGATCGGCGCGGCGAAACGTTCTCATGTTATGCCGCGAGATACCGGCGGTAAGGCCGCTGCGCTGCGCCTCATCCGCCATCACAACCACCTCGCCTCGTCCCAGGGTCTTCAGCCATCGGAGACCCATGTCGCTGGCGATGACAGGGGCGTCTTCGTGAGCTATCTCTTTCAGTAATAGCTCTCTCAGTCCACTGATGTGAATTGTGCCCTGTTTCGTGTGGTTCTCAATGTTGGAGAGACACTCCAGAATGGCGTTCTGGGTATGGCGGAAGTCGGCGAGTTCCTTCAGCATGGAGTCGAACTCTGAGTCTTGCCCATTGAGGCGACTCGCGCGGGCAACTCCAGCAGCTCTTCAGTCAGCAACTCGCGTCTAACTGCCGAGCGCAGGCCCTCGTCTTCCCGCACTATGCGGAGGAAGTCCTCTATGTTCTCAATGGTAGTCATCGGGGTCGTCTCTGAGTCAGCCTCAATTGTAGCTGACCATGTTGACGTTGTGTGAATCGTTACAACTCATGGGAGGGGGAGGTATGTAAATCAGTGAATTGTTCGTCACCGGATCAAGTCCGGCGCAAGCTCTGAGCTTGTCGAAGGACTCCCCGCCCCCTGGATTCCGGCCTTCGCCGGAATGACGGTTTGCAGATACATACCCTCGTCAGCCATTCATGGGAGAGTGGGGATAGCGTCAACGGGGTGTGGTTGGGCACAGCAACAGAAATGCTACGTCGTGCTATCAGTGTGAGGAGTTCAGGTAGCCGGTTTAGGCCTGCTGGATTCTAGCTACAGGAGCCGTCGCTCAGGCCGATGTTGACCTCGACGGTCGGGTTCCCCCGCGAGTCAAGAACCTCGCGCGCGTATGTCAGATATAGTGGTCATGGGCTGGGTCTGCGCTCCTGGAGAGCCTGATTGAAGTCTGGCCTTCCTAGCCAGGCATGACAGCACTAATGCTAGGTAGTAGCGCTGCTGGAGAGCGCGGGCTTTCGAGACAAGATCGAAGCGAGGACAGCCGTCTTTCAGACAAGGTCTGACGCCCAGCTTTTCCATTGCGGGGATCCTCACATGCCTTTAGACTGTTAATAGCTTAGTCAAGTGTTGTCACACTTTCACTAGATGAAACAAGGGCTCAGGGATTCCCGAGAATCTACGATTGACCAACGTGGTGAGTGGAGCAACATAGGACCCAGACAGATAAGGGGAGGCTCGTTTGGGGACTGGTCATCTTCTCCATTCTGGCAATCGTCACCTTAGTTCTAGTCGCAGTCGATGAATTTAGAAATAGTGAGAGTAGCGGGCTTATAGCGACAGTTCTCGCTATTGGCCGGGGCGTTGAGCCGCTATGGGTCACCGCTGGCATGTTCTCTTATACACTGGTTGAAGGAGCGGCTATGATAGCTGAGATATTCCTGAAGGCGCGTGAGGAGCGGGGTAAGGCGAAGGGCCGCGAAGAGACCAACGCTGAGTGGGAAGCGTGGTATAGGCGCTTGAAGGCGGCTCAGGAAAAGGGTGAGGAATTCGACGAGCCAATGCCGAGTCAGGCGGCCAGGTCAGAGAAATCCTGATCGTAGCCACTACACAGAGACTTACAAAGACCCCGTCTGCATCAGACGGGGTCTTTTCTTCTTGAATCTGATCTCAATGGGTAGCTGTAGAGTGTTGGCCGGTTAGTTCACTCTCCGTCATGACGGCTCATGGTGCTGCGACGTCTCGCAACTACGTCCCCTACCCCTCGTACCGCCTTCGGATTAGGCGTGTTGGGGTGTCGACTATGAAGCCGGAGAGGTTCAGGGCCGTGTGGATTAGGCCGATGTGGGAGTACGCCTGCGGGAAGTTGCCGAGCTGGCGGTCGATTGCCGGGTCGAACATCTCGGCGAACAGCCCGAGGTGGTTGGAACACCGCGTGATCATCTCGTTGAAGTAGTCGAACGCCTTGTCCATCTGGCCGGTGTACAGCAGGTTGCCGATCAGCCAGAAGCTCAGCATCGTGAACGCGCCCTCGGGCTGCGCGTCCAGCCCGTCGTCCGTCTCCTCGGGGATGTAGCGCCAGACCAGCGGACCGTCGGTTAGCTCGCGCTCTATGGCGTCGAGGTTCTGCCGTACTCGCGGGTCTTCGCTTGGGATGAGACCGAAGAACGGGATCGCGAGGTTGGAGGCGTCCAGCGCGTCGCTGGCGTAGTGCTGGCGGAACGCCTGCTTCGATTCGCTCCAGCCCAGCTCCAGCAGCTCGGTCTTGATGTCGAACGCCACCTGCGACCACCGTCTGTAGTATCGACGCTGTTCGACGGCCGCGGCGATGTATGCGGCCGTGTCCATCGCAACCCAGCACAGCACCTTGGAGTACACGAAGTGCTGCATCCCTCCGCGCACCTCCCACACTCCGCGGTCGCGACGTCGCCAGTTGTTGACGACGTCCTCGGCCAGCGAGCACACCAGGTCCCACGCCTCCTCCGGGATCTCGCCGTGCAGCACCAGCAGGGAGTGTATCGACGCTATGACCTCACCGAACACGTCCATCTGCAGGTGCTCCGCCGCGCCGTTGCCGATGCGCACGGGCCTGGAGTTCTCGTACCCGCTCAGGTGTTCGAGGACCTGCTCTTCGAGCGACGACTCCTGCGTTATGCCGTACAGGATGCGCGTCCTGTGCGTGTTCATCTGGCACTGCTCCAGCAGCCACTGTATGTAGAAGTCGGCCCCGTAGAGGTCGCCAAGCCGGTAGAGGATGTCGACGGCGAAGCTGGTGTCGCGCAGCCATGAGAAGCGGTAGTCCCAGTTCCGGGAGCCGCCTATCGTCTCGGGAAGGCTCGTGGTCGGCGCGGCGACGATAGCCCCCGTGCCTCGATACATCATCAGGTGTAGCACGAGGAAGGAGCGCACCACCTGGTCGCGCCACAACCCCTCGTAGTGCATCATCGCGACGAGGTCCTTCCAGTAGCGCTGCGTCAGCTCGAACTTCTCCCGCGTCCGGTAACGCTCGAGGGTCGTTGGCCTGTCTGCTCCGTAGGCCATCACGAAGGTCGCCGTGTCGCCCTGGGACAGTGTGAAAGTACTGGCCACGCCGCCATCGCTCTTGTGGAGAGGGACGTCTGACGTCAGCATCATGGTCTGACCGCCACCCCGCGCCTCGACCGCGCTACCGTCGCCGTTCGTGTTTAGCCCGTCGGAGGGTGGCGCGCGGAACGTCGGGACGGAGCGGGCGTAGTCGTGTCGCGGCTCGTAGTTGCAGCGCATCTCCACGCTGCCGTCCAGGCACCTGACGATCCGGTGCAGCTCCGGCGGATTGGCCGGGTATCTGTCCGGCTTGCCGTCCCTGTCGTTGTCCTGGATGGGCATGAAGTCAGTGATCGAAACGACGCCGGTGGACGTGGTGAACCTGGTCTCCAGGATGTTGGTCTCGGGAAGGTAGGCCTGCTCGGTGGTGTACGTGGCGCTGGGCCTGACGCGGAACCTGCCGCCGATGTCCTGGTCGAGGATAGCTGCGAAGACGCTCGGCGAGTCGAAGCGAGGCAGGCAAAGCCAGTCGATGGAGCCGTCCATACCGACCAGAGCCGCCGAAGACATGTCGCCTATGAGTCCGTAGTCGTACATACTGACCTCCCGAGGTCAGGAGTGGCCCATAAGCTCACCTTAGCACTGAGCAGGTGGGCGCGCAATGAGGGGCGCAGCGCGGCTGTTCCACTACTGATACTGACCTGTGTCCAGGGTCTTTTCGTTTTCGAGTGTCACCTGAGTAGTCCGTTCGTGGTGAGCTTGTCGAACCATGAACGGACGGCCCTTCGACAAGCTCAGAGCCCGCCCCGGACCTGATCCGGGGGCGAACGAGAAATTGACGACGGGACGAAAACGAAAAGATCCTCGACCTGTGTCCGGGAAACTTGACCTATGGAAGTATGAATCTTACTCTGGGAATCGGGTTAGGACTTTACATAACCTGACTCGACCATTGCCCTCCGCTGTATTCATTACACACCATCGAAGCAGTTACGAAATCGACTGGCCCTGCAAAGTCCGGGCACTGCCTTGGCGCCGTTGTGACTGTGCACACCGAGTTAGTAACGCATGAGGACCATGAAGGAGGAGTGACTTGAAGCCATTCAGCGCTCTTGTTCTAGCAATTGTGGCAGCAGCAGCCCTGGCTCTTGTGAGCTGCGGTCCGAGTGATGAGGCAATCCGAGAGATCGTTCGGGATGAGGTTGCCAAAGTAGATCTTCCCCCAGGCCCTCAGGGTCCGCCCGGTCCAAGAGGAGATAGAGGAGAGTCCGGCCTCAGAGGAGAGATCGGACGCCTGGGCCCTACCGGCCCTGAAGGCCCTCAGGGCGAGGCCGGTCCTCAGGGTCCAAGAGGACAGGCCGGTCCGAAAGGTGAGTCCGGCGACGCTGGCCCTCAGGGTGAGCGGGGACTGAGAGGTGAGCGGGGTGAAGCAGGACCGCCCGGCGAGGCCGGGCCTCAAGGTGAGCCAGGTCCAAGGGGCGAGCGTGGTGCGACAGGTCCTCCAGGCGAGCAAGGCCCTCCCGGCCCTCCCGGCCCTGAGGGTTCGATCAGTGAAGCCCTGACGTCCCTGGAGGTTGAGGAGCTGATTATCCGCGTTCCGGGCGGCGTCGGCTATATCATTGTGCGTGGGGGCGTGGGAAACAAGGTCGCGGACATCAGGTGGTATGACTCAGAAACGGACGAGATCGTCGGAGAGATCATTGCAGGCAGTAACATTGGGATGAGACTGAGTGCCAGGGGTCCCGATGGCAAGTGGACAGACGTCTGTATCGACGGCGGCGAGATTCTCGTGTGTCCGTAGGAAGCCTGCCAGTATACCCACAGATGCGAGTCCTGCCATGAGTGAAGCGCCGGAGTCCAGAGCACAATTCGGGACGTCGATTCCCCGCCGTTGACGACCCCCTAATCGACTGCTACGGTTCACCCAAACAGCCGCAGGAATCGTAGGTAGTGCGCTCACGCCATAGACGTAGAAGGCGCCTGCCGGTTCATCCGGAGGAGGCCCCGCACTCAGCAGAGCCAGCCTGCGTTTGAACTGCACGGGCTCACATGAAAGGAGTGGCGCAATGAAGGGCTACGTCATCATGGATGCTGAAATCATCGACACCGAGGCGTACTCCGAGTTCGCCGAGAAGTCCCCTCAGGCCATCGCTGCGCATGGTGGACGACTCCTCGCGCGTACCAGCGACGTTGACGTAATCCAGGGCAACTGGGTGCCGAAGCGATTTGTGATCGTGGAGTTCGACAGCCTCGAGGCTGCAAAGGGGTACATGGAGTCCGTCGAATACGAGGATCTCGATGACCTCCGCAGGCGGGCGACGAGGGCCAACATCGTGGTCTTCGAAGGAGTCGATTCTTAGGTGGCAGCCCGTTCCCGTTCGCTGACCATTGACCGCCAGTAGCGCAGAGCAGGACATCCGGTTCGAGCCGGAGGAGGCTTGCCCTCCGACGGTCGCGCTGCTGGTCGGATTTCAGGGCGCCGTGCTCGTGGTCGCGCCGACGGTGCTCAACGTTGCGATAGCGATTCGCTCATCGGGACTTGACGACACCTTCCTGTCCTGGAGCGTCTTCGCCGCTATGGTGATCTGTGGAGCGATCACGGCGTTCCAGGGGGCGCAGCTATGGCGATTCGGAGCCGGCCACGTCGCGCTCGCCTGGCCCGCGGCCATGTTCATCGCGATCATGGTGGCGGCGATCTCCATAGGTGGCGTGGCGATGTTCGCGACTGTGATGGTCGTCTGCAGCCTGGTGCAGATAGCGCTTGCCTGGTGGCTGCCGGTACTGCGCCGGATCATCACGCCTGTCGTCTCCGGTACGGTGACGATGCTGGTCGCGGTCAGCGTGCTGCCCATCGCGTTCGACAGTGTGCAGGACCTGCCTGCCGGCTCTGCTCCGGCCGCCGGACCTGCGATAGCCGGAGCTACGCTGCTGGCTTCGGTGATCGCGACGCTGCGCGCCAGGGGGCGCTGGCGCCTGGTCACGCCGCTCATCGGCATCGTGGTCGGATGCGCCGTCGCCGCCGCGTTCGGCGTGCTCGACGGCGAACGGATCGCCAGCGCCGGGTGGTTTGGCATCCCCGAGGTGCCGGACTTGAGCTTTTTCACATGTGCAGCTTTAAGCTGCCTTAGGCCGAGTACCGAGTTCTGGGCGCTCCTGCCCTCGTTCGCGATTCTCACCCTCGTGTTGGGGATCAAGACGATCAGCGACGGCGTGGTGATCCAGCAGGGCTCCCGCCGCCGTCCGAAGGCGATAGACTTCCGCCAGATCCAGGGAATGGTCAGCGTCAACGGCATTGGGATGCTGTTCGCCGGTATCGCCGGCACGCTGCCCACGATGGTCAACTCCTCATACAGCATCTCGCTGGTCAGTCTCACCGGAGTCGCCGCGCGCCGGGTCGGCATCGGCGTGGCCGTCGTCATGGTGACGCTGGCCTTCTTCTCCAAGTTCACCGCAGTGCTGCTCACGATCCCCGGCCCCGTGCTGGGCGCTTACCTGATGCTCGCCATGGGCATCCTCTTCGTGAGCGGCTGCCAGACTATCCTGAGGGACGGTCTCGACCCTCGCCGAATGCTGGTGGTCGCGCTCGCGAGCGCGCTGGGACTGGGCCTCCACCGTCACCCCATCACGCAGGACCTCTTTGGCGATGACCTGGGCGCGCTGCTCGGCAGCGGGGTCACTATCGGCGCAATGGTCGCGATCGGGATGACGCTGCTGCTCGAAGCGATGAGCACACGCCGCTCGCGCCTCGAGGTCACGCTGGACATGGCCTCGCTTCCAGAGATCCACTATTTCCTCGACCGGCTGGCGTCCAGGCTGTCATGGAACGAGACCTCGACGCTGCGGCTGCGGTCTGCCGGCGAAGAGACGCTCGCCACCCTGCTGATGCAGGAGGACGAGATAGAGGAGATAGAGGGGTCAGGAAGTCCCCGCCTGATCGTCGTCGCGCGTCCGCAGGGCGCGATGGTGGAGCTGGAGTTCGTCGCGACAACTCGACATGAGAACATCGAGGACCAGATGGCGTTCCTGACCGACGAGGAGGCCCTCCCAACGATCGACGACCTCTCCCTCCGCCTCCTCCGCTACCACGCCTCCGCCGTCCGCCACCAGAAGTACCACGGCGTCGACATAGTCACAGTCCAGGTAGAAGGCAGCGCGTAGGTCCGCGGCCGGGTTACTTCCTAAAGAGGAGACCCCTGCTCAAATCCCTCCCCATCAGAGCCTTCCCCGGACTTGATATGGGGGCCGACAGGGTAGGTAGAGTCAGTTAAACAAGCATGAACAGCCACCAACGAACCCCCTCTCCTGGGGGAGAGGGCTGGGGTGAGGGCGAGATCCTCGGATACATACCCCTGTTAGCTCCCTCAGAACCTGTCGAAGGACACCCCGATCCCCTACATCACCAGCTTCGCTCCCTTCGGCCTCCTTTTACCCCCATGCACCGACGGCTCCGCGCACCACTTGGCGGACAGCCTTCGGACGGCCTCGTACACGTCGTCGTCAAAGCCGAGCAGGTCACAGACGACACGTCGGTCGAGGAGTGCGCGGTTGGGGTCGGCGTCGGCGAGGAATGCCGGCATGAGCTCCTTGTCCCGGAACTCGTCGAAGATGGCCTCGGCGGTGGATAGCTGATCGTCGGACAGCGTGCGAAAGTCGAGTACGGGGAGGGTTTCGGCGGATGTTTTTGCAGTAGTTCCCCGCCCTGCTACTTGGCGATTTGAGTGCCACCAGAAACTCAGCAGGCCTAGAGTACTATTGCCCCACAACGTAAATACAGTGTCGAACCGTAGTTCATCAAAAGTTGCGTTCGGCCATGCTCGGCCACCCATGCTTGGTTGGCTGGTGAACGCTACGCCAAGTGGCTGTGAGTTAAATCTGAAGTCTAGATTAAGGTGAGCGCGACTCGCCATGCGCCACGCCAAGATGGCTTTGTCCTCCATATTCGGACGAACGACCAACGATGAATCAGGGTCACATTCCATCCTCGTTTCCAATTTGGCATTGTGGTTCCATAGTGATGGGTATGTTGCTGTTGGGCTGGCAGCAACTTTATTGAATGGGCCTCGTGGAACGGGGCCTGTTATGTCGCGATGGTGCAGACCTGTCTTTGCCAATTCCCCCAGCGAGATCATGTGAATCCATTGACCCTTAGGTATACCAGGTGGCCACAGTACGGATTGAGCTAAAGAGTATGCACATTGGGCGAGCGAATAGTCCGACAACCGCACCGAACTCCAGATAGAGCCATCAAGCGGTTTCGGGATCTCAAGCATTTCTCCGTTGCCTTCTGATCCCACAGTCAAGGGGGTGCCGCCATACGGTCCGTCTTCAAGGTGCCTGACTTGGCATGCACTCGATACATTTGCGGCAATGGTACTTGCGTGGAGAAAGTGTCTGGGCCTTTCTGGGATTGACGCGAAACGTGGATTGCTAAGACAGGGAGTATCCTCTTTTACCTTGCTTGCTACCACCAAGCATTCAGCCATTCCTGTATCCGCCGAGAACGAAAGGGTGTCGTTGTCGGCCGAGGCCATCGAAAGCACAGTGATGCCAGAATACTCTTGAGCCATCAATTCCCTAAATTGCTGCCAGGAATACCCAGATGCAGCTGACAAAGGAAGTACCAGAGCGATCACTCCTCCGTGTCTGAGCTTACGACTTGCCAGCCCAGCGAATGCTGAAGCAATTCCTGCGTTGCCGTGATAGCAGGTGCCTTTCTTGAGAGCAGTCAGCCTCTTCCCCATATCTCTCTGATCTTGCTCGGCGGTACCGAATGCCGCAAAGGCTGCGTTGAATTCTCCAGAGTGGACTCCCTCATTGGTGGTGTTCCTAGTAAACGGCGGGTTCATGATCACCAGGTCAAACCCCCCATCAGGTACATCTGCGATGACCTGCGCCGCCGTCTCCTCCCCTACGCTGCCTGTGCGGAGTGCGGGATCGCTCATGTTGAAGAGCGTCATCGTGGACGACGACTGCAGCAGCTCCAGCGAGCCGATTGCGACGCTCCCGTCTTCCTGCCGACCATAGGCGAGCGTGTACAGTCGCGTCTTGCCGAAGCCGACGTCGGGCTGCGCCCCCGACAGCGTCGAGCCGGTGATGTGGATCGCCGACGGCATCACGTCGCAGCCGTACAGCACCTCCTCCATCATGACGGGGTGAAGCGCGGCGAGGTCGCCGCCCGCGCTCTCGTGCTTCGTGGCGATCTGCTCGTACACTGCCGACAGCAGCGCGCCGGTGCCGCACGCGAAGTCGCCGATCTTGAGCTTGCCGATGGCGTCGGCGTCGGACCAGTCCACGTCCATCTTCGAGACCGCAAGACGCGCGAGCAGAGCAGCGGACGCCGGGAGCGTGTAGAACGTAGCCAGGTACTTGCGGTCTGCGATCAGCCGCTGGAAGATGCGTCCGGTCAGGTCGTGCGCCTGGTTCGCACCTGTTGCGGCAACGTCCTCGACGGTCGAGCGCAGGTTGGAAAGGAGCTGCGACGCCTCACCTGCCGGAAGCTGCTCGACGATGTCCCGCGCAATCGAGAATATCGGCCAGTAGTTGATCTTGAGGATGTCCGTCCACGCCTCGAGGATGTTCGACTTCGGGTTGGAAACGGACGTTGAGCACAGGATCGACAGAGGCTTCACATCGTGAAGTCCGACCAGCCGCTCGTGGAACACCATTGCGTTCGCGACGATCGCGCCCGCCATGCGGTAGGTCTGCAAGACGTCGGACATTCCGAGCAGTCCGGCGATGCTGGTGACGACGTCCGGCCTGGACTCTGCAAGCTGCCCGAGAATGGCGGCGGCGCGGTCGATGCCCTTTTCGAGCGCGTCTGCGGCCTCGTCAACGGCTCGCTGCGGCACTGACACCAGACGGATGAGATCGGCGAGGTCTTCGACCGAGCCGTCCAGCCAGCCCGACTCGGGGAAGCGCGTCCCGTCCTCGTAGCACACACAGTACGACAGCCTCGCGTCGCGAATGGCCGCGGACAGGTCGTTGGCGTCCTCGGCGCCCTCCGGGTAGCGGAGCGCAATGGCAGCGTCGATGTGTCGCGCCGTGCCGGCGACCTCTAGGCCGAGCCTGTCCCTCGCCTCCGCCTCGGCGGTGTATGCCGGCATGAACTCCGCCTCGATAACAACCGGAGCGCGACCCGGCGCGGTGATGACGATGTCCGGCTGCAGCGCGGGCTGACCGACGATCTGCTGCGTGTTCTCATACAGCACGGTGTAGCTCGGCAGCATCCCGCCCAGTCGTCTGCCCAGGGCAGCATTCGCGCTCGGCTCAGTCCAGTGCGCCGTGGAGGTCATGTCGTTATCTCGCCCGTCATCGTTCAGCCTCACCAATCAACTGCCGAGAGTGAATTGCAATTGCCCCCCAGTGTCAACCCCTGATGGCAGGTCGCACCTGTCCCAGATTGGTAGGTGCCCTCAATTGGAGCGCGGGCATCTTGCCCGCATCCGTTCGTCCTGAGCTTGTCGAAGGACAGTCATCCTCTGAGTCGACTACGAATCTGGGACAGTCTCCATGCGCCATGAGAGCTTGAGAGCGGCTCCCCCATTGGCGATTCTTGGGCGTGAGCTAATTACACAGTAGCTTGGTGGCATTGCGTTTTCACCCTCACTCCAGCCCTCTCCCTTAGGGAGAGGGGGTTCGTTGGTTGAATTGCAGGGGAGAAAGCCATAACTGCCTTGACCAGTATGCTTTTGGCAGGGGCTCCGAAGTTGTCTGCAGGGACCGCGTCAGATGCGTTGCGTACGCCGTAAGCCTGTGTTAGATTGCCGAGAATTTCGGTTGGACTCTTCTTCGTTTGGCCTCATTTGAGTTTGGCGGGCGCTCCCCGGACATCGGCAGCCATGGGCTGATAGGAGACATGTCTTCGGCGGCTCTGGTCGCCACCGACGGGACGATCGATTGGCTGTGCATGCCCAGGTTCGACTCGCCCAGCGTCTTTGCCGCCCTGCTCGACAGCAAGTCCGGCGGCAGGTTCCAGATCGCGCCCGCTGGCCCCGCGTCCAGCAGTCAGAAGTACCTGCCCGACACCAACATCCTGCAGACGTCCTTCAGGACTGAGACGGGCCTGCTGACCGTCACGGACTTCATGCCCGTTCGCGGAGGACCGCTTTCCGAGGACGCCCCTCATGAGGTCCACAGGGTCGTCAGGTGCGAGTCCGGCGAGGTGGACGTCAGCTCCGTGTTCGAGCCGAGGCTCGACTACGCCCGGGGCGAGACGTTACTCAGCCCACTCCGCGAGGGAGTGCAGGCGCGTGGAGGACGGCAGACTCTCAGGCTGCTCGCCAGCGTTCCGGTACGCATAGAAGGCGAAAGGGCCGTCGCACGGTTCGCGCTGCGACAGGGGGAGTCGGCGTCGTTCGTGCTCGCCTACGGACACGGCAGGCCGGTCCGCGTCGGCACCTACCGCACCGGGGCGAGGCTGGAGGAGACGCGCAGCTTCTGGCAGGGGATAGTCGCCGGAGTCAGGTACGCCGGCGTGTGGTCGGACGCGGTGAAGAGGTCGCTGCTCGTCCTGCACCTGATGATGTACCGCCGGACCGGCGCGATCATCGCGGCTCCGACCACCAGCCTGCCGGAGACGCTCGGTGGCTCGCGCAACTGGGACTATCGCTACGCGTGGCTGAGGGACTCCAGCTTCACGGTCGACATCCTGTACAGGGTCGGCGACAACGGCGGCGGCGACAGGTACATCGACTGGCTTCTCGACCAGTGCAAGCTCAACGACCGCAAGACGAGGATCGTGTACGGCGAGACACCGAACTCGTCGCTCAGAGAGCAGACGCTCGATCACCTCGAAGGATACGCGGGCTCCCGGCCGGTGCGTATCGGCAACGGCGCGGCGCGCCACCTCCAGCTCGACGTGTTCGGCGAGGTGATTCTCGCGATCCACACCCTCTTCCGGCTGCAGGGTCGGCTCGTGCGGCGCGCGTGGGCGCTGGTGACCAAGTTTGCCGAGACGGTGATATTCAACTGGCGACGTCGCGACCGGGGTGTGTGGGAGGTCCGGGGTCAGCAGCGGCACTTCGTGTACTCGAAGATCATGTGCTGGGCGGCGCTCGACCGGGCGTCGGGCATTGCCAGGGCGATGAACGAGGACGGACTCGCCAATCGCTGGAGTCGTGCCGCTCAGGACATCAGACAGCAGGTGCTGACCGAGGGGTGGAGCGACACCAAGCAGGCCTTCCGGCAGCGCTACGACGACGACGCGCTGGACGCGAGCAACCTCGTGATCCCGTTCCTCGGCTTCCTGCCTCCCGACGACCCTCGCATCCGCATGAACGCCGACGCGATAGCGCGTGAGCTGGCAGACGGTCCGTTCGTGTGGCGCTACCGGCCGTCCGAGACTGACGACGGCCTCGACTCCCAGGAAGAGGGAGCGTTCACGCTGCTGAGCTTCTGGCTGATCGGCAACCTGCTCTACACCGGGCAGTCAGACAAGGCCGGAGAGTACTTCGAGCAGATAATGTCCCACGCCAACCACCTGGGCCTGTTCTCAGAGATGATCGACCCGCGCTCCGGCGCGCTGCTGGGCAACTTCCCACAGGCATACAGCCACGTCGGCCTCATCCACACCGCCCGCAACCTCGACCGCGCCCTCACCGGAGCCCCCCTAAGCGACAACCTGGCACCAGCCAGGGGGTAGAAACTGGGCTCTGGGGTCGGGCGAACTTTCCCCAGATTGACGAAGACCTGATAACTACCTTCAGTTTGATGAGGATACACGTCAGGGGCTGATGGAGTAGCATATGAACCATGCAAGAAACCTCTGATAACTCCGCACTTTCCGCACATCATCCGGTCGTCCTCATTACTGGGGCGTCTGCTGGGATTGGCAAGGCGACTGCGCTGCATCTTGCGGGTCGCGGGTACGTGGTCATTGGCACGAGCCGGAAGCTGGAGCGGCTGTCGGGCCTGTTCGACGAGGCTGAGGAGCGCGGCGTCCACCTGTTCGGCGTCGAGATCGATCCCAACTCAGACGAGTCGGTGCAGAGCGTCATGCCCGGCGTGATCTCGCAGTTCGGGCGCATCGACGGGCTGGTCAACAACGCGGGCTTCGGAGTTTGGGGCCCCATCGACAGCCTCTCGATAGACGAGATCAAGCTGCAGTTCGAGGCCAACTTCTTCGGGTGCATCAGGATGGTCCACTCGGTGCTTCCACAGATGCTCTCCAGGGGCTCAGGGCGCATCGTGAACATAAGCTCGGTGCTCGGCAGGATGGGCACGCCGTTCAACGGCGCGTACGTCTCCAGCAAGTACGCGCTGGAGGGTCTGAGCGAGTCGCTGAGGGTCGAGGTGAGACCGTTCGGCGTACACGTGTCGCTGGTGGAGCCGGGTCTGTTCGAGACCGACTTCCAGAAGAACCAGCTCACGGCGGAGCACTCGCTGGACGACGACTCGCCCTACGCTGGCTACGTCGAGCGATACAACAGCCGGCACGACCAGTTCGACTGGTTCGCGTCCGACCCCATCAAGGTCGCCAGGGTCATCGAGAAGGCTCTGTCCTCGCCAAACCCCTCGTTCAGGTACCCGGTCGGACTCGACGCGTGGCTCGGGATACTCGGAGCCCGGTTCCTCCCGCAGCGGCTCTACCACCTGATTCTCGACCGCGTGACGATAGGGCGCTGACAGTTCGAGGAGTGAGAGCCTCCCATCCCGGCCTCAGATCAGGACTGATGCAATCCTCTCGGAGTTCAGGCGAACCTGCTGAAGTCGAACCTGTCCCAGTAGTTGCCTGCGACCTCGTCCTCGAGCTGTTTCAGCGTTCGCCACGGAAACTCCGCGGCCTGCTCGTCTTCTGAGAGGTCCCTGAATTCGGGGTCCCACAGCGAGTCCACCAGGAACGTGAAGTAGTGGCGGTTGAGGAAGCTCGGCAGCCGTCGCAGCCAGACGGGGTCGAGGTCGTTCATCCGCCGGTACCCGCACATGAACGGCTCCATGAAGTAGTCGACGAACTCGTCGCTGTCCATCTTCCGCCCGCCTGTCCACTCGTCGTCTCTGCCGAGCGCGTGGCTGCGGTGCTGCGAGATCACGACGTTGATGACGACGGTCGTGAAGTCCGACAGGAACCAGTCGTAGTGCAGGTTGTCGAAGTCTATGGCCCACAGGTCGCCGTCATTGAGCAGCATGTTCCACTGGTGGACGTCCGAGTGGATGAGCCCGTAGGAGTCGCGGTCCATCGGCAGCGACAGCAGCCAGTCCTTGATGCGCTGTCCGTGGCTGCGAAGTTCTCTGTGCGAGTCCGGGACGCTGGACTCCAGGTGCCAGTCCCGGTTCTCGTGCCAGTGCCTTCGACGGATTGAGTCCTCGGAAGGCTCGTAGTCCTTGGTGAGCGCGTGCATCCGGCCAATGAGCGCGCCCCACTGCTCGTACAGCTCCGGCGTCCACTCGCGCCAGTCAGGCAGATCGCCGGGCGCCTTCTCGTAGGCGACGGCGAGGAAGTAGCCCGAGTTGGCCTCCAGCGTCTCGACAAGGTTGCCGTCCAGCGACGGTACGACGCGAGACACGTTCATTCCGTTGTCGGCCAGGTAGTTCGTGAAGTCGATCTCCCCCAGTATCAGCGGCGTCTGCCGGTGCGAGCTGTGGGTGATCTTCAAGATGATCGGCGGGGCCGCCGCCACAGGCGAGCCACCTCTCGGGTACTCGAACACAAAGCTATGGCTCCCCCGGTGGGGAACCGAGCCCTCCCGCATCAGCCCGAACCTGCGCTCAGCGACCGAGCGTACGGCGTCATCGTATAGGTGTCCGTACTCTTTCAGCATTCTTTGTAAATGGGAGAGAAGTGGCGAAACGCTGCGCCTACTCCACCGTCATTCCCGCGCACGCGGGAATCTACTCGCCAGCACACTGTACTACCGGAAAAGAAGGAGTGACAAGGACGGCCTGGAGAATTGTATCAGTCCAGGTCCCCCTGTTCTGGCTGACAACCCCTGATCTCCGCACCTACAATGAGACAGCAAGGCGGCTGGGCGGTCGCTGCCTCTGCCGCGAGGTAGGGGGAGAGGAAAGTCCGAGCTCCACCGGACAGGATGCCCGCTAACGGCGGGGCGGGGTGACCCGACGGAAAGTGCCACAGAGACATACCGCCCGCACTCCAGGGCGCGCCCATGCGGGCCCCGGCGGGTAAGGGTGAAAAGGCGAGGTAAGAGCTCACCGTTCCGTCAGTAATGATGGGAGCCAGGCAAACCCCATCCGGAGCAAGGCCAAATAGGGGGCTAAGGGCGTCCGGTCCAGCCCCGGGTTGGCCGCTCGAGCCTGCCGGCAACGACAGGCCTAGATGGATGGCCGCCATTCGCCACGGCGAATACAGAACTCGGCTTACAGGCCGCCTTGCGATTTTCTGTCCGGGATCCACACTGCCTCAGTTGGACGACTGGAAGTACAGCGCGACGACCTGCAGAACGTGCTGTGCTGACAGTCTGTCGAGGAAGTAGTCCCTGACCGCCAAGAGCACCTCGGAGGGGCCGATTGCGCCGTCGTGGTCGTCGTCGTAGGGGAGGCCCAGCAGTAGTTGTTCGGCAGCCGTGTTGCCGTTTCCCTCGAAGCTTTCTGCGACCCAGGCTGCGATGTCCACGGTCACTGCGCCGATGGCGTTTGGAGTCACGTCGAAGGTGAAGACGGAGTCACCGTCGCTGCCTGAGAAGTTGCCGACGTCGCCGTTGGTCACGGCTATGTCGCTTGCCGTGAACTCGTAGACGGGCTCGCTGAAGGTAGCCGAGACGGCGACCGGCGAGTCGATTCTGACCTGGTAGGTCTCAAGATCGGAGCTAATGGTGACCGCAGGTATTCCGCAGGTCGGCAGTCCGAGTTTATAGAGGTCATGGAAGAATGGGATTTCCTGAAGTAACGCGGGGATACATCCGGTGAACTGGTTGTTGCTGAGAGTGATCCCTGTCAGGTTGGAGAGGTTGCCCAGCTCCGGCGGAATCGAGCCTGTGAGCTGGTTGTCCCTGAGTTCAAGCCATTCCAGGTTGGAGAGGTTGCCCAACTCCGGCGGAATTGATCCAGTGAGCCGGTTGTCACTAATGATCAGCGAAATGAGATTGGTCAGGCTGCCCAGTTCTAGTGGTATAGGCCCGGTCAGCTGGTTGCTTCTGAGGTACAGCCGCCTCATCTCAGAGAGGCTGCCCAGTCCTGATGGCAGTGGTCCGCTCAGACGGTTCTCTGAGAGATAGAGTCCGGTGATCCTCCCGTTCGCGTCGTTGGTGACGCCGTGCCACTCCCTGATTGGCCGGTCACTCAGCCAGTTGGAGTTGTTCTCCCAGTTCGCACCATCCGTGGAGTTGTAGAAAAGGGCCAGCACGGCCCTGTCTTCCTGTGAGTCCACCGGTGCGCAGCTACTTCCCAGGACTGTTTCCATGCCCTGCAGCCATGCCTGGAAGTGGCCACTGACAGGGGCGCATAGGCCGATGTTGTTGTGGTAGGTCAAAAGGTACAACTGGGTCAGATCTGTGAGGCTGTCCGGAAGCTCTCCGGTCAGCTTGTTGCTGTCTATGACCAACGCCGACAGGCTCGTCAGGTCACCTAACTCTGATGGTACCGAACCGCTAAGTTGGTTGTCGCTGAGGAACAGTACTGACAATCGGGATAGATTGCCCAGTTCAGGCGGAATTGTCCCGGTTATCTGGTTGTCGTCAAGCTCCAGCCATTCCAGGCTGGAAAGGTTACCTAACTCAGTTGGAATCGAGCCGGTCAACTGGTTGCCGTCAAGATCCAGCCATTCCAGGTTGGAAAGGTTACCTAACTCAGATGGAATCGGGCCGGTCAACTGGTTGTGCTCGAGTCTCAGGGTCCTGAGGTGGGAGAGGCCGCCCAACACGGTTGGAATCGCTCCGGTCAACTGGTTGTGCTCGAGTCTCAGGGTCCTGAGGTGGGAGAGGTCGCCCAACACGGTTGGAATCGCTCCGGTCAACTGGTTGCGCTCGAGTCTCAGGGTCCTGAGGTGGGAGAGGCCGCCCAACACGGTTGGAATCGCTCCGGTCAACTGGTTGTCACTGAGGTCCAGCGACGAGAGATTCGAGAGGTCCTCCAGCACAGGAGGAATCGCTCCTTTCAACTGGTTATCACCGAGGTCCAGCCACCTGACGCGCCCCGTGTTGTCGGTGCCGACACCGTGCCAGGCGCCCATTGGCCGGTCGGTAAGCCAGTTGGAACTGTCCTTCCAGTTGTCTCCGTCCGTGGCGTTGTATAGCTTCGCAAGCACGTCCCGGTCCGGAGCGAAGTCGCAAGCTTCGCCGTAAACTTCGTCAATGCCCTGCAGCCATGCCTGGAATGCTTCATCATTTGGCGAGCACAGTCCCGCGTTGTCCCAGAATTCGAGCCTCGTCAACCTGGTCAGACCGGTGAAGCTGCGTGGAATCGTGCCAGTCAGATGGTTGTTCCAGAGTCTCAGCCATGTGAGGTTGGTCAGCCTGCCCAGTTGTGGGGGAATCGTGCCGGTCAACTGATTGTCGCCGAGCCCCAGGTAATCCAGGTTTGAGAGGTTACCCAGTTCAGGCGGAATCTCTCCGGTCAACTGGTTGTCGCTGAGACCCAGGTTCTCCAGGTTGGAGAGAACCTCCAGGACAGTCGGAATCTCCCCGGTCAGCTGGTTGTCGGTGAGCCAGAGCGAGGTCAGGTTGGAGAGATTCCCCAGTTGAGTGGGGATTGTGCCAGTCAGGTCGTTTCGCCAAAGGTCCAGCTCTGCCAGGTCGGAGAGGTTACCCAGTTCAGGCGGAATCTCTCCAGTTAAGTTGTTGTAGGCGAGCGACAGCTTTGTCAGGTTGGGAAGGTTGCCCAGTTCCCGTGGAATCGTCCCACTCAACTCATTCGCGTAGAGGTCCAGCTCTTCCAGGTTGGAGAGATCGACCAACTCCGGAGGTATCGTTCCTCTTAACCCGTTCCACCGGAGGTCGAGCACGGTGACGTGTCCTTCGTCGTCGGTGTCGACACCGTACCACTCCCTCAAGGGACGATCGCTCAGCCAGTTGTAGTTGTCGTCCCAGTTCTCACCAGCCGTGGCGTTGTAGAGCCTGGTAAGTACATTCAGGTCCGCCACCGGGTTGCAGGCGCCGCCCTCTGCTCCCGCTATCCCCTGGAGCCACGACTGGAATTCTGTATCGACCGGTGCGCACAGCTCCGCGTTGTCAGAGAAGTAGAAGCCGGAAAGGTTGGCCAGCTTCAAGAAGCTGCGAGGGACATCCCCGGTCAACTGGTTCTGTTGAAGGTCAAGCCATTCGAGTTGGGAGAGATCGCCCATCTCCTGAGGAATCGACCCGCTCAGCAGGTTCTCCGACAGGTAGAGGCCGGTGACCCTTCCGTCCGCGTCGCTCGTGACGCCGTGCCACTCCCTCAATGGCCTATCGCTCAGCCAGTTGGAGTTGTCATTCCAGTTCTCGCCATCCGTGGCGCTGTGGAGCAGGGCAAGTACAGCCCTGTCTTCCTGCGAGTCCACAGGCGCGCAGCTGCTGCCGTGGACGGTGTCTACGACTTCGAGCCAAGACTGGAAGTCTTCATCGACAGGAGCGCATAGGGTCGGGTTGTTGTAGAAGTCCAGGCGCCGCAGCGACAGCCCCACAAGACTCTCGGGAAGCTCTCCAGTTAGCTGATTTTCGCTGAGACGCAGCCAACTAAGGTTGGAGAGGTCGCCCAACTCCTGGGGTATCTCACCACTCAGCCGGTTTCCATCCAGGTACAGCGTTAACAAGTCGCGAAGGTTGCCGAGTTCGGAGGGTATCTGTCCACTCAGTTGGTTCCCACCAAGGTCCAGTGAACCCAACCTTGAGAGGTTGCCCAACTCTGAGGGTATCTGTCCGCTCAACTGGTTGTCGGCAAGGTCCAGCCATTGCAGTTTGGAGAGGTTGCCCAACTGCTGAGGTATCTCACCACTCAGATGGTTATCTCCGAGATTCAAGTCCAGTAGCTTGGGGAGATCTCCGAGCTCTGGCGGTACCTGTCCACTCAGCTGATTCTGACTAAGGGACAGTCCTTCCAAGTTGGAGAGGTCTCCCAGTTCGCCTGGTACCGGTCCGCTCAACTGGTTCTGACTGAGGAACAGTCCTCCCAGGTTGGAGAGGTCTCCCAGCTCGCTTGGTACCGGTCCGCTCAGCTGGTTCTCCCGCAGTCTCATCCAACGCAGGTTGGAAAGGTCTCCCAGTTCAGCAGGGATCTGCCCGCTCAGTCCGTTCTGCGACAGGTAGAGCGAGGCGACGCGGCCTTCCTGATCTGTGTCGACGCCGTACCACTCTCCCATAGGCTGGTCGCTTAGCCATCCGTGGTTTCTCAGCCAGTTCGGGCCGTCCGTGGAGTCGAAGAGCTTGACGAGTACGGCGCGGTCCGCGGCGAAGTCGCAGGCGTTGCCGTCGACGCTCTTTATGGATTGGAGCCAGGCTCGGAATGTCTCATCGGTCGGCGCGCACAGCCCAGCGTTGCGCGAGAACTGGAAGTCGGTCAGGTCTGTCAGGTTGGTGAAGCTGTGCGGAATCTCGCCAGTCAACCGGTTGATGTCGAGGTACAGTTCCGTCAGGTTGGAGAGGTCACCCAGTTCAGCAGGTATCGGACCCCTCAGCTCATTCCCATTCAACTGAAGGCTTGTCAGGTTCGAGAGGTTGCCCAACTCGCTGGGTATCGGTCCAATCAACTCGTTCCGACCCAGGTCTAGCCATTCCAGTCCGGAGAGGTCGCCCAGCTCTTTGGGAACTCTGCCGCCCAGTCTCTCAGAGTCCAGACGTATTCCAACCACGCGCCGTGGCGTTCCCCCCACTGTGATGCCGTCCCAGTCCTCGATTGAGACATCGGAGGCCCAGTTCAGCGACGCTGGACCGTAGTAGTAGTGCCTGGTCTCGAAGGAGGGATCTGCGGCGATCTTCCGCAGCACTGCTTCCTCAAGGTTGTACCTGAGCTCGTCCCAGTCATCGATGGCGCGCCCGATATCCTCCCAGTCTTCAATGGGAGTCTCAGCGGAGCGGCCCAGAGTCGCCGTCCCCAGCAGCACGTTTCTGGCAGCCAGAAGGATCTCGCAGTCTGCCGCCAGCGCAGTCTCGCCGGCTGGAACCGCACCCCGGTTGACGCAGTCGCTCTCTGTGTTGGCAAGACTGTCAGGCAACCACAGCCCAACGACGACCAGGGCTGCTATCAGCCCCGCCACATGGCGTTTCAACCTACACCTCGACGCACTGCTGGAATCGAATCGCTCAGGTCATAGTTTATGCTACCTCAGCTGGACGACTGGAAGTACAGCGCTATGACCTGCAGAACGTGCTGTGCTGACAGTGTGTTGAGGAAGTAGTCCCTGACCGCCAAGAGCACCTCGGAGGGGCCGATAGCGCCGTCGTGGTCGTCGTCGTAGGGGATGCCCAGGACCAGCTGTGATGCAGCCGCGTTGCCGTCACTGTCGGTGTCTGTCGCCACGCCGGCGGCGATGTCGACGGTCACCGCGCCTATGTTGTTCGGAGTAACGTCGAAGGTGTATACGGAGTCGCCGTTGCTCCCTACGAGGTTGCTCACGTCACCGTTGGCGACCGTCACGTCGGCTGCGGCGAATCCGTCGACTGGCTCGCTGAACGTGGCTGTCACGGTGATTGGCGAGTTGATCCTGACCGTGTACGCGCCAGTGGCCGAAACGACCACGGTCGGGGCGCCAGCAGACGAAGGCAGGATGAAGCTGCGGAACATCGTCTCGAAGTCCAGAAGCGCGTAGTAGTTTCCTTCACCGCAGGCGCTCCCCTCCAGGACCACGCCGTAGTTGTCTCCACCGTGCGAGGCAATCAGGACGCGCTCGATGACGTCCGATTCACAGCCGCCGTCCCACTCCTGACCGTTGAAATGTATCCAGTAGGTGTCGCTCCCATCCAACGACTCGCGCTCGAACGACTTTACTTCGGACCTATGCCAGTCCTGCGTCTCCTGCTGCCAGTCGAGACGCCTCGACTCGGCGAGCCTAACGAGCGCGTCGTCAGGGTTTACACCACCGGCTAAACGACTGTACTCGATCCGAATCTCGGGCCAGGGCCAGTTGCGGCTCACCAGCAGCAGTTCGTTGGTACTCTCCTTCTTCACCACCCAACCCTGAGGCAGATAGATCCCGTAGCCGTATGTATCGTTTTCATAGGTGACGTCGCCGGGTACGAGCCATGGAAGCTCATGTCCGGAAGCGGTTACGTACTGGGTGTACAACGGGTGGTCCGACTCAGTCGGTATCAGCTTGCCATAGATACTCTCCACAAAGGCGAACGCTTCGGGATAGAGGTGTTCTGCATATCGCCTCGGAGCGTAGTGTCTGTGGAAGTAGAACGAAGCGAATCCGGCCCAGAACTCGTAGTTGTTGAGGTCTGACAGACGGTCTATCGGGTCATCGATCGTACCGACTCTAGCGACGGCATCCTGGTACAGGGCCTCCCATTTCTCGTTGTCACTCTTAGTAAAGCAGAGCTGTAGGTGGTGGCCGGGTTCATGAACATCTCGGAATGGAGGATAGGCGGCAAATCCGCGCAACATCTGTTCAGGGGTTGCAGATACTGGAGAGTGCGGGGTACCGCCGATCCCGGGGGCGTGACGGCTGTTCGCGTAGGGATCTCCGCCTCTGTCATGAGCGCGTTCTGGCAAATCAGTCAAAGGGTCTCCATCTGCCACAATCGCCAGTGCGGAGCCGATTCTACCCAGACAGTCAGGAATGTCCGGGCGCCCGTCCAGCATCACGTCCAGGATTTCCGCCGCCTTTCTCATTGCTTCGGGGTCCACCTTGCCCGTCGCCTTGATCAACACACCGGGGCGGCTGATGAACTGTTTGTAGTAGGCATCAGCAATCGTGACGATGCGGAAACTGTCCAGGGTCTCTCTTCTGACGCGGTCGAGTTGTGTGGTTAGGCCCGAGGCGCACACTCTGTGCTGCACACGGTATCCTTTCGGGGGACCTGGCAGAGAAGACCCAAGGGCAATTTGCTCTTTGAAACTCAGCTCACAATCGCCGGGGCCTTCCCGAAGGCGGTACTCGATGATGTAAGAGTCCTGGTCTGTCGACTGGCTCTTCTCGAAAGAGGTAATCTCAAACACAACCGTGGTCGTCGAGAATTGCCGCGTCAGATTGTCTCTGACAGACTCTGCGAACTGCTCCAGCGTGGTTTCGGTATGCAGATGGTGCTCAAGGACGAATAGGTTGCCATACGGAACGCTTTCGAAGTAATTCCCTCTATCCACCCAATTCTCGGGTATATCGATGGTGTATCCGTAACCCTGTTCTCTCGTCACAACTGGATAGGGCACATCAGCGGGTGCGGGACTGTCCCCTGCACCTGGTGGACAGTCCCACCCATTCCATTCTGAAATCCCGTCGAGCCATGTCTGAAATCCCTCCTCCAGTGGCACACACAGCGCAGTACGGTCGAATGTCAGCCGGTAGAGGCTGTCGATCCCCGTCAGAGATTCCGGCAGTTTCCCAAAGAAGCCGGCGCTTCCGTCGAGCGTAAGGTCTTCCAGACTTGACAGGTCGCCCAGTTCCGGGGGAAGCTCGCCGGTGAACACGTTCTGGTCGAGCAGCAACCTGCGAAGATGACTCAGTTCACCCACCCACGCCGGGAGTGTGCCAACTATCTCGTTGTAACCGAGGTCCAGCACTTCCAGCCGCGTGAGCATACGGACCTCATCTGGAATCTCTCCCCACAGCCCATTGTCACGCAGTTCCAGTTCAGTAACGCGCCCGCCGGCCGTTCTGACGCCGTACCACATATTCAGAGGCTTATCGCTCAGCCAGTTCTCGCTGTTGGACCAGCGTTCGCTGCCGGCCGTGGAGTTGTACAGTGCAACCAGCGCGGCCCGGTCGGCCGCAATCTCTTCGGGTGTAGCAGGCGGCACGCAGATGACACCGTCCCATCTGTCGATTCCCTCCAGCCAAGTCTGGAACTGCGCATTGTCAGGGGCGCACAAATCAAGGTTGGCGCCGAAGTAGAACTCTCCCAGATGCATGATTGCGGTCATTTCCAGTGGTAGTTCTCCGCTCAACTGGTTATCGGAGAGAGACAGCCATGTGAGGTTGACGAGTTGTCCCAGCTCTGATGGCAACTCACCGCTCAGCTCGTTGCTATGGAGACCGAGAATGCCCAGATTACTGAGGTTGCCCAGTTCAGACGGCACACTTCCGCTCAACTGGTTGGCTTCGAGTGCGATGAAAGTCGCTCTCGTCAGGCTGCCCAGTTCGGACGGTATCCCTCCCGTCAACTCGTTGCGACCGAGGTTCAGGCTCCTGAGGATAGTGAGGTTGCCAAGTTCGGACGGGATCCCTCCCGTCAATTGGTTGGCCCTGATATTCAACTCTGTAAGACCGTCCAGGTCGCCAATCTGTGATGGAATCGTGCCGTTCAGCCCTCTGTCTTCCAGGTCAATGCCGGCTACACGCTGCGGTGTCTCTTCCACGGAGATGCCGTCCCAGTCCCCGATCCGTCTGTCCGCGGCCCAGTTCAGCGTCGACGTTCCCGCTAGGGTGTCCCTGATGTCGAGCAGGACCTCACAGTCGGCCGCCAGCGCGGTCTCGCTGGGTGGGACCGCGCCCTGGATGGCACAGCCGGTCTGCGCGTTGATTAGGTCACCCAGACCCACAATCGCCCAGACTCCGGCAAACACAAGAACGGCTGTCAGTCCCACCACGTAGCGTTTCATCGCTCAACCTCCATCGATCACCTCACTACCGCCTCAGCTACGACTGGAAGTACAGCGCTATGACCTGCAGAACGTGCTGTGCTGACAGTGTGTTGAGGAAGTAGTCCCTGACCGCCAAGAGCACCTCGGAGGGGCCGATAGCGCCGTCGTGGTCGTCGTCGTAGGGGATGCCGAGGACCAACTGTGATGCAGCCGAGTTGCCGTCACCGTCGGTGTCTGTCGCCACACTGGCAGCGATGTCGACGGTCACCGCGCCGATGGCGTTCGGAGTAACGTCGAAGGTGTAGACGGAGTCGCCGTCGCTTCCTACGAGATTGCTCACGTCACCGTTGACGACTGTCACGTCGGCTGCGGTGAATCCGTCGACCGACTCGCTGAACGTGGCGGTCACAGCGATTGGCGAGTCTAGCCTGACCGTCGGGGAGGTCGTCGCAGTCAGGCTCACTGTGGGTGCTCCAGGCGCCTGCGGTGCGCAGAACGGGAGTCCGACCCGATCGAAGTCGTTGAACTCCACGCTCTCCAGTGCAGCCGGTATGCATCCTGTGAACTGGTTGCCACGGATGAACAAGGCGGTCAGGTTTGAAAGGTTGCCCAGTTCGGAGGGTATCGCACCGGTGAGCTGATTGTCTCTGAGGTTCAGATACATCATCTCGGAAAGACTGCCCAGTTCCGGTGGGATCGTTCCGCTCAGCTGGTTATCCCAGAGGTAGAGCCCTATGACTCTTCCATCTGCGTCGTTAGTAACTCCGTACCATGCCCTTATTCGTTGGTTGCTCAGCCAGTTGGAATTATCGTCCCAGTTCGCGCCATTCGTGGAGTTGTAGAGAGTAGTCAACACATCTTTGTCGGCCTGCGAGTCCTGCGTCGCACAGCTACTGCCGTGGACGCTGTCTAGACCCTGAAGCCACGACTGGAACGTGTTATCCACAGGAGCGCAGAGGCCTGAGTTGCTGAAGAAGGATATTCGCTCCAACAATGGCAGCCTTGTCAGGCTGCTTGGTAGCCGTCCCGTCAGCCTATTAGTCGAAAGGGAGAGGTTCGTGAGGTTGGAGAGATTACCGAGTTGAGAAGGAATCGAGCCCGTCAACTGGTTGTTCGAAAGAAAGAGGTTCGTGAGGTTGGAGAGGTTACCGAGTTGAGAAGGAATGGAGCCGGTCAACTGATTGCTGCTGAGGCCCATGAATGTCAGGTTGGTGAGACCTCCCAATTCAGATGGAATCTGTCCGCTCAGCTGGTTATTGAATAGGTCCAATCGTACCAAGTTGGAGAGGTTGCCGAGTTGAGAAGGAACCGATCCAGTCAGCTGGTTACTCCAGAGCTCGAGTATCACAAGATTGGAGAGGTTGCCCAATTGTGAGGGAATCGATCCAGTCAACTGATTATCAGCGAGGATCAGTGAATCGAGGTTGGAGAGGTTCCCAAATTGCGAAGGAATTGCCCCTGTCAACTGGTTCCGGAAGAGGTCCAGTTCCTCTAGGTTGGACAGGCCCCCCAGTTCATCGGGGATCGACCCTGTTAACTGGTTTCTACTGAGGTCCAATCGAATGAGGTTGGAGAGGTTGCCCAATTGCGAAGGAATTGCCCCTGTCAACTGGTTCCGGAAGAGGTACAGTTCCTCTAGGTTGGACAGGTCCCCCAGTTCATCGGGGGTCGACCCTGTTAACTGGTTTATACTGAGGTCCAATCGAATGAGGTTAGAGAGGTTGCCCAATTGTGAGGGAATTGCCCCTGTCAGTTCGTTGCCAGATAGATTCAGCCTGGTCAGGTCTGCCAGGCCGCCCAACTCGGTAGGAATCTGCCCGGTCAGCTGGTTGCTATTGAGGTCGAGAACCACCAGGTTGGACAGGTTGCCCAGTTGTGTTGGAATTGCCCCTGTCAGTTCGTTGCCAGATAGAAACAGTCCTCTGATGCTGGATAGGTTGCCCAACTCGGTGGGGATCTGCCCGCTTAGCTGATTCCCGCCGAGAGACAGCAAGGTCAGGTTTCCCAAGCTGCCCAATTGAGTTGGTATCGTGCCGGTTAGTTGGTTGCCGGTTAGGCTCACCTGCATCAGACTGGGCAGGTTGCCAAGTTCGGAGGGAATCGAGCCTGTCAGCTGATTATTCCAGAGTCGCAGTGTTTCCAGATTGGAGAGGTTGCCAAGTTCGGAAGGAATCGAACCTGTCAACTGGTTGTCGGGGAGGTTCAGGTCTGTGACGCGCCCATCTTCATCGGTGTCGACACCGTGCCAGTCTCCCATTGGCTGGTCGCTCAGCCAGTTGGTGTTATCAGTCCAGTTAGCACCGTCCGTGGAGTTGTAGAGTTCGATGAGAGCTTCGCGATCAGCCTTGACCTCTGGAGATTCGCAGGTGTTGCCTCTGGCGTCATCGAGACTTTGCAGCCACGTCTGGAACGCGTCATCAAACGGTGCGCACAGGCCGGCGTTGTCAAAGAAGAAGAAGTCCGACAGGTTGGTCAGACCGGTGAAGCTGCTGGGAATCTCCCCGGTCAGCGCGTTGCTGCTGAGACCTAGCCTTTCCAAGTTCGAGAGGTCGCCAAGTTCTGTCGGAATAGGGCCACTTAGTTCGTTAACATCCAGCCACAGAGTTCTCAGGTTGGTGAGATCACCCAGTTCGGTAGGAATTGTGCCCGTTAACTGGTTATCCCAGAGGGCCAGTATTGTGAGGTTAGAGAGGTTTGCCAGTTCTGTTGGAATAGTACCGGTCAACTGATTTACGCCGAGGGATAGATCCTCCAGGTTGGTTAGGTCACCCAGTTCGGTAGGAATCGTGCCGGTCAACTGGTTATCCCAGAGGCTCAGATAAGTCAGGTTGGTGAGATTTGCCAGTTCTGTTGGGATACCCCCAGTCAACTGGTTGCTATAGAGCCACAGTTCTGTGAGATTGGACAGGTCCCCCAACTCGGTAGGAATACCCCCGGTCAACTGGTTCTCACGTAGGGTCAGGTATTTCGCTGCCGTAAGGTTGCCGAGTTCGGAGGGAATGGTCCCCGTCAGTTGGTTTCCACCGAGGTTCAGGTCTACCACTTTGGAGAGGTTACCCAACTGCGTGGGGATCGTTCCCGTCAACTGGTTGTCGCGGAGGCTCAGGTTTATTAGCTCTGGGAGATTCCCCAGTTCGGAGGGAATGGTTCCCGTCAACTGGTTGTCCGAGAGGCTCATGTACCTGAGGTTGGAGAGGTTACCGAGTTCGCTGGGAAGGCCGCCAGTCAACTGGTTCTCTCGGAGGTTCAGATCCCTCAGTTCGGACAGGTCGCCCAGTTCGCCGGGGATCGTACCGTTCAGTTCACTATCAGCCAGCTCAATGGCGACCACGCGCTGCGGTGTATCTTCCACGGAGATTCCGTCCCAGTCCCCTATGGGGGTGTCCGCGGCCCAGTTCAGCGTCGACGTTCCCGCCAGGGTGTCCCGGATGTCGAGCAGCACTTCGCAATCGGCCGCCAGTGCAGTCTCCGCCGGGTCGACCGCGCCCTGGCTGGCACAGCCACTCTGTGCGTTGATGAGGCCACCCAGACCCACAGTCGCCCAGACTCCGGCAACCATCAAAACGGCTATCAGTCCCACCACGTAGCGTTTCATCGCTCATCTCCATACGTCGCTGATATTGACCCCAGAATCGGCACTTTACTCTCAGAGTTGTCGGTTAGTGATGAGAACATACTACGAATAGCGAGTATGTTCTGGCCCATATTCGAGCCAGAAGGCGTTGAATGGGTGTCTGTCTGCACTACTTCCCACATGATTTATGGGATTTATAACTATAAAAGTCTAGTTTCACGTGCATGAATGAACATAAGCACGGTAATCGCGACCATTTACTTTTCTGTATAGCAGTAACCAGCCAGTTTCCCCGGTACTACGGCGATATAGGATTCATGCAGTGAGAGAGGTCACTCCCTCGAAATGACGCCAGACGCTGTCGGTCTCTAGCGTTTCAGAGGCAATGTGTCACTGAAACGACACATTATCAGATGACAAGGGTACTGAAAACCGGACCTCGAAATTGCGAAACGCATTCCGGGTGTATGTCATGCCTCTCCGACTTACGTAGTGCGATATCTCCCACGGATGCGGATTTCGGCGCGTGGGAAAACTGCCTCATGGGTTAGGCATCTTAACCTTCTCCCATAATTCCGGATTCCCCTTGACGGGCGTATAGACACTCCCTAATATACCCTCGAAAAGTACATATGTTCTATTAGAAGAGACACAAAGGGAGTGTCCACCAATGAAGTCCACCCCAGACACGTTACAACAGCTCGTCCTGAACGAGACCGACGACGGCCTCAGGCTTGTCAGGTTCCTCGTGGACGTGATGGACGCCGAGATCGAGGGCGTTAAGGTCGCCGACCGCACCGGCGCGGCCCGCGAGCTTCTCGACCGCTGCTTCGGCAGGCCGTTCACCGCCTCCGACCGTTCATCCGAACTGTCGGATGACACCGATCACGCCTCAGACATGCTCATCGACAGGATCCTGCGCGTCATCGACGAGACCGCGCCGGACGACGGGGAGGCCGCCGATGACTGACCCGATCGCCAGAATCAGGCTGATGGAGACACTGTCGGCCATGCCCGAGGACAGCCGCAGGCGGCTGCTTGCGGAGATGAAAGACCTGCGAGGCGAGGCCGCGAAGGCCGTCCTGCACCTGTGGCCGCTGTGGGCGCGCGACAGCCAGATCGCGCCTCCGGGCGACTGGGCGGTGTGGCTGCTCATGGCCGGTCGCGGCTTCGGCAAGACACGTACCGGCGCGGAGTGGGTGCGCTCCCGCGTCGAGTCCGGCACGGCGAGGCGCATCGCGCTCGTCGCCAGGACTCCCGCTGACGTCCGCGACGTGATGATCGAGGGCGACTCAGGTCTGCTGAGCGTATGCCCCCCGTCGAACAGGCCCAGGTACGAGCCCACCAAGCGGCGGCTCACGTGGCCCAACGGCGCGTTCGCGCTGGCGTTCTCCAGCCACGAGCCGGACCAGCTCCGCGGGCCGCAGTTCGACGCCGCGTGGTGCGACGAGCTCGCGAGCTGGGAGTACCCGCGTGAGACGTGGGACAACCTCGCGTTCGGCCTGCGCCTCGGCCAGCGTCCGCAGTGCGTGGTCACCACCACGCCGAGGCCCATCGAGCTTCTGCGGGAGCTAGCGGACCGCGATGACGTACACGTCACGCGCGGCTCGACCTACGAGAACCGCCGCTTCCTCGCGGCCAGCTTCATCAGCCAGGTCGAGCGGCGCTACCAGGGCACCGACACCGGACGGCAGGAGATATTCGCTGAGCTTCTCGAGGAGGCGGAGGGCGCGCTGTGGCGTCGCGACTGGATAGGTCACGCCGAGGCTGCTCCCGACCTCAACCGGATAGTCGTCGCGATAGACCCGGCGATGTCGTCCCGGCCCGACAGCGCAGAGACGGGCATCATCGTCGCCGGCACCGACGCCGATCTCCGGGGCTACGTCCTCGAGGACGGCTCGGGCAGGATGTCGCCCGACGAGTGGGCGCGCAGCGCCATCGACCTGTATGACCGCCACTCGGCTGGCCGCATCATCGGCGAGCGCAACAACGGCGGCGACCTCGTCGGCACCGTGCTCAAGACCGCTTCGGACGGCCGCACGCTCCCGATCAGGCTCGTCAACGCCAGCGTGGGCAAGTACGCCCGCGCCGAGCCGGTGGCCGCGCTCTACCAGCAGGGCCGCGTGTCGCACGTCGGCTCGTTCCCGCAGCTCGAGGACCAGCTTTGCACCTGGGAGCCGGGGTCGTCGACGTCCCCGGACCGCATGGACGCCCTCGTATGGGCGCTCGGCGACCTCATCACCGACCGCAGAATCACAAAGATATGGGTATAGGAGCGCAGGGAAGGATCTCCCCCTCATCCTGGCCTTCTCCCGCCAGGGGAGAAGGGACTCTGGAATACCCCATAGGGAGGCACCATTGAACAATGACGGTAGGACAGAAATCAAGGAACCGATATTCTGCGACGACTGCGGCCAGGAGAAGATGGCAGAGATCCGCGACGGCAAGATCGTCATCATGGACAGACGCCACGGCCGCCAGCACGTCGCCATCGTAGACGTGATCAGAATTGGCAACAAGATAAGAAGCACAAAGACTCGGACCCTTACCCGTCTTTCGCCGGAACGACGTTTTGCGAATGATAAACCCCCTCTCCCTACAAGGGAGTGGGCTGGGGTGAGGGTGAAGAGTACTGATCCCAATCAATTGGGAAGCATTCCACGCCCCTCTGGGCTCCGGCCTTCGCCGGAGCGACGAAGTTAGAAGTGGCCTCGGTTCGGGTCAACGACAGGTAGGTCCCCCACTCCCCCAGAGAACGGAGAAACAACATGGTTAACGCAATAGACAGATGGATGGACAGGCTCAGCGGGCTGCTGCCGGCGTTCCTGTACATGAGGCTCCAGCGCCTCCAGATAGACTCGAATGGCCGCGCGCACTCCGACTCGTCGATCGCCGGACTGACAGGCGCGGACGACTGGGCGCCAAGCCACTACGCGGGCTACTACGCGACGTCGTCGGCGGTGTACTCGGCGGTCCGGCTGCGCTCCGACGCGGTCGCCAGGCCGCCTCTCAGGGTGTACCGGCGGGCCGCGACTGCGGGCGACTGGCACCGTGAGTGGGTCGGCCCAGACCACCCCGCGCAGAGGCTTCTCGACAGGGTGAACCCCCACTGGACCGGAGGCGACTTCTGGCGCGCGGCCGAGACACACCTGAGCCTGTGGGGCGTCGCGTACTGGGCCGTAGAGCGTGACGACCTTGGAATGCCGGTCGAGCTGTGGCCTCTGCGTCCCGACATGGTCCGGCTCGTTCCCGACGACAACGAGTACATTCGCGGCTACCTGTACACCGGGCGCTCCGGCGAGCAGGTCGCGTACGCGGCGGACGAGATCGTCCGGCTGCGGTACTTCAACCCGCTAGACGAGTACGCGGGGCTGTCCCCAATCGCCGCCGCTCGTCTGACGCTCGACATGGGACGCGACGCGCTGGTGAGCAACAGGTCGGGTCTGGCCAACGATGGCTCTCCAGGCGTGGTGATCCATACCGAGAACAATCCCGACTCTGAAGAAGTTAAGCGCCTTCTCGAAGAGTGGGAGTCGCGGTTCACCGGCCCGCTCAACCGGCTCCGCCCGGTCGTGCTGAGCGCGGGCATGGAGGCGTCGCAGATAGGCTTCTCCCCGAAGGACATGGAGTACATCAGCGCTCTGCGCTGGACCGTCGAGGACGTCGCCCGCGTGTTCAACGTTCCCAAGCCGCTGCTGCACGACCTGGAGCGCGCCACCTACTCCAACATCGAGACCGCGCGCCGGATGTTCTGGGAGACGTGCATCGTGCCGGAGCTGCGCTTCTTCGAGGAGAAGCTCACCCAGCACCTGCTCCCCATGTTCGGGGACGGCTCGCTGGCGGCCGAGTTCGACACGTCCAGCATCGAGGCGCTGCGGGAGTCGGAGTCCGAGCGCGCCAGGCGCATCCAGATCTACGTCTCAGAGGGAATCATGACCCCCGACGAGGCCCGCGCCGAGCTGGGCCTCAGCGCGATAGAGGCGTCCGGATGAGGGCGACACATGAGCACCACAGGCCCCCTTCCCGTCATTCCCGCGAAGGCGGGAAGCCAGAGGGGTGTGGGTAGTGGGTGCTCCGTAGGCTGTAACCAGACCTTTTCACCCTCACCCTAACCCTCTCCCGTCAAGGGAGAGGGGACTTGCGGAGGGTGGATTCCTGCCTTCGCGGGAATGACGGGGGCTAATTTATACCGACCTTAGCGAATTTATCCCTTCTCCATAAACTCCCTAATTTCCCTATAACCATGCACATGGACCCGATTCTCAACCCATTTGCGCCCGGCGCGGGCACCCCTCCTCCTGAACTGGCAGGGCGGGATGAGCTGCGCGAGACGGCCAGGATCGCCCTCGAGCGCGCCAGGATCGGGCGTCCCTGCAAGAGCCTCATCATGGTGGGACTGCGTGGCGTCGGCAAGACGGTACTGCTGGACCGGATTCTGGCGGACGCCGAGAACAGCGACATCGTCACGTTGCGAATGGAGGCTCCGGAGAACCGCTCCCTGCCGTCGACGCTCGCGCCTCAACTGCGACTCGCACTGCTGAGACTCTCGAATCGCGACGCCGCAAGGCACCTGGCGACTCGCGCCCTCAGGGGACTCGCAGGCTTTGCAGGTGCGCTGAAGGTCAAGTACCACGACATCGAGGTCGGCCTGGACTTCGAGCCGGAGCCCGGCCTCGCCGACAACGGCGACCTGGAATCCGACATGCAACAGCTCTTCGAGGCTGTGGGCGCGGCTGCCAGGGCCGACGGCACCTGCGTCGCGCTGTTCGTCGACGAGATCCAGTACGTCAGGGAGGACCAGCTAGCCGCGCTCATCACCGCGCTTCACCGGACGTCGCAGCGACAGCTACCCGTGGTCATGGTCGGCGCCGGGCTGCCGCAGGTGCGCGGGCGACTCGGCAGCGCGAAGTCGTACGCGGAGAGGCTGTTCGACTTCCCAGAGATCGGCGCGCTGTCGAGCGAAGACGCCAGGCTGGCCATCTCCAAGCCTGCGCAGTCCGAGGGAGTCAGGATCGAGCCGGATGCGCTCGACGCCATCGTCTCCAGGACACAGCGCTACCCGTACTTCCTGCAGGAGTGGGGAAAGCGCGTGTGGGACGTCGCCCACTGCTCGCCGATCACCACGGCGGACGTCGAGATGGCGTCGGAGCAGGCCGAGGCCGCGCTGGACGAGAGTTTCTTCCTGGTCAGGTTCGACAGGCTCACCCAGACGGAGAAGACGTACCTGCGAGCGATGTCGCACCTCGGCCCCGGCCCTCACCGGTCGGGCGACATAGCCGGTGTCATGGGGCGTCCCGTAACGTCGCTCGCCCCCATCCGCAGCCAGCTCATCGGCAAGGGCATGATCTGGAGTCCAAGCCACGGCGACACCGCCTTCACAGTCCCCATGTTCGACGAGTTCATGCGCCGAATAATGCCGGGGGAGTAACCCGTTCCCATAGCACACAAAAGGTCATGCTTTGAAATGGTAGTGTGTGTATGGGTTGACCATATTGACTTATATGGGTAGTATGGGATACATGAAGACTACTCTCGACATCCATGATGACCTGTTGACCAGGGCCAAGCGCCATGCGCGTGAGACGCGCCGACCGCTTCGGGCTGTGGTCGAGGAGGGACTCAGGTTGGTCCTTTCGAAAGAACCTGGCGCCAAGAGTTATGTCCTCCCGGACCGCAGCTATGGCGGACCAGAGATTCATGATCCCCTGGCTTCATATACATGGTCCGAGCTGCGTGACATCATCTACGGTGACGACCCCGGACATTGATCGCCGTAGATACCAACATACTGGTCTATGCTCATCGAAGTGACTCGCCGTACCACTCTGAGGCAGCTTCGCTGATTGCATCCCTGGCCGAAGGCGAGATCCCGTGGGCCATCCCATGGCCCTGCTGCTACGAATTCCTCAGCGTGGTGACCAATCGACGTATCTGGGGTGACAGCGTGACTCCGATGCAGCGAGCCTGGCAGCAGGTCACCGCATGGACGGACTCGCCTTCCAACAGGCTCATCGGGGAGTCCGGTGACTTCCTCGACATCCTTCAGAGATTCGTCGAAAGGCCGCATGTCGCAGGCCCGGTCGTCCACGATGCGCGTGTGGCGGCGATCTGTGTAGCTCACGGCATCGAGGTCCTGCTCACAAAGGACAGGGACTTCTCGCTATTCCCTGAACTGCCGACACGCGATCCGGTTCGTATGGAATAGGCGCCTCAGCCGGCCTCGCCCGGCACCTCGCCATCTTCGGGCTTCATGAACAGGGCGGGCAGGATGGCTAGGAGGGACATGAGTCCTGCGATCCTGAAGAGGTCCTGGAACACGGTGACGCCGGCGTCGATCAGGATGGCCTGCGTCTCCTGGAAGGACCCGGCGGGAGCGAAGTCGGCGGTCAGGCTGTAGAAGCGCTCTATGCCCCAGGCCGACAGCGCCGCCAGTCCCAGCGCCATTCCCACCATTCGCGATGCCGTGATCAGCGATGCCGCCGTTCCCCAGTAGTCGCTCGGCGCGGCGCTCAGCGCGCTGACGCCTATGGGCGGGATGACCAGCCCGAATCCAAGGCCCGCCGCCACCAGGGGCAGGGTCAGCGTGAGCTCATCGACACTGCTCTCCCAGCCGCTCATCACCAGCAGGCCCGCTCCCATGAACAGGAGCCCGGCGATGCACACCGGCCTCACACCCGTCCAGCGAAGCAGGTAGCCTCCCGCTATCGCGCCCACAGGAATCGCCGCGGTTAGTCGCACGAGGTGAAGCGCACTCACCAGCGGGCTCTTCTCCATGATGGTGGCGGCCATGAGCGGCACGCACACCAGCCCCATTACCAGGGCGACACCGACCATGAACTGCGTGATGTTGGACGAAATGAACGCCCGCGACGTGTACAGGAACGAAGCCAGCAGCGGCTGGACCGCGCGCCTCTCCAGCACGATCAGCACACCCACGAGGAAGGCTCCCGCGACCACCGCCAGGTATGGATAGACGGACTCGGCTGTGAATATGCCCCTCTGTGCCAGCGCGAGCGAGAGGACCGTAAGCGCCGCTCCCAGCACCAGCGCACCCAGGTAGTCCATCTTCGCCGAGGTGTTCGGCTGGTTCGGCAGAACGGCCAGCAGCGCTATCAGCGCGAGGCTCTGGGGCACGTCCAGCCAGAATATCCACCGCCATCCGATCCACTCGATGATGGCTCCTCCGTAGAGAGGGCCGACCACCGACCCGGCCTCTGCGGAGGCGGCGACGAGCCCTATGGCGATCCCTCTCCTCTCCGGCGACACGGCGGCCACCGCCATTGCGAGACCTATGGGGACCGTGGCCCCGCTGCCCAGCGCCTGGAACACCCTGGCGGGAACGACCCAGTTGAAGTTCGGGGAGATCGCCACCGCCGCCGACCCTATTGCGAACACGATCAGCGCCGCCTGGAACATCCTGACCCGGCCATAGACGTCCGACAGGCGTCCGGCCAGCGGCATCGACACGGTGTAGCTGATCAGGAACGCGGTGATGATCCAGGACGCCCTGTCCAGGTTCGTCAGGGGGATCTCAAGGTCCACCATCACCCTTGGCAGGGCGGCGACCACGACGGTCTGATCGAGGGCGGTCGAGAAGACCGCAAGACAGATGATGCCCAGCACGACAGGCTGGGAAGTCCCCCGCGATTCGAGGCGACGCCTAAGTTCCTTCACTGACCGGGTACGACTTCCGGAAGCTCGATTTCAACTGGAACGTCCATGCCGAGGATGGTCATAAGCCTGGTGGTTTCCGCTCCGTCGTCATCGAATATCTGTCCCGCAATCCTCATCTGCTGCAGGACATGATTGTCATCGTCAACCCAGAGTGTCAATGTCACATGGTGGCCCGCGTCCACGGACGTGATGAGGTCTGAAAGCTGCTCTGACAGAATGGCCCCCTGCACGCGAGTGGTCTCCGCCCCGGCCACGGACTCCTTGCCAGTGATAACTGCGTCGCCGTCCCTCAGCAGGTAGAGCACGTCGCGCAGGGTCGGGCCCAGTCCGGAGAAGTTGAATGGGACCAGGTCGAGCGGCAGTGGGACCCACGGCGCGTCCTTCGCGAACTTCATTACGGCCTCATCCCCGACCGCCAGCATCTCCAGCTCTGAGAATCCAAACGCGTTGGACTCAGCCTGAACGACCATCCTGAACCTGTCCGGGGCCTTGACCTCCGCCTCCAGGCTCTTGAGGGTCATCGTGAAGAACGGGGCGCCGGACTCGGTCTCGTCGACCATGCGGACCTTTGCCGATGACATCGCGGCGATCTTCTCGCCTGCACTTGTAAGCAGGTCAGTCAGCACGGGAGTCGGCGTGGGCGGAGGCGGAGTTGGCGTCGGGGGCGCAGGCTCCCCCGCACACGCGGCAGACAGCAGCAGGAAGGCCACTGTCGAAACAGCGACTGCCAACCCGCGCCGCATGGTGTTGAACAAGGTCGGACTCTCCTCACCTTAATGCGATACACAAGAAAGACGAGCAAAATATTATGCCAAATGCGGCTATCTTGCACGCGGAACAGTGACGAAGTTCCCGCTGCCGTGCCAATCCCCACTAACGCGCGTCCTTTGCAGGTCACGAGATAGTGACGTCATCGACTCGATGCCGCAGATGCGACATCTCTTACCCCTGAGCCGCTGGATGCGATAACCTTGGCCCGAAATCGGCCCACAAACAACTACAAGGAGCAAGGCAACCATGAAGATCACAAACGTCAAGGTAGAGATGTTCAACTGGCACTCCCAGCAGTGGAAGACCGGCGTCGGCACCAGCTTCGGACAGACCCGGCAGCTCGGAATCGTCACCGTCGAGACAGACGAGGGAGTCAGCGGCAACGCCTTCCTGGGATCGTCGCGCATGGGCGCCGACCACTACTCGCTCGGCCTGATCGAGTTCCTAAAGCCGATGATCATGGGTCGCAACCCGCAGGACATCGGCGCGATCTGGTGGGACATGTGGAAGATGAACCGCTCTGTCTCCACCAACGCCATCGGCGCGATAGACATCTGCCTGTGGGACATCAACGGCAAGATTGCCGGACAGCCCATCCACAGGCTGCTGGGCACCTGCAAGGAGTCCGTCCCCGTCTACTCGTCCACGGCGTTCTGGGAGACGACCGAGGAGTACGCCGAGGAGGCCGTCAAGTTCCAGGACATGGGCTGGACCGCGCACAAGATCCACCCGCACGGCGATCCGAAGTTCGACATCGAGATCTGCAAGGCCGTACGTGAGGCCGTCGGCGACGACATGAAGCTGATGCTCGACTCGATGTGGGCGTACCAGTACGAGGACGCCATGCGAGTTGGCCGCGCCATCGAGGACCTCAGCTTCTACTGGTACGAAGACCCGCTCGTCGAGGAGGACATCTACAACTACGTCAAGCTTCATCAGAAGCTCGACATCCCGATCATGTCCACTGAGTACGCCCCCGGCCGCTACTACGGCATGACCCCGTGGATCACGCAGTACGCGACCGACATCCTGCGCGGCGACGTGGCTGTCACCGGCGGCATCACGCCGATGGTGCGCCTGTGCCACCTGGCAGAGGGCTTCAACATGAAGTGCGAGATTCACCACGGAGGCAACTCGCTGAACAACGTCGCGAACCTGCACATCACGATGGCAGTGCCGAACTGCGAGTTCTTCGAGTTCTTCCCCTGCACCGGCGCCAACATGTACGGCCTCGTCGAAGACATCGACATGACCGGCGGAGTGGTCCACGCCCCCAACGAACCCGGCCTCGGCTACCAAATCGACTGGGACCTGGTGAAGCGGGAGTACACGGGGGTTGCGGAGTAGGGGGCTTGAAGTATTGATGCTACCCAAGGCTGATAATGCTCTAGTTGAGAGGGAGAAGATAACCGAGTATCTGCTCTCAACAGTTCATCCGAGTGGCAGGACCAAAGCGCGCTTCTTCCTAAGTTTCGGGTTCAGAGCAGACTCATGGGAGTACCTGGCTGAATCCTTGAGACTTCAGGCGGTAATCAATGACATCGCCGAAATCGAAGAGTCAGACTTCGGCCCTCGTTACTGTATCGATGGTACTATTGAGACACCCGATGGTCGCAGTCCTTTCGCCAGGACGGTGTGGCAGTTCGACTTGGGTAGTGACCACCCACGGCTCCTAACGGCATTCCCACGCAGGAGATAAGAATATGTTCAAGGAACACGACCAGATAGTGCTCATTGAGAGCGTTTCGGGAGACGGTGGCGTGGTGTTGAAGCCTGGAGATGTCGGCACGATCGTTCATGTGCATCCGGGTGATGAAGCCTTTGTGGTGGAGTTCATGGCCCTCGATGGCGACACGCTGGCAATCGCAACGGTTCTGCCACCCCAAGCCCGTCCGGTGTCTGGCGCTGACATGACCCACGCTCGCAGCGTGGAGGTCGCAGTCTGAGGGCATGTACCTCGGCTGATGGTTTATCGTGCAATCGCAGGACGAGGCTATTATCAAAGACATCCTCGTCTCTCAGCGTCGATTAGAGCGTGCAAATACCCACTAGATCTCAGAACGGAGCACGACACGCCTATAGTTGATGTGTGTATCGATTTCTAATGTGAAGAAAGTGGTTTACATGGAGGGCAACACTGGGGTTGACCAGTCTGACGATCTTAACGCCCAACGGGATGGCTTGCCTCAGTTCCCGAAGCTGATATTCCTGGATACAAACATGGTTCAGAATCTGCATGTATTCGGCGAGTTAGTTTACGATCGCCGTTCCTCGCCAGAGGCTGAATCAAAACTCAGAGCCAAAGGTGCGCGGTTTGCCGATGATATTCGTGCAATGGCGGACTTCGTGGCTCTTGGCATTCGTGCCGGTTGGCCGATTGCAGTGTCGTCAAGGACGTTGCAAGAACTTGATGCCACTCCTCAACGGACCAAGCGCCACGCTCTGACCGCTTTGGGCAAGGAATTTGCGACCTATTTCGCTTCAAGTCTCGACAATGGTCAGACCGGGGAGGAGGGATCAGCCTACAGTGAGATCAGGCACTTCACATTCATTCAGAGGTGTCGTTTGTCTGACCTGCTCAAAGTAATGCCGCAGGAGGAAGACCGACAGCTGGTCATCGACGCAATCGAGTGTGGCTGTGACATATTCCTTACCATGGACTACAAGACGATCTGGCGACACAGGCAGGTGATCAACCGTCTCGGCATCAAGGTGATGCGGCCAACGGAGTTGCTCGAATACGTTCAACCTTGGGTAGCACTTATACGATGAGTACGACTGGCTAGGACGCTATACTCTTGGACAGCGGCGGCGAGCATCTGTCTGGCCTGGAGAATTGAGTTCCTAGACGCCATCTATTACCAATTGAACGTAAAGAACCCGCGATTCATCCGATCCGCTTCGGCGCGGCCTCGTTGCGTTGCCTCAACTCACCAAATACCGTGGTCGCTGGTACGACCTGCTCGGAGTCGGCATGAGCGGTACCCTGTCGAACGCTCTCACGCATTACTTTGAGCTCGGTCTCGACCCCGTGCTTGGTGTGGGCCAGATGCTGTTCACTGTTCGAGATTTCCATGTTTCCACACTAGCCTCAACGACTTTGGGAGGCAAGCGTAGCAGATTCGATGTGGGAGTACTTCACGTACAGACGAAGGCACCGGGGAGGGTATCTCAGAGATCAGGTTCGATTGCCCAGTGTGCAGACGGCCATTCTGAAACACTCGTCTGTCAGAACGAGCCTCGCCAGTGGTAGTCTGTAGTTACTCTTATTGGCGGTAGTATTCCCGTCCTCGCGGAGCCAGCAATATGGAAGCTAATGGAAGTCGCCTCACATTAGACTTGGATCCTCATCTGGAGCATCGATTGAAGACGACCGCTGCTCTCAGGGGAATAACTATGGTCCAGTACTGCCAGTCTGCCATTGACAAGGAGTTGGCTAGGGACGAGGCTCGCGGCGTGGCGCCCCTGCCGTTCGGCCACGAAGCCACAGACCGGCTCGCTGCCCTACGAAAGGCCATCTTCGGCGGCAAGGCACTCCCCGGAGACTCTGCTACGTTCATCCGAGAGGATCGCACGGCGAGGTCGAATCAGTGAACGGCTTCGCCGTCGGGGATTGCGGAGTAGTAGTGAATTCCCGACAGTCGAGGTCTCAGCATTCAGTTGATTCATGCTTGACCTGAGCGAGCTGGATACCGACGACATCCCTGGTGTAGGTCGGAAACGCGGCGCGGACTTGGCAAAAGCTGGGGCCGTATGTCTGGAATCGCAAGGTCACAACCCAAGTGTGCAGATCGAAGTTCGTGGAATATCTGAAAGCACGTACACACTGACGTGGCCGGAGGTCACTGCTCAAGACCGTCGCACCTGGGCCGACCCGAGCGAAGCTACTGAGGATGGCGCAGCCGGAATTGCGGCTCTTCTGGCCATCCGAGAAATCGGATACACTATCATCCTACGGTCCTACAAGAGTACGGGAATCGACTATTGGCTGGGCAACAACGACCAGTCTGACGTTACCGCCACTGAGAGGACGTTGACATCCGCCCTCCAGTCCTTACTCGAAGATGACGACCTCATCGTTAAGGGACGCATGGAGGTATCCGGCATACTCAATGGCGACGACCGGCAGGTCAGAGCGAGAACCAGATTGAAACTTAGTCAGACGAACCAGTCCGACTCGTCTGGACTCCCAGCCTACGTGGTGGTGGTCGAATTCGGTCGACCGATTGCTGAGGTTACAGAAAAATGAGCAGTGCCCGTGAACTACATGACCGTGCGATGACGTTCGTGGACCAAGCTATTCGGGAGCGGGATCTGGGCAACACAGAACAGTCAAGAGATCTGTTTCGGAAAGCCCTCGAGTCAGAAATGGCTGCGATTGAAGAACTGCCCGAGCAGGGCGGGCTTGCCTGGTCAATACTTCATCGTAGTGCTGGGGCGATGGCCTTGGACTGTAAGGACTTCCAATTGGCTCAGCAGTTGGCCAGTAGAGCACTGACCGACGACCCACATCCAGAGATCGAAGACGAGTTGCGTGAGCTGTGGTCGAAGGCCGATAACTACATACACAATGAAGTGACCACAGTTGACGAAAGTGCGTTCGTGGCAGACGAGTAGTCGACAGTCCCATGTCCACAGCAACCCCAGTCGATACCGACCTACACCTCCCCGACCTGCGCATCAAAGGGTTCAGAGGAATCAAGGACCTCCTAATCTCCCGTCTCGGACGGGTGACTCTCCTCGCCGGCAAGAACGGGTCTGGCAAGACTACGGTCCTTGAAGCTGTCAGAGTGTATGCAGCACGAGGTCGACACGCTGAATTAGCCGCTTTGCTGCACGGTCGTGAAGAAATCGTCGGAGGATTCGACCAGGAATTGCAGCGGGCACTCCCCGCACCCAATTGGGAGGCCCTTTTCCATGGGAGGGTGCTCACACCCAACCCGCCCATATCTATTGGTCCCTTGAATGGCGATTCGCTCACCATGCAGAGTAGTGCTGATCCTGAATCGCATTACTCTGGGGAACTCCGACCACTTCAGGTTGAATTTCAAGGCTACAGGATGGAGTTTCCCACACTCCCTAGTGTTCAACGACAAGTTCAAATGGGACTCCTTCGACAAACGGAGCTTCTGCCGATCATAAAATGTGAATCGCTCGGACCTGGCCTGCCAAGCAGTCCTCAGTTAGCTGGGCTCTGGGACAATGTGGCGTTGACTGATGAGGAGTCGAGTGCGGTGGGCGCACTAAACCTCATCTACTCAGGTGGCGTCGAGCGCGTTGCCATGATCGGAGACGACATCGGACCTCGTAGTAGCATGGGCCGAAGGCCTGTGGTGAAGCTGCGCGACGAGCCCCGCCCCGTTCCCCTCAAGAGTCTCGGCGACGGGGCCGTCCGCCTATTCGGAGTCGCGTTAGCTCTCGCCAACAGCAAAGACGGCTTCCTGCTCATCGACGAGGCCGAGAACGGCATCCACCACTCGATACAGCGTGACTTCTGGACGATGGTCCTGAAGGCAGCGCATCAGAACAACGTCCAGGTTCTGGCGACGACCCATAGCTGGGACTGCGTGGCCGGTTTCGCGAGAGCGGCAACTGAGATCGAGGAAGTCGACGGCGCACTCGTCCGTCTTGATCGGTACGACGACCACATAAGGGCTGTGGAGTACACAGAAGACGACCTCAGAATCGCGGCCAAGCACGGTATCGAGGTCCGCTAGTCTTTGAATCGCCCTATTTCTGAGCTGTCAGACCGACTCCTCTTGGTCGAAGGGCCTGACGACCAGCACGTAGTTCGACACCTGTGGGAACGACGTCACGGGCGGGGTTTGCCATTTCAGATCTCGCCGCGCGGTGGAGTCGAGGGGGTCATCGAATCAATCCGGGATGAAGCCCAAGCCTCGGGACGTGAGGCCCTTGGCATTCTGGTAGATGGGAACAACGATCTAAGTGCAAGATGGCAGTCGATCTCCGACCGCCTTGCCAGCTTGGATATTCAGACGCCAGCCACACCGCCTTCAGGCGGTTTAATCATTGATGCCACTATCGGGATGCCCCGTATCGGTGTCTGGATGATGCCTGACAACCAATCGCGTGGTGAGCTTGAGGACTTTGTCGCTCAGATGGTTCCAGACGACGACCCCGTGTGGCCGCTGTCACAGGACTACATCGGCCGCATCCCTGATGAGCACAGGGAATTCAACGAGAGCAAGACCAGCACCGCTGAGGTCTATGCCTGGCTGGCTACCCGTGAGGACCCCAGACAGATGGGTGCCGCAATCGGAGCCCGCGACCTCGATATCGACGGCGAGCTCTGTACCAGGTTTACGGATTGGCTGAATAGACTGTTCAGTTGAATTCCCGCCTTCACCCCCGTCATTCCCGCGAACGCGGGAATCCACCCCTGCCACGTAACAAGAACCCACGAAGTGCCACGCTGCTCAGCAACCCACAGGCCTCCAGCATGAAAGCCCCCTGCGTCTACATCATGGCGAGCAAACCCAACGGCACACTCTACATCGGAGTGACGTCCAGCCTCATCCATAGAGTCTGGCAACACAGAAGCGACCTCATAGAAGGCTTCACCAAGCACTACGGTGTCCACCGCCTGGTCTGGTACGAATTCCACGAGTCCATGGCAAGCGCCATAGCAAGAGAAAAGGCCCTCAAGAAGTGGAGACGAGCCTGGAAGGTAGAGCTGATCCAGGAAGGCAACCCCACCTGGCGAGACCTCTACGACGACATCGGCTGAGGTGGATTCCCGCGTCCGCGGGAATGACGGGCGGGGGTCGACTAGGTTGCTTCAGATTCCATACCGATTCCACCCCTTGACAGCACATCCGTTCTCATGCCATAATCCCCTCCGTAGTCGGTAGCACGTAGACCGACAGAAAAACTGAATACCAGACGGCTGGACCGTCCCCAACAGGTCTGTAAACGGCCCTCTCCGAACCGCTGAGTTCGTCCACGTGAAAGCGACGAACGGTGTTTCGGGAGGGCCGTTCTGCGTTTCAGACCCCTGGGGATCCTGGCCACAGGAGACCCACATGACCGCCATTACCCACACACCTGTGACGATCACCGACCACGATGCCGCCGGGCCTAGCCCCGAGAGATCGGGGATCTACTCCGTCACCATCTTTGCCAACGAGCTGTCGAGGGACGGCGTCAGCGTCGACATCGACGGCATGGACTTCTCGAACTATCGCAAGAACCCCGTGGTGCTGTTCGCGCACGACTACAGGGGGACCACCGAGTCGAGCGGACTCCCCATCGGACGCACCGTGAGCCTGGAACGCACCTCCGACGGACGTATCAGGGCCGACTTCGAGTTCCTGTCCGGCGATCCGTTCGCCGACCGCGTCCGCAACGCCTGGAACCGCGGCTTCCTCAGAGGCGCGTCCATCGGCTGGAGGGCCATCGAGTCCCGTCCCAGCGGACGTGGCAGGAGCCTCCGCGTGGTGAAGTCCGAGCTGATCGAGTGGTCCATAGTAGCCGTCCCCGCAGACCCCGACGCCCTCCGCAGCGCGTACACCCGCGTCATGAGGGCGCTGATAGATGAGACCGGCCAACAAGCCCCCTCTCCCTTGAAGGGAGAGGGTTGGGGTGAGGGTGAAAAGCACGAATCCCCACCACTCTCAGATCCCTTGCAGATCGACCTCACCGAGACTCGCAGCCTCCTCGAATCCCTCAGCCAGACAGTGCGCCCCGACGTCGCCGACCCCGAGTTTTGCCGGGACCCTCCCGCAAGGGAGAAGCGCGCAGCCACCCGCAGACAGCGATGAACATCAAGCCGATAGCCCCTCTCCCTCAGGGCCTGCCCCGGACTCGATCCGGGGGAGAGGGTTGGGTGAGGGGGAACACCCCGCCCCCTGGATTCGCCTCGGCGAATGACGGAGTTTCGCGGAGGTCTCCTTTCGCGGCGAATGACGGTGGAAGGATTTGGACTTCCACTTAGCGATAACCAACCAAAGTAGGAGAAGAAAAATGCCAACCACCATCGAAGAGATCCAGGACATGAACCGCACGATCAGCGAGATCGGGGAGTTTGTTCGCGAGCGCACCGACGCTCTCACCGGCGACTTCACCGCGCTCAGGGAGGAGAACGACCGCATCCGCGCCGACGTCGCAGGCCTGCAGGAGCAGCGTCGCGCCAGGCGTCGCTCTGAGGTCGCGCGGGTCGACGACTCGGAGCGCGGAATCAGGGTGACCTCCGGCAGGTTCGCCGGATGCAGCCCTCTGGACATCGGCATGATGCGCTCCCTCGCGTACTCGCACCGCAACGACCCGGACGCGCCTCACGCGCGCTCGTGGGTCGCCCAGCTCGGCGAGGCCACCCGGTCGATGGTCACCGACCTGACGCCGGACGTCGTAGACCGCCACTTCCAGAGCATCGAGCGCAGGCTGCGCAGCGCGTATGTCGCCGCTCCCGTCTCGGGGGCGCACGTCCGCGACCCTGAGATGCAGTACAGGCAGGTCATCCAGCCGGTGCTGGGACACATGCGCGAGATCGCGATGAGGGCGGCGATGGACTCCACCACCGCGGGCATGGGCGACGAGCTTGTGCCGACCCTCGAGCGCGCCGAGCTATGGATGGACGTCAACCTGCAGGCGCTCGTGATGGGCCTGATCCCCAACTTCAACATGCCGAGCAACCCGTTCGAAATCCCGACGCAGCTCGGCGACGTCAACTTCTACCCTGGCGCGGAGAACACGGCCACCACCGAGACCGCGCTGGCGACCGGCAAGGTCACGCTCACCGCGCACGAGCTGGTCGCGCAGGTGCCGTTCAGCTTCTCGCTCGACGAGGACAACATCCTGCCGTCTCTGCTCGGCGAGATCAGGACCTCCCTGGTCCGCAACACCGCCGAGGTGATCGACGACATCATCCTGAACGCCGACACCACCACGGCCAACGGCATCAACTCCGACGACACCACCATCAAGAAGTCGGACGCGGGCAAGGCCCACTGGCTCATCGGCTACGACGGCCTGATCCACCTGCCGCTCATCGACAACACCGCGATGGGCAACGACCACGCGGCCGCAGTCTCTGACGACATGTTCAACGAGATCAGGGCGAAGATGGGCCGCTACGGCGTCCGCCCATCCGAGCTGGCCTGGGTCATGGACGTCAACACGTTCATCCGCGCGCAGTCGATCACGACATACCGCACGATGGACAAGCTCGGCCCGAACGCCACGGTGCTGACCGGGATGCTCGGCTCGATCGAGGGGATCCCGGTGATCGTCTCCGAGCAGATGCGCCTCGCAGACACCGACGGCAAGGTGAGCGACGTCGGCAACACCGCCAACACGGGCAGGCTGCTGCTCTTCAACCGCAACCAGTGGGCGCAGGGCTTCCGCCGGAACCTCACCCTGGACGCCACCCGAGACGCGAGCAAGCGGCAGACGGTGGTGACGGTCAGCTTCCGCCACGCGCTCGCCGAGCGCAGCGGAGACCGCACCAAGGCCACCCACACCGCCCTCCAGTACAACATCACCGGCGTAGCGTAGGTAGCACCTGAAACCCGTAGGGGTCGTTCCCGAACGACCCCTACACCTGGGAACAAGACCATGAACTCATACATCACACTCAACACACTCAAGAGCCCCGGCGCCCTCGACATTCGCGACAACGACCACGACGCGCGACTGCTGTCGCTCATCGAGGGCGTCTCGCGAATTGTAGACGGCTACTGCCGCAGGCACTTCTACGTCCTGCGCGCCACGCGACTGTTCGACGGCGACGGCTCCGCCAATCTCCGACCGCCCGACCTTGTCTCGATAGACGCCGCCGGTCTTGCGACTGACGACGACTGCGACGGCGTCTTCGAGACCACCTGGGCCGGGTCCGAGTACGTGCTCCATCCCGCCAACGCCGATCCGACCGGCGGCCACGACTCGTCCCGTCCCTACTGGAGCGTGGACGCCGTGACCGGGCGGAGGTTCCCACGCGGACCCCGCACCGTGCGTATCGCCGGTGAGTGGGGATACTGGCGCAGGGTCAGGCGTGCCGGGTCGACGGTGTCTAGCGCGTTGGACGAACACCGCACCGAGATCGTCGTCGGCGTCCTGGGAGACATACAGGTCGGGCACACGTTGCTGATCGACGACGAGCAGATGTACGTGCGCGGCATCAGCGCCCGGACGCTCAGCGTGACTCGCGGCGTCAACGGCACCGTGCCGGCAGACCACGACCCCGGCGACGGCATCTCGGTCTTCGAGTATCCCGCGCCGGTCTCGGAGGCGGCTCTGACGCAGTCGGTCAGGCTGTGGCGCAGGTTCGCCTACCCGTCCGACCCCATCTGCGAGATCAGCCCCGACGTCAAGCAACTCCTGTCCCCATACCGAAGGCTCACGATATGACCGACCACATCACCAACGTAAGGCGAGAGCTAAAACGCACAATGCAGACCATCCCCGGCCTCCGGGTGCTCGACCACACGCCCGACACCTGGAACGACTTCCCCCTGGCCGTTGTCAGGTTCACCCGCGTACAGGTCGGCCCCACGCTGGGCGGCTCCGGGATGTCTGGCGAGATCACGATCACGCTCATGACCGGCGGGACCAATCTCGCGGAGACACTCCCAGGCCTCGACTCGCTGATCAAGTCAGTAGACGACGCGCTGACGACCGACCCGACGCTAAGCGGCACAGTCCACTACATAGTCCTCGACAGAATGGAGAACATCGGAGTGAGAAACATCGGCCCACACCGCACCCCCGCCGCCGACCTACACCTCAGGTTCCTGGCGGGATGAATCCGCCGCCCCCATGGATTCCCGCTTTCGCGGGAATGACGGAGTGAGAATACGAACCCCCTCTCCTTGAGGGCTGACAGGGGTAGGTATTTCGCAATCGTCGTTCCGGCGAAGGCCGGAACCCAGGGGACGGGGGGGCCTTCGACACAGCGCCAAACCCGTAGGGGCGGTTCGAGAACCGCCCTTGTCACCAAGGAAAAGCAAATGACCCACTTCGACAGCAGCATCTCAAAATTCCACATGAGCGACGCGACTGGCACGAGCCACGACCTCTCCCCCAGCATCACCGACGTCGACGGCATCCCCGGCTCCCGGTCGCTGATCGACGTCACATCACTCACCGACGAGGGTCACAGCTACGTCCCAGGACCGCATAACCCAGCCGTCACCCTGACAGGCATCTTCGACGACGACACAGACGCCGTACTGGGCGCGCTCTTTTCAGAAGGCCATCCATCGCCAGTCGAGTTCGACTATGCCCCCGCAGGCACGTCCCCAGGCAGCGTGAAGTACACAGGCCGGTGCTGGATCGAGCGCTACAAGGTGTCGTCCACCGCCGGAGAGCGCGTCGGCTATACGGCGACGCTGAGGGTGGATGGCAGCGTCACCAGGGACGTTCATTGACCCTCCACGTACCCCCTCTCCCCCGCCAACCCTCATTCCCGCGAAGGCGGGAATCCAGGGGTGTGGGTGGTGGGCATGTGTTTGTAATCCCGTCCCTTTCACCCTCACCCCAACCCTCTCCCTGAGGGAGAGGGGGTCTGTAAGAGTGGAGTGCCTATCACCCGCCATAGGAGAAAGACCAAAATGCCAGCAACCCTACAACTCACCGATGGTACAGACACCCTCGACCTCCTCGCGCCGCCGTACCGTGCGAGCCAGCCGGCGCGGATTGGGCCGCCCGATGCCGAGCCGGTGCTCGCCGGACATACGCTGCGGGGCGTCCACTACTCGCCGCGCATAATCGAAGCCGACCTCAACCTGAGGGCCGACGACGTCCCCTCGTTGCGACGCGCTCTACGTGATCTGGAGTCGATGTGCTCCGTCTCCGAGAGTCGGCAGTCGATCGCCCAGGGCACGCCCGTCTCGCTCATCCTGAGTCTATCGAGGGACGGTCCCGACGCCGCGTACTGTGTGCTCAGGGGCGAGCTCGTGCTGCCGCCCGGCCTGCTTCAGGAGCCGACGCTGTCGACCGCCCACGCCGCACCCGGCGCGACGCTCAGGCTGCTTGTCGAACCGTTCGGCAGGCTCGCGCAGGTCGCCGTGCCTGAGGCGACGATACACAACGAGCAGCACACGGCCGCCAGGAACTACCTCGACCTCACCAACCTCGCCGGTACCCACGGCGCGAAGCTCAGGCTGAAGATCGCCGACCCCGGGGGCTGGGGCGGGCCTGCGAGGATGTGGATTGCGCGACGCTCGGGGTCGCGCATGACCGACGCGCTGTTCTTCCAGGGCGAGTCCGGCACGACGTCGTCCGGCCAGTCGCCGCTCATCGGCGGCAGTCCCACGTGGGCCGGCGCGAACGTCGCCGATCCCAGGGCCAGCGGCTCCGGGGGCAACGTCGCGCGCATGATGTGGTCCACCCGCGCGAGTTCATACGAGGTCGTGTCGGACGACACTTCCGCCGGCTACGTCGAGATCGGCATACCCGGCGCGTCCCTGCCGCACGGCCTGTTCCGAGTGCTGGCTCGCGTGAGGGTCGGCGGCAACCCCTACTCCGGCCCGTTCGTGGCTGAACACTACGACACCGAGACGGCCATGGCGTTCGGGCTGGGCTATGCGTTCGGAGGCAGGGTGAGGCAGCCTTCGGCGGAAGACAGGGTGTACCTTCGGGAGCTCGACAGCTTCCAGACGGTCGACCTCGGCGAGCTGACCGTACCGCCCATGTCGATGCCCGAACCCGCAGCGGCTGTCAGCCCCGATCTCAAGCTGAGAGTCCACGCCATCTTCACCCCTCCCGGCCCGTTCACCGACAGCGTGAACAACAGGTACTACTCGGCGAACTGGGACGTGGACTACGTGATGCTTCTCCCCATCGACGAGGGCGCGGTGATTGTGGACGGCGTCGACACCAGCGACCGCGTGCTGATCGACAGCCTCAGCGACTCGCCCGGCGTGTACCTGCTCGACGCCTCAGACGTCGTCCAGAAGTACGCCGACTTCACAGGAGGCCCGTTCGGACTCGGCAGCGAGGACACCCGAATCTATATCGTCCGAGACGAACCCAGCGACCCAACCGCGGTCATGTTCACACTCAGCGCAACCTACACCCCCCTGGTGTCGGGAGTGTAGATGGGACGCCCGGAACTCGTAGGGGCGTCCCTTGTGGGCGCCCCCTTAGCGCACCTTCGAGCCCTTAGTGGAGGAAGAAATGCCCAGAAACATCGCCCAGCACCTCAAGCTTTACACCAGGCCAGAAACCGTCATTCCCGCGAAAGCGGGAATCCAGGGGCGGGGTGAGCTCGTCGAAGTCACAGACCCATCCGCCATCCGCTCCCTGGCCCACGGCACCCGCCTCCCAGGCGGATTCCACGAGCTGCACCTGACCCTCGCCACGACCGAGAGCGAGTTCCGAGAGTGGCGTCATCATCGCCTGCTGGGACGTCTCACACTCGAGGAGCCGTCCGGCCGCACCACCTGGGAGGGCAGAATTGAGGCCGTCGCGCTCGCCGACAGGTGGCAGGCGTCGCTCACCGCGCGCGGCTACTGGTCGAATCTTACCGACTCCGTGCGCAATCGCAGCTACGTCAGTGGCTCCGACACCGGCGGCTCGATCATCACCGAACTGCTCGGAGACATCCACCCACAGGCGCGTCAGCTATCGACCTCCACCGAGCACATAGCGACCGGCCCGGCAATCGTCCACGAGTACAACGACGACTGGACGATCTGGCGGATTCTCACCGACCGCAGGCGCGGCATCGCCTCCTTCGGCTCCGGTGCGGGCGCAGCCATGGACGTCGCCGTCTGGGAGGACCGGAAGCTCCACTACCAGCCACGCTCAGCGGGTAGGGTCATCTGGCACAGCTACATGCGCCCTGAGAACGGCGGCGGAGTCGTCAGACCAGAGCTTGTCGAAGGGCCTCTTCGCGTGGACTGGAGCGACCTCGCCAACGCCGTGTCCGTCACCTACGAGCGCAACGGCGAGCTTACGCGTACGCCACCGGCCGTCGACAGCCGGAGCATCGCCAGGCACATCCGTCGCGAACGTCACGTCGCCAACATCGGCGAGTCCACCATCGCAACCGCAGTCCAGCGTCGAGACGCCGAGCTGAACCTGCGCTCACGTCTGTCTGTGAGACCACCCGCCAACGGCCTCGCCATCAACCGCGTCTGGGACTCCGACGGCATCGAGTGGCCCCTGTGCCGCGTCCGAGCCGGCGACGTGGTCCGTATCCCCGACTTCACCCCAAGCACCGCCGACCTAGACCAGATCACCTTCGACGCCTACCGCACCTTCTTCATAGAAGAGACCCACTGCGATCACGTGACGGGCGTGCTTGCGATAACTCCCACTCCCTGAGGGAGCTGACAGGGGTATGTAAACCGACATCTCGTTCGTCACCGGATCAAGTCCGGCGCAGGCTCTGAGCTTGTCGAAGGACAGCCCCTCACTCTCTGGGTTCCGGCCTTCGCCGGAACGACGGGGAAGCCCAAACCTTCCACCCGCCTTGGCGCGTCAGCTATCATTCTGTGATGATTTCGACAACAGGGGTTGAACGCATGACGCAACGGTACGACCTTCCAGGTCGTCTGAACGAGATTGGGGCACGCATCAAAGAGGCCAGGACCGCCATCGACGTGAGCCAGGAATACTTCGCGCTCATGATGGGCCGGACTGGCCGCCACTGGGCGTGGAAGGTCGAGGCCGGACAGATCGGCCTGTCAGCCGGGGAGATCCCCAGGGCCGCCGCGATGCTTGGACGCTCCGTACAGTGGCTGATCGAGGGCAAGGAAGAGGTGTTCGAGGTCGAGGACCCCGAGATCCGAATGTTCTTCCGTCAGCACGACTGGTCCGACTTCACCGACGAGGAGCGCGACATCATCCGCCAGAGCATGAAGATGGCCGCCGCCTACAAGGCCGCAAGGCAACAGGGCCAGCCCCAAAGCATGGCAGCCGACTAGGGTGAATGTGGAATAGTGAATAGTGAATGGCGAATTGAACGCCATAGCGCTCTTCTAAATTCTTAATTCACTATTCCAAATTCAAAATTCCCTCACACCACGCCGCGACTGACAGCAGCCTCTCCTCCTCCCAGTGGGGAGTGCCCAGCTGGACACCGAACGGCAGTCCGCTGCTGTCGAACCCTGACGGCAGCGTGATCGTCGGGAATCCCCCGAACGTGAACGGGGACTGGAACATCGGGTCGCCCGTCGTGCTGAGGTCGCGAGGCGCAGCCGACGGCGTAGACGGAGTCATCACCACGTCGTAGGGCCGCATCGCCTCGGTCACGTCGCGAGTGAACGCCGCCTGTACTTCCTTCGCCTTAAGGTAGTCGAACGCGCTTACCTTCAGACCGTCCTCGATCACCTTTCGCACGTTGGGAGAATAGTCGTCCAACCGTCCCTCGAACCAGTCTCTGTGCGCGTCGGCGCCCTCGGTGGTCATGAGTACCCTGTGCGCCCGCAGCATCTCAGAGAAGTCGGTGGAAAGCTCGATGTCCTCCACGACCGCGCCGGCCTCCGCGAACCGCCGCGCTATCGAATCGGCGTGCTCCTGCATCTCCTCGGTGGCCTTCTCCCAGAAGTGGGTGCGCACCAGCCCGATTCGAGGCGCCGACTGCGGGGCAAGCGACGCTGCGTGGTAATCAGGAACCTGCGCGTCGACCGACCCGGGATCGCTAGGGTCGTATCCAGACATGGCGTCGAGAAGCATCGCGACGTCCTCGACGCTGCGAGCGTAGTGGCCCATCGTGTCCAGCGACGCCGACACCGGCACCACGCCGTACCTGCTGATCCTGCCGAACGTGGGCTTGAGTCCGACAACGCCGTTGTACGCCGCCGGACGCAGCACTGACCCGCCGGTCTGCGAGCCGAGCGACGCCGGGAACATCTTGGCGATGACTCCGACAGCCGAGCCCGAGCTCGATCCGCCCGGAGTATGTTCGTGGTTCCACGGGTTGCGCGTGGGAGGCGGATCGCCGCACGCGAACTCGGTCGTTACCGTCTTGCCCATGATGATCGCGCCAGCCTGTCTCAGCTTCGCGACGGCTGTTGCGTCGAAGTCCGGCACGAAGTCGGCCAGGATCTTCGAGCAGGCGGTCGTCAGCACGCCCTGCGTATAGTAGATGTCCTTCACTCCCACCGGAACGCCGTGCAGCGGCCCGCGAGGCCCCTCGGAGGCCAGCTCCCGGTCGCGCACACGCGCCGCGTCGAGGGCGGCATCCTCGTCCAGCGTCACCCAGACTCGAAGCTGAGGCTCAAGCTCACAGCACCGCGCCAGCAGCGCCGACATCAGCTCCTCCGCCGACACCTCCCGCTCCCTGATGGCCCGCGCCGCCGCAGCAACAGTCAGATCGTGCAGTTCAGTCATGGTCAGCCTCCTGGGGGGTGGGAGTTGCTTGCGTTACGTGGCCCATCGTACACGGTCAAGCGGGAGACTGCCGCCGGGACGCTCTTCTATTGTGGTGGATTGTTCGTCAGACTTTCGGCTTGCACACAGCTTTAGGGACAATGAAGCATTGATATAGAGTGGAAGTGGGATCTGACCAGTCGCTGTCAGTACCTCGTAAAGTGGATCAGAGTTGTCGCTGAAGCTCATGGACCTTCGGTTACTAATTGAGAGCCAAATGGTGAACCAGACCTCGCCACGCAGGCACTTGGGGAGGAAAGTCATTGTCCGCTGAGTTCAGACGGCGCTATATGGAAAAGATCGAGTCGAACAAAAACGACGTTGCATCCCAAGTACGAATCAACCACAGTCGTGAGCTAGAAGTTGTCGATACCGCCTTGGACCAGATTCTCCAAGGTTTAGATGCCTTCGCCCATGCAAAGCAACGACCAGGCACCCGATTGGAGGATGCTCAGGTTTTCCTTGTAGTAAGGAGTTTCAATTCGCTGCGCGTCGCTAGACAGGCATTGGAATGCGGGTACTATCAGCAGGTTTTGACACTGGCGCGGATGGCTATGGAGGACCAGCTTGTAGTAGAAGACGCGGAGAGCAACGAACCAACTCTGGACGCGCTATTGGAGGGAAATGGATCCATCAGCAGGGGAGACTTGACCTACGGGAAGATGGCAGAACGCATTTCACCTGGTTCTGGACAAGTGACATGGAACAAGCTATACGGAGAAGTCCTCAGCGAAACAGCTGCCCATCCTCGACGGATGAGTTTGTTGACACTCCCAACTGAACAGGGGACTCTGCGCCCAGGTGGGCACTACCGTGAAATCTTGGTGAAGGGGTCTCTCTTATTTCTCTTACATCAACTGATGGAGGTGTTCTTTACAGTTAATCGCCTCACAGCGAATGTAGGCATCAGGTGGTATAAGGATGCTAAGCCGACATTGCACGGCATGTTGGCTCTCTATCGAGAGATAGCTGAACAGTTAGGGCTGTTGATAGGAGATGACAATTGAGGTCGGAGAGGAGACGGCGAGTGCTCCTCCCCCATCCCTCACGCCGCCCTCAGCTTTGGCGCCAGCACCGCCAGTATCAGCACCAGCGTGATGCCTGTCAGTCCCACCGCCTGGGCTGCCGCGGGCGCTCCCCAGACTCCCGCGATGGCCCCGGCGGTCATGCTTCCGAAGCTGTAGGCCAGGATCGCGAACGACCGCAGACCCATGATCCTGCCCCGGAACTCCTGTTGCGTCGTGCGCAGCAGCAGCGTGAGGATCAGCACCTGCGTCGAGGCGAACGCCACTCCCACCAGCGCAAAAAGCCCCATCGACAGGTAGAAAGACGTCGACAGCGAGAAGGCAAGCACCATCGTGTGCCACGCGATTATGGCCACGAATACCAGCCTGCCGACGTTGCGAAGGTTCGGCGCCATCGCCATTCCGAGCGACCCGCTCAGAGCTCCGAATCCGAACGCGAAGAGCAGCAGACCCAGACCCGCCGAATCCGTGCCCAGCACGTCCCGCGCGAATATGGGCGCGAGGCTGGTGTGTACCGTCCACCCGGAGAGGTTGATGATGACCGCCGCCGTCAGCACGGCCCAGATGACCTGGTTTCCGGCGGCGTATCTCAGTCCGTTGATCACCGTGCGCAGCACCGGCTCCGTCGGGGCGCTTCTCTCGGACCGGTCGATCCTGATGCCCACGGCGACCATCCCGCTGGCCAGGTACAGCGACGCGATGGCCATGTACGCTCCCTGCGGACCGAAGGCCTTGTACAGCAGCCCTCCGATGACCGGACCGCACAGCATGGCGATGTTCATGGCCACGGTGTTGAACGCCGCGCCGTTGTTCACCCGCTCCCGGGGCAGGGTGTCTGCCACCAGCGACTGCGCCACAGGCATCTGGAATAGCCGGACCACGCCCATGAACAGGGTGATGGCGAAGATGTGCCACACCTCCAGAAGGTCGGTCAGGATCAGCGCCAGCATCAGGATGCCCATCGAGCCCATGACGAACTCGACCGACACGAGCAGCACGTTGCGTGGCAGCCGGTCGGCGATGGCCCCGGCGAACAGCGCCAGGAAGTTCAGCGCCATCCGCGCGGCTGCTATGGACCCCACCAGGAACGGCGAGTCCGTCAGCGAGAGTACGAACCATCCCAGCACCGCCGACTCCATCTGCGTCCCGATGCCCACCAGCGCAGTCGAGCTCCACACGAACGAGAAGTTGCGGTATCGGAAGACACCCAGAGGCGACGAAGCCCGTGTCAGCGAGGAGGTGAGTCTCAATCAGCAGTCCTGTGGAGGTTAATTCTGGAGGCGATGTATCCTATCACGCCGCTGCCGAATGATATAATCCTGACACGAGGACATTACATACATCCGTCTTTCCGGCGGAGGCCGGAGTCCAGAAGGGTGGGTATGTAATCGTCTCGCCAGACCCGGAGGGTGAATATGGTAACCACTCCAAAGCTGACCTACCAGGACTACGCTGCCCTGGAGAGCGATGAACGCTACGAACTCCTCGACGGAGAGTTGATTTTGGTTGCATCGCCGAACAGAGATCACCAGGAAGTGGTCATGGACCTCGGGTTTATGATGCGTACATTCGCGAGAGAGAATGCCCTGGGTCGGGTGTACATCGCCCCATTCGACGTGCTCTTCACCGACACCGACGTCGCACAGCCAGACATCATGTTCATCTCCCGCGAGCGCGAGCACATCCTGACGCACGCCAACGTGCAGGGAGCCCCCGATCTCATCGTGGAGATACTGTCGCCATCGTCGTCGACCAGGGACTGGCGTGACAAGCGAGAGCTGTACGCCTCCCACGGAGTTCGCGAGTACTGGATTATCGACCCCACCAACAGAATCGTGTCCATCCTGCTACTCCAGGACGGTGTGCTTGAAATTGAGCAGACCCACACCGAAGACGACACCGCAACATCCACCGTCCTCGAAGACTTCAGCGTCAGCCTCGACAGCATCTTCACTACTTAGGGTCTCACTTCGCAGGCTTTCCCAAGTCTGGTCTAACTCTAACGAGCCCCCTCTCCCTTGATGGGCTTACAGGGGTAGGTAAAGCGACAGTTCGTTCGTCCTGAGCTTGTCGAAGGACATCCCCAACCACTCCCTCACAGTTCCCCTATAATTGCATGACGCTTCGGCCTTACCGGTGCGAGGCAAGTCAGAAAAAACCCAGTGGGACGGTGAACCATGTCAACAGTCGACTACGAAATCAGGGACAGGGTCGGGTACGTAACCTTCAACCGGCCGGATAAGCTCAACGCGATCGACGTTGAGATGCGCAACGAGATCTGGCGCGTCATGCACGACGTCAACGAAAATCCAGACGTCTGGATGGCGGTCATTACAGGCAACGGCCGAGCCTTCTCCGTAGGACACGACCTCGTCTCGATGTCCGGTCGCGGCGACGACCTCTACGAGGACGAGATCTCCACCGAGGACCTCTACGTCTACCAGACGCAGATCTACAAGCCCATCATCGCGGCGATCAACGGCTTCTGCCTCGCACAGGGAGGCGGGATCGCGCTGGCGTCGGACATCAGGATCGCCTCCGACCAGGCGCAGTTCGGCTGGCCGCAGGCACGCCGCGGAATCGGCTCCGTAAGCGGCCCGTGCATGTTGGCCCACCGCGTCCCGCTCAACTACGCCTTCGAGTTCCTGTTCACCGGCAACATGATCACCGCCGACCGCGCTCTCGAGCTAGGTCTGGTCAACAAGGTCGTGCCCCACGACGAGCTCGAGTCGGCCACCCAGGAGTACGTCGACACGCTAATGGCCAACGCGCCGCTCGCCATGCGCGCGATCAAGGAGGTCACGGTCCGCGGACTGAACATGCGCCTCGAAGACCGTGTCCGCCTCGCCGGCATCGTAAACCGCCGTCTCCAGCGCACCGAAGACGCCCAGGAAGGCATCCAGGCCTTCGCCGAAAAACGCACCCCATCCTTCGTGGGGAGGTAGGGGGTGTCTCATCACAATATCGTTCTCGGTTAGTAGACACTGATAGTCCGTCATTCCGGCGGAGGCCGGAATCCAGGGGCGGTGGGGAGGCTTACCTACGCAGAGGATTGTTCCACATCCCGGCAACTATGTTTCACTGTGCAACCTGTACCTGAGGACATTGTGGTCCCGTACCACGGATCAGATGGCATAGGAAGGATGTGGTACGCTTGGCTTCCATAAGAGCGAGGTATCGTGGCACGTTAGAATGTAGGTATGTTCCGATACTCCTGGAACGACGAAAAGAACGAGTTGTTGCAGCGCCAGCGAGGAATATCGTTCGAAGAAGCCGTGTTTCATATAGAGAGGGGTGACCTGCTCAGTGTATTGGATCACCCCAATCAGGAGAGATACCCAGGCCAACGTATTTTTGTTGTCAACATCAGGGGTTACGCCTATCTAGTACCCTTTGTGGAGTCCGAGACTGAGGTGTTCCTCAAGACGATCATTCCCAGCCGAAAGGCTACAAGAGAGCACCTCTCATATAGGCCAGAGCAATGAACCAACTAGACAACGAAGAAAAAGAACTTCTGAGTTCCTACGAACTGGGCGAATGGAAGCCTGTTGAGGAGCTTGAGAGTGAGATGGAGCGATACCGCGAGTACGCTCGTACCACCCTCGAACAGGATCTGAGCGTAAGCGTGCCCATCTCAAGCAGCGACCTGGACGCGATCCAAAAGCTCGCCATAGAAGAAGGGATGCCCTTCCGAGCGTTGATGTCAACTATTGTCCACAACTATGTGTCCGCAAGGACGCTCAATGATGGACTACCCATACAGCCAACAAGCACAAGCGAACCAAACAACGGAGACCCTCATGACTAGCCAGACCAACGAATTTTACAACCGCCTCGGCGTCAAGCGCATCATCAACGCCGCTAGCTGGATCACCGTGTACGGCGGCAGCATCATGCCGCCCGCAGTAGTCGAGTCGATGAATGAGGCTTCGCGCTGGTTCGTCGACCTCCACGAACTCAATCAGAAGGCCGGCGAGGTCATCGCGCGTCTGACAGGCGCGGAGGCCGGACTCGTCACCGCAGGGTCTGCCGCCGGGATGGTCCTCGAGTCCGCCGCATGCATAGCCGGCAACGACCCCGCCAGGATCTGGCAGTTGCCCGACACCACCGGCATGAAGAACGAGATCGTCATCCATCGCGCCCATCGCGTCAACTACGACCACAGCTTCCGCGTCACCGGCGCGACACTTGTCGAGATCGGCAACACCGGCACCACTCACGAGTGGGAGCTCGAGTCGGCGATCAACGAGAACACCGCCGCCGTCGCCTACGTGTTCGGCCCACGTCGAGGAGGCGCGATTCCGCTGCCCAGGGTCGTCGAGATCGCCCACGAGAGAGATGTCCCAGTCATCGTCGACGCAGCCGCCATGCTGCCCCCGCCGGAGAACCTGACCAAGTTCATCGACCAGGGCGCCGACCTCGTCAGCTTCAGCGGTGGCAAGGGCGTGCTCGGCCCGCAGTCCACAGGCATACTCGCCGGACGCGCCGACCTCATCGAGGCGGCCTACGCCAACTCGGCCCCGAACTCTGAGTCCATTGGTCGCGCCGCCAAGGTGTGCAAGGAGGAGATCGCCGGACTCGTGACCGCGCTGGAGATCTTCGTCGACACCGACTTCGACGCCGTCCAGGCCAACTGGAGGGCCAAGTCCGCACACGTCGCCGACCGGTTGCAGGGCATCGACGGCCTCGTCGTCGAGCTGGTCGAGGCGCGACCCGAGCTGGACGAGCCCGACAACAACTCCGCCCGCGCCCAGGTCACTCTGACCCCGTCATGGACAGGCCCGTCCATAGCCGAGATCGTCCAGCAGCTGGAGGACGGCGACCCCGGCATTCGCATCAGGGACTCGCGCATAGACGACAGCTTCTCGTTCATCCCCGTAAACGTCAGGGACGGCGAGGAGGAGATAGTAGCCAACCGCCTGCACGAGATACTCACTCAGCGCGGGTGAACCATAGGACTGCTAAACGACCCCCTCTCCTGGGGGAGAGGGTGAAAAGAAAGTCCACCAGCCAAGCCAAGACAGTAGAACAGGCAGCAACCAAACAGGAGGCACACCATGACCACCGTAAAGTACGAACTCGACGAGTTCATCCACGACATGAGCGCGCTCGTCGACGAACAGCCCGACCAGGAGCGTCTGTTCGACCGAGGTTCCTCGTACCTGGAGAAGCTGATAGTCAACCCTGACGCCATCCCCGAGCGCTTCCGCATGCCCGCGCCCGGACGCAATCACGGCACGTTCCTGCTCCACTACGGCGACAACGGCCTGCTGGTCACCACCGTCGTATGGGGACCCGGCGACCACATCGGGCCGCACGATCACTGCACCTGGGGCATGATCGGCGTGATGGACAACGGCATCACCGAGACCCGCTTCAAGCGCCACGACGATCGCTCCCGCGACGACTATGCTGAGATCGAGAGGGACCGCGAGACGCTGGTGCTTCCCGGCGACGTCAGCCTGCTGGTGCCCGAGGTCGACGAGATCCACCAGATGGACAACTACTCGGACACCCCGACGGTCGAGATCCACGTCTACGGCAACGACCTCAGAGGCCTCCAGCGCAGCAGGTACAACCTCGAGACGAACGAGGTCAAGCACTTCGCCACCTCCCGCTTCGACAACTGCTAGCCGGGGGTAACGAACCCCAGCCGACTGGCCCCCTCTCCCTTGATGGGAGAGGGTTGAGGTGAGGGTGAATACCTACCCCTCCATTCCAATCAACCAGTCCGTCACTCCCGCTACCAACCCGTCATTCCTACCACCCACCCCGTCATTCCCGCGAAAGCGGGAATCCAGGGGTGGGGTGTCTACCTCCCACTGGAGAATCACCATGCCACCAACCATCTCATGCGCCGAAGTCGCCGACCTCCTCGACGGCGACCAGCCATTCGCCCTCATCGACGTCCGCGAATCCGGCGAGTACAACTCCTCCCACATCGTAGGAGCGAGCCTGATCCCCCGCCGGGAGCTTGAGCTGCGCATCGTCGACTCCGTCCCATACACGGACGCGACTGTCGTGCTGTGCGACGACGACGGACGCCGCGCCGCGCTCGCCGCCGCCACGCTCCGTGGCCTCGGCTATCGCAACGCTGTTGCGATGAGCGGAGGCATGGCCCGATGGGTGACCGAGCGCCGCCCCACCGAGTGGGGCGTCAACGTGCCCAGCAAGGACTTCGGCGAGAAGGTCCAGGTCCAGCATCACGTACCCGAGATCGACGCCGTCGAGCTGCGGAGCATGATGGACCGCGGCGACAAGATGGTCATCCTCGACACCCGCACGCCTGAGGAGTACCGGCGCAACTGCATCCCCGGCGGACGCAGCGTCCCGAACGGCGAGCTCGCTCTGCACATTAGCGACATCCTCGGCGACGTGGACGACGACACCACCGTCGTCATCAACTGCGCCGGTCGCACCAGGAGCATCATCGGCACCCGCATCCTGCAGCGCATGGGCGTCGAGAACGTCGTCGGACTCGAAAACGGCACCGCAGGATGGGTGCTAGCCGGATACGAGCTAGAGTACGGCGCGGACCGTCTCGACCTGCCAGAGCCCACTGAAGAGGGCCTGGCTGCCGCTGAGCAGTACGCAGACCAGCTCGTCGAACAGGACGGAGTTCGATACATAGACGTATCCGAGCTGGAGTCCCTGATGGAACGCAGGACGTCCGAGACCGTGTACCTGGTCGATGTCCGCACCGGCTCCGAGTACGCCGAAGGGCACATCCCCGGCTTCCGCTGGTTCCCCGGCGGGCAGGCCGTGCAGCGCGCCGACGAGGTCGCCGTCGTTCACAACGCGCCAATCGTCTTCTGCTGTGACGGCAGGGCCAGGGCCGCGTTGACGGCCTCCTGGTACAGGCAGATGGGCTTCGAGCACGTCTACGCGCTCCATGGGGGATCGACCGCGTGGGCCGAGTCCGGGCGAGTCCTCGAGAGCGGCGCGCCCGACACCGGAATGCAGCCAGTCTCGGCCAGGTCGGCGAGCAAGACGACGGCAGACGACGTTGCAGCTGCTTCCGACTCCACCCGGATCATACACGTCGGACTCAGCGCCGAGTTCGCCCAGGGCCACGTCCCAGGCGCGTCCTGGGTCCCAAGAGGCTGGCTGGAGTTCAGGATCGGCGACATCGCGCCCGACATAAATGCACCAGTTATCGTCACCTGCCCCGACGGAGGAGCGCAGTCCGCCTTGGCAGCCGCCACCCTGACCGAGATGGGCTACACCAACGTCAGCACCCTCGAAGGCGGCACCAACGGCTGGCAGGCCTCCGGCCGCGACGTCGAGGTCGGCCTCACCGGAGTCATGTCCCCACCCAACGACAACCTCCCCATGGGCCCAGACAGAGGCTACGCCGACATGGTCAACTACCTCCGCTGGGAAGAAGAACTAGGCCACAAGTACGCAACAGCCGAGTGAGTAAATCACTCACTAGATAGCGATAATTGATCCCCTATCGGCCGCTGCGCGTATTATCTGTCCCGATGTGTTACAATTGTCCTCGTTATGAGTAAGTCGGATGACTAACGAAATCAACACAAAAGAGGACTTGCTGAGGCTTTGGCACGAAGACGATGAGTTTCGTGTGGCGTCCAGACGCGAACTGCTGACCGACGAGCTTTTGGAACTGCCAGAGAAGTTTGCAGAAAACGCCAGACAAGTTGATTCGCGACTAGAGAGTGTGGAGAATCGATTGGAACACGTGGAGATAGATGTCGCCGGGCTGCGAGGTGACGCACTCGAGAGAAAGGCTCCCACTCACCTGTGCCAGCTCCTCTGTGACACGCTCAGCATCAGGAGAGTTCAGGTAATTTGGATGCCCGGTGGATTCGCCGCGCCACTGGGTAGAATGGACAACTTTACCATCGACGTTGAATCGGGCGCAGATGATGGGACCATCACCCTGGAAGAAGAGGGCAGGCTCAACAGGACCGACATGATCGCTCGGGCTATTCGTGAGCCTGACGGAACACGACTCTGGATTGCTGCGGAGATTTCCGGCCTGATAGGGGAAAGGGACATCCGCCGCGCTCGCGAGTCTGCCGCGGCGCTCAGGAAGCTGTATTCACAGGAGACGATTCCGGTGGTATATGGCTACCGTATCGCCGATCAGCAGAGGCGCTCAGCACAGGCGAGGGATGGCTTGGAAGAGGTGTTGATACTCCTGGAGCCTGTCGACGACTGAGCGAGCCGGTTGTATCGATCAGACCAGACCTTCACCCGCTCCCCAGCACCCCCAGCGCCTCCACCGCCGCCTCGGCTCCCGCCGACTTCTTGCTCCGACCGTGGCCCGTCCCCATCGCCATCCCGTTGACCACGGCCTGCACCGTAAACGTCGGGTCGTGGCTCGGACCCTCCATGCCGACCGTCTCGTACTGGGGTGGCCCGTAGCCGCGCTCCATCGCCGCCTCGTGCAGCAGTGACTTGGGATGACGCGGAGCCTCCTCGGCCTCGGCGGCAAGCTCCAGCTCGGAGGCCATCACTCGAAGCGCGAACTCCCGCGACGCATCGTAGCCCTGGTCCAGGAAGAGCGCACCCATCAGCGCCTCGAACGCATCGGCGAGGTTCGACTGCCTCTCGCCGCCGCCCCGCTCGATCTCGCCCCTGCCCATGACGAGCCACTCGCCGAGTCCGAGTCGCGCGCCGATCTTCGACAGCGACTGCCCATCCACCAGCGACGCCCGCACCTGCGTCATGCGACCCTCAGGCCAACTTGGGAACCTCGTATGCAGCTCCTGTGCGACGATCAGGCCGAGGACGGCGTCGCCCAGGAACTCCAGACGCTGGTTCGACTCCTCGAACACCCCGGGAAACTCGGCCACGAACGACCCGTGTACCAGCGCCCGCTCCAGCAGAGATATGTCGTCGAACTGAAGCTCCAGCGCTGCCGCGATCTCAGCGAGCTGACGTGGTGAGTGTTTCATCTGTCATCCCGGCGGCCTCTCAATAACCCCCTCTCCCCGAGGGAGAGGGCTGGGGTGAGGGCGAAAGCCTCGAATACCCATCCCAGTCAGCTCCCTCAGAGTAAGGGTGAAATGGCTTGATCGCAAGGTACTATTGTCCCAGCCAATATAGGCAGGGTCAGTCCCCCATGGCTGCCTCAGGCTGCGGCACTGCGGTACCACGCCTGAAGATGCGCCTGAACAGGCTGGGGATGCTGTCGTTCGCCAGCGTGTAAACGACTGGAACGACCACCAGCGTCAGCACCGTCGAGCTCACCAGTCCGCCAATCACGACGGTAGCAAGCTCCGCGCTGAGCAGGCCGCCCTCGTCCTCGACGAACGCCGCCAGCGGCAGCAGTGCGATGCTGGTAGTGATCGCAGTCATGAGAATCGGCCGCAGCCGCACACGTCCGCCCTGGATCAGCGCGTCGTACACGCTCAGGCCGCGCTCACGTAGCTGCTCGACGAACGAGATAAGCACGATCGCGTTCGTAACGACTATACCGATCAGCATCAGTATGCCCATCATTGCGGGCAGACCCAGCGACCGCCCCGTTATCGCCAGCGCGGCAAACGCGCCGATAATCGCCAGGGGCAGGCTCGTGATTATCACGAACGGGTTTCGGAGCGAGCCCAGGCTGGCGACCATCACGAGGTAGACTCCCACGACGCCCACGATCATCGCCAGGAAGATGCTCTGGAAACCCTCGGATATCTGGGTGAACACACCGCCGTTGACGACTGTGACACCCGGAGGCAGGTTGAGTCCGTCGATAATCTGCTGGATCTCCTGTCCGACCGTCTGGGCGTCGTCAGACGTTATGCTGCCCGTGATGGACGCGGACCTCGTCCCGTCGGTACGCGTGATTGTCACAGGCCCTTTGGCCTCGTTGACCTCTGCGATCTCGCCCAGCGGACTTGAGCCCAGGGGCCCAGCGACCATCATGTCGCCGATCGTCTCTACGCTGTTTATGCCGTCGGTGCGGGCCGACAGCACTACGTCCACGGGGCCTCCCCCGACGTCGACCTGAGTCACCGTCTGGCCAACCAGGAACTGGTTCACCTGGAACGCCACCTGCTGGGCGCTGAGGCCGACCGCCGCCGCTCGCGCAGGGTCGACGTTGATGATTATCTCGTCCCTCGCCTCGCTCACGTCGCTGGTGATGTTCTCGATGCCCGACACCCTGGTGAGCTCGTCGGTCAGCTGCACCGCGACGGTCGAGATGTCCGAGTAGTTCGCGCCGGTGATGACGACGTCGAGTCCCGCCTGTGGCGGCCCACCCTGTATCTCTGTGACGTTGACCTTGCGCCCTTCGACCCCTCCCAGGCTGTCGCGCAGGTCGTCGACAACCTCATATGGCACGTCTTCGTTGAGCACTACAAACGTGCCGGACTGGTTGAATCCACCCGGTCCTCCGCCTCCGAATGCCGCCGCCGGGCTTCCCACCGTAGTCACGTACACGTCGGACACGGTGTCGATCGTGCCCTCGATGTTGTCGACTTCGGCCAGCGTGGCCTGCGGCGGGGTGCCTGGCGCGAGGCTCATGTCGACCTGCACGAACCGCTCTCCGCCAGATGGGAACAGGTTTACCGGGATCAGACCCAGCAGGCTCAGGCTGCCGATGGTGATTACCAGTGCCGCGATCAGCGTGATCGCCTTGTGCCTCAGCGCGCTCACCAGTATCGGCGTGTAGACACGCTGCAGCCAGGTGTTGGTCTCTGGTATGTCGTCTTCCTCGCCTGTGCCCTCGGGCAGGTCTCCAGGCCTCAGCAGGTATGCGCCAAGTACCGGGACTGCGGTGAGCGCGACCGCGAGCGACGCGATCAGCGCGAAGCTGACGGTTATCGCAAACGGGAAGAAGAACGCTCCGACCAGCCCCTGGATGAAGCCAAGAGGCAGGAATACGACGATTGTCGTGAGGGTGGACGCCGTGATCGCCGGGCCGACCTCGACGGTCGCGTCCAGCGCCACGCGCCACCGCTCCTTGCCGCCCTCGATGTTGCGGTACACGTTCTCCAGCACCACGATGCTGTCGTCCACGACCCTGCCGACCGATATGGCGAGTCCTCCAAGCGTCATGAAGTTCAGCGCCAGCCCCTGCCAGTCCATAAGCAGCACGCCCGTGAAGATGCTCAGGGGTATCGAGAGCCCGATCACTACAGTGGGACGCAGCGTCCTCAGGACTCCCATGATCACCGACGGCCTGATCGTCAGGAAGAACACGAACACGACCGAGACGGCGAGCGTCAGACCCAGGACGGCCTCACGCTCCAGTGTGGTGATCTGGGACTGGATGTCCGGCCCCTGGTTCCTGACCGTTACGATCTGCGCGCCATCCAGGTCGCCCCTGAGCCCGTCCAGTTTCTCCATGACACCGGTGGTCACGTCGATCGTGTTGGCGTCCGGGTGCTTGATGACCGCGATGCCGATGCTGGGCTGGCCGTTCGTCCTCGATATGCTCGTAGGAATGCCCGACCCGAGTGTGATGTCCGCCACCTCGCCAAGTGTTACAGCCTGCCCTGAGCTTGCCGAAAGGGGCTGGGGCATTTGTGCGGCGGGTAGCCTGGATTGGCCAGTGTTGGGAGCCGTGGCTCCCTGCCCTGCCTGTGGCCCCGGCTGTCCAGGCGAGCCTGGGGCACCGGCCGGCAGACCACCAAACGCGGCGGGGCTGCGTACGACAAGGCCCCTCAGATCGTCGAGTGACGAGTAGGAGTTTGTAGTCTTGATCGGCAGCAGCTTGCCGCCGTCCGAGATCACGCCTCCCGGCAGCGTAACGTTGTTCTCCCGGAGTGCCTGCGAGATCTGGAATAGCGACACGCCCTTTTCGGACGCTTTCTCTAGGTCTACCGACACGATCGCCTTCTGTTCTATGCCTCCGGTGACTTCAACCCCGAATACCCCTTCGACCGCAGAAATCTCTGGCAGCACCCGCGACTCGACGACCCGCTGCATCTCTGCAATATTGCCGCCAATTACGCTTAGCTGCAGCACCGGGAACTGGTCCGGGTTGATGCGAGCGACGATGGGGTCATTCACCCCACTCGGGAATGAGACCCCGCTCACGTTGGAGTTGATGACGTTCTCGGCGTTGGCCATGTCGGTCCCGAACTCGAACGACGCCAGTATGATCGACCGGTTCTCGGTCGAGACTGACTGCATCGTGTCGAGTCCGTCGACACTGGCAATGGCATTCTCTATGGGCTCGGTAACGTCCCGCACAACCGCGTCCGGATTCGCCGACGGGTAGAACGTGGTGATCGTAACCAGCGGAAACTCGATCTCAGGGAACAGCTCCACCGGCAGCGACCGGTACGTGAATATGCCCGCCGCCAGCACGAGAATAACGGCAAGTACAGTGACGGATCTGCGACGCAGCGCAAGTCCTGTGATGAATCTGATCAAGGTTGTCTCTCCAGAGTATGGGGGCTGCCGGACGGTTCTACATAAAGGCTAGCAATCACAGCCAGGCTGCTGCTATACAGATCTCTGTGATTTGGATTAGGCGTCATTTATGCTTCGGTTGAGGCTCAGCCGACGGAAGCGCCAGCAGGTCGCCCATTGGCACTTCCAGAGCGTTCGCGATCTTCAGCACGGCCCCTATCGACAGGTTCTGCTTGCCATGCTCCACAAGGCTGATGTAAGTGCGATCGAGTTCGGCTGCGTCCGCCAGCTGCTGCTGGGTCATCCTGCGGGATGTTCTCTCGGCGTTGATCCGTCTCCCCATCAGGGCCAGATGCTCGTCGAGGGAGAGTCTCTCCTCGGTCAGCCCGATCAGCCGTCGCGCCTCGCTCGTAGCCTCAAGCGCGCTGCCGACGATGGCGTCGCATCCCAGCGCCTTCAGGTCGTGGGCCGTGTTCGACAGGGCTCCACCGCCCAGCATGATCTTTGGTCTCGGCGACTCCACCCTGCGTATAACGTCCACCGCAGCCTTCACGTTAGGAAGGAACTCGGGAGTCGTCGATGAGATCGCGACGAGATCGACGTTTCGGTTGCGGACGAACTCCCCGAGGTCGGACGCGGGTGTCCCGCTCCCAAGAAAATCGATCTCCCACCCGTCCATTTCAAGGAAGTCGGCGATCATCTGTGCGCCAACGGAGTGCTGGTCGCCCTCCACCGGCGTCACGACTGCCCTCACGCCGAGACCTGTCCTCAGAGCCGCGCCCCGCCGGGCAAAGTTCATGATGTCCATCGTGATCGCCGTCGCGAGGTGCTCCTGGGCAACGTTGAGACGTCCCTCGCGCCACAGCTCCCCGAGTCGAATCTGCGCAGGCGCCAGCACCCCGAGATATAGCTCGACGTGGCTCATGCCCCTGGTCACAGCCTGAACGATAGCCGACCGCGCCAGGGCAACCTCGCCAGCCACCAGCGCATCGGTGTACCTTTCCCTGACCTCAGCTATTCGATCAGAACTGTCCACTCAGATTCATCCAATGCTGCACATGACGTATGTAGAATATTATGCACTTGAATCACATTGCTTGTGTTGATTATAACACGATAGGATCTATGACTAAAGGCTTCAGGTCGGAATCCATTACAGAATGTATTGGTTATTGATATTAATATGATATTATTACAGTAGCCTTCAGTTAAGGAGATAGATGTGCCGAACCTGGCGCTCCGAGGCATTCCTGAGCAATTGCATAGTGACCTCAAGGCAGCTGCAAGGCGTAACCATCGCAGTCTGAACGGTGAGATACTCGCCAGATTGACTGCTTCGGTTCGTTTTGAATCAGTGGATCAGGATTTGCTACTTGAACGGATACGGTTGAGACGCCAGACCATCGGGCCAGTAGACCTCAGTGAGAAGACGCTCCGTGACATGCGGAACGCCGGTCGACCGTGATCGTCGTCGACACGAATGTCATGGTTCATCTCCTTGCGGACGGAGAACATAGCCCAGCGGCAGACCTACTACTTCAGCAGGATCCTGAGTGGGCAGCACCCACTATCCTGATGAGCGAGTTGCGGAACGTTCTGCTCGGGTTCGTGCGCCGGGGCTCGCTGTTTCCGGACCAGGCCAAATCCATGACCGATGACGCCGAAACGATACTAGCAGACCGTCTCGCTACGGTTTCAGGCGATCACGTACTGGATGTCGCCCTGGAGTGCAACCTCACCGCATATGACGCGGAATTCGTCGCCCTGGCCCGAACCCTGGGCGTCCCCTTAGCTACCTTGGATGGTGCAATTCTCAGAGGGGCTCCTGACGTGGCAATGTCGTTGAGAAATACGGGCGAGCTTTCCAACGGAACAAGTATGTAGAAGGCCCCGGAGTGTCGCAGTCACCGATTGGCTGCCCAGTCTGCAAGTACTTCTTTCAATTTGTGCAATATGCTGGTCTTGATTGACCGGAATCACCAGCCTCATAAAATCCGACACCCCCCAGTAGCATCCCGCTCCCTTCACGGATATAGTGAGTGAGAGGGGTGTCTGGAGCCATGCAGCGCGACCAGTTGGAACGAGGCTCGAACCGGGCCACCGTCGGAAGGGCGGCCGAGTCGTTCCGACCCTACACGTGGCAGGTCATCGGAGTCATACTGCTGATCCTGGTGACCGCCAGCCTCGGCGTCGTCAACCCGGTACTCATCCGCTCGGTCTTCGACGACGCCCTCTTCGCCCCAGGCGGCATCGACATGCGGATGCTGTGGATTCTGTCCAGCATCATGATCGCCGCCACCGTCGTCAGCGGCGGACTCGGCATCATCCAGACGTACCTGACCAACGAGGTCGGACAGCGCGTGATGCGCGACCTGCGCGACCGCCTGTACACGCACCTCCAGCGTCAGTCGCTCGGCTTCTTCACTGGCACCCGCACCGGCGAGATACAGTCCCGCATCGCCAACGACGTCGGCGGCGTCCAGAACGTCGTCACCAACACGCTCTCCAGCGTGCTCTCCAACACGGTCATCTTCATCAGCACGCTGGCGGCCATGTTCATCCTGTCGTGGGAGCTGACATTTGTGTCAGTCGCAGCCATCCCGGTCTTCGTCGTCATATCCAAGTTCGTCGGAGACCGCAGGAAGCGCGTCACCGAGGAGTCGCAGGAGGCGGCCGCAGAGGTCACAGCCATCACACAGGAGACGCTGTCGATCTCCGGCATCATGCTCGCCAAGCTGTTCGGCAGGCAGAACCAGGAGATCGAACGCTTCCACAACGAGAACGAGCGCATGGCCCACCTCGCCGTGCGTACCCAGATGACAGGCCAGTCGTTCTTCACGGTCATGCAGATATTCTTCTCGGTCGCCCCGATCGTCGTGTACCTGATCTCCGGCTACCTCATAGCCGGCTCGACGACACCCGGCGTCTCCGCCGGCACCATCGTCGCGTTCACAACGCTCCAATTCAGGCTGTACTTCCCCATCGTCAACCTGATGGAGATCTCAGTCGAGCTGCAGTCCTCGATGGCGCTGTTCGAGCGCATCTTCCGCTACCTCGACATCAGGCCCGACATCGAGGACCGCCCGGACGCCGTCGATGTTGACCCCCGCCACGTCCGGGGACGCATCACGTTCGACTCGGTCCGGCTGACCTACAACCCCGAGCACGGCCCGCCAGGGCGCGCCCTGGCGGGCGATCAGACCACCGGTGACGGCTACCGACGCTGGGCGCTGAACAACGTCGACTTCGAGGTGCAGCCCGGACAGCTTGCCGCGTTCGTGGGACCGAGCGGCGCGGGCAAGTCCACCATCTCGTACCTGATCCCGCGACTGTACGATCCCACCGAGGGCGCGGTGAAGATAGACGGCATCGACGTCCGCGACATCAAGCTCGACTCGCTCGCAGGCATGATCGGCTACGTGACTCAGGAGAGCTACCTGTTCCACGCCAGCCTCAGGAGCAACCTGCTGTACGCCAGGCCCGACGCCACGCAGGACGAGATCGAGGCCGCCGCTCGCGCCGCGTACATCCACGACTGGATCGAGACGCTTCCCGACGGCTACGACACGGTCGTCGGAGAGCGCGGCTACCGGCTGTCAGGCGGAGAGCGCCAGCGACTCGCGATAGCCCGCGTGGTCCTCCACGACCCGCGCATCCTGGTCCTCGACGAGGCCACGTCCGCGCTGGACACGACCAGCGAGCGACACGTCCAGATGGCGCTCGAGCCGCTCATCCGCGAGCGCACCACCATCGCCATAGCCCACCGGCTGTCCACGATAATGTCCGCCGACGTGATCTACGTCGTCGACGAGGGCCGCATCATCGAGCACGGCAGCCACCTGGAGCTTCTCGAGCGTCGCGGCCGCTACGCCGCCCTGTTCAACGAGCAGTTCCAGGGCGGCCTCGTCGAGTCCCTCTGCGAAGACGGTATAGTCCTCACCGACGGCCGCGTAATAACCCACGAAGGCGTCCTCGTAGGCGCCAGCGCCAACTGAGCGGGGCCCCGTCCGCCTTTGGTAACATACCCTGATACCTCAGCTTGTCTAGAGCAGTTCACAAGAGATCGTCGCGGAGAGTTACATGACCACCAGTAATCGTAGACTCAATGAGAGAATGGCCGCTCTTCTCGACGACGCTGGCTCTGAAGATTTGACCGCCGAGTCGGACTCTGTATCGGACAACTCGCTGGCAGAGCTTGCGGCGACCGAAAAGCTCATGCAGAACCACAGAGAAGAGTACGACTTCTACTTCGAACATGCGAAAACGCATGGTATTGAAGAGTGGGAAGAGTTGCCTGATCCTCCGATCAGTCTTAAGGCATTCTCGTTGGCTGACTACCTGAAGGCCGCTCTCGCCTGTGCCGAGTACGAGCAGGATGAAGATGGCCTGATCGTTGCCAGAGTCCCAGGCGCCGTCGGTTGTTACTCCCAGGGCGAGTCCTACGAAGAGGCTCGAACCAACCTGCTAGATGCTATAGAGGGCAACGTCCTCATAGCCCTGCAGATGGGATGGGAGATACCACAGATACATGGTTTTGAGATAAGGACCGAAGTTGTCCCGACTGACCCCGCTTAGGTCACGTGAGGTCATTCAGCGGTTGCGTGCCCTTGGCTACACTGGACCGGTGTCCAGGGGGCTTCATATGCATATGGTTCACCGGCAGACAGGGCGATCTCTCCCATTGCCCATCCATGGAAGCCGCGACATCGGCGTCGGACTGATCCGGGAGATTCTACGTGAGGCGGGTATCTCCAGAGAGGAGTGGAATTCACTCTAGGGCTGGGGTTACGGACCTCAGTAGCAAAAGTATAGAGGGCGCGTCACAGGACGCGCCCTCGGTGTTTGACCTGGATCCTGAGGCTACGCGTTAGTCGCTGCTGGCCTGCCTTCAATGGCGTGACGGACCTCTGGGTTGACCACGGACATCGGGAACGTGCCGTTGAGCAGTCGCGACGTCTCCTGGCCGACCTGGACTCCCGACCTGATCCGCGACATGTTGGACGTGCCCGCCGAGTGCGGCGACACCACGACGTTGTCCATCTTCAGCAGTGGGTTGTCCGGCGACGTCGGCTCCTCTTCGAATACGTCGAGGCCCGCGCCGGCGATCTGCCCGCTCTCGAGCGCGGCTATCAGCGCAGCCTCGTCGATCACGGGGCCGCGGCAGGTGTTCACGATGTAGGCCGTCTGCTTCATTGCGTTGAAGAAGCTCTCGCCGAGCAGACCGCGAGTCTCGTTGTTCAGTGGCGTGTGGACAGACACGAAGTCCGACTCCGCCGCCAGCTCTTCGAGGCTGCCGACCAGCCTGACCCTGTACTCGCGCGCGATCCAGGGCGGGCAGTAGGGGTCGTACGCGATGACGTCCATTCCGAACGCCTGCGCCTTGCGCGCCGTTGCTCGCGCGATGTTGCCGAATGCCACAAGTCCCAGCGTCTGGTCGTAGATAGGCACCATCGGCATGATGGCGGCGCGGGTCTCCGCGCCCCACTTGCCAGCCTTGACCAGGTCGTTGAGCTGCGCCAGCTTCTTGGCGCACGCCAGCAGCAGCAGGATCGCGTGGTTCGACACCTCTTCGGTGCAGAAGCCCGCCGAGTTGACGACCATGATCCCCTGGTCCGTCGCGGCCTCGTGGTCGATGTGGTTGAAGCCGTGGCTGCCGACGAGGATCGCCTGCACTCCCTCGGTCTCCTCGATAACCTCGCGAGATATCGGGACACCGGCGTTGATGACGATGTCCGCGCCCGCCATGGCCTCGATTGTCTCACCGTCGCTGGCGCACTCGAACTTCTCCAGCTCGTAGTCGAGTCCCTGGATCTGCTCTTCGATCAGCTCCGTGTCTGCTTCGCCTCTGCCCGAAATAACTGAAATCTTCAGTGTCACTGTTTCCTCCTTGTTAACGTTCCGTCGTTCCGGCGAAGGCCGGGACCCAGTTTGTTGCCGTTTCGATCCTCCTAGCGACTCTCGTTCGCCAGGGTGCTTATCGCCTCGATTATTGTGTCGACGTTCCGTCGTTCCGGCGAAGGCCGGGACCCAGTTTGCTGCCGATTCGATCCTCCTAGCGACTCTCGTTCGCCAGGGTGCTTATCGCCTCGATTATTGTGTCGACCTCGTGGTCCTCTGTGAAGAACGCGCAGCACAGCCGCATCGCGCTCTGCTGGAGCGCGGGCCGCCCCAGGATGTTCCACCGCTCCAGCATCTGCGAGTTCAGGTCGTCTCCGCTCATGCCATCAACAGAGACCGTAACGATTCCGGTGGAGAACTCGTGGCTCTCGGGACTGCGGAGCACCGCGCCCGGAATCTCCGAGATGCCAGCCTTGAGCCTGTCGGCAAGCTGCGTCGAACGTGCCTCGATGGTATCGATGCCGACGTCGTCGAGGTACTCGATCGCCCTGCCCATTGCGCCGTAGAGGACGGTGTGGCGACCGCCGAACTCGAACCTGTGCGCCGAGTCCAGGAACTGCAGGTCGTCCATCGTGCTGCGTTCCAGCGTCCCCGCCTGCGACCCTGTCCACGACACCTTGAGCCGCTCGATCCAGTCGCGCCTGATGTAGAAGTAGCCCGTGCCCCATCCGCCGAGCAGCCACTTGTGGCCGGTGCCCGCGTAGAAGTCGCAGTCCATGTCGCGCAGGTCGATGGGGAACTGCCCCGTAGACTGCGCCGCGTCCAGCGCGACGGGCACGTCCCGCTCGTGCGCGAGATCGCATATCTCCCTGGCCGGCAGCTTCGTTCCGGTGTCGGTCGTCACGTGGCTGATGCACACCAGCTTCGTGCGCTCGTTGATGAGCGCGTCCAGCCCGGCCAGCATCTCCTCGCGGTCTTCCGGTATGGCCTGCGCTGAGCCTGTCGAAAGCGGCATCTTCCTGACTTTGATGCCGCGCTCCTCTTCGAGATTGCGCCACACCATGATGCCGGTCGGATGCTCCTCGTCAGTGACGATCACCTCGTCACCGGCGTTCCAGTCCATGCCGTACGCGACGGTGCTGAGACCCTCCGATATGGACCTCAGCAGCGCGATCTCGTCAGGAGTGACCCCGAAGTGTCGCGCGACCGTCCCGCGCGCCCTCTCGAACTCCTCGTTGATCGAGTCCTTCACCGAGGGGGTGTCGGGCCCCAGCTCCATACCTGCCCTGTAGTGGCTGGCAACGAAGTCGACCATCTGCCTCGACAGCGGCCCCGTGCCACCCGTGTTCATGTAGATCGACTCTCCCAGAGCCGGGAAGTCAGAGCGTATGCGGTTGAGATCTAGCGCCATGCGGGTCCTCCTGATGGAGACGAATGTCGCGACACATTATACGCATCGCCCCAACCCTTGTGGGGAGGGTTGATTCCTTTGAGATTCAGCCCATGCGGACACTCTGCACCACAATTCCGAGGTTCGGCGCCCTCGCAAGTCGCCCATCGGCAGTCAGCAGAGGCAGGTCATCTGGAATGTTTTTCACCTGTAGAATAGCCATGTCATGACGATAGCATGAGCAATGTACGAAGACAAAGCCTCCAAGCCTTCTGGAGCCTGCTCCTGCCATGAATGTCCAGAAAACAGCTCCCTCTCCCTCAGGGCTGACAGGGGTAGGTAAACCGACAACTCGTTCGTCCTGAGCTTGTCGAAGGACTCACCACCCCCTGGATTCCGGCCTTCGCCGGAATGACGGTTTGCGAATACCTACCCCTGTTAGCTCCCTCAGAGAGAGGGTTGGGGTGAGGGTGAAATCTCACCGCCCCGCATACCCCCGCCGGACCGCGTCACGCACGAACTCGTAGTAGTCAGTATCTGCCTTCTCGATGGGCACGACGAGGTCACCCAGGTCCCCCGGCTCTGGTATCCACGCAGCCGGATTGGGAAGCGGACGCGCGGCGCTTGCGAGCTCCCAGAATCCCAGGTTCCGCACAGGCCCGGACGACGCCTCGTAGTGCTCCAGGAACGGCTGTGCCGCCTCCCTGATGCCGCGCAGGTGCATCTCCATCATGAAGTTGGCCACGTCGATAGCCCGGTCGCCATGCCCGGACGCGTCCCAGTCCAGCACGGCCGAGATTCGACCGTCTTCCCACAGTATGTTTCCGGGCCAGAAGTCCATGTGGACGAACACCGGGGTATCAGCGACCAGCCCGCCGCGTAGCTCCCGGACCGCGTCGTAGATCGTGTCCGACAGCGGGTGCCCCGCCATGCGATCCGGGTACTCGCCTGAGAGGAAGTACAGGGCAAGCTCGTTGCCGTGGTATATGTTCCGACGCTCATCGGCGTCGGGCCTGACGTCATGGATCTTCAGGAGCAGCTCAGCTACGTCCCTGGCCCACGACCTCGGATCGTCGGGATTCGCGTTCTGCGTCCCCTCCACGAACGTCGTGACGATGCCCGGCACGCCGAGCAGTTCGCCAGCAGCGTCGAGCAGCACCGGCTCCGGCGCGGGGATGCCGTGCCTCCGCGCGATTCGCAGTCCATGAAAGTCGGCAGTCGCGCGCTCAGGGTCCGGATCATCAGTCATCCGCTTGACGACAAGTCGCAGCCGACTCCCCGCAGGCGACAGCGTATCCACCACCTGCACCGAGTTGGTAAACGCAGCCCTCGCCGGCACCACCGACACAAGCCTGTGCCCCGGCACGACGGCGTCTATAACGACGGATGCAAGACGCTCAAGATCAGTCGGCACGACAGTACCCTTCTCCCATCTGGTTACCTTATTCCTCGACTTGACTGGCAGGAAGGGACATGTAGACTGGTAAATCGTTCATCCTGAGCCTGTCGAAGGGCATGTAGGATCGTTCGTCCTGAGCCTGTCGAAGGGCATGTAGGATGGTACATCCTGAGCTTGTCGAAGGGCATGTAAATCGTTCGTCCTGAGCTTGTCGAAGGACAGGCCATGAGTCAACACAGAGATTCACATACAGTCCATGCATTCATTCCATGTATACATCCTGCGTTGCTCTGACGGCTCGTACTACACCGGACACACTGAGGACCTTGAGGCCAGGCTTGCTGCCCACCGACAAGGAACCATGAGAGGTTACACGTTCAGCAGGAGGCCTGTGCAGCTCGTGTACTCATCCGAGTTCTCAGAGAGAGCTGATGCCCTGGAGATGGAGCGACGAATCAAGGGATGGTCTCGCAGAAAGAAGGAAGCGCTGATCCGAGGCGACTGGGACGAGGTCCGGCGGCTCTCGCGGAACAGGCAAGACCGTCCTTCGACAAGCTCAGGACGAACGAGAGATTGACGGCCCTTCGACAAGCTCAGGGTGAACGGGGTGCTGGAACTCAGAGCCTGTCCTCCGTTTGACTTGGTTGTCCTTCGACAAGCTCAGGACGAACGAGGGATTGACGGCCCTTCGACAAGCTCAGGGTGAACGGGGTGCACCCCCTACACCACCGGCCTTGCCAGCGTCTCGGGCGACACCTTTCTGGGCAGCCACTCGCCGTCGGATGAGGTGCCGAGGAGCTTGCCGTCCTCGACGATTACCTTGCCCCTGAGCATCGTCTTCACCGGGTACCCCTCGCACTCGAACCCCTCCCAGATGCTGTAGTCGGAGTCGGCGTGCAGGTCGTCGAGCGTGAGCGTCTTGCGCACGTTGGGGTCGATGAACACAAGGTCGGCGTCGCTGCCCGGCGCGATGGCTCCCTTGCGCGGATACATCCCCAGGATCTTCGCGGCGTTCGTCGAAGTGATGTCCGCGAACCTGTTCAGCGACATTCCACCCTGCGACACGAACTTGGTGAACGCCACCGGCAGCCGCGTCTCGATGCCGTTGTGACCTCCGCACACCGACTCGATCGTCTGGCCCCAGAACTTGACGTCCTTGTACGTCGTGTACTCGTCTGTGGCCGTGGTGGACACCCGACCGTCCATCAGCCCGAGCTGAAGCGCGTCCCTGTCCGACGCGAACTTGATCGCCGGGTACGTGTGAATGCCCGTGCCGTTCGGCTTCTTGTAGTCGTCGCAGGTGAACTCCAGGTAGTTGTGCAGCGCCTCGCCGTACACCGGCTGACCCCGATCCCTGGCCTCGCCGACTGCGATCACGCCCTCCTTCGCGGTGACGTGGACGAAGTAGACCGCGACCTCCGCGTGCTCGGCCATCCTGATCACCTTGCGGAACGACACGTCCTCGGAGATGTTGCTGTGCACCAGGTGCAGGTTGTGACCCTGGTCCCGGCCCTCGCGCTTCAGCTTCTCCTCCATGTAGTTCACCATGTCGTCATCCTCAGCGTGGACCGCCATGATGCCGCCGCCCTTCGAGACCTCCTCGAAGATGGCCTGCAGGTGACCGTAGGGCACGCGCCCGCCGAACGTGGTGAAGATCTTGAAGCTGGCCTGACCGGCCTGGATCGCCTCGCCGATCTCGCCGATGGTCTGCGGACTCACCGCGCCGGCGAGGATGTAGTGGTACGCGAAGTCGATGTAGCTGTGACCGTCGAACGCCTGCCGACGCGCCTCCATCTGCCGCATGATCGGGTCAGGCGACACGGGGTCGTCAGGAGTGACAGGCAGGGTACCCGCGAAGTCGAGCAGCGTGGTCACGCCCCCGAACGCCGCGGCCCGGGTAGCCGCCTCGGGAGGCTGCGTGAACACCTCAGGCTGGCCGGACCACTTCTCAGGCACCGGGATTCCGATGTGGGTATGCGGCTCGATGCCGCCCGGAAGCACGATCAGCCCGGACGCGTCGACCACCTGCGCCCCCTCAGTCGCCAGGACGCCAGGATGCGCCAGCGCGGCGATCCTCCCATCCGAGATGGCAACATCCACCTCCGCCACCCCATTCGGAGTCACAACCTGCCCACCAGTAACAATCGTATCCAACATTGCGACTCCTCCTCCTGTGTGGCTTACAGCCGGATGGTATGTCCGAGGGCAGACAGCGTCAAGGAGCAGGACAGGGAAGCCACCCACCCGTCGTTCCGGCGAAGGAAGTCACCTCGTACCCGAAGCGGGCTCGTAATCCAAGGGCTGCGCGGCCAGCTACCCTCCCCGTCATTCCCGCGAAAGCGGGAATCCAAGGGCGGCGGGGGGGCTATGCGTTGAGGTTTCCCGTGTTCTCCTCAGCTGCTTTGCTTGGACTGGGCTGCCAAGCCACTCTTCGTATGCCTTAATCGCACGCCGTGCCGCCTTCTCCTGAGAGATTTGACTACCTGATGTGGGATAGCCAGTATGTCAAAGAGTGAACCAGAGGCGACGCTTCGCCTATCTGAAGTCGTTTCAAGACAAGATTGATTTACAACGAGGCAAAATGTTCCCGTCCAGGTTGATCAAAGAGCTACTTCCTCTGGTGAGTCGTGAGTTCAACGTCAGGCGTGTTCGCCCTATCTGGACTCCCGAAATCATTGCGCCGTTGGGAACTGCCAAGGACTTTTCTGACGAGGTAGAGCAGGCCTTGGGCGAAGGCGTCATTGACGAGGACGATCACTTGTGGGTACGGGCCGCCGACCTCATACTGCGCTCCCAGAGAAAGTCGGACGGGTCAACGCTGTGGTTCACAGTGGAGGCTTCAGGAACCATCAACGACGACGACATCAACCAGTCACACCACTCAGCCAACGCCATCAAGAAGATCTACGACCAGGACGCCATATCTCTCGTCTACGGATACAGGATCCAGGAAGCCCAGGTGAGACTGGCCCAGGAACTCGGCGTTCAGGTCTACATCGACCCCGATAGTGCCTAGTCGGAGTACGCCCTCACGCAACCGCAACATCCGTCAGCACGAAATCCCCGCCCTTGAACAGCAGCGGCTCCCGCGTGACCTCTGCCAGCGCGTAGGCGAAGCAGTCACCGTAGTTCAGCGCCGCAGGATGATTGCCCCTGCCGTAGCGACGCCACGCCTGGCGAGCAGCGTGTGCTTGTTCAACGGTGACGGGTTCCAACACGATCCTCGCTTGTTGCAGATAGGTATCCAGGATACGGCCGGCCGCGAGGCCGCTTCGACCCTCGAGCACCATGACCGCTTCCAGGAAGTTGGCGACCGACATTCGACTATGAGGAGCTTGCACTATCGCTTGGTGGTAGCGTTCTGCCTCGCTCTCCTCAAACAGGATTGCAACAATTGCCGACGTGTCGACGATCACTTGGGCAGCCCGTTCTCGTCGTACAGGAGCTCCCCGTGGTCGATTGGAGGCCCGCCCTTACGCAGTATCTTGGAGGCGCGCTTCGAAATCGCACGCATTCTCTTCAACCGCTTGGCAATATCGCGTTGCCGCTCCAGTCGCTCCCGTAGCGCGACCGTGATCGCGTCGGTCAACGTCTCGCCGGTCAGGTCCGCGAGCTCACGTGCCAGCTGGCAGGTCTCCTCATTCTTGATGTTCAGGCTCACCGCGTTTCCTCGCTGAACAGAAGTGGAATCAATATATCTACTTTACGCCGTTCAGATAGAATTCGCAACGAATTACGGTATGTAAAGCCGATTGAATCGAGTCGGTAGTCCGCGCGTATGCGCAGTTACTGTTGAAAAGACCCAAAGGGCGAGTCCGTCAAAGCCCCATCCACACTGTCGCTACCACCATTACGGGTGTCTTACGACCTCGTGTTCGCCACCTGCCCCTACTCCCCCTGCGCCGCTGCCATTGCCGACTCCATGTCCGGGTACAGCGACATGATCTTGTGGAAGCCGATTATCTTGAACGTCTCTTCGATGTGTGGCTTGAGGCCGTAGATGTGGAGCTTGCGCTTCTCAGCCTGGAGCGCCCTTGAAATGTGCAGCACGGCTCGCAGACCGGCCGAGCTGATGTATACAATCCCGGCCGAGTCCATCAGCACGTCATTGTCGCTGGTGGCTATTGCCATGAGGGCCTGAGTGTAGAAGTTGTCGGCCCTGAGCGCGTTGATGCGACCCTCGGCCTTCAGCAACAGTACTGGTTCGGAAAAGCTTTCAACTCTGAGCGTCATAGCGACCTGTTACCAATGCCCCAAGATTTCCGCACGCACTGGATTTTTCACTCGCCCCAGGGTGCGGTCGTGCAATTCTACCACGCTCATCGCCTTACTGTTTTGCTACGCTAGGTCCGAAAATCTCATCCCAGAATGGAACCATCTTGAGAAGAAGCACGCCTCTGATCTTGGTCGCTGTCCTGCTGCTCATCGCCTGCGACCGCGACGACCAGCCCGACTTCACCCTGCAGCTCCTCTACGCCTCCGACATGGACGGCGCGACAGGCGCGCTCGACAACGTCGAGGGATTCTCTGCGATGCTCGACGCCTACAGGAGCGAGTACCCCGAGCACACCCTCCTCCTAAGCTCCGGCGACAACTACATCCCCGGCCCGCGCTTCTTCGCCGCCGGAGACGATTCCAGCGCCCCCATTCTCGGAGTGCCGGGCGACGGTCGTGGCGACGTCGCGCTGCTCAACGCGATGGGCTTCCACGCGTCCGCCCTCGGCAACCACGAGCTAGACCGAGGCACCCGCGTCTTCGCCTCGATCATTGACGCTGAGACAGGCGACTCCGGCGCCTATCCGGGCGCAGGCTTCCCGTACCTGTCCTCCAACCTCGTCTTCACCGGCGATGAGGACCTCAGCCCACTGGTATCCGCTGACGGTCAGGACGCCTCACAGGTCGCGGGTCGACTCGCAGCCAGCGCCGTGGCAACAGTCGGCGGCGAGCGCATCGGGGTCGTGGGCGCGACCACGCCCCATCTCGCCAGTATCACCGGCGCAGGCGGTATCACTGTGAGACCCGACGACGGCTCCGACGTCGACGCCCTCGCCTCCATAGTCCAGCAGGCCGTCGATGCGCTCGTCGCCCAGGACATCGACAAGGTCATCCTGCTCGCGCACATGCAGCAGATCGCGGTCGAGCAGGACCTCGCGACTCGGCTGACGGACGTCGACATCATCGTTGCGGGCGGATCCAACACCATCCTCGCCGACGACAACGACCGCCTCCGGCCCGGCGACGAGGCCGCTGACACCTACCCGCTCAGGTTCGAGTCGCCCTCCGGCGAGCCGGTGCTGCTCGTCAACACCGACGCCGACTACAGGTACCTTGGCCGTCTCATCGCCGGCTTCGACGACGAGGGCGTTGTGATGCTCGCCAGCCTCGACCCGTCTACCAACGGCGCATACGCGACCGACGATCAGGGCGTGCGCGAGTCCGGCGGTCAGCCCATCGCCGAGGTGACCCGCATCGCCGACTTGCTCAGGAGCGTGCTGAGGGAGCGCGGCAGCAACGTGGTCGGCAGCACGCGCGTCTACCTCAACGGCAGGCGCGCCGACGTCCGCACCCAGGAGACGAACCTCGGCAACCTGAGCGCCGACGCCAACCTGTGGCTCGCCCGTCAGGTCGATCCCGACGTCGCGGTCTCCCTGAAGAACGGCGGCGGCACCCGCGCCGACATCGGCATCGTCGTCCAGCCGCCCGGCACCACAGACCCATCGGAGGTGACGTTCCTGCCCCCGCCTCCCGACGCCACCGCGGACAGACGGGAGGGAGACATTTCGCAGTTCGACGTCGAGGGCGCCCTGCGATTCAACAACGGACTCGCCATCGTCCCGCTCACCGCCGCGCAGTTCGTCGAGATAATGGAGCACTCGGTAGCCTTCGACGGCGTCGGCGAGGTGACCCACGGACGCTTCCCGCAGGTCGGAGGAATGCGCTTCAGCTTCGACCCATCGGCGCCGTCCGGAAACAGGGTACGCTCACTAGCCATCGTCGATGACAACGAGACCGTAACCGACCGCGTGGTAGAGGACGGCAAGCTGGTCGGCGACCCCGACCGCACCATCAAGGTGGTCACACTCAACTTCGTCGCCAACGGCGGAGACGGCTACCTGTTCCCAGTCCCTGCTCCGGGCCGAGTCGACCTCTCAGGAGAGTCCGGCCAGCCCAATCCACCCAATCCCGACTTCCCCGACGCCAACGGCAACGGAGTCATCGATGAGCCGGTGCTAACCGATCCTGGTCTCGCTACATTCGCCAACCCCGGCACCGAGCAGGACGCCCTCGCCGAGTACCTGGCCCACTTCCACGCAGAAACCCCCTACAACACCGCAGACACGCCACCGCTGGACGACCAGCGCATCCAGAACCTCGCAATCCCCGGCAAAGAGGACACCGTCTTCACACCCCGTTAATTGTATCCCCCTCTCCCTAAGGGAGAGGGTTGGGGTGAGGGTGTTCGGCAAGGCTCTGTCAGGCAGTCCAAACACATCCTCGAAGTCTGTACACTAAGTCACACAACTGTAAACAGGGACTCTATCCAATGAACGAACTCGACGAGTTGCTCGACGCCGCCACCTCCATCGAGTGGCTGATTCTCGCCGACGCCGCGGAGGTGGTCGGCGGCAAGCTCTACCTGATGGGAGGCGGCTGGGACCGGCTGACAGTCCACTCACAGCCTGCCAAGAAGAACCTCGCCGTCGCGCTCGCGCTGCGCGTCCCATGGCACGAGACGAACAGGCAGCACGCCTTCAAGATCGACATGACCGACGAAGACGGCAAGCAGGTCGTCAGCGTGAACGGCGCCACCGAGGTCGGACGCCCCGCAGGCATCCCAGCCGGACAGCCCCAGCTTGCCCAGTTCGTCGTGAACTTCGACGCCACCTTCGAGAAGCTCGGCACCTACGTCATCACCGCGCGAGTGAACGACTCCCAGGAGCGCGCGGTCAGGTTCAACATCGTGCCCGGCCCAGGAGTGTCGCGAAAGGGCTCGTAGCGCCTACGCTGCCGGAGCGGTGTGGTAGAAGAGCAGCATGAGGCCCGAGAAGCCGACCGCCCATCCCCATCCCACCGTCGCCGCGATTCCGGCCTTCCACCACTCGATCACCAGCGTGTTCCTCACCGCCACCACGCCCGCGACGAGGACCCAGAGTACGCCCACGGCGGTCAGCAGCGGCGCGTAGCCGTAGAAGACCGAGAGCGCCAGCGGCGCGCTGCAGATCCCCAGCGCCCTCAACGCGCCCCTGAATCCGGTGTTCCCCTGGAACAGCCGGATTCCGAGAATCCACACGAACACCGTCCACACGAACCACCCGCTCAGGATGGTCGAGACCGACATGGCCAGTCCGAGCACCTCGTCCTGGTCCAGGCCCACGCTGTCCATCTCTCTTCCCGAGAGCCAGAACGCCAGACCGACCGCGCAGCCGGAAATTATCACGAGGCCCAGCGCGGCGAACATCGTCTCCTGGCGTTCCCTGATCTCCTCGTAAACGCCGCCGTCCAGCAGCAGGGCGCGAAGCGCCAGTCTAAACATGGTCCGTTCCTATCCCTATGACTGACCGAGATTGTAGTCTGACCACGACCACGGCTCAAGCGCACAACCTGACACCCGATACCCGCAACGTGTAAAATCGGCACGTCAATTCACAGAGGTGGCATGTGGCAGACCCAGACGCCCTGGTACTCACGGCAATAGGAATCGGCACCGCGTTCGTGGTGCTGGTGCTGCTGCTCGTCACCGTGTTGATAATCAGGCTCATCTCGTGGGCGATGGACAAGTACACCGGCAACGGCGACGAGACACCGCTGCCGTCCACCGACCCCCTGATAGATCCCGAAGCAAGCTCCGAGAACAGGAATCGCGCCCGCGCCGCCGCCATAGCGGTCACGGCGCTAATCGAGACCCAACCCCATCTCAGCCGCCGCGAACAGGACAGCACCTAATTGAACGAACTACTGGACTTCCTGGGTTCCACCGGCCTGTCAGCCATTGGCCCGGGCGAAGTGCTGATGATTGTCGTCGGCCTCGTGTTCATATACCTCGCGACCGCGAGGGATATGGAGCCCTACGAGCTCCTTCCCATCGGCCTCGGCGTGATTGTCGCCAACCTGCCCCTGACCGGCCTGCTCGTCTCGCCCCTCGAAGGGAGCGGCTTCCAGGAGTCGGGCGTATTCGGAATCATCTTCCACTACGGCCTCTCGTTCTGGAACATCCTCCCGCCGATCATCTTCCTTGGACTCGGCGCGCTGACCGACTTCAGCCCCGTCATCTCCAACCCAAAGACGCTGCTCCTCGGCGCAGCCGCGCAGGTCGGGATTTTCGTGGCCTTCTGGGGCGCGCTCGCAACCGGAGTCTTCGAGCTTCCCGAAGCTGCCTCCATAGGCATCATAGGCGGAGCCGACGGTCCGACGACCATATTCCTCTCCGCCCAGCTTGCGCCCGAACTGCTCGGCATCACCGCAGTCATCGCCTACTCCTACATGGCGGCAGTCGCGTTCATCCAGCCGCCGCTCATGAAGCTGCTGACGACGAAGAAAGAGCGCGAGATAGAGATGGCCCCTCCAAGGGAGGTGTCGAGGCTGGAGAAGCTCCTGTTCCCCACGATCGCGATGATCGCCATCATCCTGATCGTGCCGCGCTCCGCCCCGCTGATCGCCATGTTCATGATCGGAAACCTGTTCCGGGAGAGCGGCGCGGTCCCCCGGCTCACCTCCGCCGCCTCGAACGAGATACTCAACATAGCCACCATATTCCTGATGCTCACCATCGGCACACAGCTATCCGCCGACCGCGTGTTCCAGCTGGACACGCTGCTCATACTCGGACTCGGACTCGTGGCCTTCGCGTGCGGCACCACAGGCGGCCTGCTGTTCGCCAAGATCATGAACCTCTTCCTGAAGGAGAAGATCAACCCGCTGATCGGCTCGGCAGGCGTCTCCGCCGTGCCAATGGCGGCGCGCATCTCACACCACATCGGCCAGCAATCGAACCCGCGCACGTTCCTGCTGCCCCACGCAATGGGGCCCAACGTAGCCGGCGTAATAGGCTCAGCCGTCGTCGCCGGAGTGTTCATATCCCTGCTGGGCGCAGGCTAACGATAAAACACCTCTCCCTGAGAGATGACAGCCAACATACCCCCTCTCCCTTGACGGTGGTGGGCTGGGGTGTGGGTGATGCCCAGAACAGTCAAAGTAAAACTCGATGACAGGTGGTACACCGTCGAAGTCGGTGACCTCACCGAACGCCCAATCAGAGCCGTGGTCGACGGCCACGTCGTCGAAGTAGACGTCTCCGACCCCATCGAAGAGGCGACCACCCCCGCACAACCGGCTCCACGTTCGCCTGCCCTCAGACCGTCGCGTCCACCGACGCCCACACCGAGTCCGGCCCCCGCGCCCTCTCGACCCGCCTCAGGCCCTCCGCCCGGCGCGGTAGTCGACAGCCCTCCGGACCCTCAGAAGGTGTTTGTCGCCCCCATGCCCGGCACGATCCTGTCAGTCTCCGTCAGCCCCGGCGACCAGATCGTAACAGGCGACGCCGTCTGCATCCTCGAGGCGATGAAGATGCAGCAGGTGCTCCGAGCCGACTGGTCAGGAGTCGTCAAGTCAGTATTCGTGACAGTCGGCCAGCAGGTAATGAACGGCGCCCCCATCATCGAACTGGAGTAGGCGCCTCGCAGTCCGTCGTTCCGGCGTAGGAACGTCACCCCGTACCTCGATACGGGGCCGGAACCCAGATTGGCAGGCACCCACACCTGGAGCGCGGGCATCTTGCCCGCATTCGATCCGGGGGCGAAAACCTCGACTAGCCTTCATCCAAGTGTCACTGCGACGCAGTCTTCTAGTCCCCGATTGCCTGGCGTGTGTTGTGGCCAGTTAGAACGAGGTCCTCCAGGGGCAGCCCAGATACGTCGAGTTTAGTGAGGTCTGCCATAAGAGTCCCACCCTCGATTTCTATCCCGACAATCCGATTTGATTCGTCATAGTCCACGACGAAACCGGGGGCTATCTCCTCCGACTCGGTGCTGGCGTGCTTGAGGAGACCAATGTAGAGCATGTCGCTTTCGCGATCGTATTGTATTTCCATAGTGGCCCCCGCTATCTGCTCTCCCGAAAACGACGGTCGAAGAATGCGTTGTGCACGGTCTCCCGATCGGACTCCGTAATCACCCTGAGGTAACGACCTCGTTCGGTTATGTATCCCCAATACCGTACTCTGCCGTTCTCTTGTACCTGGACTCGGACAGGCGCTTCCAGGACCTGCTGAATCCATTCCATCCTAAGGTCGGGACGCCTGGCTAGGACGCTGTTTTCAAAGTACCAAGTGGTCTTCATTCAATGGTCTTGTAACGGTGTAGATGCGTCTCCCAACGGTAGCCACATCCACTCTCGTGGCAGACTTGCAGTTCTCCCGTTCGTATCAGCTAACCCAGCGACGACCATCTCGATTTCTTCTGTCCGAACGCAAACTGGCTACCTGGGCGACGTGCTGTGTCGCTATCTAACTCGTCTGCTACTTTGAATCCAGTGTGCGTCACACTAAGAACCTGACCGCTTCCCCGGCGATCTTCGACGAGACCACGGTCAGACAACTCCTCGAGCGCCGCTATCCACAGGGACTTTTGTCGAGAGTCCTTAGTCTTAACAAAATGCTCCCCGTTGGTGCTAAGTTCCATCCCCCCGTTGGTTTGAGAAACGAGTAGGTTACCGCCTGTATCCTGCGAAGCCTCCCTTAGTAGAACCTTCGCTTCATCTGACAGATCAAGGCGAACCTCTGTGTCGCTGGCATTGACTGTGCGATTGTCCACAACTGAGGCTAACTCACAGATCTGTTCAATCAGAGACACGAAGCTGGATGTTCTGTTTGGGTTCACATTCAGACGATTTGCGACATCTTCCACCAATCTGTGCATGTGCGCAGTATCGGAACAGTACAAACCGTTATAGTCTTTCAGTGGTGATCCCAAACCCTCCGGTGTCATACCCTTCGCGTACAGATATACATTGGTCTTCTTCATCCCCCATCGAGCGCCTAACTCGAAGATCACGTATATGGACGACAAGGAGTTGGGGGTGAGAAGCCCTATGAGCACCTCTGCGTCGCTTACGTCTTGGCGCAGACCCTGTTCTATGTTCGAACCAGCCGGTAATCCGTACCCTGCTTCGCTAGTGTAGCGGATATCGTCGCTCCTGAGATTCAGAGCGCTCCGAAGAAGCTCAACGACTCGGCTTGCTAGTTCATTGTCCTTACTGCTGTGGCTGATGAATACGCGCATCCGGTTCCTCAATGGAAGTTCTTGCGAATATCATACCGCTACTATGCTCTCCACATCCCCCACCGACAGATCTGTCCCCAGCCTGTGGTTCTCGAAGCCAAGTATGGGCGACACCCCCTCTGGATTCCGGCCCCGTATCGAGGTACGGGGTGACGTTCCTTCGCCGGAATGACGGAATGTGGCTACACATCGCTGTTAGAATACGAGGGTCGACCAGCCTCCCTCCCGGACTACTGCTCCGACTTCGGGCCGTACTTCCATATCCTGCCGCCGCTGCCGGCTGCCAGACCGTGTGTCGAGCTGGTGAACATCACCCCGTTCAGCGAGTCGCCGGAGGTCGTGGTCTCCTGGCTGGTCCAGGTCTGCCCGCCGTCGGTCGAGTGGATGATGTTGCTCTTCGCGCCCACGGCCCAGCCCTCGCTGTCATTCAGGAAGAACACGCCGTAGAGGTCTTCAGTTATGCCGGTATCGACGCTCGTCCACGTCGCGCCGCCGTCCGAGGTCCTGATGACCAGGCCGTCCGGCCCAACCGCGACTCCCAGGTTCTCAGACGGGAACGTCACAGAGTTGAGAGTGCTGTCGACACCGCTGTCCTGCGCGGCCCAGCTCTCGCCGCCGTCGCTGGAGTGTACGATGGCCCCGCCATACCCGACCGCCCACGCCTTGCTGCCGTCTGACAGGAAGGCCAGGTCGAGCAGGTCCTCGCCCGTGCCCGACTCCTGCTTCGACCAGCTTCCGCCGCCGTCCGAGGTGCGATAGATCGCGCCGAAGTCGGCAGCCGCCCAGCCGGACTGGGTGTCCTTGAAGTACACGCTCTCCAGCGCGAACACGCCCGACACCGAGGGCAGGATATTCCACGTAGCGCCGCCGTCAGTGGTGTTGAGCACCGTGCCAGCGGTCCCGACGGCCCAGCCGTTGCTCGTATCCACGAACCACACTCCGGTCAGGTTTATTGCCGTGCCGCTCTTCTGCACCGCGAACGCGTCGCCGCCGTCAGAGGTGTTGCCTATCGCGCCGTCGGTTCCTACTACCCAGGCCGAGTTGGCATCGACCATCTGGATGTCGTTTACACCCAGCAGCCGTCTTGTGATCACCTGCTCACGCGGCGGGAACTGGGGTAGAAGCGTCCATCCCAGGGGGCCGCCTGGCGCAGCCTCAGACGAGGCGCTCGCCCCGGACGAGTCTGTGTCCGAACCCGTGTCAGATGACTCCCCAGAGCATCCGATTACGAGGGCCGCTAGCAAACAGGCGACCGCGGCCCACGTCCAGAGCCTGGACGGCAGTCCCTTGAACGCGCTCGCTGCCCCGACAACGACATTGTTCAGAATCACAGGAGCCTCCCGGAAATTAACACTGATGTAACAAATCGCGAGTCTTTCGCCGGTATAGTCTGCCCTAAGGGAGACCGGGTTGGCCAAAAGCCGCGACCCCTCCAATGTGGCTATCATACGACAGATCAGGTACATGGGGCAGAAGCGCCGGCATTAACTAACTCGTAACCGGGGGGTTTCCAATTTCGCCTCGTATGGGTAGAATGCGCGAATCGGAGCCACTGTCTCCTTGACTAGTTGCAAAGTGAGAGGATGGAGTAATGCACAGAGTGAAGTTTGGTTTGATAGGGGTCGCGCTGCTGGTCCTGTCTGTCCTGGCGGCAGCCTGCTCCAGTTCAGAAGCGCCGGCGCCTCCGACGCCCACGCCGATCAACGTCGCTGAGATCATTCAGCAGACCATGCAGGCCCAGCCTCAGGGCATGACTGCCGCTGACGTCGCCTCTGAGGTGCAGAAGGCGATGTCGGGTCAGCAGGGAGTAACCCAGGCTGACGTCGCCGATGCGATCGCCAGCGCGATGTCCCAGCAGCAGGGAGTCACACCTGCGGACGTTGCCTCGGCAGTGCAGGGTGCGATGGCCCAGCAGCCCGGCGTAACCCAGGCAGAGGTCGCTGACGCGATTGCCAAGGCGCTTGCGGCCCAGCCCGGTGTAACTCAGGCAGAGGTTGCCGACACGATCGCCCAGGCGATGTCTGGTCAGCAGGGAGTCAGCCAGGAAGAAGTCGCAGCGGCGATTTCCAGTGCGATGATGGCCCAGCAGCCTGGAATAACCCAGGAAGACATTGCAGCCGCCGTCGAGGCCGCTGTGGCGAAGGCCGTCCCCGCTCCTGCAGATGCTATGGAGCCCAAAGAAGGCGACTCCATGATGGAGAAGACAGGCCTCACCTTCTGGAGCGACCTCGCAGCAGGCTGTGAGACTCGCGGCGGTCACCTGAACCTGGGTAACTTCGAGTCCGAGTTCACCAACCTCAACCCTGCGACCATCAACCAGGTCGTCCAGTTCTCGATCACTGCTGAAGTCCTCTCAGGACTCGTGCAGCTCGATCCGGATCTCAGGCCGGTCCCCGACCTCGCAGAGAGCTGGTCAGTATCTGACGACCTGCTCACGTACACGTTCAATCTGCGTGAGGACGCGACCTTCCATACCGGCAGGCCGTTTACCGCAGACGACGTGGTCTACACGTACGACCACCAGCTCGACCCCAACACTCAGTCCATTCACACGAAGGGACTCGAGGGTGTGAACCGACCTGAGAAGGTAGACGATCACACCGTCAGCATAACTACCGCCTTCCCGAGGGCGTCCTTCCTGACCAAGGTGGTTGAGCGCGCCAGCGGACGCGTTATGACCATGGTCGATCAGGAGACCATCGCCAACGAGGGCGAGGGTGGATTCAATCGCATGCCTGTCGGCGCCGGGCCGTTCAGAATCACCGAACACACCTTCGGTGAGAAGCTCGAGCTCGAGGCCGCGCGCGATACGTACTACGACCCAGCCGTACCGTGCGTAGACAGTGTCACGATGTTCAACATCCCCGAGTACAACACGCTCGTTGCGTCGCTGATCGCCGGTGACGTAGACATGATCTACGGCTTCGCCACCCAGTTCTACGACCAGTTGGACGAGTCGCCGGAAGTGGTCATCGACGCCACCCCGGACGTGGGCTTCCAGATGCTCGCCCTCAACGTCAGGGGCGACCGCGCTGAGAAGATCGGCATGGCCGAAGCTCCCTGGGACGACATCAACGTGGTCTACGCCCTCGGACGCGCTCTGGACCGTGACAAGTTCATCGAGCGTACATTCCAGGGTCGCGCCATTCCGTCGTACGGTCCGATCCCGCCAGGACAGGGATACTACTTCAGGGACCTCAGCGACACGAGCCGGCGCGCCTACGACCCTGACAGCGCACGGCAGCTCATGGCGGATGCCGGATACGCGGACGGATTTGAGATCGAAGTCTTGATCACTCCGGGCAACCGTGTACCTCTGGAGGTACTGGGAGCCCTGCTCAAGGAAGAGATCAACGTCACGCTCGTCCCGGACATCCAGGACAATGCAATCTCTCAGCCGAGAACCGTGGCTGGTGAGTACCAGGCGTTCCTCGGTGGCAGCGGCGGCGACCCTGACCCGGACGACGCCATTGACGACTGGTTCGCCGCAGGCTCGAAGTTCAACTCGTTCGGGTACGACGACCCAGAGGTCAACCGGCTTAACCTGAGGCAGAAGGCGGCAGTCGATCTTGACGATCGTCTGACCCACATTCTCAACCTCAGCGACCAGGTGGATGAGACCTTCCACGGCGTCTTCACCCACCATCCGTTGCAGACGACTGCCTATCGCAGCGATGTCAAGGGCTACGTGTGGATTCACGCCCTCAGGCAGCTCGGCGCAGTCTGGCTAGACAGGTAACCACAGGATACGGCAGGGGCAGGTTCCAGACCTGCCCCTGCTAATTTCACTTTCCTATGCAGCGATATCTAATTCGCAGGTTCATATTCTCTCTGTTCGCCATCTGGGCGACCATTACGGTAACGTTCGTCTTCGTGCGCCTGTTGCCGGGAGACCCCATTACCGCGATGGCCGGACAGGAGGGCGATCCAGCTCAGATCGAGCTGATAAAAGACCGCCTCGGACTGGATGAGCCGATCTGGGTGCAGTACTTCCTGTATGTCAGGAGCATGGCCACCTTCGATCTCGGCGACAGCATCTACCGTCGCCTCCCCGTCACCGAACAGATCATGGAGGCGCTGCCTCGAACACTCTCACTTGCGTTCGTCTCGTTCGCCGCAGGAGTGCTCATCGGCATACCGGCGGGCATCATCTCCGCCATCAGGCGGTACTCGATCTGGGACCATGCGGCTACGCTTATTGCGTTCCTGGGCCTCGCCATGCCCGGATTCTGGTTGGGTATCCTGCTGATAATCGTCTTCGGAGTACAGCTTGGCTGGCTGCCGGTATTCGGCTACTCGCCCCTTTCGGACGGGGTGTGGGACTGGCTCAGCAAGCTGATCCTCCCCGCGCTCGCGACAGGCACGGGGTTCGGCGCCATACTCGCGCGCCAGACCCGCTCGGCGATGCTCGAAGTGCTCTCCCAGGACTACATTCGCACGGCCTACGCCAAGGGAATGCGCGAGCGTGTCGTCATCTTCAGGCACGCGCTCAGAAACGGGCTGATCCCCGTCGTTACGGTCATGGGAATCGCGCTTGCGATCCTTCTCAACGGTGCAGTCATCACCGAGAACGTATTCGCCATAAAGGGACTGGGAAGGCTGTTCATCGAGTCCATCCTGGGTCGAGACTACCCGGTCGTACAGGGCGTTATCCTGCTGGTGGCCTGCATATTCATCTTCATGAACTTCTTCGTCGACATGCTGTATGCCGCAATCAACCCGCGCATCCGGTACACAGACTAGCGCCCTGACGCCACCCCTCGTCATTCCGGCGAAGGCCGGAATCCAGGGGTTTGGGGGCAGTGCGAATCAAGTGGACACCTACTAGATGGCACAGGACACCATACAGGCAGAACTCGAGGGCCAGCGCGAAAACAGGCGCAGCCTGCGATACTTCGCCCGTCGTTTCCGTCGTGACAAGCGCGCGATGGTCGGCCTTGTAATCGTCATCCTGTTCCTGGTGTGCGCGCTGTTGGGAAGATTCGCCGCGCCGTACGACCCGGAATCTCAGAACTATGAGCTTTTGGCTGCCCCCACGCTCCAGCATCCGCTGGGGACGGACAACGTCGGACGCGATGTGCTCAGCAGGATCATCGTTGGAGCGCGCATCTCGATGGTCGTCGGCATCAGCACCGTCCTGCTGGCGGCAGGAGTCGGCATTATCCTCGGCGTAGCTGCGGGGTATTACGGCGGCTGGATAGACATGGTCGTGATGAGGATCATAGACATCCTGTGGGCGTTCCCGAACTTCATCCTCGCCGTGATGCTTGTGGCAATCTTCGGACTTGGGCTCGTCAACGTAATAGTCGCGATCGCGCTCGCCTACGTCGACGACTTCGCCCGTGTCATTCGCGGCATGGTCCTCATGCTCAAGGAAGAGGACTTCGTGAGCGCGGGCCGCGCGATGGGATCGTCCAACGCCAGGCTCATGTTCAAGCACATCTTCCCGAATGCCATGCCCCCCGTGATCGTCCAGGCCAGCGTGTTCGTGGCAGCCGCCATACTCGCTGAGGCCAGCCTCACGTTCCTCGGACTCGGCGTATCGCCGCTCACCCCGACATGGGCCTCCATACTCAACGACGCTCGCCCGTTCTTCACACGCGCCTGGTGGCTGGCCACCTTCCCCGGACTCGTCATCATGCTGATCGTGCTAGCCGTCAACTTCGTCGGAGACGCCATCCGCGACATCAACGACGTCCGAGAGTACGGCCCCGGCGTGACCAGCTGACAGCATTTGGGCAACAGACCCCCTCTCCCTCAGGGAGAGGGCTGGGGTGAGGGTGAAAGGCACGAATACCTGCCACTCAGAATTACCTCAAAGCCTGCGCCTCGCTTGATCCCCCCTAGATTGACCCACTCGGAATGACATTCCGATACCTCAGAAACCCCACCGGCATTACAGTCGCCATCGCGCTGGCCTTTCTGATCGTACTGGCCGGCGCTACCTTCTACTTCACAAGTGACCCTGACACCCCCGGCGCCACCACCGGGCATGGCTGGCAACCTGTCCAGTCCGGGACCACCTCGGCCCTCCTGGACGCAGACTTCGTCGACCCCAACCGCGGCTGGGCCGTGGGCCAGGACGGCGTCATCATCGTCACCACGGACGGCGGAGAGACCTGGCAGGCCCAGGACTCCGGCTTCGGCCTCACCATCAGGAGCGTCGACTTCGTAGATGTGCAGACAGGATGGGCAGTCGGACACCTCGGCCTGATTCTCCACACCACGGACGGCGGGCAGACGTGGACGGCCCAGAGCAGGGAAATCGCACTCGACCTGGACCTGATCTACGTCAGCTTCACCAGCCCGTCCGACGGCTGGATCGTGTCCGAACGCGGCGGCTTCACGCTCAGGACCTCCGACGGCGGCTCGACCTGGGACCGCCAGCACTTCGACAGCACTCAGACCCGGTCAGACGTATTCATCCTGGACGAGGCTCGTGCATGGGTCGCACTGAAGACCGGAGGGGTCGTGTCCACATCCGACTCGGGCGAGTCCTGGCAGCAGCACAAGGGCGTAAACCAGGTCGAAATAGGTACGTCCGGAGTCTACTTCCTCGACGAAGGCAGGGGCTGGATCGCCGGGTGGCGCGGCAAGCAGCGAGGGATCTCGTCAGGAGTCCAGTTCCTCAAGTACCTCACCGACGGGATGGTCGCCCACACAACTGACGGAGGACAGACCTGGACGCGCGTCGACGCCGATACCGGCAAGTTCCTGTGGGACGTCGCCTTCGTGGACGCCCAGGAGGGCTGGGCAGTCGGCTCGTCAGGTCAGACCATGCGCTCCACCGACGGAGGCCGCACCTGGTCTCAGGAACCCCCGGTTACCGATTCCACACTCAGGGCCATCACCTTCTCAGACCCCAACACCGCCTGGGCAGTCGGCGAAAACGGCACAATCCTCAAGCTGACCTTCGAATAAGGTCCTGACTCGGTCTGGCTCCCGTCGTTCGTCCTGAGCTTGTCGAAGGACACCCCCATCCCCTGGGTTCCGGCCTTCGCCGGAATGACGATTACCCCCTCAGCTCCTGCAGCCTCTCCACCAGCTCGCGCTGCTCGTCGGTGAGCGACTTCGGCATCTGCGGCCTCACCGTGACGTACAGGTCGCCCCTGGTGTCTGACGACCCCAGCCTCGGCATCCCTTGCCCACGCAGCCGGATGTTCTGGCCGTTCTGGCTGTTGGCCGGGACCTTCACCCATATCGTCCGGCCGTCCAGCGTCTCCACCTGAGTCTCCCCACCGAGAATGCACTGCTCGAACGGGATGTCGGCGTCGGTATACAGGTTAGTGCCCTCGCGCCTGAACTTCCCGTTGGGCGAGACTGACACGCGGAACAGCATCTCGGTCCCCCGCTCCGGCGTCACCCGCACCGTGCTGCCGTTGTCGACGCCCGGGGGGATGTCCACCTCGAAGCGGCGGTTTTTGCCGCCGACCGTGTAGTTGGCGCTGACCGTCGTTCCCCTGTACGCCTGCTCCAGCGACACGGTTACCGACGTCTCCGAGCGCACCGTACCGCCATATCCGCCGCCCCTGGAGCGCCCCACGTCGCCGAGGATGTCCTCGAGTCCGGCAAACAAGTCGCTGTCGGTCGACGGACGCCCACGATACGCGCCGCGGCCCATGAAGTCGTACGCGCTCCTCGATGCCCTTCGCTGCGCCTCGATCTCGTCGGCGTGCTTCCACTGGTCGCCGTGAACGTCGTACTTCCTGCGGCTGTCAGGGTCGGACAGCACCTCGTACGCCTCGTTGACCTCTTTGAACTTCGCCTCGGCGTCCGAGTCGTCCTTGTTCAGGTCAGGGTGGTACTGCCGGGCAAGCCTCCTGAACGCCTGCCGGATATCCTTCTGTTCAGCGCCGCGATCGACGCCAAGTGTGCTGTAGTAGTCTGCCACTGGGACCTTTCAGCCAATACTATGTTGAGCTGAATTATAACATATGCTCTGTTAGATCGGCATTATAGTGATATGAAGCATATCAACTTAATTGATCCTAAAGGGTACGGCGTCTGTGATTCGCGTCCCCATGCCATCCCCTCACACCCGTTGCTATAATACCGCTCGGAGGAACAAGCCACTTGCAGATATACACCCGCTCAGGCGATGAGGGCGACACCGGCCTGCTATTCGGCGGGCGCGTCTCCAAGTCCGACGTTCGCACCGAGGCATACGGCTCGACAGACCACGCAGTCTCCGCCATTGGACTGGCCCGCGCTCTCGCCACCGAGGACAGGGTCAAGGACATCCTGCTCGAAGTCCAGCGCGAGATGTTCATGATCGGCGCGGAGCTTGCGACCGACCCCACCAACCGGCATCTTCTGCTGGAGCACTTCCAGATCGTCGACGAGTCGCACGTCACGAGGCTTGAGAAACTCATCGACGAGATCGGCGAGGATGTCGAGCTGCCGCCAAACTTCATAATCCCCGGCGCGTCGACCGCCTCATCTGCGCTCGACCTCGCCAGGACCCAGGTGCGCACCGCCGAGCGTCGAGTCGTCGACCTGAAGACAGCCGGACTCCTCCCGAACATCCACCTGCTGGTCTACCTCAACCGGCTCTCCGACCTCCTGTTCATGCTGGCCCGCTACGAAGACCGCCACCTGCCATTCGAGATAGTAACCGGCCAACCCCCCGAACAATGACCCGACAACCCACCATAGCGATAGTCGACTACGACGCAGGCAACCTCCGCAGCGTTCAGAAGGCGCTGGAGCGCTTCGACGCCAACGCCGAGATCACCTCGTCCATCGACAGCATCACCTCCGCGGACGCCATCGTTGTCCCCGGACAGGGCGCCTGCGACTCCTCCATGCGCCACATGAGACAGCGCGGGCTGATCGACCCCATCCGTGAGTACATATCCAGCGGCAAGCCGTTCCTCGGCGTGTGCCTCGGACTCCAGCTCCTTCTCGACGCCTCAGACGAGGGAGACGAGCCTTGCCTCGGCGTCGTCGGAGGCAGGTGCCGCCGCCTGCCCGGAGGCCAGAAGATCCCCCACATGGGATGGAACCAGGTGACGTGGCGCAGGGAGCACCCCTTCTTCGAGGACGTGCCCGACGGCTCCCACTTCTACTTCGTCCACAGCTACTTCGCAGACCCTGAAGACTCCGACATCGTCGCCGGCACCACCGACTACGGAGTAGAGTTCTGCAGCGCGGTGGCATGGGACTCAGTCGCCGCCGTCCAGTTCCACCCAGAGAAGAGCGGCAACATCGGCCTGAAGATCTACGAAAACTTCGTGCGGTACGTCCGCGAGTCGTGACGGAGAGCGGTGCAGACAAGCATGAATACCAACCAGCAAACCCCCTCTCCCTTGACGGGAGAGGGCTGGGGTGAGGGTGAAGAGCACGAACACCCACCCCTGTCAGCTCCCTCAGAGTGAGGATGGAATGGAAGTCATCCCGGCCATCGACCTGATCGACGGCCGCTGTGTACGCCTCTTCCAGGGCGACTACTCCCAGGAGACCGTCTACTCCGACGACCCCGTCGAAGTCGCCCTCCGCTGGGAGCGACTCGGCGCGGGGCGAATCCATGTGATCGACCTCGACGGCGCAAAGGCAGGCTCTCCCCAGAACCTCGACGTCATACGCAGCATCGCCGACGCTGTCAGCCTTCCAGTGCAGATGGGAGGCGGAGTCCGCACCGTCGAGTCGGTGCGTGAGGTACTGAATTACGGAGTAGACCGTGTCATGCTCGGCACCGTGGCCGTCCGCGACCCCGGCGTGGTCACGACTGCCTGCGAGCAGTTCGGCTCCGATGCCGTCCTGGTAGCCGTGGACTCGCGCGACGGCATCGTCGAGGTCTCCGGCTGGACGTCGGGGAGCGAGACCACTGCCACCGACCTGCTCCGCCTGATGATGGACGCTGGCGTCCGCACGTTCCTGTGTACCGACATATCCCGCGACGGCACGCTCACCGGACCAAACTACGACCTCATGCGCAGCCTCGTGGCCATCGCCGGAGACGGGGTCATCGCCGCAGGCGGCATCGCCTCCATAGACCACATAAGAAACCTCAGCTACATCGGCGTCGGCGGCGTGGTCATTGGACGCGCGCTGTACACCGGCAACATAGACCTCACCGAGGCCGTGACCGCCATCGGTGGGACCGCAGGGCATATATGCTGACCAAGCGAATCATTCCATGCCTCGACGTCGACGACGGTCGCGTCGTCAAGGGCATCAGCTTCATCGAGATCCGCGACGCCGGTGACCCGGTGCAGCTCGCCACGTACTACGATGCCGAGGGAGCCGACGAACTGGTGCTTCTCGACATCACAGCAAGCTCCGACTCCCGCGACATCATGCTGAACGTGGTGCGGGAGGTCGCCGAGCGACTGTTCATCCCGTTCACCGTTGGAGGCGGCATGAGAAGCGTCGCCGACGTCCGCCGGATGCTTGAGGCGGGCGCTGACAAGGTCTCGCTCAACACCGCAGCCGTAAGCGAACCAGACCTCGTCGCCGAGGCCTCCGACCACTTCGGCTCCCAGTGTATCGTCGTCGCCATAGACGCGACCGCGATAAAGCCGGAAGACGAGAGGGTCATCTGCGACGATCCGACCCTCGCCATCGACGATGACTCGCGATGGGAGGTCTACGTCCGCGGCGGCAGGACGCCCACCGGCATCGACGCGCTCAAGTGGGCGATCCGGGTCTACGAACTCGGCGCAGGCGAGCTGCTGGTCACCAGCATGGACACCGACGGCCACCAGACCGGCTACGACCTCGACATGCTCAGGGCAATCTCATCGTCGGTCACGATCCCCGTCATAGCCAGCGGAGGCGCGGGCACCCCCGACCACTTCCTAGACGCCCTCGACTACGGCAAAGCCGACGCCGTCCTCGCCGCCAGCGTCTTCCACTTCGGCACCTACAGGGTCAAAGACATCAAGCAGTATCTCACCGACCGCGAAGTACCAATCCGCCCCCTAGAGCGATAGTAAGACCGACTTGTCGGTCTGAAGCCCCCTCTCCCTTGACGGGAGAGGGGGATTATGTCCCCCCGGAGGAAACAAAATGCCAACAGTCCTGCTCGACGAAAAGGGCCTGGCCCCCGCAATCTGCCAGCACGCCGAGACCGGCGAGGTCATCATGCTGGGCTACATCAACCCCGGCGCGCTGAAGCGCACCCTCGAGGGCGGCGAGGTCTGGTTCTACTCCCGCAGCCGTGCTGACATGTGGCACAAGGGCGAGGTGTCCGGCAACTACATGCGGATCAGGTCGGCGTCAGTCGACTGTGACGGCGACGTCATCCTGCTCAAGGTGATCCCCGACGGCCCGATCTGCCACACCGGCGAACCGACCTGCTTCTTCACTCCGTTCGACGATATGCCCGATTTCGAAGCTCCGGAGAAGGGCCCCGGAATCCTCGAAGAGCTCTACTCGGTCATCCAGGACCGCAGGGAGGAGATGCCCGAGGGCAGCTACACGACCAGCCTGTTCCAGGGCGGCGCAGACCGCATCGCCCAGAAGGTGATCGAAGAGGCCGGAGAGGCCGCGCTCGCCGGAGCCAGAGAAGACGGCGCTTCAGTCGCGTCCGAGATGGCCGACCTCCTCTACCACTGCCTCGTGATGATGTCCGCCTCCGGAGTCCGCCCCGAACAGGTCTGGACCCAACTCAGAGAGCGCCGGGGGTGAGGGTGAAGCCCCCCTCACCATTCAGGAAGACGGCGTGACCGCCCCCCTGTCCGCCTCCAGCGCAGTCTCCATCGCCGCGACTGCCACCTCGATCTGGTCGTCGTCCGGCCAGCGGGTCGTCAGCTTCTGGAGCAACAGGTTCGGCGCGCTGATGAGGCTCACCAGCGGGTTGTCCTCGTACCTGCCGCTCAGCCGGATCACCTCGTAGGCGACCGCCGCAATCAGCGGGATGAACACGATCCGAGACGTTATCAGCCACCACAGCGGGTCCCTCGGCACGAACACGAATACCAGTATCGCCACCACCATGACCGTCAGCAGGAACGCTGTGCCGCACCTCGGGTGTGCTGGCGAGTACTTCCTGATCGCCTCGGCCACCAGCGGATCGCCTCGCTCCTGCGCGTGCACCGTCATGTGCTCCGCGCCGTGGTACATGAACACCCGCCTGATTTCCGGCATCCGTCCGATCACCCAGATGTAGGCGACGAACACGACCAGCCGGATCGCGCCCTCAGCGACGTTCGACAGGATGTCGTTGCCGAACATTCCCTCCAGCGGACGGCTCGCGAACAGGGGCAGCAGGAAGAACAGCAGTATCGCGAACCCGAACGAGATCAGCAGCATACTCGCCAGCGCGCCCTTGCTGAGCTCCTCGGACTCGACCGCTGAATCCGGGTCGGCATTGGGGTCTTCCAGACTGACGCTGGACGAGTAGCTCAGCGCCCTCATCCCGAGGCTCAGCGTCTCGACCAGCGTGATGACACCCCTGACCAGAGGCATGCGTCTGAGCGTGCCCGTGTAGAGCGTGCTGAGCGGTCTGAGGTGAGTCGCGATCGCGCCGTTGGGACGCCGCACGGCCACAGCCATGTGCGTCTGCCCGCGGATCATCACCCCCTCAAGAACCGCCTGCCCGCCGTATGTAGGTCTGTTCTGCGTGGTCATCTGTTCACAAAAGAAAAGGGGTGAGACGCCTGGCCCCACCCCTTCGTCCATGTCTGAATGATTTGGGGATTACTGCTCTTGCTGGAGGTTGAACCTGCGCATGAGCCGCTCGACGCGACCCTCAGTGTCGACGATGCGCTGCTCACCGGTGAAGAACGGGTGGCATTGCGAGCAGATCTCGATCCGCAGCTCAGGCTTGGTCGCACCGGTCTCGTAGCTGTAACCGCAGCTACAGATTATGAGCGCCTTGGTGTAGTATTCCGGGTGGATTCCGGTCTTCATTTTTCTATCTCTTTCCCAACCAGGATGGAACAGTCATCGTTCGTCCCCGGATCGAGTCCGGGGCAGGCCCTGAGCTTATTGAAGGACCTGGGGAGACGGCCTACTATCCACCCACCGGGTAGACGCTGGCGACCTTGCGACCCTGCCGAGCGAACTCGAACCTGACCGAGCCGTCGACCAGCGAGAACAGCGTGTGGTCCCTGCCGAGGCCGACGTTGCTGCCTGGGTGGATCCGCGTGCCGCGCTGCCGCACTATGATCGTGCCCGCGCGCACCATTTCGTTGTCATACCGTTTGACTCCGAGACGCTTGGCATTGCTGTCTCGGCCGTTTCGGGTGCTTCCGCCGCCCTTCTTGTGTGCCATGCTAGACCTCCGTTGGGAGCTTAGGAGTCCTCGCCCGGATCCTCTTCAACTTCTACTTCGGCGTCATCATCGGTCAGGATGTCGGTGACTGTCAGGTCAGTGAACTGCTGACGGTGCCCCTTCTTCCTTCGGTACCGGACCTTGGCCTTGTACTTGAAGACGACGATCTTCTTTTTCTTGCCGCTGTCCGAGATCTCCGTGACGACGCGAGCGCCATCCACGGTGGGAGTCCCGAGCGTGACATTCCCATCCTGCGACAGCATGCGGACATCGGTCAGCTCGACCGTGTCGCCTAGATCGCCGGGTATCGACTCCACACGGATGGTGTCTCCGGTGGATACCCTGTACTGTTTCCCGCCTGTATGGACGATAGCATAATCAGCCACTGCAAAAACCTCTCGGACAACAGCACTATTCTAGTAATCCGACCAAACTACAGTCAACTCGATTTCCGACCAGCATGCCGTTTTCCAGCAGGAACTCACTCCAGGCGCCACCACCGTCATTCCCGTAAAAGGAGATCCTCGCGTCATCACCGTCATTCCCACAAAAGGAGATCCTCGCGTCATCACCGTCATTCCCGCGAAAGCGGGAATCCAGGGGGGCGCGGGGTGTATTCGAGTCATCCACGAAGGACACAAAGGCGCGCCGGATGTCTGAACTGTGATTCGCCAGATTTCTGTGCTTGCCCTGGTTCCACTGCCAACGTAATCACGAAGATTGGAGGCACATGACTTAACGATTGACGTTATTAACGGCGAGCGTTAATATAGTAGTGTGGAGAATCGATTCAGTGACAGGAATGCGGAGCGGCTCTTCAATGGACAATCTAGCCGTCGCCTGCCACCAGACATCCAGCGCAGGGCAAGAGTTAGACTCCAGCGGGTGGTCGCAGCGACGACTCTGGCCGATCTTCGAGTTCCCCCGTCCCACAGGCTGGAAGCCCTGCGTGGCGACCGGGCAGGCCAGTATAGCATCCGGGTCAACGACCAGTGGCGAGTGTGCTTTCGCTGGACCGATCAGGGAGCTGTGGACATCGAAATCACTGACTATCATTGAAGGGGCAAGCAATGAACGTTTCAGACCCTATACACCCTGGAGAACATCTTGCAGAGATGCTCGAAGAGTTGGGCATCAGTCAGTACAGACTGGCTCAGGCAATCGGTGTACCGCCCGTACGAATCAACGACATCGTTCATTGCCGCAGGTCCATAACCGCAGACACAGCGCTCAGGATAGGACATGCGCTCGGCATGTCGCCAGAATTCTGGCTGAATCTCCAGCGCATGTATGACCTCGATGTCGTCCGTGCGTCGACAGACATCAGCGGAGTTGAACGGCTCGTCGAGGCCACTACCTGAATAGACTCCACCCAGCTATCATGACCCCAGCAACCACCAATCCAGGAGGCACACACAACCATGGCTGAATACATCCCCTCACCCACCGAGTGGGTACGCGACCAGGTCGAACTCTACGAGGGCAGTGGAGGCACCGAGGGCACGACGCTCCGGGAGACCGGGCTGCCCGTCATCATCGTGACGAACCGCGGAAACAAGTCCGGTGCGGTCCGCAAGACACCGCTGATGCGAGTCAAAGACGGCGACAACTACGTGCTCGTGGCATCGAGAGGCGGAGCGCCAACCCATCCCGTGTGGGTGTACAACCTCCGAGCCGACGCCAGCGTCGAGATCCGCGACGAGACCGACGTGTACTCGATGACTGTCCGAGAGGTCGAGGACGACGCAGAGCGCGCCCGCCTGTGGGACATCGCAGTCGAGGCCTTCCCTCCCTACGCCGAGTACCAGGAGCGCACAAGCCGGACGATCCCCGTCTTCGTGGCAGAGCCCGCGTAGCGGGAGAAACCTCCGCTACAATAACCTTCGCCCCATCCGGCCACCAGCCACCCTGAGAGGAAGACCATGCCAGCCCTGCGTTTCGGCGCGTTTCTTGCGCCGCATCATCCCATAGGCGAAAATCCCACACTTCAGTTCCAGAGCAACCTCGAGCTCGTCCAGCTCATGGACTACCTCGGATACGACGAGTTCTGGTGCGGCGAGCACCACTCGACCGGCTGGGAGATCATCGCATCGCCCGAGGTCTTCCTCGCGGCAGCGGCCGAGCGCACCCACAGGATCATGCTCGGCACAGGCGTCGTCTCGCTGCCTTATCACCATCCGTTCATGGTGGCCCAGCGACTCGTGCAGCTCGATCACCAGTCGCGAGGACGTGTGATCTTCGGCTCAGGCCCCGGCGCGCTGCCTTCCGACGCCCACACGCTGGGCATGGACCCGATGGTGCTGCGTGACCGCCAGGACGAGGCGATGGGCGTCATCCGACGCCTGTTCGAGACCGATGACCGCTTCACCTACGAGTCCGAGTGGTTCACGCTTCGCGACGCCAGGCTCCAGCTCAAGCCGTTCCAGGAGAAGATGGAGTTCACCGTCGCCTCGATCCTCACGCCGTCCGGCATGACGCTCGCCGGCAAGCACGAGGCCGGGGTTCTCTCCATCGGCTCCATGACCAAGGCCGGAATGCGCTCGCTCCCGACCCAGTGGAGCTTCGCCGAAGAGTCAGCGGCCAAGCACGGCAATAAGGTCGACCGCAAGGACTGGCGCATCGTGATGAACTGGCACATCGCCGAGACCCGCGAGGAGGCTCGCAAGCAGGCGCGAGACGGCCTGATGCGACACAACAACGAGTACACCGTCGGCACCCTCGCCGCAGGCAAGGGGCCGATCTACAAGACGCCGGACGAGGCCGTCGACGACGTCGCCTTCTCCGACGAGAGCACAGCGGTCATCGGCACTCCCGACGACCTCGTCGCAAAGATCCACGACATGATGGAGCTGACCGGCGGCTTCGGCTGCGTCATCGGCTTCGTCCACGACTGGGCAAACCGTGAGAACACACGCCGGAGCTGGGACCTCGTCGCCCGCTACGTCGTCCCGCAGGTCAACGGACTGCTCGAAGACTACCTCGACTCGTACAAGTGGGTCAACGAGAGCCGCGAGACGTGGCTCCGCGCCAACGACGCGAGGATGAACAACATCAACCAGCACGAGCGCGCCGCCCAGGTGGTGGAGACCGAGGGCCTCGAAGGCGAAAAAGTCACCGCAGATTAGGAGACCTTTTCATCCTCTTCCATCTAGGAGGGAAGAGGGGTAGTCAACCCCAAGAGTCGTTCGTCCTGAGCTTGTCGAAGGGCGCCCGTCTCCTGGATTCCCGCCTTCGCGGGAATGACGGTTCCTGAATACCTATCCCCGTCACCCCATCAAGGGAGAGCGAGTATGCAAAGGTTTCGATAGCTACAGGAACACGCCAATGACCTACGAGAACATCCTGCTCGACCAGACCGACTCGGTTCTGACCATCACGGTCAACCGCCCCGAGGTCCGCAACGCCCAGAGCCGCATGATGCTCGAGGAGTTCGACGACGCCCTGCTGAGCGTGGCTGACGACGACTCAGTCCGGGTCGTCATAGTCGCCGGAGCGGGCGAGCACTTCTCCTCGGGCCACGACCTCGGCAGTCCACAGGAGCTTGCCGACAGGGAGAAGCGCCCCTACGCCCCAGGCATCCCCGGGGCCTACACGCGGAGCTACGATCTGAATATGGCCAACACGCTCAGGTGGCGCGACTTCCCCAAGCCGACCATCGCGCAGGTGCAGGGGTACTGCATCATGGGCGGGCTGATCCTTGCGACAGCCTGCGACCTCATCGTCGCTGCCGACGACGCCCGATTCTCCGACCGCACCGTCCGCTGGGGAGGCCCGCACGTGCAGTTCGCCAGCCTGCCGTGGGAGATCGGCTTCCGCAAGGCCAAGGAGTACCTGTTCACCGGCGACTGGATCGACGCGCACGAGGCCGAGCGACTTGGCCTCGTCAATCGCGTCGTGCCCGCCGGCAAGCTCCAGGAGGAGACGATGGCGCTCGCGCAGCGTATCGCGCTCCAGGACCCGTTCGCGGTGCGCATATCCAAGTACTCGGTCAACCAGATGCAGGACGAGATGGGCTTCAGGTCCGGCGTCAAGAGCGCCTTCCAGACCCACGCGCTGTCGGTCGCCTACCGACGCGAGCGCGACGACGCCCTCGGCGAGGAGCGCGCCATGGGCATCCAGCGCGCCCGCGAGCGCGACAAGAGGTTCGGCGACTTCGGGGAACAGCGTTGACGGCGCTCTCCGACCTTCGGGTCGTCGATCTGTCCGTCGGTGACTACGAGGGACTGGCGGGCGCGTTCTGCGCCAAGATGTTCGCCGACTTCGGAGCCGACGTCATCAAGGTCGAGCCCCCCAACGGCGATCCCGCCCGCAATCTCGGCCCCTTCCCGCACGACTATCCAGACTCTGGCACTGGCCGCAGGCGCGCCCTGGCGGGCGGCATGTTCAGATACCTGAACACCAACAAACGCAGCATCACCGTCGATTTGGAGTCCACTCAAGGACAGGCAAGCCTCCGCGACCTCTCCTCAACAGCCGACCTCGTGGTTGAGAGCTTCCCTCCCAGCCACGTAAGGTCGCTGAGCCTATCCTACGAAGACCTCGCCGAGACCAACCCCGGCATCATCCTCGTCTCCGTCACACCATTCGGACAGACCGGCCCTTGGCGCGACTATCAGGCCACCGACCTCGTGACCTACGCCGCATCCGGCCAGTCCTACGTCAACGGCTCCCCAGACCGCGAGCCACTGAAGGAGCCTGGAGAAGAGTCCTGCTTCCAGGCCGGAGCGTGTGCCTTTGTCGGCGCAATGACCGCGCTCGCGCACAGGGATCTGACCGGCGAGGGACAGCACGTCGACGTGTCGATGCAGGAGGCGGGCGTTTCAGCCTTCAGTCCGCAGCTTCTCGGCGCGATGCACCGAGGAGACCCGGAGACTCGGGGGTCGACACCCCTGCTGCCGTGCAAAGACGGCTACGTGTCCCTCAACGTCCGGCACGACGCCACGTGGGAGTACATGTGGCTCTTCTTCGACGATCCCGACATAGCCTACAACCCGAAGTACGCCACCACAGCCGCCCGGCGTGAGCACGCCGCCGAGATCGAGGAGTTGCTTCGTCCGCACCTCGCCCGTCACACCATGGAGGATCTGTTCCACGGACTGGCGCCTCTCAGGCTGCTGATTGGCATGACCCTCACCGTCGACCGTCTGCTGATCGACCCTCACCTCGAAGAGCGCGACTTCTTCACCAGATCAGACACCCACGGCGCGATGCCCGGAGCCCCATTCAAGATGAGCGCAACCCCCTGGACGCTGAGGTCGGAAGCCCCAGAACTGGGCCAGCACGACGCCGACTTCTAGCGTCACCCGGAGGAGACCCCCGACCCATGATCATCGACTCTCACGCATACTGCTTCGAGCCTGCCGACAGCCCCCACGGCTACACCGACTCGCGGGCGCACCTCCGCGAGGTGCAGATGTCGCAGGCCAGGCACCATCAGCCTGCGTTCAGCATCCGGGACTTCGCTCCCGGCCCGTCTGACGTCCTCGACCCAAGGGCCGACGGAGACCTCGATGCCCTGCCGGACCTCAACTTCCGCGTCGATCACGCCGGCGGACGCGTGCTCTGGGACTACCAGGGCGAGACCTACACCAAGCACTACTATCCACCCAACCTCCGCAATCTCGAGTTCACTCCCGACAGCCTGATTGGCGAGATGGACCACGCCGGCATCCACAGGACGCTGCTGCACACCAACGCCATGCTCGGTCGGAGCAACGAGTACCAGGCGGAGTGCGTGCGCCGCTTTCCCGACCGGCTGCTTTCGATGGCCGCCGTCGACGAAAAGCTAATTCACACCGACGTCGACTCGGTGATCGAGAGCGTCACAACGGCAATCCGCGACCTCGGACTGCACGCGATCAAGTTCAACGCCAACGGGTACATCGTCAGCGACGCGCCGTGGGACAGCGGACCTTACGCGCCGTTCTGGGATGCCGTTTCCACGCTGGGCGTACCTGTCTTCATCACACTGGTCACCGGTCCGTCACGAGCGAGGGAGGCAGGCCCGGATCGCGAGGGACAGCAGGGCTATCTGGGCGAGCAGCGCATCCTCATGCGCCTCATGGAGCGATACCCGGATATGCTGTTCAGCGTTACGCACGGCTTCCCCTGGCGCGTGTACCTGGACGGCGACCGAATCACCGTGCCCGACGAGATCTGGAAGCCGTTCGAGAACCCCAACCTGAGCTTCGAGGTGTGCTTCCCAGTCCGCATCGGCGACATATTCGACTACCCCTACCGGGAGGTGTGGCCGACGATGGAGGCGATGGTCGAGCGCATCGGCCCCCGGCAGCTAATGTACGGCACCGACATGCCCTTCCAGAACCGCTTCTGCACCTACCCGCAGTCCCGGCGCTGGCTTGAACGCCACTTCGCACAGTCCACCGGCCTGAGCGACACCGACCTCGCCCTCATCATGGGAGGCACCGCCGCCCGAGTACTAGGCGTAGACGACGAGTAACTCCGACCCTTCCATAACCCCCTCGCCCTCAGAGCCTGCCCCGGACCTGATCCGGGGACTGACAAGGGTAGGTAAACTGACAATTCGTTCGCCCTGAGCTTGTCGAAGGACATCCACCCCACTCTGGGTTCCGGCCTTCACCGGAACGACGAAGTTATTGAGAGGCCCGCCGTAGCGGCTGCACCCCTGGATACGTGGCGACTCGCCAGACCTACTGCGTCTCGAAGTTACCGCTCCAGTGGAGTTCCCGGACCTCGCGCGGCATGTGTTCGCGGAACACGTCCGCCCGCTGGACCAGCCTGGCTAGCCAGTGGCCATCGGGAAGAAACTCCGCAGCCTCCTCAGCAGTCATCCACCTGTGCTCAGAGTGCTCTCCGCTGAGGGACAGGCCTGATTCGTCCTGGATGGAACACCCGAAGCTGACACCGACCATGTCGTTGTCCGGCGTAGGCTCGCCCCGGTAGAAGTGAGTGGTCCCGAGGATGCACTCGATGCGCACCTGGGTCCCCAGCTCCTCCATCGACTCCCTGAACACCGCGTCCGCAAAGCCCTCACCCTGGTCGAGTCGGCCCGAGCCGGTCTCCCACTCCCCGGCCGCAAAGTCCTTGTCCGGAGACCGCCTGAGCAGCAGGTACCTGCCGTCGCTCCGACGCCACACAAGAAAACCCACCATAGCAATGAAACGGCCTACAGGCACCGGGGGCCAATACCTCCGAAGGGGATTCGGCCTCTCAGGCGAGAGGCCGGTGATACAGCGTGAATGGGACGCCCGCTAGTTCGCGGCGATGTCGTCGAACAGCGACGTCCAGCTATCGAAGCCGGCTGTACCCGCGCCAGCGCGGTGGAGTATCGTCCCGTCGCTCCCGATCGCTATCTTCGAGGCCTGCCTGGCTATTTTCAGCGAGGAGAGCATACCCTCGTCCGCGTAGGCCACGGGCCAGGGGAGACCCTTCTTCTGACGGTCTGCGTCGAGTTCTTCAACGCTCTCGTTGGGGCTTGTACCGACGATGTAGAACGCGACCTTGTCACTGTAGTCCGTGCCGACCTGGTCGTTGAGGCTCCGCAACTCGGAGCGGCAGGTCGGTCAATAGGTCGCGTGGAAGTAGAGGAACACCGGCGTGCCCTCTTCTGCGAGTGCCGAGGACGTGACCTTGGTGCCGTCCAGCAGGCTCATGCCGAACTCCGGTGCGCGCATTCCTACCTGGTAGCCGACTTCCACCATCTCGGCTTCAGGCTGGCTCTCGACGGCCGCCGCGGCCTGTGGCGCGCTCGCTGCCGACGTGGTTTCGACGTCCTGTTCTGTGGTCGACGATCCGCAGGCGATAACAAATGCCGCCGTCACCCCAAGGGTGAGCAGAAGAATTAAAGCTCTTGTCATTGTGTTTGCACCTTAGTGGGCTGCTGTTTCTCTCCTCAATATACGGTGAGCATACGAGAATAGTTTTCCTGGCACAAATTGGCCCGGTAGACCGCGGCAGTTGACCCTGAACTGCCCACGCTGTGTAAAATTGTGATCAGCCACACCAGAGGGTATATAGTGTGCCATCATCTGGTATCATGCGCTTTACTTACAGGAAATCACGTGGCATCCGGCAACTCTAATAGTAATATCAACTTCGAACCTGAAGAGTCCTGTCCACTTCTGACAGCCTCAGTTACCGGTTTTCAGCTTGCCGTCGTTATGATCGCGCTGGTCGTTGTGCCGGTGGTGATCGTGGTCCGCAGCGCCGACCAGCCTGAGAGCTATCTTACGTGGACGGTCTTCGCGTCTCTGGCGATCTGCGGGGCGGCCACCATATTCCAGTCACTTCGATTGGGCCGGGTGGGCGCCGGACATATTCTCGTCATCGGAACGGCGGAACCCGCCATCGCCATCTGCATCACCGCCCTGATTGAGGGCGGACCGGCGATGATGTCGAGCCTGATAGTCCTCTCATCGGTTGTGAAGTTCGTCGTGGCTTTCCGGCTTTCACTGCTGAGACGAATTATCACTCCCGTAGTTTCCGGCACGGTGCTCATGCTCATCGCGGCGACCGTGATTCTTGCCGTCTTCAGGACTCTGACGGACGTCCCGGACGACTCTTCGACCATCGCTGCGCCCCTGGCGGCTGTCGTAACCCTGGCGGTAGTCGCGCTGATGCTGCTGAGGGTGCGCAGGGCATTGCAGATCTGGGCTCCCATGATCGGAATCGTGTTCGGGTGCGCCGTGGGAGTGCCGTTCGGACTGTACGAGTTCGATCTTGTGCAGGAGTCGGCCTGGCTGGGGTTGCCCCAGAATGCGTGGCCGGGTCTCGACTTCACCCCCACCCTGAAGTTCTGGGCGCTTCTCCCCGCATTCGTAGTCATCACGATTATCACTTCATTCAAGGCGGTCGCGGACATTGGAGCCGTGCAGCGGGTCTCCCGGCGCCAGCCCCTGGCAAGCGACTTCAGGCTGGTCCAGGGAGGACTCACCGTCAACGGCCTGAGTAATCTGGTATCCGGCCTCGCGGGAACGATTCCCACCATGACTGCCTCGCCCAGTGTCGCGATAATCAGCCTCACGGGAGTCGCGTCCCGAAGTGTAGGGGTATGTGCCGGGATCATCTTCGTATTGCTGGCGTTCATGCCGAAGTTCACCGCCATGCTGCTCGCCATTCCCGCGCCGGTCGCCGCTGCCTACATTCTGGTTGTCATGGGGCTCGTGTTCATCGAGGGTGTCCAGACTGTCTCTCAGGACGGGATGAACCCTCGTAAGGCCGTGGTTGTCGCCGTCTCTTTCTGGGTGGGAATGGGGTTCCAGAACCAGGCCATCTTCTCCGAGCTACTGTCCGGCACCTGGGAGGCGATACTCAGCAACAGCGTAACCTCCGGCGGCCTGGCCGCCGCCCTCATGATCGGCTTTGTGGAGCTGACTTCAGCACGCCGCCGCCGGCTTGAGGTCGATCTGGACATGGCCTCGATTCCGGAAGTCGATCGCTTCATGCAGAGCTATGCGGAGAGCCGGGACTGGGACGAGGAGATGACGAACCGGGTCCGTGCCGTGGGAGAGGAGACCCTCGCGATCATGGCGCTGTACGAGAGCGAAGATCCGTCGGGCAAGGAGCGGAGACTGATGATCAACCTCCAGGCCGACGACACCATGCTTGAGCTGGAGTTCCTCTCAGCCGCCTACGACGTGGAGAACCTCGAGGACAGAATGGTCTACCTGAGTGAGCAGCCCGAGCTTCTCGACGAGCACGAGGTCTCCTTCAGGCTTCTGCGTCACTACGCCTCGTCAGTCCGCCATCAGAAATTCCACGATATCGACGTCATCACCGTCGAGGTAGAGGTCTGACCCTGTAGGACTGTTCCGCCACAGTCCGGAGCGCGGGTGTCTCGCCCACATTCGTTCGTCCTGTTGAAAGTCCGCCGTGGTGGGAGCTTGTCTAAGGGCGGTCCACCATCGAGCTGCCTGCAAAATCGTTACAGGTTCTAGCGGTGTGGCATCGAAGACTGCCCTGCCAACTTGGGTATAATCGGCTCCAGAATGGCAACGCTCACGCGAGCTTGAACCTACCTGCCACCGGAGGCCGAACGACTTGTCCCCCCGACTCCCGCTTGCGCACCTGCGCGCAACAGTGCTCACCCAGGCGTGGGCCGGCGCCTACGCCACGCGCCTGCTCGCCGACATGGGCGCTGAGGTCATCCAGATCGAGGCCCTGAACAGGATCGACCCCTGGCGCGGCGGATACCCGCCCCGCCTGTCCGGCACGTACCCCGACCGGGACCCCGGAGACCGGCCCTACGACCGCAACGCCGCCTACAACTCTGTCAACACCGGCAAGAAGGGCATCACCCTCGACCTCAACTACCCGGAGGCCAGGGATGCGCTCCTGGAGCTTGTCAGCATCTCGGACGTCTTCGCAGAGAACTTCTCCTCGAGAGTCCTTCCCAATCTTGACCTCGAGTATCCGGTCCTCCGGGAGGTGAACCCATCTATCGTGCTTCTGCGAATGCCCGCCTACGGCTGCGAGGGACCGTACGCCAACTACATGGGCAACGGTGGTTCGATCGAGCCGATGTCGGGCATAACCTCGCTTCTGGGATACCCCGGAGGTCGTCCGACGAACTCCGGCGTCATGCACACCGACCCCTTCGCTGGCATGATGGCGACCTCGGCGATCATGATCGCGCTCCACCACCGCGCCCGCACCGGCCAGGGACAGCAGATCGACCTCTCCCAGCAGGAGACGTCCATCAGCCTGATAGCCGACCGCGTCATCGAGTACTCGATGAACGGCCTCCCGGAAAGCCTGGAGCGTCGCGGCAACCGCAGCGACCGCATGGCCCCCCACGACAACTACCGGTGCGCGGGCGACGACTCCTGGGTCGCCATCGCAGTGCGCTCAGATGAAGAGTGGACGCGGCTGTGTACAGTAATGGACATTCCCGACCTCGCGCACGATGCCCGCTTCGAAGACCTCAGCGCAAGGCTCGAACACGCAGACGACCTCGATGCGATCGTCTCAGGCTGGACGCGCGACCAGGACGCGTGCGAAGTCACGCGGCTCCTGCAGGCTGAGGGTATTCCCAGCGCCCCTGTCCTCAAGGCTACGGACCTGGCCGATAACCCGCAGCTTCGCGAGCGCGGCTTCATTCAGTCAGTAGACCACCCCGAGACCGGCACACAGAAGTACGCGGGCGTCGCCTGGAAGCTGTCACGCACCCCCGGCAACCTGGGAGGGCCGTCGCCGAAGCTTGGTCAGCACAGCGTCGAGGTGCTGCGCGACTATCTCGGCAGACCCGTAGAGGGTATCGACGAAATGGTCTCCCAGGGAATCACCGGAGACACGCCCGACCTGGACGGCTGACTGAGACTGACCCTATCGAATCGCGTACAGCACGCCGTTCTTGGTGGTCACGAACATCGTGCCGCCGGCGATAACCGGGGTCGACACGATCTCATCCTGGTCGGCAACGGTGAACCGCCATCGCTCCTCGCCCGTGAGCGCATCGAAACCGTACAGGACTCCACCCTTGTCGCCCACGTAGACGACCTCATCTGCGACCGATGGACTGCCGATTGTCCCTTCGTCCAACTGCGATCTCCATGCAACGGCGCCGTCGGTGCGGTCGAGCGCGAACAGAACGCCCGTGTCCGTTACCGCAAAGAGGTGTCCATGACCAAGCGCCGGCGCCGACTGGAATCTCATGCGCCGCGCGCGGAAATTCCACACAAACCCCTTCGGTGGTGGTAACGTGCTCACGAACTGCCATACGTAGAGCTGGGTTCGGCCCCATCGCGCCGACTTCTCCAGTGGAAGCTGCTCCTTCCGCCAGTCGATGCCCACGATCGCGCCGCGACTGTCTGCCGCGTAGAGCAGATCGTCGTCGAGCACGGGGGGCGAGATCGACTCTCCCGCGATGTTGAAGTCGAGTCGCAGCCGTCCCGTGAGGGCGTCGAGTATCTGGACGGCGCGTCCCTGTGAGACGATGCCGATGACCTCGTCTGACACCGCAGGGCTGGCATGCAGCCTGCCGTCAGCCTTGAAGCTCCAGAACTCCTCGCCTGTCAGCGCGTCGAGCGCGTACAGCCTCTCGTCGCTCGAACCCATGTAGACGATGCCGTTTCTCACGGTTGGAGACGCAACGATGTAGCCCCGCGTCAGGTGCTCCCACACCAGCTCCCCGTTCGCTGTCGACAGTGCGATCACCCGGCTGTCCCGGAGTCCGATGTACAGCAGGTCGCCTGCAACGGCTGGCGATGATGCGACGGGACCGCCCACGTCGGTCTCCCAGACCACGTCGCCTGATTCGGCGTTCAGCGCCATCACGCGCTTGTCGCCGGTGCTCACGTAGACTGTTCCGTCGACGACTGCCGGAGACGACTCGAACGGTGCGTCGGTCTCCACCTGCCAGATGATGCGCCCCTCTGGTACGCCGCCCGGCCACGAGTTCAGACCGGTGTGAGACGGGTCGCGCCCCAGCATCGGCCAGTCGGCCTCGCTCATCGGAGCAGATTCGAGGTCAGAGCTAGGCACTGGCGGATTCCGACTTGGCCCCAGGCTCCAGAACACCCAGAACCCGATTGCCAGCGCGACCGCGACGACCAGACCCCACCGGATCCCGCGTCGGAGCAGCAGCCTCAGCTTCCTCTGCCGCTCGAGCCGAGCCGCCTCCTCCGTGCTTACGTGCTCAGCGCGCGCCAGGCCCACCCAGCAGTGGGAGCAGTAAGAAGAATCGGTCTCGTTCGATTGCCCGCAGGCAGGGCAGATGGCAACAGTTCCCATAACACACGATGATACAAGAACACCCAACCCCAATGCACCGCTGGCGCTAGATGGGGACCTCTAGCACCTCGCCTGGCTGGACCTCCTCCAGGGCGGCGCGGATGGAATCTGTTCGCGTTGATATGCGCCCCCACGCCGTATTCATCAGGACGACCACAGCCACTCGCCTGTGCGACATGTTCTGTTGGTATCGGATGCCTTGATCGGTGGTGATCAGTACCTCGTAACCAGATTCCTCAGCCTGATCTAGCAGGTCCCCATTGGTCAAGGTGTCCCAGCCATGCTCTCTGGCCGTGCCAACGTCGTGGCCGGTTAGATGGCGGCGTAAGGGTCTGGGAGTCCCGTTATCGAACAGGATGCGCAAGGGCGACCTTGGCCCGGAGGTCCTGAGCTGCGTGCTCCAGCACCGCTCTCACTTGCTCTTCATCAGCGTCGAACCACTCGACGAAGTCATTGATCGTCGCGCCCGCGGCAAGGTTCTCGAAGAGGGCGTAAACCGGCAACCGGGTACCAGTGAAGACCCAGTTACCGCTGACCCTTCCGGGTACACTCTCTACCTCTGGACAGGTGCTCCAGTCTGTCATGGCCTCGCCTCACGCTTCTCCGGTAGTTGTTCGCCACAGAGTCAGCGGCCTCCAAGCCGTCGACCACTAGTCCATCATACGCTACCAGGACATCTACTTGAGACACCCGCACGGCCCAGTAGTCACATCAGGCACCTGAATTGTAGCATCGTGGAAACTGCCGTCACCCCTCACATTCCAGGTACGAAATCACCCTGTCCACCACATCAGGCACCATAGGCCGGCTGGCCCTTCGCCACCGCCACCTCGTCGCGTTCGCCCCGATCCTGGCCCTCGCCGCCTTCGTGCGGCTCTACGACCTCGGGCACGGCCACCCCGGACTTGCCATCTACACGTCGATCTCGTCAAACGCGTACAGGTCGTTCCACAACTGGTTCTACCCCAACATGTTCGCGGACGGCTCGATCCTCGCAGACAAACCCCCGCTGTTCTTCTGGTACCAGGGACTGTTCATCGCCCTGCTCGGACCCTCGAACGTCTCGTTCAGGCTGCCTGTCGTGCTCGCCGGCATCTGCTCCGTCGTGCTGCTGTACGTGATAGTCAGACGCTGCAGCGGCACGGTACCGGCGCTGGTCGCGGCTGCCGCCCTCGCCGTGATGCCGATAGACGTCAACTACTCCCGCGGGACATTCATCGAGCCCGTTATTGCTACAACGATGCTGCTCGCGTCGTACTTCGTCGTCCGGGCGGTGCAGGAGAGGCGCGAAGGCTTCTACTACGCCGGCGCGTTCATCATGGGGCTCGCCTTCATGGTGAAGCTGTGGCAGGGACTGATGCCCGCTCCCGCGTTCGTGCTGCTCGCGCTGGCATACAGGTGGCAGCCGTGGCCGGACCTGGTGAAGGTCGGCCTGAAGTGCGCGGCGGTCTTCCTGGTCACCGCCTTCTGGTGGCCGGTGATCGTCTGGCTGACCTCCGGCGCGTACGACTCCGTCATGCACGCAGACAGCGTGTGGCACATGATCTTCGGCTGGAACCTGTTCGAGCGGTACGGCGAGCTCGAGTACGGCGCTCGACACAGGCGAGACATCCTCTGGTTCGTCACCGGCCCGATGAGCGTGTACTTTGGCGCATCGCTCGTTCCCGCAGCGCTGATCGGCGTCCTCGCTGTCCTGGTCACCGGCTGGGACCGCGCGGTCGAGGCCGTAGTGGGACTCTGGACTTCACTTCAGGGACGCTTCCCAGGGTCTGCCGACCGTGTCCGCTCACTCGTCGAGCTGGTGTGGGGTCAATCCTCGCGTCGGACTAGGCCCGAGCCCATCGACGCCCTCCCCGGACTTGGACTCGGAATCCTGTGGCTCATCTGGTTTGGCGTCGGCGTGATCGCCTTCGGAGGCGCGTCGATCAGGCTTGCGACCTACTGGACTGTCACGACCCCTGCGATCGCAGCCCTCGCCGGTATCGGTGTCGCGTCCATTCCGGTGCTGATGCGAAGGGACGGAGTCGGAGCGTTGCTGCTCTTCGGCGGCGCCCTCGCAGGACTGTTCTACTGCGTGTCCGTCTACGGACAGGTTCGCGAGGTCGCCCCCTACTTCAGGACGGCCTCAAACCTGGCGCTAATATTCTCTGTACTTGTAGTAATAGCTGCGGTGTTCACGTACTTCCAGTGGCGACCCCGCGGCACCGAACTGGCGCCCCTGGCTCTGATCTTGGCCTGTGCCGGAGCCATCGCCCTGACAGCCACGGTGACCTATCACAACCTCACCGACCCGCGCGACGACACCCTCGGAAGAATCGGCTTCGACCAGATCGACATCCCCGGCTTCAGGGGCCCGGAGCCGACGCTCGACGAGCAGCGCAAGCAGAGACAGGGCTCGCTGATAACCGCGATAGTCAGGACTGAATTCGATCAGCTCGAGGCCGCCCTGGAGTATGTCCGTGACCGCCGGGGCGAGGCGCGATACCTGCTCGCGAGTGACACTTACAACACCGGTGCAATGGTCGCTCTGATTACCGGAGAGCCCGTGCTTCCGCTCTATTCAGAGTACAAACTGGAAGCGCTGATAGAAGACACTGAGTTCAAGCGTCTTCTCGAAGAGGGACACATACCCTTCATCCTTACAACCCGTCACATGCTCTACATGGACTACGGCCTGTACGTGCGGATGAGGACCTCATCTCTCGACATCACGACCAGTTCCGGCCTGCCCGGCGATGGTGGACTGGAGCTTCTCTGGGTAACTGACTGGTAGCGGAACACCACCCTGTGCGATTCCAGAATGAACGTTCCCTATTGACCGTTTGTACGAGCGTGTGGTATTTATTCCCAACGTTCATCCACTTGGGCAATAACTAGCATTAGGCCGACCAATAAAAAGGGGGACATAGTATGAAGAGTGTCAGACTTCTTGGAGTCGTCTGGGTACTGGCCCTGCTCGCAGCCGTTTCCATGGCATGTGCGGCAGACGAGCCAGGCGCCCCGTCGGCCCCGCAGGCTCCGGCCGCCGCTGCTCCGGCAGCTCCGGCACAGGCCGCTGCACAGGCCGCTCCATCGGCTCCGCAGGCGCCTGCCGCGCCGCAGGCTGCTGCACAGTCCGCGCCTGCAATCACGGCTGTCCCGGTCGCGCCTCAGGTACAGAAGTTGGCGCCGCCAACTCCGGTGCCCACGCCCACTATGATGCAGACCAGCGACTGGGTTGCTGAGTACATCTCCAGCGCGGGCTACAAGCCCGAGTGGGGCGAGCCCGTCTACGGCGGCATCCTCCGCTACGGCGCGAACCTCAAGCTGAACGGGCACGACCCCAACTACGGTCACACCTACGAGGGTCCGCAGTTCCTGCCCACGTACAACTCGCTGATCAAGTTCGACCCGTGGCAGGGTCTCACAGGCCCCATCCTGCCTGATCTCGCCACCACGTGGGACATCTCCGGCGATGGTACGGTCGTCACGTTCCAGCTGCGAGAGGGCATCAGGTTCCAGGACAACCCGCACAGCACGTTGCCGGACCATGTTAAGGCAGATGTCTTTGGTGACGACTTCACCTGCGAAGATGCGGCCGCGAGCCTGCACTTCGCCATCTACCCGCCACAGTCGCTCAAGGACGTTGGCGTGACCCACGCCGGACCGCGACTTGGTCTGTCGCACCTCAAGGAAGACGGTGGAGCGACCTGCCCGGATGGTCCGATGGGCTATACGTTGAGGGCTGAGTTCACCGAGGCCCGCGCTGGCACGATCGGCAAGTTCGCCGGCGTCACCGGCATGCCCAACAACATGGACAAAGACCTCATCGCGTGGTGGACTGCCGAGTGCCCGGACTGCTGGGACCAGACCACCGACGAGACCTACCTCTACGGCACCGGCACCGGCGCGTTCATGCCCGTCGACCGCGTGCAGGACGTGGGCACCAAGATCCGCGCCAACCCCGACTACTGGCGTGAGGGACTTCCGTTCCTCGAAGGCGTCGACCATATCGAGATCGAAGACTCCACGACGCGCTTCACCGCTCTGATCACCGGCCAGACCGACTACTACGGAGAGGGCAGCGCGTCCCTGCTGCCGGGTCAGGTCGGCCAGGTCCTCGAGCGCTATGCTGATGAGATTCACCTGGAGCCCGTCCTGCACCTGTGGGGCAAGGGACTTCAGATTAACATGCATCGTGAACCGTTCAACGACGAGCGTGTCAGGTACGCCATCCATCTCGCTATTGACCGCGACGACTGGGTGGAGATCAACAGGATCGAGGGCGGCGGTCAGAGTGTGGTCGGCGTACTGCGGCCCACAAACTGGATGCCTCCCGGAACCGTCTGGGCGCTGCCCGATGACGAGCTCTGGGCTCTGCCCGGATTCCGCAACGGCCCGGGTGAGAAGCAGGCCGACATCGATGAGGCCAATCGTCTCCTCGACGAAGCCGGTCTGACCGGCAGCCCTCGCTTCACCGCAGGCTGCATGGCCACAGCCACGCAGATCAACATCGACGGCTGCCTCTACTTCCAGGACCAGCTTAAGAAGCACCTCGACATTGAGCTTAATGTGGACGTTGTTGAAGTTGCGGTCGAGCGCCAGCGTGGCCAGACTTCGCACGGCGAGGCACCCGACTACGACACGCACTACGGTTCCAAGGCCAGGACTGACGTAGCGGACCCGTCCGACTTCTACAACCTGTACTTCGTACCTGATACGGAGAGCTGGTACCATCGTGGCACCGGCAGGTTCCAAGCTGACTCTGAAAGGGCGCAGCAGCTGTTGGATCTCTCGATACAGCAGGCGGTGGAACTGGACCCGGCGAAGCGTCGCGAGATCGTCCATGAGATCGAGCGCATTTCGATTGACGCCGCTTACATGATTCCGATGCCCTGGTCGATCATCTGGCCCGCATGGCATAAGGACGTTCGCGGCTGGCGCATGTTCAACCACCCGTCCCAGATCAAGTGGTCTGGATGGGAGCGCACCTGGCTAGCTCGGTAGCGTGAACAACGCCTGATCTGAACAGACGAAAAGGGCGCGCCTGAGATCGCCTCAACGATTCAGGCGCGCTCTTTGACTACCCCGATTCAGGATCTATCCATTAGGGCCTAAGACTAATCTTCTCTCCCTTGTGTTGAGAGGACTGAGGTGAGGGGCCAGGTGTAAACTCCCTCATCGCAGGATTACTGTCGGCAGTAGGCTCTGACCTTTGGAATAGGTCCTTGGAACTCACTGACTAGAGGGTGAACCAAAATGCAGCAATATCTGGCTCGACGGCTCATCTTCGGAGTGCTGACTGCGGCCCTGGTCTCGGTCCTGGTTTTCGCCCTGATGAGGATTGCGCCGGGAGATGTGGCCCAGTCCATCGCAGCCCAGCAGGCTGGAGGTGAAGAAGGCACCGTCAGCGAAGAGCAGCTGGAGCAGATACGAGAGGCGCTCGGACTCAACCGCCCTTTGCACATCCAGTACTTTGACTGGATCGGTGGATTCGTCATAGGCGACTGGGGCAACTCCCTGTTCACCAAGAGACCGGTGTTCACCGAATTCAAGAAGAAGGTGGTTGTCACCGTCGAATTGGTGATCATCTCGCAGATTATTGCAATTGCCCTGGGCCTTCCTGCGGGAGTGCTTATGGCGCTGAAGCAGGATACGAGAGTCGACTACACGGTTAGGATCATATCGCTCGCCGGACTGTCGATCCCGTCGTTCTGGAGCGCGATCCTGTTCCTGGTGGCCGGAGCGTACTTCTTCCGCTGGAACCCGCCCCTGGGCTACATGGAGTTCGTGGACGACCCGGTAGGCAACCTGAGCCAGTTCATCTGGCCCGCCCTGATGCTCGGATACATCAGCGCCGCTACCAAGGCGCGAATGATGCGATCGACCATGCTCGAGGTGCTGCGCCAGGACTACATTCGCACGGCACACGCAAAGGGGCTGCGACAGTACGTCGTCACCGCACGACACGCGCTCAAAAACGCGATGATTCCCGTGGTAACCGTGGTAGGCATCACCACCGCGCTCTCGCTCGGTGGCTCGGTCGTCATGGAGCGCGTCTTCGTTCTGCCCGGAATCGGCAGCTACATCGTCGACGGAATGCTCCAGCGTGACTACCCCGTGGTGCAGTCCATGGTGCTGGTGTTCGCGTCGGCGGTGATCGTGGTCAATCTGCTTGTAGACCTCTCATACGGATGGCTCGACCCCCGGGTACGATACCAGTAAGAAGATAGTCTGCGGCAGCCCTACGACTTTAGAAAGACAGCAACCCTGGAGAGAGGGACCGAATGGCAATCCAACAGAGCGACATTCCAACGCTGGGACGGCCTCGCAGGACGAATCCACTTAAGCCCTTAGTGGACTTTATCACGCGCAAGCCGCTGGGCGCGGCGGGCGCGATGATAATCGTCGTCATGGTGTTTATGGCGATCGTTGGGCCGTGGATGACCGAGTGGGACCCGCTGGCCCATAACCTGCCGGACAAGCTCCAGGGCCCAAACTCGCGCCACTGGCTTGGCACTGACGAACTGGGCCGGGACCTTTGGGCCCGCATGATGGACGGAGCCCGCGTATCATTGCTCGTCGGATTTGCTTCAGTCGCCTTCGGTTCAGGACTGGGTGGCGTCATCGGCGTCATAAGCGGATGGTATGGCGGCAAGGTCGACAACAGCATCCAGCGCATCATGGACGCGCTCATGTCCATACCGACGCTGATTCTTGCGCTGGCAGTCACTGCCGCGCTCGGCACCAGCCTCTGGAACATCATCCTGGCAATCGGAATCGTCCAGATACCGCGCGCCAACCGCGTAGTTAGGTCGCAGGTGCTCGCGGTCAAGGAGTCACAGTACGTGGACGCCGCACGCGCGATAGGCGCGGTCAACGTTCGCATAATGGCCCAACACATCACCCCGCAGTGCGTCGCCCCGTGGCTGATCATCGCCACCGGCGCGCTCGGCATCGCGATCCTGACCGAAGCATCCCTGAGCTTCCTCGGACTGGGAGTGCCGCAGCCCGAACCGTCCTGGGGCGGAATGCTGACAGGCCCGGTGCGTGACTGGTTCCCGATCTACCCATACCTGGCGATCTGGCCCGGCCTCGCGCTCTCGCTGGCAGTCTACGGCTTCAACCTCTTCGGAGACGCCATCAGAGACGTGCTCGACCCAAGACTCAGAGGCACCTAGTCCGCCAGACAGATACAGCGAATTCTCCCAGCAGCCCGGAGCGACTTCAGTCCAACTCCGGGCTGTGCAGGTTATTGGGGATAGATGTAAACTGTCAGCCAAAATATCCCCTATGGGAGGAATCAATGGCTGACAGCAGCACCTTCACCGCTTACTTCAACGGAGAGTGGGTACGTTACGGCGACGTTACGATTTCGCCCGAGGACCGCGGCTTCGTCGTGGCCGACGTGGTCTTCGACATCGCCCGCACCTTCGGCGGCAAGCCCTTCGTTCTCGACCGCCACATCGACCGGCTGTACCGCTCGCTGAAGTACATGCGCATCGACTCGGGCCTGACGCCCGACGAGATGACCGCCGTCTGCGAAGAGGCTGTCGAGCGCAACCTCGACCGCATCGACGAGGCAGGCGACTTCCAGATTCACCCGTTCATCACCCGCGGAGTGGGTCACGGCGTGGCCGACCCCGCCTCTCCCACCGTGTGCGTGGCCATCAAGCCCGTCGCGTTCGAGTCGTTCGCGCGCTGGTACGTCGAAGGCGCCCACGGCGTCATCGCCCGCACACGCAGCTACTCCAGCGACACCATGGACCCGAAGGTCAAGCACCACAGCCGCGCCAATTTCGTGCTCGCCGAGCTTGAGGCCTCCGACGTCGACCCCGGCGCATCACCGATCCTGCTGGACCAGGACGGCAACCTCACCGAGGGCATCGGCTACAACCTCTTCCTCGTAAAGGACGGCGTGCTCAGGACTCCAACCGACAGAAGCATCCTGCAGGGCATCTCCCGCAGCGTGGTCTTCGACGTCGCCGGCCAGCTTGGCCTAGACGTAGTTGAGGAAGACCTTCAGCCATACGACCTGTACACCGCCGACGAGGTCTTCTTCTCGAGGACCAGCCCGAGGATCGTCCCCGTGAGCATGGTCGACCTCCGACCCGTTGGCGACCAGGTCCCCGGCCCGATAACCCAGCAGCTTCTCGCCGCCCACAGCGAGATGGTAGACGTGGACATAGTCGGCCAGGCCCTCCACTACGGAGGCGTCCAGGGCTAGGAAATCCTGTGACAGACCACGTCGGCAAGGCAATGACAGTACTCGGGGCGGTCGAACCCGACCGCCTCGGCTTCACCCTGATGCACGAGCATCTCTACCTCGACCTGCGCAGGAACCACCCGGCCGACCCAGGCCTGACGCCCGACGAACGCGCCGTCTGGGAGGCCGACCTCGACCTGTCCAACCTCCACCTCGCGCGCCGCATCCTGCCCCTCCAGGACAACTACGTTCTCGACAGCGAGGACAGTGCCATAGCCGAGGTGTCCCTCTACCGCGCTCTGGGAGGCCAGACTATAGTCGACGTCACCAGCAGGGGACTTGGCAGAGACCCCGAGGCACTCAGGCGAGCATCCACCGCCACCGGACTCAACATAGTCATGGGCTCCGGCTGGTACCAGAAGGTCTTCCACCCGGACGATATGGACTCCCGCAGTGTCGAGACCCTCACGGACGAGATCGTCCGCGACGTGACCGTCGGCGTCGGGGACTCTGCAGATAACATCCGCTCGGGCATCATCGGAGAGATCGGAGTCAACGGCGACCCGATCACCGACAACGAGGTCCGCAGCATCCGCGCCGCCGCAAGAGCAAGCCAGATTACCGGCGCTGCCATCTCGTTTCACTCTCCGCCCATCAAGTCCGAGAAGCAGGACGTTCTCGACATCGTCGAGGCAGAGGGCGCCGATCTCAGCCGGACCATCCTGGGGCACTCCTGCTCGATGGCTGACGACCTGCCCTTCATGCTGGAACTGCTCGCGAGGGGCGTCTACATCCAGTTCGACACGCTAGGCGTCGTGCGCACCTCCGAGGAACCAGCGCGCGACCACAACGTAGCACTCGCCATCCCGCAGATGATCGACGCCGGATACGGCGACCGCATCCTCCTATCCCAGGACGTCTGCTGGAAGTCCCACCTCAGGAAGTACGGCGGCTCAGGCTACACCTACATCCAGGAGACCTTCCTGCCCTACCTCGCCTCCCTCGGCGTCAGCGACCAGGACCAGCACCAGATCATGGTCCAAAACCCCAGCCGAGTCCTGACCTTCGTAACCCCTTCTTAATGGTCCCGGATACATTCACTCCCTTGACGGGCTGACAGAGGTATGTACTTGCATACCGTCATTCCCGCGAAAGCGGGAATCCAGGAGTGGAGTGTCCTTCGACAAGCTCAGGACGAACGATCTACTGACTTAGACGCCCATGCTAGTTC